>JAJFII010000028.1 GCA_021775095.1 Rhodospirillales bacterium
ACGACGATGGAGCTTTTTGGGTTTCATGAAAATCTACCAGTAATAGGATGAATCAAGGTTGCTTCCTGGCATTTTCCTACATTTGAAACCCGATGGGAATCCTTATTTGTCAGATAGTTGAGAGTTTTTCAGAGCGAACTCTTTAACTGGGGTGATCCCTTATGCTCTAAAGATGAACTGACAGAAGGAGAGCGTGGGTTCGCGATAGGTCCTGGGATTATTCCCAGGATAAATTACAGCCAGGATTTTCGTCCGCCCGCCGCGAAAAACGATTTGCTGGAACATTTCCGCATGTGATCAAATCAGCGGACGCAATCGTGTTACCATCGTCAGCCAAAAATCGACTTCAGTTCTTCGTCTTCGGTCGGACTTTCGACATACAGTTCCGATTCACTCGACTGCAAATGGTTGACGATTAACCGTGTCGCCTTGTCGACGGCCCCCTCAGCGATCGCCTCAACAAGATCCAAATGATCGTGCGAACTGCATGGCGATACACCGCGCTGTTCAAAACAGGCGCGGGCAATGGACGTCTGCACGACAAGCTGGCGTAAATAGCCATGCAGCAATCGATTTCCGGCAATTTCGGCAATCGCTAAATGGAACTCGCCGGATAGGCGTATACGACTGCCGCGATCCCCGCTTTTAATGCTTTCGTGCTCCAGTTCAATGATGCGTTTCAGACGTTGGATGTCTTTTTTGCCAGCGTTCTTGCAGGCCGTCGCGACAATCCCTTGTTCAATAATACGACGTGCCGCGTAAAGTTCCTGGACCTGATCGGACGTGAGCATCGCCACATAAGCGCCCCGGTTCTTGGGAAGCACAACAGCCCCATCAAGGGAAAGACGCAAAAGCACCCGGCGAATGATCGTCCGACTGACGCCGAATATTTGTGTCAGTTCCTCTTCGTTGATCTTTTTATTTGGGGCGAGCCGATGTTCGAGGATCGCGTCAAATATACGGGTGTAGATTCTATCGTCGTCCATTTTTTGGTATACTCATCCGTTCAATAATTGGTCTCAATCGTCATCTTTTTGACTGGATTTTTCGGTCACCAATCGTTCAGCGAGACGAACTGCACATTCAATTCCATCTAACACGGGGGCGCAAATGGTACGACTGATTTGATCGGCGAAACCAGCGAGCGGGCCGCCGCCGATGATAATAGTGTCGGCACCATCATCTCGCAAGGCCTCGACACATTCCCGGGTCAGGATTTCGACATCATCGGGTTCACCCGCTACCACCGTCCAGGGCAGTATACGGACGCTGGCCAAACTGCCGCCAACGCCGTAAATCGTCGCCCGGTTCCGCAGATAAACGACCATCTCTTCACCCATGGTAACAATTGAAAACCGTTTGCCGTTACGGGCGGCTTCCCGCATCGAGGCTTCACCGATGCCGACGACAGGGAACGCAAAGGCCGTCTTTGCCCGTTGCAATCCGGGATCGCTGTAAGCAGCAATGATGGCCACATCAACCGGCCCGTATCGCCCGTCAAGAGCCGCCAGTGCCGCGTCTGCCGCGTTCGTCGACTGCTCCAGGGTTTTAATGGTTTTCGGCCCAAAAGCCGCCGTTACAACCTCGATCGAAGTGCCGGCGGAGGCCACACGTTCGCTGGTTCGACGAATACGTTCCGTGGTTTCCCTGTTGGTGTTGGGATTAACGATTAGAATTTTCATCCTTCCCTCGTCTTGCCTGAATATTTGCCTTCGATAGCCATAGTCATGGGGCCTCAAAACGCACACAGCGAACGTCATGGTCGGCACTTATTGCCACATTGGGAGGCGCACCGGCCGTACAGGCGGGCTCGGCATACTTACAGCGCGGCGAGAAGGCACATCCTTTTGGGAGGTTCGCAAGATCAGGTGGAGAACCGGCAATGGCATCGATCCGTTTACCCCGCATGGAGCCATGGATCGTCGAACGGAGCAGTCCCTGGGTATAGGGATGTTTCGGATCCCCCAGGACCTCGCCAACGGGACCTTGTTCCACGACTTGGCCCGCATACATGACAGCGACCCGGTCGGAAATCTCGGCGGCGACACCCACGTCATGGGTGACAAAGATGGTGGTCATGCCGAATTTTCGTTGCATCTCCCTGAGCAACAACAACACCTGAATTTGAACCGTCGCGTCCAGTGCCGTGGTCGGTTCATCTGCCAATAGCAGCTTCGGTGAACACGACAGCGCCAAAGCGATCATGACCCGCTGCAACATGCCACCGGACATTTCGTGCGGATAGGCATCCAGGCGGGTTTCTGGTGAGGGAATGTGAACCCATTCAAGGGCCTCCAGGGCCCGTAACCGTGCTGCCTTTTTGTCGATACCCATATGCCGGACCACACTCTCGACAATTTGATCGCCGACTTTGTAAACCGGATCCAGCGACAGGCCGGGCTCCTGGAAAATCATTGACGCCAAACCACCGCGAAAATCAGCCAGGTCCCTGTCCGACATGTCGAGGACTTCCCGTCCACCGACGCGTATGGAACCGGTGATGGTCGATCGTGCTGGTGGCAGAATCCGCATCAGCGCCCGCAAAGTGACACTTTTACCGCTGCCGGATTCCCCGAGCAAACCCGTCACTTCGCCGGTTTTCAGGACCAGGTCGACACCATTGACGGCGCGCACCACCTGGCGGCCGCCATGGAACGTTACCTGCAGGTTGTCAATCGTGACGAACGGTTCGTCGCTGGTGTGGGTCGCACCCGGCGTTTGTCGATTGAGCATTTTACCCGTTCCCCGCTTTCGAATGACCCGAGTCGATATCAGCCATGTGACATCCGACAAAATGTTCCGGCCGGGTCACCGTTAACTGCGGCTCAAGCAACTGGCAGACATCCTCCGCATGCGGACAGCGCGTGTGAAAACGGCAACCCGATGGTGGATTAATGGGGCTTGGCGGATCGCCGGTAATCGGCGCAGATTCCGTACGCTGCGTCGGGTCCATGCTGGGCATGGCCTTCAGCAAAGCCTGGGTATAGGGATGGCTTGGGGTGTTGTAGATGTCCTCGACCGGTCCGATCTCCATCACTTTGCCAAGATACATGACCATCACGCGGTCGCTGATGTACTGGACGACGTTCAGGTCATGGGAGATGAACAGATAGGTCAGACCAAACTCGTCCTTCAAATCCAACAGCAGGTTAAGGACTTGCGCTTCAACCGACTTGTCGAGGGCAGAAACAGCTTCGTCGAGCAAAAGCATCCGCGGCTCGAGGGCCAGGGCGCGGGCAATATTTACACGCTGGCGTTGGCCACCGGAAAGTTCATGGGGGTAACGGGCGGCAAACCGCTCGGGCTGCAGGCCAACCCGATCGAGAAGCGAGTGCGCCCGGCGGCGCGCTTCGGATTTCGATACCTTGTGAACGCGGGGGCCGAACATGATCGAGGTTTCGATGGTCATGCGCGGATTGAGTGAGGCGAAGGAATCCTGAAAGACCATCTGCATCTGCCGCCGCGCCTCTTTGATATCCAAGCCTTGCGGCCCGCCGATATCTTTTCCTTCGATCCGAACGGCACCGGAATCCCGCTCAATCAGGCCCATCAACAGACGCGCTGTCGTCGATTTTCCACAACCGGATTCACCGACCACGCCAAGCGTCGTCCCCTGATCCACATGGAACGAAATATTCGAAACTGCCTGGACAACACGTGGTTTACCGGAAAGTAACCCGCCGCCGGACACAAAGTGCTTTCGCAGGTCCGTGGTTTCGAGAAAGGGGACGCCGTGCGCCTCGATTGAAGGGTTAATCATCACCGCACATCCCTATTGAAAGATTACTCATCGCTGCACATCCATGGCACTGCGCAAACTGTCGGAAAGAAGATTGAAGCTCAACGACACAATGAAAATCATCACACCGGGCAGTGCCGCAATAATCGGTTGCGAGTAAATAGCCGTACGCAAAGCATTTAGCATTAACCCCCATTCCGGGGTTGGTGGCTTGGCACCTAGACCGATAAACGAAAGGCCGGACGCCAGGATGATCGATACGGAAAGCAGGCTGGTCGAATAGACGAAAATCGGACCGAGGATGTTGCCGAGAACGTGGGCGCGAATGATCGTCAGGGAACCGGCACCACTGGCGCGGGCGGCTTCGACGAAGTCCAGGGAACGAACCTGCGTCGTGACACTTTCTGAAATGCGGACAATCGGCGGAATCAGCACAATGGTCAGGGCGAGCAGCATGTTTTCCAGTCCGGCACCCAACGCACCAGAAATTGCCACGGCCATAAGCACCGACGGGAAGGCAAAAATCACGTCGGTGGTGCGCATCACGATGGAATTGATCCAGCCTCCCATGTAGCCAGCCAACGTCCCCAGTCCACCGCCGATAATGAGCGCCAAGGCAACCGGCACGATCCCGGTAATAAGAGACATCCTGCCGCCGTAGAGAAGGCGGGTCAGCATGTCGCGTCCCAATTCGTCAGAGCCGAGCAGAAACCCCGGCTCGCCAACCGGCTTGAGGCGTTTCAGGACAGATCCAACAGATGGATCGCTCGGTGCTATCAACGGTGCGAAGACGGCGGCCAAAACGATTGCCGTTAAAATGACGGTGCAGCCTATGGCCGTTTTATCCTTGGCCAGACGGCTGAACACGCCGCGCCAGTATCCGTGCGAAGCAGCCGCCGGCGGCACCTCAACAACAGGCCCGTGCCGTTCGTCCGTCATCACAATCATGACCTGCTGATTCTCGGGTCAAGCAGCGGCTGCAAGGCATCGACCAAGAGATTGAGGCCGACAAAAAACAAGGCCAGTACCAGGATCGTTCCCTGCAGAAGCGGGATGTCGCGTTGGAAAATTGCCGTATTAAGCAGCAGTCCGGTACCGGGCCAGGAAAATACGGTCTCGACGAGGATCGAACCGGCCATGAGGTATCCCAACTGGACGCCGACCACCGACAGGGCCGTCGGCGCCGAATTCTTGACGACATGAACGAAAATGGTCCGTTCGGTTAACCCCTTGGCGCGCAGGGCCGTGACGAATTCTTTTGACAGGGTGTCGGCGACGAGCGCCCGGACGGAGCGGGTAATAATGCCTGTGGGGATCGCCGCGAGGGTGATTGCCGGAAGGATCATGAACCTCATATGTTCCCAGTCCCACTGCCAGGCCTGAGATCCGCCGGCACCGGCGCCCATGGCCGGCAACCAATTCAATTTCACCGAGAAGATGACGACAAGCACAATCCCGAGCCAGTAGTGGGGTACAGAAACCCCTGATATGGCAATGGCCGACACCATCTTGTCGGTTGTCGATCCACTGTGATATCCGGCGATCATGCCAAGCGCCGAGCCAATTGTGAAGCCAACGACAGAAGCGAAGGCGGCGAGGATCAGGGAATTGACAATGGCCTGTCCGATTTCCTCGGCGACCGGGCGCCCAGATCCAATTGAGGTCCCCAGGTCGCCGGTGACAGCGCGGCCAAGCCATAGGGCATATTGAACGTAAACCGGCTTGTCCAATCCGTACTGGGCCTTGACATCATCGATGATTTCCTGCGATGCGTCGGCCGGCAAAACGGCGGACAAGGGATCCCCGGGTGCCAGATAAACGAGAGAAAAACAAAGCGCACTCACGGTGATGCAAATGGGGACGGCATAAAGAAGACGTTTGGCCAAATATTCAAACATGTTCAAGTTCCACCTGATCTTGTTATGAATGGCGTTTCGGTTGGGCAGGTCGGGAGAACCCCACCCAACCGAAATACCAAGACTGTATCGGAGACCCTATTACCCGGGAGCACAAAAAATATCTCCGAATCCAGTCTTTACTCGCCTTCGATGGAAACCGGCGTCAGGTCCTGAAACCAATTTTGTGCCTGCACAAAACCTTTGACCTTCGGCGACATGGCACGCGGTCCGACATCGTGGGCAACGAACAGGAACAAGGCGTTATCCACATACCGCTCGTGCAGCTTCTGAATGACCTTGACCTGCTTGGCAGGATCAAATTCGCCACGAATGCCATCGACCAACTTGTCCAGTTCGGGGTCCTGGTAATACCCCCAATTGGTGCCCTTGGGTGCAATGAGACGTGAGTCCAGGTGACGCATCAGTGCGGTGAACGGATCTTGACTGAAATACGAGCTGTTGGTCGAGTGGGCGCCTTCGGTCGTTGCATCTTTCGCCCCGGCCCGCCAGTTTGCCAGTAAAGCGTTCCAATCGCGTACGTCGAAATCAACTTTGATACCGATCTCGGCGAGGTTTTGCTGGATCAGTTCGTTCATGACCATCGGCTGCATCTGACCGCTGCCGGCGGGTGATATGATCGCCTTCACCTGCAGGGGATTGTCTTTCGAATAGCCGGCTTCCTTCATCAGTCGTTTGGCCTCGGCCACGTCATAACGCACCTTGAAGGTCGGGTTGCCAAACCAGTCACTGGACGGCGGAACCTGGCCTTGCGCTTCCAGCATCAGGCCGCCAAGCAACGACTTCATTCCGGCCCGATCAATGGCCAGATTGGCCGCTTTGCGAACCCGGATGTCGTTCCATGGCGAGCCTTCGACACGCGAGAAATGCCACGGCCAAACGTGGGGATAGACGTTGCTGGAAATCACGAATCCGGCGTCCTTGAGGCTGGGCAGGGCGTCGGGTGGCGGAGCTTCAATCCAATCAACCTGACCAGAGCGAAGCGCAGCAACACGCGCCGACGGGTCGGGCACAGGCAGCAGAACCATCTTGTCCAGCTTTGGGATGCGGTTTGCATCCCAATAGGCATTGTTCGGCACCAGTTCCGCCCGCTCGCGCGGCGTGTATGTGGACAGTTTCCAGGGGCCGGTGCCGGATGGATTCTTTATGAAGTTGTCCCAACTCTTGCCGGATTTTTCCCATTGGGCCGGGCTGGACATGACAATCCAGGCGATCTGATAAGGAAACAAAGCATCGGGTTTGGTTGTGACGATTTCGACAGTACTGTCATCAATCGCCTTGTAGGATGCGATTGTCGGCACCCGACCACGTCCCTGACCGGCTTGTTTGGTATCGTATTGGGCCGCGTCCTTGTTGAGAATTTTGTCCAGATTCCAAACCACAGCGGCGGCCGTAAACAGCGAGCCGTCATGGAACTTGACGCCGCTTCGCAATTTAAACGTCCAGCGGGTCCGGTCGTCAGCATCGACCGACCAACCCGTGGCCAAGCCAGGGATGAGGGTGACCGGTTTGTCCCGCGAGGACAGGTCATATCCGACCAGGGCTTCAAAAAGCGAATAGCCCATGAAGCGCATGCCTTCGGCACCCTGATCCGTTTGCCCGTTGGGCAGGGGAACATCCGACGCCGACATGGCGACCCGCAAGGTGCCGCCGGCATCCACCGGAGTGGCGCCAAGCACGCCAAGGGCGAACACCATTAGGGCTGCCCGTACGCCAAACCGCCGTACTCTGCGGTGCCTGAATAATTGATTCGTCATTTTATTCTCCTCCTAGATTAAAATTCCCTAGTCTTTCGATGGCTATAAGAAAATGAATTACTTCTCATGGGCCAATTATTTATCCGTTTTATTTTCACCCATATCGCATATATAATACAATATCAATGCAATATTGTATTATATTCTATATTTTATTGTACCATAAAGTTCACCACGGGTGCACGTCCGGGTGCCTATGACGGACTCTGGAGGGGTAGATCGGATGGGTTGGCCGGCTGACGGTCGTACCTGTTGGGTACGCGGGTTCGACCGATACCAAATACCGTCCCTGTCCGTGCGGCTTAAATCCTGCGAAGCCGATTACTGATGTTATGATGTTGCCGCCAGGCACCGGGGCCGACCTGCCATAAATTACAACCGATTGAACCGCTTTGGGAAGGGATCTCGGCGGCAATCTCTGTTTTGTTACCCTGTCACCAATTGACGACAGCGGCCGGCGATGGGAACATGGGTCATTGCAATCGATAAAAGAGAAACGCCCGTGTTGCCCTATCGCCCGACGCCGGTTCCCCTGGCTGCCGCCGCCCTGTTGTTGGCCCTGTGGGTGATGACCGCGTCGTCGGACCCTATGACCCGCACACTTTGCGATAACGATTTAGATGAGCTGCTTAGCGAGATTGAAACCAACCGGCAAGCGGCCATAAAGCATATCGCGGGACAATTGGCGGAACCCCAGTCGGCGCAACGGCGCCGGGGGCTGTTAAACCTGCAGGAAGAAACCTGGGATCAGGAGGAGCGACAAAGGGGCCAGGCCAATTATCTTTGGCGCGATTGCCTGAAGGCCGTCAACGGTTAACCGCCGGCACCAAAAAAAGGCAGGGCCGAAGCCCTGCCCGCGACACTAAATTTCCAGTATCCTCCCCAGGAAACTTGGTCGCTATCTCCTTAAACTAATGCAATTCCGTTCGTAACTTTTGTCGGTAGATATCGATGGGTACCAATTTACCGCGCTTTTCAACACACCAAAACTGCCAGCCATTGCAGGCCGGTGCCTTTTGCACGTGCGCCCCCACCTGATGGATCGAGCCCCGAAACTCGGCCGAAATGAGGGTCCCGTCGGCCCGCACCCGCGCCGTGTGACGCCGGCGCATATCCGTGAGGGTTTGGCCGGGCGCTACCAGGCCTTTTTCAACCAGCCAGCCAAAGGGAATTCGCGGTTCGTTGCGTTTTGAGGGGGTGTTCAGGTACTCATCTTCGGCCAATTGTTTTACCTTCGAAATTCTGTCTTGCGCCAGCTTGACGTAGTCCGTATCACGCTCGATGCCAATAAAAGTGCGGCCCAGCTTTTTCGCCATGGCACCAGTTGTGCCGGTGCCAAAAAACGGGTCCAATACCACATCGCCAACATCGGTTGAGGCCATGATGACCCGGTGTAACAGGGCTTCCGGTTTTTGTGTCGGATGGGCTTTTTTGCCATTTTCCTTCAACCGTTCATTGCCCGTACACAGGGGCAACATCCAGTCCGAGCGCATTTGCAGGTCGTCGTTGAGGGCTTTCATGGATTCGTAATTAAAGCGGTATTTGCTGGATTTGTCTTTGCTTACCCAGAGCATGGTTTCATGGGCATTGGTAAAACGGCGGCCGCGGAAGTTTGGCATGGGGTTGGTTTTTCGCCAGACAACGTCGTTAAGCATCCAATAACCAATGTCCTGCAAGGTCGTGCCGACACGGTAGATATTATGGTAACTGCCAATCACCCAAAGCGTGCCGTTTGCTTTCAAAACCCGGCGCGCCGCAGTTAACCAGTCGTGGCTGAATTTATCGTAGGCCTTAAAATCATCAAATCGATCCCAGTCGTTATCAACCGCGTCAACCTTCGAATTGTTGGGACGCAACAGATCGCCGCCCAATTGCAGATTATAAGGGGGATCGGCGAAGATCATGTCGACACTTTCTTCGGGTAGCGCGTTCATGACCTCAACACAAGCTCCCTGGAGAATCTTGTTGCGGTACCTGGCGATGGGATCGGGCGTTAAATCCGCGCCATCCCCCTGTTTTTTTATGTTTTCTCTGCCCATGAAAGGCAGAATGGGCGAGCCGGGAGTCGGGGTCAAGAGTTATATAAAATCAATGACTTAGCATTGTTTTCTAGACCTATATGTGGGAGTTTATCAAGCCCTTTGACCCAATATCTTGCGGATTGGGGCATAGGAGCGTCTGTGGTGCGGTGTCACCCCCAAAACTGCCAGGGCCCGTTGATGTTCAGCCGTCCCGTATCCGGCATTGCGTTCCCAGCCATAGCCGGGAAATTCTGCGGCGAGCTCTTTCATGGTCCGGTCGCGGCTGACTTTTGCAACAATACTGGCGGCAGCAATGGAATAACTTTTGCTATCGCCCTTAACCACAGCCCGCTCGGCACAGGTCAGGCCCGGCACTTTGTTGCCGTCAATCAGGGCCAAATGGACGGCAATGGGCAGCGCCTGCACAGCCCGACGCATGGCCAATAGAGTCGCCTGAAGAATGTTCATGTGATCGATCTCTTCGACGCTGGCGACACCGACGGCGAACACCACCCGTTGCGTCAGAACGGGGAAAACCGTTTGCCTTTTGCGGGCGCTTAGTTTTTTCGAATCATCCAATTGTCCCAACAGTTCCGGCGGCAACCGGTCCGGGTCAAGCACCACAGCAGCCGCCGTTACCGGCCCCGCCCTGGGGCCACGGCCCGCTTCGTCAACCCCACAGATCGTCTGAAACCCTTCGCTCCGGGCCTCCTCTTCGAACAACCAGTCGGGCACTTTATTTTTTCCCTTTAGATCCCGGGTCCCCTGCAGATTTCGAATTCTCCGCGGGTTTTGATTTTTCTTTAGCAGTTGATTTTCCGGCGGGTTTCGGTTTGCCTGTGGATTTTACCACGGATTTGGGTTTTGCCTCGGGTTTTGCCTCGGGTTTTGCCTTGGGTTTTGCCTTGGATTTTGCCTTGGGTTTTGCCTCGGGTTTTGCTTTGGCCTTGGGTTTTTGAACGGGGCCGGCGGCTTTGTCTGTTGCTGCAGAGGTTTCCCCTGCGGTTAAGGGGTTTGAAGTCTCCAGATTTACCGGTGCCGGCAGGGCACCGACCGCCTCCCGGGTCGGCACTTTTGGCGTCGACCTGTCAGTTGTCGGGGAACGGGGTTGCGCCGCTTTGGCCCTGGTCGACAAGGCTTCTTTTGAACGTTTTCGCCGGAGGCGGTGGCGGCGCAAATACAAAGCAATGCGGCGGCGCGACCGTTGGGTTTCCGACAGGGCACCATCCAGGGTCACCGCGACCATTTCTGCTTCCGGTCCATAGACCATGCGCAGGAGCTGTCCGGCTTCCGTCACCCCGTACTGGGCCAATAATCGCAACCGACGCGCCGTAAAAACCCAGAGCGGACTGAGGGCTATGCTCATGACGGTCACCGAAATGACCAGGCGGCTTTCATCGCGACTGATAACACCGGCTTCGACGCCAACAACCGACAGCAGGAAGGAAAACTCGCCAATTTGCGAGGTCAAAAGGCCGGCAATAAAAGCCTGTTGCCAGGGTTGGCCCAGCAAACCCAGAAGTGCCACATTGAGGACCGTCTTAAATACCGCGACGACAAAAAACAAGGTGGCGACAATCGCCAGATTTTGCCAAATATAGTTCAGATCAATAAGCAGTCCGATGGACAGGAAAAACACCATCATCAGAATACTCTGGATGGGTTCGGTCACTTCAATCATCGCCGCACGTTCACTGGAATTGCCAATGATCAGACCGGCGATAAAAGCCCCATAGGCGGCCGACAAACCCAACAGGCCCGATGCCGCCGCCCAGACAAAACAAAAAGCCAGGGCCATGAGGGGTTTTAATTCGGCGAAATTGCTGGCGAACTCCATAAACGGCAGTGTCACTTTGCGCCCGGTCGACAAAAACATAATCAACGCAACCAAAAAGCCGATGGAAAACAAAATTTTGGGCAAGGCATACCAATCAAATCCGTCGCCGCCCATGGCCGCGACGCCGAGCATCATCGGGACAACCGCCAGATCCTGGGCAATCAGCACACCGACCGCGACCCGACCGGCCCGGGTCCGCAGTTCCCCCACGTCTTCAAGCAGTTTAATGGCGACGGCCGTCGATGATACGGCAACCACAAAACCCAGCAGGATCGCCAACTCGATCTTCAGATCAAAGACCACGGACATAAGCAACATGGCACCGACGGAACCGCCGATCTGCAGGACGGTTGCCAGAACAGTCAGGCGCCAGATCCGGCGGAACGACCGTAGCGACAGCTCCATGCCGACAACAAACAACAAAAGCAGGACACCCATTTCTGCCAGGACGTCAATTTGTTCGCGGTTATCGACAAACGCCATTGCCGACGGACCGAGCAACACACCGGCCAGGATGTATCCGACCAATGCTGGTTGGCGAAACCGCTCCATGGCGATGCCGCAGACCAGGGCCACCAGAATAACAGCGGCAATTGCTGTCAGTGAACTGTGTACATCTGTTTCCATGGATTCAATCTAACATCAAGATATGGGGAAAAACAGACCTTCCAAACTTGAAATGTGGTGATTTTCAAGTCATCAATCGATCCCCCTCCGCTTTTTGCAAAGTAAACCTTTTATGGCAAATTCCAAGGTCAGCATTCGTTCCCTAAACGAAGACGACGAAGTGCATTGGCACTCCATGTGGTCTGCCTATCTGGCGTTTTATGAACACCCTTTGGCACCGGAAATCACGGCCGAAACCTGGCGGCGCTTTTTCGATGACAACTGCCCGCTGTATTGCCTGGTCGCCACGGATGCCGATCTTGGACTGCTGGGTTTTGCCGCCCATGTGGTCCACCCAGGGACCTGGGGCATGGGAAATGTTTGTTATCTGGAGGATCTGTATGTGGTGCCGGAAGCCCGCCGTCGGGGCGTCGCCCGCCAAATGATTGATCATCTCATCACACGGGGTAAAGACCGGTCCTGGTATCGCCTGTATTGGCACACCGACCACGGCAATCATCCGGCGCGGGCCCTATACGACTCGATTGGCACTCTGTCTGACCGGGTCAAATACGACGTCGCCTTATAATCCCACCGGCATCTCCGTCGACACTCCGATCTTCATCACGCAGGTGTGAATTCATTTCTCGTGAAATCCCCCTTACATTTTACTTCAAATCAATCAGGGAGAAGCAGATGAAACGTTTTATTCGACATATCGCTTTTGGATTAATAGGTTTGACGGCGTTGGGTGCCTCCCATCAGGTGCAAGCGCAAGAAGCCGCCAAAAGGTCAATTACAAAAATTGCCGGCGATCTTTATCGATTTACCAACAATTTTCATTCCTCGGTCTTTCTGGTCACCCTGGATGGCGTCATCGCCACCGACCCGATCAACGCCGACGCCGCGACCTGGCTGGAAACCGAGATCAGAAAACGCTTCAGCAAAGAAATTAAATACGTCATCTACAGCCATGATCACGCCGACCATAGTTCCGGCGGCGAGGTTTTTGCCGATACGGCGATCGTTGTTGCCCATGAAAATGCCAAAGAAGCGATCATTGGCGAAGGCCGACCGACGGCGGTACCCGACGTGACCTTCAGTGATCAAATGACCATCGAATTGGGTGGTAAAAAAGTCCACCTCACCTATGTGGGACCAAGCCATTCCAACAATTCCATTGTGATGAATTTCCCCGACGAACGGACGCTGTTTGCCGTGGATATTATCAGCCATAAACGGGTTCCCTTTCAAACCCTCGGCGATTCCTATTTCCCTGGATGGATCAATGCCCTGAAATCCCTGGAAAATATGGATTTTGATATTCTGGCACCCGGTCACGGCGCCCTGGGAACCAAAGCCGACACCACCACCAACCACGCCTATATGAAAGAAATGTACGATGCCATCTATGCCGGCGTGCGAACCGGAAAATCCCTGGACGACTTAAAGGCGAGCATTACCATGGATGCCTACATGGATTGGGGCCAATACCAGGCCTGGCGTCCGATGAACATTGAGGGCATGTATGATCGCATTCAAATGCAGCGCCGCGGCGGATAAAAAGACGCGGCGGATAAAAAGACGCGGCGGATAAAAAGACGCGGCGGCCCCTAGGGTCAGGACCCATTAATTTCTTGCAATGCTGTTTGTCCGTAAGCTTACGAATACAAGAAAACAAGCGCAAGGACATGCCGGACCTATTCGAGCCTTGTTTTCGCACAAGGCGTAAGCTTACGGACAAACCCCTTGGGGCGGGGCGTTTTATCTCTCTGGCTTCGTTGAAAATACTTTAAAACCGTGGGGTTTCCTGCGTCTTTCCGCCTAACCGATAAGATAAATCGCCTCCGCAGAATGGATGAAATTAATGGGTCCTGACCCTAGAACAAACTCAGCTGATCGCCAACCCGAGGCGGGCAATTGAATAGGTTTGTCTGCAATTTCCGTTCGGCTGCGCGCTGGTCATCCAGGCCGCGTTTGCGCAGAGCCAACCGATACCGCCGGTTGATCATTTCCGCATAGGGGCCGGTTCCTGCCATACGGGTTTGAAACTGTGACCGGTAAACCTTTCCACCGTGCGACTGACGCATCAGCGACAACACATGGTCGCGCTTCAGGGGCGCGTGGGTTTCCAGCCACTCTTCGAATAATCCTGCAATTTCCCGGGGCAGCCGCAACAGGATGTAAACGGCACTGGTCGCTCCGGCCAAGGCGGCGGCTTCGATGATTCGTTCCAGTTCCTGGTCGGTCAGGGCTGGAATAATCGGCGCAATCATCACTGTTGCGGGAATTCCCGCCTCGGCCAGTTTTTTTACCGCCGCCAGGCGTTTCATGGGCGTTGGCGCACGCGGTTCCAGTCGACGGGCAAGATCGCGATCCAATGTGGTAATGGAAATCGCCACACTGGCCAAATTTTTTGCCGCCATGGGAGCCAGAATATCCAGGTCTCGAAGCACCAGGTCCGACTTGGTGGTAATCCCCACGGGGTGTTGAAAGCGCTGCAACACATGGAGCACCCGCCGGGTAATCTGCTGGGTTTTTTCGATCGGCTGATAGGGGTCCGTATTTGCCCCCAACTGGATGATCTGACAGCGATAGTGCGGGTGCCGCAGTTCCCTTTCCAAAATCTCGGCGGCATTGGGTTTTGCGATCAATTGACTCTCAAAATCCAGGCCCGGTGAAAACCCGTAATAGGCGTGAGTTGGACGGGCAAAACAATAAACACAGCCGTGCTCGCATCCCTTATAGGGATTGAGCGACTGGTTAAAAGGAATATCCGGTGAGGTATTTTTGGCAATCACGGTGCGTACCTGTTCGGTCGTTACCACTGTCCGCAGGGGCACCGGATCGTTGGGTTCGCCCAGGTTCCAGCCGTCGTCAACGGCGTGGCGGGACTGTGCCTCAAACCGCCCCGTCCGATTGGAAACGGCCCCCCGGCCCTTTTTAGCGATGGCGGCAATGAGATCAACCATGCCCGAAATCTAATGAATTAATGAGAACAAAACAAGAACAATTAATTTTAACTGCCGTTACGGGCCGTACCGTGCGCTTCTTCCAACAACCAGTGGCGAAAGACGGCGTTCTTAAAGACTTCTGCCGTGGCTTCCGGGCAGACAACGTAAAACCCATATCCGGTGATCAGCGACAGTTCAAACGGCGCAACCAGGCGCCCGGACACCACATCGTTTTCGACAATTTTTTTATTGGCCAGTGCCACCCCCTGACCGTCGACTGCCGCTTCAAGGGCAAGGGCTTCCGTGGTAAAGGTCAATCCACGACTGGTATCGACGCCCTCGATACCGGCGAGTTTTAACCACATGGCCCAATCGGGCTGTTGGCCGCCCGTATAACCCCAATCACAATGCAAAAGGTTGTGATATCGCAGGTTGTCCGGGATCACCAGGGGGTGTGTGCCGGCAAGCAATTGTGGACTGCAAACCGGCGTGGTATTTTCCTGAACCAGAAGGTCCGATCTCAGGTCTGGATAATTGCCGGGCCCAAAGCGGATGGCGATGTCGACGTTTTCCCGGGCAAAGTCGACCAGACCCAGGGTCGGGTCAACGCGAATTCGAATGTCGGGGTATCGCGCCTGAAATCGTGGCAATCGGCGGACCAGCCATTTGGCGGCGAAACTCGGGGCAGCCGAGACCGTCAAGATCCCACTGCTTTCATGCGCCCGCATTTTGTCGACCGCAGCGGCGAGGCTGTCAAACCCGTCGCCAAGCAGGGGCAGGGCCAGCTGACCGGCATCGGTCAGCATCACCGCCCGGGTCAAGCGCCTGAACAGTTGCACGCCGACAATATCTTCGAGGTTACGGACCTGCTGGGAAACCGCAGCGGCGGTCACATTGAGTTCTTCAGCGGCTTTTGTAAAACTCAGATGACGGCCTGCCGCCTCAAACACACGGAGGCTGTTCAGGGGGGGGAGTTTACGCAAAATAGGTCCTCCTATAGATAAGATTTTCTATATCGTAACCCCAGAAAACATCGTTTGTAAACCGCACCGGCGGCGGCTACATTTTTTATCAACAGCGCCCTTCCTGTGGGCCTCACTTTTTTAAGGAACCCGGATCATGACACCCTATTCCGCCCTCGCCGCAAAATCACCGCACGGACGTTCTGACGCTGCCGGCCGTGAAACCAACCTGAGCCTGATGATTTCCATTGGTGCTTTGCGACTTGTCAACACGGTTGAGCGCTCCCTTAACACCCTGCGCCGACATAAGGCGCGTTAATCCTTTTAAGCGAGTTACCATCCACTGCCCTGGTCGGGCCCGCCGTCGCCGGGTGCCCGACCAGGGACTTTTTTCGGCAATTTGCAGAATTCCTGAGCTGTGCTATGTGATACCCAGGGTCCTGACCCTGGTCCTGTAAAACCAGCAGAGTTTTAAATGCTTAGTATCGTTATCCCAACCTTAAACGACGGCCATCGATTACCCGCCACCTTAAATTGCGTGAACCTTTTCCCCGGACCAAAGGAACTGATTGTCAGTGACGGGGGTTCAGGCGACCAAACCTTTGCCCTGACCGCCAAGGCCGGCGGCAAATTTTATATGGCACCGGAAGGCCGCGGCCATCAGTTATTAACCGGCGCCAACGCCGCCGTCGGTGACTGGTTGTTGTTTATCCATGCCGATACCCGGCTGGGTCCGGGCTGGGTGACCGCCGTTAACCGCTTTATGGCATCCCCACAGAACCGGCTGCGTGCGGCTTATTTTATCTTCGCCCTGGACGACACAAACCCCCGGGCGCGATCCCTGGAACAGGTCGTTGCCTGGCGATGCAAATCCCTTTCTTTGCCCTATGGTGACCAAGGTTTGCTAATCAGTCGCGTGTTATACGATCACCTCGGCGGATACCGCCCCCTGCCCCTCATGGAAGATGTCGATTTGGTCCGACGGATCCCCAGACACCGGCTCGAATGCCTGCCGGCACTGGCCCTGACCTCGGCCGAGCGGTATCAAAAAGGCGGTTATCTGTTGCGGCCCCTGAAAAACCTGATTTGTCTGAGTTTATTCATGCTCGGTGTTTCGCCCCGCGTGATCCGCGATTTTTATTCCTAAGGATTTGCCAATGACCCTGCCGCAGCATTTGATTGTGATGGCAAAGGCGCCGCAGATGGGACGCGTTAAGACCCGTCTCGCCAAGGACATCGGTACGGTCGCGGCCTGGTCCTTTTATCGCCAAACTCTGCGCCGGGTGATCCGCCGGGTGGCCCGGGACCAGCGCTGGCAGACCTGGCTTTGTGTCAGTCCCGACAGGTCCGTCGGCGGCGACCGGATCTGGCCCGTGCCGCTGGCCCGGATGGCCCAGGGTTCGGGCGACCTGGGGGATCGCATGGGCCGGGCCATGGCGGCGGTACCGCCGGGCCCGGTTGTCCTGATCGGTGCCGATATACCAGAAATCAACGGCGCACATATTGCGGCAGCGTTTGCCGCCCTCGGCACCAACCAGACGGTCTTCGGGCCGGCCCGGGACGGCGGTTACTGGCTGGTCGGACAACAACGCCGACCGCGGTTTATCAATCTGTTCGCCGGCGTCCGCTGGTCGACCGGCCATGCCCTGGCCGACACCTTAAATAACCTGCCGCCAGCCAGCCGAACGGCCCTGTTAAACGAATTATCAGATGTCGATGACGGGCCAACCTACCGCGATTATAAAACCCGCGCCCTCATGGGAAATTCCGGAAATCGATAGCCGGGTCGGCGACCATGAGATTTGCGTTACCGATCCCGAGATCATCAAAATAATGCCGTTTTACATGGTCTAGGCGAACCGTTTCGGCGACGCCCGGGTGTTGATAGAGGCTTTTCACATATCGACAGAGATTTGGATAGTCAATTAACCGGCGCACCGTGCATTTCAGTTTGCTGTGATATACCGCATCGAAACGCACCAGGGTGGCGAACAGGTGCCAGTCGGCTTCGGTAATCTGACCGCCAACCAAAGTGCTGTTCTTCGACAAATGAACTTCCAGGTGGTCGAGCTCGTCAAACAGCCGGGCGACGGCCCGGTCGTAGACGGCCTGATCCGAGGCAAAACCAACCTCATAGACGCCGGCGCAGACGGACGGCAGAATCCGTTGATTGATGGCGTCGATTTCCGATCGCAGGCCTTTCGGATAAAAATCAACGGTGGCATCGGCCCAGCAATCGAAAGCTGAATTTAACAGGCGAATGATTTCGCCCGACTGATTATTGACAATTGTACGGTTTTTTTTATCCCACAGGACAGGAACCGTCACCTTTCCGGTAAAATCAGGTTTTGCCGCCTGATAAACCTGATAGAGAAAATCAAACCCGTTGGCATGGTCCGGAGTGCTGAAGGCGCTGTCACCAAACCGCCAGCCATCCGGGCCTCCCCAAAGAGGGTCGAGGACCGACAGGGATATCACCGGCTCCAGCTTTTTCAGAGCCCGATACAAAACCGTCCGGTGGGCCCAGGGACAGGCGTACGATACATAGAGGTGATAGCGACCCGGTTCTGGCCTGAAGGGCGATGAACCGTCATCGGAAATGGTGTGCCGGAAGGCGGTTTTTGCTTCTTCGATCCGCGCCTGACGCAATTCCGGGGTATCTTTAAGGTCGGAAAACCAACGACCGTTGATCAGCGCTTTCATGGGGCCACCAGATAGGGCGCAGTTTGGGTCTCTATCATCGTTTATCTCCTACTAAGGGGGGCAACAAATGCACCATGGACAGAACGGTAATTTGTTTTTATTTGCAGATAAATTCCTTATATATACAAAATGACTTTGCAATAATGCACAGATTGGTTTGGCTATGAATTGGGATGACCTTCGACTGTTTTGCGCCGTCGCCGAGGCCGGCACCCTATCCGGCGCGGCCCGCAAACTGAACCTCAACCATTCAACCGTTTATCGACGGATCAACGCCCTCGAGCAAACCCATAGTGTGCGGTTATTTGAACGGTTGGACCGCGGTTACCTGCTGACCGCCGAGGGCGAGGAAATGTGGCAGGTAACGCGCCGGCTCAGTACCGAAGTCGATGCCCTGGAACGCAAATTATCCGGTCGCGATTTGCGCCTGAGTGGCACCGTTAGGGTAACCACCACGGACACCCTGATTAACGGATTACTGGGTCCCCACCTGGCAGATTTTAAATCCCTCTATCCAGGGATCCAGTTGGAAATCGTGCTCGACACGCAGCACCTGAACCTGAGCAAACGGCAAGCCGACATCGCCATTCGGCCGACCAATCAGCCGCCCGACACCCTGGTCGGCCGACGCATTTCAGACCTCGGGTTTGCCATCTACGGGTCCGAGCCTTATCTGGCCCGGTCGGCTGACCGGCAAAACCTGTCCGCCCACAGCTGGATTCTGCCGGACGAGAGCCTGAGCCATCTTGGTGCCCATCGGTGGGTCAGCGCGAACCTGGACATGCCGCAGGTTGCCATGACGTCCAACAACCTGTTTGGCCTGTTGGCGGGGGCCCTGAACCACATGGGTCTGGCCCCTCTGCCGTGTTTCATGGGCGATCAGCAACCAACATTGGTCCGCCTGCAAACCCTCGACCAGCCGACCTCGCTTTGGATATTAACCCACGCCGATTTACGCCGCAGCGCACGCATTCGGGCATTTATGGATTTTATGTACGCGGCCTTGCTCAGCCAACGCAGGATCCTGGAAGGGCGTTATAAAAACCCATAGGACCGGAGATCCGTTTCCAAGGATTCCGCGTCGAAAAACCGGTGCACGTGAAATCCCAGAGTAAGAGCGGCGCGGGCGTTGTCTTCGTTGTCATCAATAAACAACACCTCATCCGGTTTGCACCCCCAGGCGCTAAGGACCCCCTCAAAAGCTCCAGAATTCGGTTTTTGCGCACCAAATTGCGCCGAACAGTACAGGTGATTACCAAAAATCACAGCCACGTCGGGGTGCAACAGGGCCAAACCATCGCGGGCGACAAACCCGTTATTGGTAAACCCGGCCAACGGGCAGGTGATCGCCAGTTCCTTGGCGATGCCAAAGACAATGCCGTCGGCCTCAAAGGCACTTGTCAGGGCGCCTTGAAATTGTTCGTGGGTCAATTGGCTGCCGCACAGGCGATTAAATTCGCTCAGGCTTTGTTCGGCGGTGAGCGCGCCGGTTTCACATTTTTGCTCGAAATCGGTGGCAAAAACCCGGTCCTGAACTTCTTTTTCCGGCAGATCACAGAGCTCGGATATATGGCGCAGGCGGCGCGCCGGATCATATCGAAACAGCACATTTCCCATGTCGAACAGGACGGATGTCGGGTTGCCGGTCATACCGTCACTTCCCCATGGGCGCTTTCATGAGCCTGTTCAAAGAGCCAGTTTGGCGCAAATGCGCCCCCGCCGCCAGCGCCATCGACCCGACCCAAGGCACCGCATGTAAGCTTTCCTGTCATCTCCATAGATCCTACCCGATTTTTGTCATCGCCTCAGACGCCGTCCTTGCCACAAAACTCAATGAACTGGAACCGTCCCCATCCTGCAAAAACAACTACTTCGGCAAATGTTCCCGCAGACGCGGCATCAATTCGACAAAATTACAGGGTTTGTGGCGAATATCCAACTGCTCGTGCAAAATGCCGTCCCAACCATCCTTACAGGCACCGGGGGATCCCGGCAGGGCAAACAGATAGGTGCCCTTGGCGACCCCGGCGCAGGCCCGCGACTGAACAGTTGAGGTTTTGATTTTCTGGTAACTGAGCCAGCGAAACAATTCGCCGAAACCGGGGATGTGCTTTTCCCAAACCGCAGCAAACGCTTCCGGCGTCACGTCGCGCCCGGTAACGCCGGTGCCGCCAGTCGAGACCACCGCATCGACGGCAGGATCATCAATCCACAATTGCAACTGGGCGGTAATTAATGGCACCTCGTCTTTGACAATCACCCGGTCGGCCAGATTGTGGCCGTCCGTTTGTAGGCGATCAACCAGGATATCGCCGGATTTATCATCGGCCAGGGTTCGCGAATCAGAAACCGTCATAACCGCAATATTAACGGCGCGAAAGGGCAAGTCAGTTGGCGGTGGCATCGGTCGTTGCGACCTCCTGTCGATCCTGGCCCTGGGCCATATATAGCGGCCAGATCCCGACGGCTACGGCGTCCAGAGACGGTGTTTTCTGACCCAGTCGATCACGATAAATCCACAGGTTGCTTAACACCCGTTCGATAAAGACCCGGGTTTCCCGGGCCGGAATGCTCTCGATGAAAAACAGCGGGTCGTCCATATAATCCGTCGATTTGCGCCACTTGTTTAAATTGCCCGGACCGCCATTCCAGGCGGCGGCCATTAAAAACAGGCTGCCGTTGATCTTTTTGTCCTTGAGCAGGATCTCGATATATTTCTGGCCAAGGGTCATGTTGATTTCCGGTAGAAACAGGTCCGAACGTTTTTTCGAGCGGAATCGGCGGTCCTGGGCGACAAAACTTGCGGTGCCCGGCATCAGTTGCATGAGCCCGCGGGCACCGGCCCAGCTTTTGGCCTTGGGATTAAATTTCGATTCCTGGCGGATCAGGGCATAAATCAGCGCTCGATCAATGCGGAACCCCTCACCCGGGGTCCAGGCGGGGATCGGATAGGCGGCACCGTCAAAACCGCCGCCGTTTGGATAGAGTTGATAGTCCAGCCGGACCGCCAATGACGCCATATTGGCCCGCGCCGCAAGGGCCAAAATACCCTTGGCCCCATCCGGTGTTGCGCCGAGCGCCATAATCCCCAATTCCCGCTCGGCCCGCGCCGTATCGCCGATCTGCAACAGGGCAACGGCCCGGCGGCCCGGCGGCATTTCCGTCAAACCGGCCACCGTGTCGCCATCGAGGCGGGGCATGGTCCAGTTTAATCCGAGATTCTGGCCGAGGACTCGGCGGGCCAGTAGGCCATAAAAGGTCCGGCCGTTTTTAGCCGCCGTCGTCAAATAAGCGTTTACTTTGTCGGGCTGGCGGGTCACCAGATAGGCGCGCCCTGCCCAGAAAGCGGCGGCGGCGTGAAACCAGTCATCATCGCGACTCAGTTCGGCGGCTTTGGCAAACTGCGCCGCCGCCTGTTTTTTGTCGCCCAGTCGCCAATGGGCGAGGCCGCTGGTCCAATGGGCCTGAGGGACATATTTCCCCGACCGTTCGGCCGCGGCTCCGGCCCACTGCAGCGCCCAGTCATCGCGACCGGCAGAAAAATACGCCTGGCCCAGTTTGGCCGCATATTGGTCATATTCGGGGTTACTGAACAGGGTTTTGGCGGTTTTTGACATTAACGCCCGTTTGGCGACCAGGGTATGTCCGCGCCGCAAGGCGCTTTTAATATGCCGTTTCAACGACCGCACTTTCGATTTGGAACCGGAACTCAGGCGTTTGCCTGGAATCTTCAGGGCCGTCGATTTTGCCCGCGCGACGCCGCCACTACGGCGTTCCGGCCGGCGCGGCGCTTTCCAGTTATTTGGTTTGCGGCGCACTGCCAGTTTATAGATCTGCGCCGCATCGGGATGGTCATAATAACGGTCCATCCAGTCCTTCAGTTCCTTGTATTTTGAGCGGTATTTGGTTGGGTGCAAATACCGTTGGGCGAGGACATGCCCCAACAGGACATGGTCGGTCAGGCGTTTAATAAGGCGGTCGGCCTGTGGCCATTTGCCGGATTTCTGAATTTCGAAGATGCGCTGGTAGGTGCTGACGTCCGAGGCCGGCAATATTTGCGGAAATTCAACCTCGCGGCCAAAGCCCCGTTGCGCAAGCGAGACCGCTTCGTAGGGGTCAGGCAATTTTACCGTGCGGCCGGTATTTTCGGCCCAAACCCCCATATCTTCGGCCCAAACCATAGACGATGGCAAGGCGAATCCGGCCACCACTGCCAGAACCGGCAGCATCATATTTCCCAATGCAGGTTTCATTTTTGTCCCGTTTACCCCAATAGCTGCCCAATATATAATCGAATCCGCCTGTTCTCACAACAGTCGATCACAGGGCTGTCGATCACAGGGCCGGCGGCACCGGCCACTCTCAACGATCCCTGAGACGGTTAACTTTCGATGGGAAGATTACCCTGCCATGGGGGTCAATCCGCCGCTTTGGCGGCCAGGCTCAACTTTTCTTTTATCATCAGCAAATCTTGCCAGGTTGCCCGTTTTTGGGTTGGCGTCAGCAGCAAATAGTCCGGATGGATCAGGACCGTGGCATCGATGGGGTTTGTTGCGCTGTGCGGCTGATAGGCGAACCAACGGCCGCGCAGGCGCCCGACCCCTTGCGATTGACCGAGCAAAGCCTTAGTCGCGGGACCACCCAGGGTCACCAGGATATCCGGCGCAACCAGCTCAATCAGCCGTTCCATGAACGGCAGGCAAATCGCCGATTCCTGGCGGGTCGGCGTGCGATTACCCGGTGGCCGCCAGAAAACCGTATTGCTAATTAAAACGGCACTGCGTGCCAGCCCGATGGAGGCCAGCATTTTATTCAGCAGTTCACCGCTTGGCCCGACAAAGGGCAGGCCCTGGCGGTCTTCCTGGGCGCCCGGAGCTTCACCGACCAGCATCAGCCGGGCCGCCGGGTCGCCGTCGACAAACACCAGATTGGTCGCGGTTTTTTTCAGGCCGCAGCCGTCGAAGGCCAAAAGCGCCTTGTGCAGGGCGTCCACGTCGCTGGCCTGGCTGGCAATTTCCCGGGCAGATTTAACCATTTCCTCGCTCGGTCCCGGCCCTGGATAGACCGCCGCCCCGGCCTGCGCAGGGGCGCCTCGGGGAGAAACCGGGGCCGGCTTGGCCGCAGCCGCGTCAGGTGCCGGACTGTCGATCAGGGCAAACCGGTCGACGGTCTGTTCGCCGATCGTCTCGTCAGCACCCATATCAACATGCCAGCGCAGAATTTCCAGGGGGGAAAGGGTTTCCATCATCGGTCAAAACTAACACAATTGGCGGGTATTTCCATGCCCTTGATGGTGCCGTGCCGGCGGTAAAATTGAGCATGGGAAGGGTCCCTCGCCTATGCTATAGGAAATCCATCTTTTAGGGACTTGGGGAGAGCGGATCGTGAGTGAACGTCAAGAACGGGAATCCATGGCATTTGATGTGGTGATTGTCGGTGGCGGGCCGGCCGGCCTGTCGGCGGCCATCCGGCTCATGCAACTGGCCCAGGCGGCGGAACGGGAGCTGACCGTTTGTGTCGTCGAAAAAGGTTCGGAAGTGGGTGCCCACATCCTGTCCGGTGCGGTCATCGATCCGATCGCGCTCAACGAACTGATTCCCGACTGGAAGGACAGGGATGCGCCCCTGAATACCCCGGTGGCCACCAACCATCATTGGCTGCTGTCGGCCACCTCCAAGTCGGAAATACCGCATTTTCTGATGCCGCCGCTGATGAACAACAAGGGCTGTTATACCCTGAGCCTGGGCACCTTCAGCCGCTGGCTGGCCGACCAGGCGGAGGCCTTAGGCGTGGAAATTTACCCGGGTTTTGCCGCCGCCGAAGTGCTGTATAACACGGCCGGCGCAGTGATCGGCATTGCCACCGGCGACATGGGTCTGCAAAAAGACGGCAGCCCCGGCCCGAACCATCAGCCGGGCATGGAACTGCATGCCACATATACCTTTTTCGCCGAAGGCTGCCGCGGCCATCTGTCGAAACAGCTCAACCAAAAATTTAATCTGGACGGCGACAGCGAACCACAGACCTACGCCATCGGCATCAAGGAACTTTGGGACATTTCGCCCGACAAACACCGCCCCGGTACGGTCATCCACACCCAGGGTTGGCCCCTGAACGACACCGTCGGCGGTGGTTTTATCTACCACCAGGAAAACCACCAAATCGCTATCGGATTTGTCGTCGCCCTCGATTACCAGAACCCCCACCTGTCGCCGTTTGACGAAATGCAGCAATTCAAAACCCATCCGGCGGTGCGCCCCCTGCTGGACGGTGGGCGCCGGGTCGCCTATGGCGCGCGCGCCATTAATGAAGGCGGTTTGCAGTCGGTGCCGAAACTCACTTTCCCCGGCGGGGCGCTGATTGGTTGCGCCGCTGGATTTGTCAATGTGCCGCGCATCAAAGGCAGTCACAATGCCATGAAAACCGGGATGTTGGCGGCGGAAGCGGCGTTCGCGGCGATTGCCGGCGGCGCTCAAGGCGGCGATGAATTGACCGCCTATGCGGACAGTTGGAAACACTCCTGGGTTTACAAGGACCTGCACCGGGTGCGCAATGCCCGGCCGTCGCTGGCCAAATTTGGCATCAAGCTGGGAACCCTCTATGCCGGTTTCGACATGTGGATGAATAATCTGGGTCTGGGATTCGTGGTGCCCTGGACCTTTGGTCACCATTCGGACCACAGCCAGTTGAAGGCCGCCGCTGACTGCCCGAAAATCGATTACCCCAAAGCCGACGGCGAAATCACCTTCGACAAACTGTCCTCGGTCTTCCTTTCTGCCACCAATCACGAAGAGAACCAACCCGTCCACCTGACGTTGAAGGATGACGCTGTTCCAGTGAGCGTCAACTATGCCATCTACGACGGCCCGGAAGCCCGCTTCTGCCCGGCCGGGGTTTACGAATTTGTCGACGACACGACGGGGACAAAAAAACTTCAGATCAATGCACAAAATTGTGTCCATTGCAAAACCTGCGACATCAAGGATCCGACGCAAAACATCAATTGGGTGGTACCCGAAGGGGGTGGCGGGCCGAATTATCCAAATATGTAGGCGATAGGCTTTCTATGGGCGGTGAATTTCGGTAAAATCCCGAGAACCAACAACCAGATTGAAAAAAATCCATGAACATGCCCCTTCGACGGTCCCGTTGTTTTTTAAATATTGCCCTTGCCGGGGCCCTGCTGTGGGGTGCCACAGGTGCTGCGGCCGACAGCAATACCATCAGCCCTGACGCGTCTTTGGTCGGCAATTATCTGGCCGGCCGGCACGCCCAGACCCAGCGCGACATGTCGGTGGCGGCGGATTATTTAAAGGCCGTCCTCGACCATTCACCGGATGTCCCCGATTTGCGACGCCGGACCTTTGTGCTGTTGATCATGGAAGGGCGGGTCGATGAAGCCATGCCCCTGGCCCGCGATTTGCTTAAACAACAGCCCGACGGCACGGTCAGCAATCTGGTAATCGCCGCCGAGGAATTTAAAAACCAACAATTTGCCGCCGCCAGCGAGCGTTTGAAGGGCCTGCCCGATACTGGCCTGTCCGGTCTGGCGGCGCCGCTGTTGCTGGCCTGGGCCCTGGTTGCCCAGGAAAAGTACGGCGAAGCCCTCGCCGTCTTGGCACCCCTGCAAAGTGAAAAGGCGTCGAAAGCCCTCTACGCCTATCACCATGCCCTGGTGCTCGCCTTCGCCGGGCGCACCGAAGATGCAAAAACCGCCCTGGCGGCCCTGGTCAAGGATAAGGAATTGAGCAATTTCCGGCAGACCCAGGTGCTGGGTAATCTGTATGAACGGACCGGCGACAGCACCGCCGCGACTGCCCTGTACGATGAATATGAGAACGACAACCTCGGTACCAACCTGTTGTTCGTCGCCCGTCAACGTTTGGAGGACGACAAAAAACCCCAACCGGTGATCGCCACGGCGACCGCCGGCGCGGCCGAAGTGTTTTTTGGCATCGCCAATTCCCTGCGCCTGCAGCGGGCCCGGGAAACCGCCCTGCTGCTCGGCCAGTTGGCGCTGTATTTAAAACCCGACTATCCGATCATGCAGATTCTCGCCGGGGAAATCCTCGAATTGGACGAACGGTATGAGCAAGCCAACACTTATTATACGTCGATTCCATCGACCTCGCCCTTTGGCCAGACGGCGAAAATGCGGATTGCCAATAATTACCATGAAATGGGACGTACCGACGAAGCCATTAAGATCGCCAGATCGATGGCCGAAACCCGGCCCCATGACCCGGCACCGGTGCGCGCCATTGGCGACTATTTAAGGGCCAGCGAACGGTACAAGGAAGCGATCCCCGAATATGATGAAGCGATCCGGCGGGCCGGCCCGGCACAACCCGGCCACTGGCGGCTGTTTTATACCCGCGGCATCGTCCTTGAGCGGGAAAAACACTACCAGCGGGCCGAGGCGGATTTTCTCCGCGCCCTGGAACTGCAACCCGACCAGCCCTTTGTCTTAAATTACCTGGGGTATTCCTGGATCGAACAGCGGCGTAATTATGACCGCGCCCAAAAGATGATCCAAAAGGCCGTCAGTCTGCGACCCAATGACGGCTACATCATCGACAGTCTGGGTTGGGTTTATTACCAACTGGGCAAATATGACGACGCCGTCACCGAACTGGAACGGGCGGTCGAGTACCGGCCTGAAGATCCGGTGATCAATGACCACCTGGGCGACGCCTACTGGCAGGTCGGCCGGCGCAAGGAGGCAACCTTCCAGTGGCGCCATGCCCTGTCGTTGAATCCGGAACCGGACGTCGCCAAATCGGTTCGGGAAAAGTTGAAAAACGGCCTCAAACCGATCAGCGAATCGATCGAAAAACAAACCCTGCCTGCGCCCAATAAAGACGGTTGACGGTTTGCTGCCATGAACACCCATGAAGGATTGAGTCTGCCGGCAGCGGCGAAAATCAATCTTTATCTGCATGTCACCGGCAAACGGCCCGACGGTTATCATCTGCTCGACAGCCTGGTGGCCTTTGCCACGGCCCACGACCAGATCACCATCCGCCCGGCAAATCAACTGTCGCTGGTGATCGACGGGCCCTTTGGCCGGGGCCTGCCGGTGAGCGACGATAATCTGGTGCTGCGGGCCGCCCTGCAGCTGCGCGCCCTGGCCGGCATTCACGACGGGGCGCAGATTACCCTGACCAAAAACCTGCCGGTGGCGTCGGGCATCGGCGGCGGGTCGGCCGACGCGGCAGCAACAATCCGCGGCCTGGTTCGCCTCTGGCAGGTCCATCCCGGCCTCCATGATCTGTCGGGGCTGGCGCTTGGCCTCGGCGCCGATGTGCCGGTCTGCCTGTTGGGCCGGGCCGCCTATATGGGGGGCATTGGCGAACTTCTTGACCCGGTCGACGACCTGCCCGCCGTTCCCCTGGTACTGGTCAATCCGGCGGTTGCGGTCGCTACCCCCGAGGTGTTTACCGCCCGCGCCGGCGGTTTTTCACCGGCCAACCGCTTTCCCGCACCGCCCAGTGGTACCGACGAGTTGATCGAACTGCTGAACGACGGCCGGGGCAATGACCTGGCGGCACCGGCGATCGGCCTGATACCGGTCATCGGCCGCGCCATCGAGCGCATCGCCGCGACGAACGGTTGCCGGATGGCCCGCATGTCGGGCAGTGGCGCGACCTGTTTTGGGCTTTACCAAACCCAGGCGGAAGCCGACGCCGCAGCGCTCGCCATCGGTCAGGCCGAACCCCATTGGTGGTCCGTGGCAGGCCATTTGCTGAGCAATATTCACGACCTGTAGGAGACCATTGCGGCAATATCCGAGTGACCGGACGGTTGCAAGGGCCCGAACCGCCGGTCACTAACAAGTGCCTTTCACGGCACCTGGTGCCGACGTAAACGAATGCTGAACAGTCGAAACGGCCGACAGAAAATCAGAGGATCGCCGCTTTATGGTCGTAAAAACCTTTTGGCAGGAACCGGACCGGACACAACTGGAAACCCGGTTGACCGCCGTTGACGGCGACCGGGTGCAGGTCGACGACACCATCTTTTTTGCCTTTTCCGGCGGCCAGGAAAGCGACCGCGGGTCAATTGCCGCCCGGCCTGTGCTGTTGGCCGAAAACCACGGCAGGGAAATCGTTTATACCCTGCAAAGTACGGCTGGGCTGAAGGTCGGGGACCGGGTAACCATGCGTATTGACGGGGCCCGCCGCCGCCGCTTGATGCGCCTGCATTTCGCCGCCGAACTGGTGCTCGAGCTGGTTTACCAATCCCATTCCCAGGTCAAAAAAACCGGTGCCCACATCGCCGCCGACAAGGCCCGCATTGATTTTCAATGGGCGGGAAATATCGCCGGGATCTTCCCCGAGCTGCAGGCCCGTGTTGATCAGATCATCGCCGATGACCGGACCATCACCTGTGATTTCAGTGACCGGGCAGGCGAGCGCCGGTTCTGGAAAATCGACGGATTTGCCGAAGTGCCGTGCGGTGGCACGCACGTGAAATCGACCGGCGAAATCGGCGCGTTACGCTTCAAACGGAAAAACCCCGGCAGGGGCCTGGAGCGGATCGAAATTTATCTCGACGATTAGGGGGTGCCGTCACCGCCTGGCCGGCGGTCACTGCTTGGCCGGCGGTCCCGGGTCTTGTCGCCAGCGCTCGGCGACGCGTAAAAAAGCGGCCACCGTATTGCGGGTTTTCTGACTGTTGAGGCAGGCCACCGTATCGCGGTTTTCCGCCTCCAGCCCGCGCAGCGGCACGACCCGGACCCGCCCGTTGGCGGACACTTCGTCGGCAAACACAAAACCGATGCCGAGATCGGCGGCGACCGCCTCAACCAGCCCTTCCCGACTGGCCAGGCGCATCACTTCGTCGACCGCCACGGATTGTCGTTTGAGCGCCCGTTCCAGGGATTTTTGAGTATTTGACTGGGCTTCGCGAAAAATCACCGGCTGGCCCGCCAGTTGTTTGAGGCTGAGGATTTTATGGCCGGCCAGGGCGTGGCCGGCTGGCAGTACCACCTCAAGCCCGCGCACTCCCAGTTGCACCACATGAACCCTCGGGTCGTTCGGCGGATTGGCAACCACCCCGACATCGGCCCGGCCTTCTCTCAGGTCGCGCCACACGCCTGCGGAGTTGGCCAGCGCGACCGACAGGTAGACCCCGGGGTATTGGCTGCGAAAGGCGGCGATCAAAGCCATTGCCAGGCGCGGTCCGTCAGCCGCCAACCGCACCTCGCCGGTTTTCAGTGATTGCGATTGATCCAGGTAATCGCGGATCAGGTCTTCCGCCCGGAACAGCTCTCGCGTTCGTTCGAACAATCCCCGGCCGGCGGCGGTCAGGGCGACCACCCCGCCCCGCCGGTTAAACAGTTTGACGCCGTAGTCCTGCTCCAGGGAGCGCACCTGAATGGTCACCGCCGGCTGGGTCAAAGCCAACTGACCGGCAGCCCGGGAAAACCCGCCGAGGCGGGCCACCGCATCAAAGGCTCTGAGTTGTGTGGTCCGCATAGGTCCCCCGGTTGTTGCGTTTTCAGAGTATAAATTTTTTTACTAATTAATTATATAATTATAAATTTGATTGTGACCGGGCCGATGCGGCACAGTTGCCAACAACGGCTAATGCCACTGACCAACGACCGCTGGCCAGCGACCACAGGCCAGAGACCACAGGCCCGCGACAAAAAGACTGGAGGAACAAAATGCCCGACGACAACCCGATCGATTACATGAACCCCGAAGTGCCCGCCAACCTGCCGGTTTATGAGATGCCGATCCTTGACGCGACGGTCGAAAGTTTTAAGGACTACGGCACCATTGTTACCGACCCGGACAACCACCCGGTGGAAATTGTCCAGTGGCCCCAGCCCGGCTGGCGGCCAGTCGATCCGGGGACCGGTGACGAAGGCGGATATGCCGAAGGCGATTTTATTTTTCGCTGGCAGGGAGATGTTTTGTATGCGGAAAACCAAGCGGTCAACGACCAATACCTGATTGGTTGGTCGACCCAGCCGGGCCTTGCCAACCGCCAGAGCCCGACCGCACCGCGCGAGCGGTTGTTGCTGTGGCACGGCAATTACCATCCGGACGGCGGCCAGCTGTTTTTTCCGACCGACGGCCGGCCCTTTGTCATTCCCCTGGCGCTGCCCGGCGACGACCTTAAACTCTCCCATTGGGTGGCGTTTTATTGTGACGGCAGTTTTGGGGTTTGTATTAAACCCAACATCTGGCACGAAACCATTGCCCCGGTCGGCGACAGCGGCCACTTTTATGACAAACAGGGCCGGGTCCATGGCCGCATCAGCTGTGATTTCCCCAGGGAATTTGGTCATTTCCTGTCCGTGCCGCTCACCAAATCGTGAACCGGGCCCGGCCACACCACCGATTTCCCTGGCCATAGGACCGCAAACCCCTAGATTTAACGGCGTCCGGTGCCACACGGCCTTGTGTCGACAAGTCTATTGCTGGAGCCCCGGGCAAGGAGATAGATTAAACCCTGCCGTCAGCCGTTCGGGACCCGATTTTTATGCTTAACCGTTTTCGCCTTTATAGTGGCCTTGTCTTGCTGAGCTTCGTTACCGGACATTTTATCAATCATGCGCTTGGCCTGATTTCCATCAACACCATGGTCACCGGCACCCGCTATTTGCTCGTGCCGTGGCAATCTTTCCCGGGCACGGTGTTATTTACCGGTGCCCTGCTGACCCATACGGGGATCGCCCTGTGGTCGCTGTGGCGGCGCCAGACCCTGCGCATGTCGGCCTGGGAAACCACCCAGATTGTCCTCGGCCTGTCCGCCCCGTTCCTGTTGGCGGCGCATGTATTTGGCACCCGCGGGCTGGCCGAAACCACGACCTTCGATCCCAGTTATTACACCACCCTGACCGTGCTCTGGGTCGCCGCGCCGTGGCGCGGCCTGCTGCAGGCGGTGGCGGCGGTGGTGGTCTGGACCCATGCCTGCATTGGCTTGCACGCCTGGTTGCGGATTTATCCGGTTTACGCCCGCCAGCAAAATATCGCCCTGGCCGGTGCCGTGCTGCTGCCGACCCTGGCCCTGGCCGGTTATGTCGCCGCCGGCAACCGCATTCGTGAACTGGCCGCTCAGGACGGCTGGGTCACAAGCCTGTTCAGTCAATCCGGTGCCGAACCGGGGATGACCCAATTGACCATGGACCGGGAAAGTAATTTTCAACTGGCCTTCGCCGCCCTGCTGATCGCCCTGGCAGTGGCCCGGCTGATCCGCGGGCAGATTGACAAACGCCGCAAAAAACCCCGGTTATATTATGCGCCCGGCAACAAAATGGCGGAATTGATGCCTGACGCCACCCTGCTCGAATCAATCCGCGCCGCCGGCATCCCCCATGCCTCGGTCTGTGGCGGCCATGGCCGTTGCTCGACCTGCCGGGTGCGGATCGGCAAGGGCCTGGAAACCCTGGAACCGGCATCGGCCCATGAACTGAAAGTTCTGTCGCGGGTCACCCAGTCGCCGTCGGTCCGCCTGGCCTGTCAGTTACGGCCGACCGACGACATTGAAATCGCCGCCCTGGTGCGGCCCGACGCTGGCCCCAACCAGGCGGCCCGGCGCACCGGCTATCGCCAAGGCCAGGAATTGAACGTAGCCTTTCTGTTTGTCGATCTGCGCGGCTCGACCAAACTGTCGGAGCAACGCTTGCCGTTTGACGTGGTCTTTATCCTCAACCTGTTTTTTGCCGAACTGGCGGAAGCTTTGGAGGAGACCAACGGCCACTACGCCCAGTTCAACGGCGACGGCCTGCTCGCCATCTATGGCCTGACCAGTGGCCCGGACCAGGGCTGCGCCGAAGCCATTGAAGGGGCCAAGGCGATGTTTCGCCGCCTCGCGACGCTCAACCAACGGCTGCGCGACGAACTGGTCGAAGACTTGAAGATCGGTGTCGGCATCCACGCCGGCGAGGCGATTGTCGGGTCCATGGGACCGCCCGCCTCACCGATCATTTCGGCGCTCGGCGATAACGTCAACATCGCCGCCCGCCTGGAATCTCAGACCAAGGAATTTGCCGTTCCCATGGTCATTTCGACGACCGTCGCCGAGCGCAGCGCCACCCCCATGGACGCCCAGCAGCACCATTCCATCCGGGTCAAGGGGCGCGACCAGGCGGTCGGCGTTTATGCCATCAACCACCCGGATCGGCTGGCCCCGGGGACGGCCAAAAAAGACCCCTGATTTTCCAATTGCAGGCCTTGCACCCGCCGACGAATGGCCCTATGTTCCCGGCTGCTCGCAAGGGCATCGGTTGGGGCGTGGCCAAGTGGTTAAGGCGCCGGTTTTTGGTATCGGTATTCGGAGGTTCGAATCCTCCCGCCCCAGCCAACTTTTATCTAACTATCTCAAATACTTAAGATTTTCATCGCGACCCAGCCGGGTTAGCGATGGTTTTCGTATTTGGATACACCAGCCGTATACACCAGTCCTCTCTGTGTTCCTCCTATTCTCTCATCGGAGGCACCTATGGCGACCCATTTATTATTGAAACGGGGGCGGTACTATTTCCGGCGCCGATTGCCGCGACCGCTTGCCAAACAGATTAACATTAGCAAGATTGTACGCGCGTTGCCTCCTTGCTCACGCAGTCGGGCAATCGTATATGCGCGTTCGCTCGCAACTATCTCGGATCAGGTGTTCCACATAGCAATGTTAAAAAAAGAAATCTCAAATGAGGAGTTCGATGAGTTAATCAGGTCTCATTTTAGCCAATTCCAAATAAAATACGAAGATCAGCGGAACAGCTATGATGCTTCCAGATCGGGCGACCTTGAAAAATCATTAACCCAAAGCCGGGACGCCCTCAAATACCATGATACTAAAGGCGCAGCGAAGGCGGTGCATCGCATTCTGGAGAAAGCCGGTTATGAAATTGACGAAGACACACAGCAGTTCAAGGATTTCACCCGGAAGCTGTTAAGGACCTTTGCGGAAGCCACCAGAATCGAAATTCAGCGTAGTGAGGGCAACTACGCGGAACTGCCTAAAGACCCTCTTTTCCTATCGACGGCATCAGGTGCCCAGCCTCAGGCTCAGACTGATGGGATCAAGCTGTCAGATGCCTATGACAAATACACATCAGACAAACTTGCACGAAATGAGTGGCGATCAGAAGCAATCCGGGAGAATAAAAACTCTTTCGATCTCGCTCTTGAGTGGTTGGGTGATCAATCACTAAGTCGGATCGCCCGGCCAGATGTTTCTGGATACAGGGAGATCCTTCAATTGCTACCGAAGCACCGTGGCAAAACACCCACATTAAAAGGGAAAAGCCTCAAAGCACTTATCGCAATGACCGAGCGTGACACTTCCATTCCGCGCGTGTCCGCCCCTACCGTCGCCAAACACATGAAGAACTTAAACGCATTACTAGGCTGGGCAGAACGTCAGGGCTATATCAATGAAAACCCTGCCAAGGGCGTTTACGTTGCCTCCACACGCAAGTCAGACCCGCGTGATGACCGTCAGGCCTGGCAACTCGAGCACCTTCACAAATGGTTCTCCAGCCCATTTTATAGGGGTTGTAAATCGGCCCAACGAAGACGGCAGCCTGGGGATCAAATAATCCGTGATCATTTCTTTTGGATGCCACTTTTAGCCCTTTATCATCCGATACGAGCGGAAGAAGTGGCGCAAATGTTCGTCGCCGACATAAAGCATGAAGCGGGCATACTTTTTATGGACATCGATGGTGGTCTCGACATTGAAAGCGTCAAAGCATCAGGAAAACAGATCAAAAGTATTGCTGCTCGTCGCCGGATTCCCATCCACAACAACATACTGGAACTGGGCTTTGAGGCTTTTGTGAACAGTATGAAGAAACCTGAAGCGACACGACTATTTGAGGGCCTTAAGCCAGGTGGCGCTGCCAGCCGATACTCTCAATACTTCTGTAGGCGTTTTGGAGAGCACATCCGATATTTTGGCATCCAGGGTGTCAGCTATCACGGATTGCGCCACACAGCCATTACAGCCCTTTCAGAAGGTCATCCGAACACGGATATCAATGATGAGCTCGCCGGGCATAAGATTTCTGGGGAGCGCGGTCGATATCGGAAAGGAGCGTCGTTGAAGGCATTAGCAAAAGCTATCAACAGCATCGAGTATCGCAGCATCTGGGAGATATTAAATTCTCAGGATAGATGAAGTAGAATCGCAAACTACCCAGTAAAAAAATAGCCCGGCGCGAAGCCGAGCTAAGTTTGCGTCAAAGGAGATTAAGAGAAAGTCATGTCAACAACGTCCCCTTTGACGTTTGAACAAAATCTGCAATTTTAGATTCTTCCAAGTCTCATAAGTTCTGCCCGGCTCATACGACGCCAGTTCTCGGAACCCGATACCAGTCCCCAGTTCCCATCTGCATTAGGGCGCCGCCATTTCGGCACACTCATCTGCTCCAGTTTTTTCAAGGCTTCGAAATAATCTGCAACCTGAACTTCCGCACCTTTTGGCCCGATATTAAAAACTCCTGCTCGACGCAAAGCAGGCGTAAATGGCTCGCCTGACGTTTTACTTACAGGAACAAAAACAGCGTCATCCAATACATTTTCTTCTGATGGAGTTCGTCCGCTACTTCCGTCACAGCTTGCATAGACAGATGGAAAATACTCGGACCGTTCAGCAAGCCAGGTCAACGCGCTTTCACGAGTAATTTCTCCGTTCTCCTGGACAAGCGTCCCGTCTTTTTTCGATAGAATATTCCTGATATTTTTTGTTCCCGTTTTACCAATTGCAGCTAATTCATCAACGCTAACGGCTTTCGCTCTTTCATCAAGTTTAAGACGAGCAGAGCCTGCTCGGACGGTTTCCAGAATATGCTCTCCGAGCGTCCACTCTGAAGGAATTATTTTTATAAAATTGGTTCCCCAATCCACAAGATCTCGTATTTCAGATTTAACTATTTCCAAATCTTCTTCTGATGGTGCATCCATTCTGTTTGGTGATACGCCGCCAAACGCAAATGCGTGTAATGCTGTGAAGCGCTGCGCTATTGGCAAAAGCTCCAATTCACCGGCGGTAAATGCATGAGGGTAATCTGATTCTTCGTCCAGCCAAATCTCCCGCCATCCGGCTTCCTCCATTGCTTCTATGCGCAGCTGTTCATCCGCTTGGGTGGCGGGAACAGGGTGCCAAGCCAAAATCGCCTTATATAATGCGGTCATCGCTGCATCAGCCTCAGATTCACCAGCGATTAGTTCGAGCCACTCTCCAGTTTTAACCATCAGTTGATATAATTCGAGTCCTTCGTACCTATCGGAGTTCGCATGCTCCTTAGCCCATAGCCAATATTGTTCGCTGTATGTTGATACTTGTGTTTCCATCTTCGCCTCCTGATTAAATTTATGATAAATGATTTTCCTTGATCATTTTATACAGGAGGCATTATTAATTTGCAATATAAAAATTATCTAGGAACTTCATTTATCCTTTTTTATTGTGGACCGCTTCATATCCTGAGACCGTACAATTCTGAAAACCAACGTCACAGAACAATACGGAGACTAAGTTATGTCAGATCAGAAACGCTATATTGGGTATTTCAGAGTTAGTACGGCACGCCAAGGGCAGAGCGGGCTTGGCCTTGAAGCCCAGAAACAATCGATCACTCAATATGTCGGCGATAAAGACAATTTAATTGAAGAGTTCATTGAGGTCGAAACGGGTCGGAAGAACGACAGGCCAGAGTTGATGGCTGCTCTTGCCGCATGTCGCCGCCATAAAGCGACGCTAATAATTGCAAAGTTAGACCGGCTGGCTCGGAACGTTGCGTTCGTCAGTAACTTGATGGAGGCCGGGGTTGAGTTTATCGCAGCTGACAATCCACATGCGTCAAAGCTAACAATTCATGTTCTCTGCGCTGTCGCCGAATTTGAGTGTCAAATGATATCAGAAAGAACGAAAGCTGCTCTGACAGCAGCCAAAGCTCGTGGTATCAGGCTTGGCAACCCAAAAGGCAATACGCCACATCTTGAAAAGGCACGGAAAGCTCAATGTCAGTATGCGGATGAACACGCTGCCAACGTCGTGCCTATTATTTCAGAAATTCAACGAGCCGGTTTGACAAGTTATCGCCAGGTTGCTGGGGCGTTAAACATTCGTGGAATAGTCACGTCACGTGGAGGGAAATGGCACCCTGCGACAGTGCGGAGCGCCTTAATGCGTGTTCAGAGCTAAAACTCGAGCACGCTCGCGTAACTGGCAAGACAAGCTCGATCATGCCCATGATGGATGAAATATCGAGATCAATCGTATATGCAGAGAGTTATTGTCAAATCTGGTGTTTGGCATTTTCATCAAGCGGCGACCTGATTGTCCTGCGTTACTTCAATACCGTCTCTGAATTTGACCCCGGTCACGACCTTGGCCAGATAATCGAAGCCACGTAGTTTTCGCCATT
>JAJFII010000029.1 GCA_021775095.1 Rhodospirillales bacterium
AAGGCGTGAGCTTACGGACAAACCCCGAGGGGCGGGGTGGTTTATCTCTCTGGCTTCGTTGAAAAAACTTGAAAACCGTGGGGTTTCCTGCGTCTTTCCGCCTAACCGACAAGAAAAATCATCTCCGCAGAATGGATGAAATTAAGGGGTCCTGACCCTAGGTGGATACTTACCAAAAACAATAAAAAAATTACGGTGGCTGATAAATAATAGATTGGAACGTTTGAATGAGTGATAAACCAAGTCAATCCGAATTATTAGGGCTAACCACGGAGATCATATCCGCACATGCGTCGGCGAATTCGGTTTCGTCGTCGGAATTGACGCAACTGATTAAGGACGTCTATACAACTCTAACAACGCTCGGAACGGAGCCGGCGGCAAACGAAAAACCACGCCCTGCGGTATCGCCCAAAAAGTCAATTTTCCCCGATTATCTGGTTTGCCTGGAAGATGGCAAAAAACTTAAAATGCTGAAGCGGCATTTAAAAACATCCTATAATCTGTCACCCGACGAATACCGCGAGCGCTGGGGCCTGGCGGCGGATTATCCCATGGTTGCGCCGAATTACGCAAAACATCGCTCGACATTGGCCAAACAAATTGGTCTTGGGACCAAACCGCGTCAGAAAAAACGCGCCTAACACCTTGAAAAAGGTGGAAACAAGGCGCAGGTACAGGGTTATCTAAACAAGGGGTCACATGGAAGCGTCTCGAATAGAACTGGCCTGCGTAAAAAGCGGCTTAAAAATGACAGAACAGCGTCGCACCATTGCGCGTGTCCTGTCCGATGCCAACGACCACCCCGATGTGGAAGAGGTTCACCGGCGTGCCAACGCCATCGATTCCCGTATTTCCGTGGCCACCGTTTACCGGACGGTTCGTTTGTTCGCCGAAGAAGATATTCTTGAACGCCATGATTTTGGTGATGGAAGGGCCCGTTATGAAGAAGCAACGGAAGATCACCATGACCACCTGATTGATGTGAAATCGGGCCAAGTCATCGAATTTCACAATGAGGAAATTGAAGCCCTGCAGGTTATGATCGCGAAGGCCCACGGCATGAAACTGGTGGGGCACCGATTGGAACTCTATTGTGTGGTAGAGGATGATGCAGATCACTAGGGACATGGCTCGAAAATGTTAGATTCCGAACACCGGTTACCCCGTAAACCCACAGCTGTCTTGACTTGACCCTCTCCGTTGATACTTATACGCGCCCCGCAACCGGGGCAATTGTGACTTCGCCTTCTTAACCAGGGTTAACACGTGACAAAAAAACTTTTTATCAAATCCTATGGCTGTCAAATGAACGTCTACGATGCCGAGCGCATGACCGACGTTCTGAAACCCATTGGCTACAGCGTTACTGATCGTCCGGAAGAAGCCAATCTGGTGATCCTCAATACCTGCCATATTCGTGAAAAGGCGGCGGAAAAGGTCTATTCGGAGCTCGGCCGACTGAACCGCGAAAAAATCAAACGGACGGGCAAAGATAATCAAATGATCCTCGCCGTCGGTGGTTGCGTGGCCCAGGCGGAGGGTGCCGAAATCGTCCGGCGGGCACCCTATGTGGATATGGTATTCGGCCCGCAAACCTATCATCGGTTGCCGGAAATGGTGGCGCGGGCGCACCGTGACGCCAACGTCGTGCTGGATACGGATTTTCCGGTGGAATCGAAATTTGACCACTTGCCGGAACCGTCCGCGCCCAATGGCTATTCGGCCTTCCTGACGGTGCAGGAAGGGTGCGATAAGTTTTGCGCCTTTTGTGTTGTTCCCTACACCCGCGGGGCTGAATTTTCCAGGCCGACAACCCAGGTCCTGGCCGAAGCCGCCCATCTGGTAGCCGGTGGTGTAAAAGAAATCACCCTGCTCGGCCAGAACGTGAATAATTATCATGGGAGCTGCGATGACGGTGGCGAGTGGAGCCTCGGCCGACTGATTCACGAAATGGCCAGGATCGATGGCCTGAGCGGCATTCGTTACACCACCTCCTATCCGGCCGATATGGATGATGAACTGATCAATGCCCACCGTGATGTTGAGCAGCTCATGCCGTTTTTACATCTGCCTGTGCAGTCCGGCTCCGACCGCATATTGAAGGCCATGAACCGGCGACATTCCTCCGGCGACTATCGCCAGATTGTTGCCCGGCTGCGCAGCGCCCGACCGGATTTGGCCCTGTCATCGGATTTTATCGTTGGGTTCCCGGGAGAATCCGATAAAGATTTTGAAAAAACCATGGATTTGGTCCGTGAAATCGGTTTTGTTCAGGCCTATTCCTTCAAATACAGCCCGCGACCCGGCACACCTGCCGCTGCCGAACCGTTACAGGTCTCCGAAGCCGTAAAATCGGAACGGCTTGCCGCGTTGCAGGATCTGTTAAATGACCAACAATTGGCCTTTAATCGAGATTGTATCGGTAAAGAAATGAACGTCCTGCTCGAACGCCCCGGTCGCAAGCCGGGTCAATTGGTGGGTCGCAGTCCCTATATGCAGGCGGTTCAGGTAAATGCACCAGAATCACTGATCGGAAGTCTGGTAACGCTTGCAATTACCGACGCACATGGCAACAGTTTGAGTGCACATCTTGGAAGCGCCCCAACGGGGCCGTTCGTTTCGGAAAAAAGGGCAATCGCTTGAGTACGGCTGCTAAGGCTAAGACCAAAAAACCGACTCGCGCAAAAACCGTGCAACCAACCGTTTCCGTTGAACGCGCCTTCGAAGATAATTCCCTGGCGATTGCTTTATTCGGTTCTCACCATTCCCATTTGGCCCGGGTTGAACAAAAACTCGACGTGACCATCCACGCCCGCGGTAATGAGCTGACGATCAGCGGCGGGGTTGAAGATGTCAATGCCACCTGTCAGGTCTTTGACAGCCTCTATGAGCGCTTGAAAAAAAACATGCCGGTGGATCGAGCTGAAGTCGATGCTGCGGTGCGCATGGTGTGCTCTCCTAAAGGAAAAATCAGTGACACGTCGACGGTGATCCGTACACCAAACCGTCATATTTCGCCGCGCTCGGCGACTCAGGCGGAATATCTGACGGCGATCGACGAAAACGAATTGGTTTTCGGCCAGGGCCCTGCTGGTACGGGAAAAACCTATCTGGCTGTTGCCAAGGCCGTTGAACGCCTGGTCCGCGGTGATGTGGAACGGATCATCCTGTCCCGCCCCGCCGTTGAAGCCGGCGAACAATTGGGATTTTTACCCGGCGACATGCGGGAAAAAGTCGACCCCTATCTGCGACCCCTGTATGATGCGTTATTTGATATGTTGCCCGAAGGGCAAGTTGAAAAACGTTTGGAAAGCGGCGAAATCGAAGTGGCGCCGCTGGCCTTTATGCGCGGCCGAACCCTGGCCAATGCTTTTGTCATACTGGATGAGGCGCAAAATACCACGGCCGTGCAAATGAAAATGTTTTTGACACGATTGGGCGAAAATTCGCGGATGGTTGTCTCCGGTGATTTAAGTCAGGTTGATCTGCCCCGTGGCACCCGCTCGGGCCTGAGAGACGCCATGGATGTTTTGACACCGGTCAAAGGGATTGGGTTCATTACCTTTACCGATAAAGATGTGGTGCGTCACCCCTTGGTCGGTGAGATTGTGCACGCCTATTCAGATGTGGAATCCCGCCGCCGGACCGGTGCGCGGTATGAGCCGGAACCAAAATCGGACACTGGAAATAATGGTGGATAACCCGGCACCCGATCCGGCGTCCGGTCAAATTCTGCCGCTGCAAGTAGATGTGGCGGTGGAACCGCAATTCTGGTCAACGGTTGATCTGGATTTAAAAACCCTGTGTCAGACAATGGCCTGCGCAACATTTACGCATATTCAGTCCCTCGGGCAGTTTGCGGGCGGCGGCGCGGACTCTGCCGAACTTGCCATACGCCTGACATCTGACCGGCAGCTGGCGGCCCTGAATTTTCAATATCGAGGTCTCGATAAACCGACCAATGTTCTGTCTTTCGCCGCCCTGGACTGCGACGATCCGGCACTGCTTGACGGGGCCCCGCTGTTTTTGGGTGATATCGCTATCGCCGCTGAAACCATTCTTAAAGAAGCCCACGACCAGGATAAATCGGTGGCCGATCACCTGGCCCATATGGTTGTTCACGGGACACTTCATTTGTTAGGTTTCGACCACATGGATGCGGGCGAAGCGGAACATATGGAATCCCTGGAGAAGGATCTTCTGTCGGCATCGAACATAAAGGACCCCTACGGCAACCAGGAGCTGGCTGAATGAATAGCCCGTCGGATAGTTCAGAGTTACAGACCACACCCCTTTCACCAACTTTCGGCGGCTGGTTAAAGAGCCTGTTCGGGGTGCGCAATGGCGAAGGATCCGTGCGTGATACTCTGGAGGAAATTATTGATGAACGCGAAGATCAGGAACTTCCCATCAATGCGGACGAGCGGACCCTTTTGGCAAACATATTGGAACTGCGCGACCGCACGGTTCACGACGTGATGGTGCCGCGCGCCGACATCATTGGCATCGATGAAGAGATATCCTTGGCCGATGTTATTCAGGTCATCACCAGCGAAGGCCATTCGCGATTGCCGGTTTTTAAGGAAACTCTGGACGATACCACCGGTTTCATCCATGCCAAGGACGTGCTTGCCTGGCACGGTGCCCAGGATGATTTCACGCCGACAAAAATTTTGCGTAAAGTGCTGTTTGTTTCGCCCTCCATGCAGGTGCTTGAATTGCTTCTGGAGATGCGGGTGGTGCGCGCCCATATGGCGTTGGTGGTCGATGAATATGGCGGTGTCGACGGGCTGGTGACGATTGAGGATCTGGTTGAAGAGATCGTCGGCGAGATCGAGGACGAACACGACAACAGTCCCGAGTTAAAAATGACCAAAACCTCAGAAGGCGGTTATATAGCCGATGCCCGGGTTACCGTTGAAATGCTGGAAGCGGAACTGGGGCCCATTCTTGACGATGAAGAACGCGAAGACCTGCATACTCTGGGGGGATTGGTTTTCTCGTTAACCGGGCGAATTCCAACCCGCGGAGAACTGGTGCGTCATCCCAGCGGCCTGGAGTTTGAAATTCTCGATGCGGATCCGCGCCGGATTCGCCGTCTGCGCCTGCATTGCCGGACCCCGTCGAGCGGAGCGGCGGCACCGAACCCATCCTGAGGGAAGCTGGCGTGATCTTCGTTAATTACATCTGCAGTTCTCGCCAACGTCTGCAAGCCGCTGGGCGGTGGACACAGGCGTTTGTTCTGGTTGTTGTTGGTGGCCTTGCGGCAACGGCCTTTCCGCCTGTGCATTTTCTTCCGTTCCTGGTTCCAGCGTTTGTCGTGCTGTTTTGGATGACCGATGCGCAGGCAACCCGATGGCAGGCGTTCCGGGTCGGATGGTTGTTTGGACTGGGCCATTTTAGTGTTGGTTTTTATTGGGTAGGCCATGCGTTTTTGGTCGATTCGGCCCGGTACGGATGGATGGCGCCGGGCGCCGTATTGGGCCTGGCCGCTGGTTTGGCCCTGTTTCCGGGCTTTGTTTCCCTGGTGAGCAAATTCATTATGCCCTACGTCAAAACCACTCGGCCTGGTCAAATTCTGGTATTTGCTATGGTTTGGACCGGCTTTGAATGGGTGCGCAGCTGGATTTTAACGGGATTTCCATGGAACCAGGTGGGATCCGTGTGGGCCAATAGTGATGTTATGATGCAATTTGCCTCCGTCGCCGGGGTGTTGGGCCTAAGCCTGATAACCCTGATCGCCGCAACCCTGCCGGCCGTATTGGGATTTCCGGCCAGCGCCGCTCGGGATCGTTTGTGGTCCCTGGCCGGATTTGGCGGATTGGCGATTATTGCCGGATTTGGCCTGTGGCGTCTGCTGACGGCCGATCTCAGTTATTTGAACGATGTCACCTTACGGCTGGTTCAACCGAATATTCCCCAACATCTCAAATGGCGATCCGACCTTAAATGGGGTCATGTGCGCAAGTTGGTGGCGTTGAGCAGGCAACCGTCGGAAAACGGTAGACCGCCGACCCATATTATCTGGCCGGAAACGGCGGTGCCCTACAATTTGCAATACGACCCAGATCTGTTGAAGGCGCTTGGACCGGTGGTGCCGCCATCGGGGTATTTGATAACCGGTGCACCACGCTCCAATAGGTCCGTATCGAAATCACCCGAGGCGTGGAACAGTCTGCTGGCGATCACCGCTGGTGGAACCGTTGCCGCAGTTTATGACAAGGTTCATTTGGTGCCATTTGGCGAATACGTGCCCTGGCGCAGTGTTCTGGATATCACCAAGCTGACGGCGGGTCGGAGCGATTTTTCCGTAGGCAGGACGGCCCGCACCCTTTCCCTGCCGGGGCTCCCGGCCTTTTCGCCGCTGATTTGTTATGAGATCATATTCGCCGACCAAGTCCGTTCCCTGGGAACGGCACCTAAATGGTTATTAAATATAACAAATGACGCCTGGTTTGGCGCTTCATCGGGTCCTTACCAGCATTTGGCCCTTGCCCAATTTCGCGCCGTTGAAATGGGTCTACCTGTCGTCCGCGTCGCCAATACGGGAATTTCGGCCCTGATCGGTCCCCATGGCCGGGTTATAGAACAGTTGGATTTGGGGCGTCAGGGAGTTTTGGACGTCGGTTTACCCAGGGCGCTGCGGGAACAAACCCTTTATGCGCGCTACGGCGATCGCCTAGTTGTGCTGATGCTGCTGATTTGTGGGGCGGTCGTAATTCTATTTGCGGTTCGGGGCAATCGCCTTGCCCAAGAGTAATAAAAAAACGCGCCGGGGTGCCCTACCTGTTGTCACCTCTGGCACCAACGGCCCGGTTCCATCTTTGCCGCTAAATCGAGGGGACGGGCGACTAGGGCAAACCGGGTTATCGCCAAAAACAACAAAATTAATTGCGTGACGATCACGTTCTATGTATCAATGTATCGTATAAAGTGTGTCATCGACAAAAAAATACCCGATGGTTGTTTTTATTATTCCACTATAAACCACTGAATGCCTATTCGGGTTAAAAGGATAAAGGTTTCAAAATGGCCAAGGTGAAAAAAGAATCCGATAGGTTGACTCCCCGCTACGACAAAATGCCCGCAGGGGTACCCAGTTTAATAGATTTGCATGTCGGTAAAAGGTTACGACAACGGCGCTCCCTGTTGGGAATGAGCCAGGAACATCTGGGCGAGTCCGTCGGCGTTACTTTCCAGCAAATTCAAAAATATGAACGGGGCAGCAACCGCATCGGTGCCAGTCGCCTCTATCAGTTTTCAATTATCCTGGACATTTCCGTCGCCTACTTTTTTGAAGACATGCCAAAGGATCCGCAAACCGACGGTTTGAGGTTACCGATCGGCATGGCGGATCAACCACAAGATCAATTTGAATCGGATACACTGGCACGACGCGAGACCCTTGAACTGGTAAGGGCCTATTATCAGATCCCGGATCCCATGGTGCGTAAACGTATTCTGGACCTGGCCCGGTCCCTTGGCGGAGCCGCGAATGAACCGTGACGTCCAACCGGCAATTCATTGAACCAGCGGCACGATTGTCAGGGCCAGCAGGACGGCCATCAGCCGATTGAACCATTTTAACCGCAGCGGATGGTCGAGCCAGTCGCGCAGAACACTGCCAAACCCGGCCCAAAAAACAACCGTTGGTAGGCCGACAGCGCCATAGACCAGTGTCACCCAGACAACCGATACGTGGGGCGATTCAATTTGTGAATACAGCGCCATGGCGGTAACCGCCATCATCCAGGCCTTTGGATTAACCCATTGAAAAAGCATTGCACCCAGCAGACCCAGGGGTTGAGGGTTGGCACGGGATTTGTTCAGGGACCCGGCCGTTGCAAGGCGCCAGGCCAGATACAATAAATAAACACCGCCAGCCAATTTGAGTAACACGTGCAATGGCGGGAACGCCGTTAACACTACACCCAGTCCAAATCCCACGCATAACAGCAGCAGACAAAATCCGCTAACAACGCCGGCCATATGTGGTAACGACCGGCGAAACCCAAAGTTAACGCCGGAGGCCAGTAACATAAGGGTATTTGGCCCCGGCGTGGCCGAAGTGACCACAGCAAAAACCAACAGGGCGAACCAGGTGTCTAGGGGCACAGGTGTGTCTCCCATTCAGTCATAAGGGACCTGACTGTCCGCAACGACGATCTGAGTTTTTCTGATGGCCGCTTGGCGTTGTGCCGCCAAACCGGCATAGCGGCTGTCCGTTGTCAGGTTTTGCCAAGCCTCCGTCGAGGGAAAGGTCAGGATGTGAACTTCGTCGGGTAAATCAGCGAAAGTGCTGTTCGCACGAGACGGCTCGAAGGCCATCTCAAGCCGCCCACCATGGTCTTCCAGCAGGGGCAGGACCCTTGCCTCGTAGGCCCTCAATTCCGACAGATGACCGGGATGGGCAAAAAGATGGACGATGACTGTCGAGGACATGATCGTTTCCTTTATTAGGTCAGCAATATTGACTTAAAACAGGAGCCTTGTAAATCCCAATTCCAGATGGGTTTGGTCAAGGAAAGGAACTGTGCAATCATCGGGTTAATCGCCTAATAAACCGATTACATTACGGGAAAGGAATGATCGATAAAAAAAACCTGTTTGTCGGACTTACGCTGGTTGTCTTAAGTCTGGCCGTTGGCGATCGGGGTGCCATGGCCGACGCGGCGGCGAAGCAAAAACGGGTATTGGAAACCTTCAAAATAATGCAGTTTGACCAACTTATGACACAAACCAGCAAAGCCGTCGTGCCCCAGTGGTTGGCCGCCAATAAAAAATCGACATCCCGACATCGACCAGACGTTGATCAACAAAGTCATAACCATAACCTTTGAGGAATTTTATAAAACGACGCCTGAACTCATGCTAATTACGGGTGCTGCCCTGGTCAAAATTTACAATGAACAGGACCTGCGCAATTTAAATGCATTTTACCGGTCTGACACCGGTAAAAAGGCTCTCAAAGCCTTGCCGCAAATGATGGCCGAATTGAATCAATGGATGATCCCAAAAATAACCCAAATCATGGAATCCGTTAAAGGCGACTGGCGGACGAAGCCGATATTCAACTTTAATTGCCGATGTTTTTTCGCCCTGCAGAGGGATCTTGAGGGATGGCGTGTTTGTCACAGGGCATCGATCCTTAGTGTATGAAGTTGGGCCGCACGTGACCGGTGCCGGGCGGGCAAAACCGAAATCCAGACTTTCACTTGACCCACCCGCTTTTCCCTGCCAAAAACGCACGCTTTTTGTATTTGGCAGAATGCCGTGGGCGGATTTGGATCGCTTGCCTACCACGTAAAAAATTGTGCTAAGTGGGCGCTCTTGAGCTGACTTGCGAAGATGCCCTTGGTCCGTTTCTTGAACCAGATCAAAGGGGTCTAACATGCATAAGTCAGATTTTTTATTTACCAGTGAAAGCGTTTCCGAAGGCCATCCGGACAAAGTTTGTGATCGGGTATCGGACGCGGTTGTCGATGTATACCTGGGTAAGGACCCGGTTTCACGGGTTGCCGTTGAAACGCTTGTTACAACCAATCTGATCGTCCTCGCCGGCGAAACCCGATGCAGCCAGGAGGTCAGCAAAGAGGAATTGGAGGCCGCCGCGCGCCAAGCGGTAAAGGCCATCGGCTATGACCAGGAGAACTTCCACTGGGAAAAATCTGAAGTCCAGGTGCATGTCCATTCCCAGTCGGCGGATATCGCCCAAGGGGTGGACTCGGCGGGAAACAAGGACGAAGGTGCCGGCGACCAGGGCATTATGTTTGGATACGCCTGCAATGAAACCGATGTCCTGATGCCGGCACCCATTCATTATTCCCACCAGATCCTGAAACAAATGGCCGACGCCCGCCATGCGGGTAAATTGCCTGGTATCGGGCCCGATTCAAAAAGCCAGGTCACGCTAAAATATGAAGCCGATAAACCGGTGCGGGCGACGTCCGTTGTTGTTTCCACCCAACATGATGAGGGCCTGTCCCAGGATGATGTGCGCGAATTGGTGCGGCCGTTTATCAAAAACGTCCTGCCCGACGGATGGATGTGTCCCGAAGACGAGCTGTATGTAAACCCGACTGGCAAGTTTGTTATTGGTGGACCCGATGGCGACGCCGGATTGACCGGACGTAAGATCATAGTTGATACCTATGGCGGCGCCGCACCGCATGGTGGTGGTGCCTTTAGCGGCAAGGACCCGACCAAAGTGGACCGTTCGGCTGCATATATTTCCCGTTATCTGGCAAAAAATGTGGTTGCTGCCGGACTTGCCAACGCCTGCACCATCCAGTTGGCCTATGCAATCGGTGTTTCCAAACCGCTTTCGGTCTATGTAAATACCCATGAGACGGGCCATATAAACGAAGATAAACTGGCTTCCGTACTGCAGGAACTGGTCGATCTGTCGCCACGCGGTATCCGCGAGCACCTGCAGTTGAGCCGGCCCATTTACGAACGTTCGGCCGCCTATGGACACTTTGGACGCATACCCGACGCCGATGGTGGTTTCTCCTGGGAACGGACGGATCTGGTTGGTGATCTCAAGTCGGCGTTTGGCGCTTCTTGACGACGGACGATACCGATACGGATCAACGCTGGTACGGGCGGCGTCTCGGCAAACCCCTGCGGGCGACAAGACGGCGCCTGTTAGATGAAATGTTGCCAGATTTGCGAATTGATCCGGATCCGGCGCAAATCCCGACTAACTTAAAGGCGCTGTTTGCCAACCCGGTTCGTGAGGTCTGGTTGGAAATCGGTTTTGGCGGCGGCGAACATCTGGCCGAGCAGGCCGAACGGCACCCGGACATCGGATTTATCGGCTGTGAGCCGTTCATTAATGGTGTTGCATCGCTGTTAAAGCATATTGACGAAAAAGCCCTGACCAACATCCGCGTCTATGATGACGATGTTCGCCATTTGTTGAACCTGATGGCTGATGACAGCCTTGATCGCCTTTTTATCCTTTTCCCCGATCCCTGGCCAAAGACCCGTCACCATCGCCGCCGTATTGTCAAACCGGAAACCATCGTGGAATTTGCCCGCCTCCTGAAGCGGGGGGGAGAACTGCGTTATGCCAGCGACCACCAGGGTTATGTAACCTGGTCCCTGAAATATCTGCTGGCCAACCCGGATCTCAAGTGGCGGGCCTGCCGACCAGGTGATTGGCAGATACCGCCGGAGGACTGGGTGGAAACCCGATATGAGCAAAAGGCCAAAGCCAAAGGTGACGCCGCCGCTTATTTACGGTTCGACAAGATTTAAGCAAAGGCAAAAATAGATGTTTTCGCATACCACATTGGGCACCGACAATCTGGATAGGTCTTTAAGGTTTTACGATGCGGTTATGAAAAGTTTGCGACACGACCGCTTTTTCAGGGACGCCACCGCAGTCGGTTACGGCGATCCCGATGGGGATCAGTTTTGGCTCGTTGTGCCGGTTGACGGCAAGCGGGCAACGGTTGGTAACGGAACCACTATTGGATTGCTTGCACCAGACCGGGCGATTGTCAGGTCGGCCCATGGCGCAGCCCTTAAGAAGGGCGGATCAGATGAAGGCGCACCGGGCCTTCGCGACTATCATAAAAACTTCTATGGTGCCTATGTCCGTGATCCGGATGGCAACAAACTTTGTGTGGTTTGCCACAATCCGGAAGAGGGTGACGCCTAAATACGATCTGACCAACCGGCTGTGCTCGGCAGTAAGGTATTCGCAATTGCCCCTACCAATCCCTTAAAAGGTACCATGGCGACCTCCCAAATGCCCGGCAACCGACTTATCGGTTGCCACATAACCTAAACCCTTGAATTCTTTTCCGATGGGGTTTATATGACACCCACGTTTGGTTATTAAACGTATCTCGTTGTCGCCAGGGATTAAGGTGAGTTGATGGGGTGGGCTTCGGGCCCGCCTTTTTATTTGGCGTAACGGTTTGTTTAAAAACCGTATTTGTTTGGTGAATTGGCTTTAACAAAAGCCACCGAAACTGGGGTGAATGGACCATGAGTTTGGCCAGCCGCATCGAAAATTTAATCAGTCCGACGATTGAGGAGCTTGGCTTCGAAATCGTTCGCGTCGAACTGTTGGGTGAAATGAACCCCTGTTTGCAGATTATGGCTGACCGGTTGGATCAGACCGGCATGAATGTTGACGATTGTGCGCAGATTTCCCGTGCCGTGTCGGCAATAATGGATGTGGAAGACCCGATTACCAATGCCTATACGTTGGAAGTGAGTTCTCCCGGACTGGATCGACCTTTGGTCAAACGGGCCCACTTTGAACGGTTTAAGGGACATGAAATTCGACTGGAAAAACGCGGTGCCAGTGACGATCAGCGCCGGTTTCGCGGTCATTTGACGGGTATTGACGGCGATGTCGTCAGCCTATTAATCAAAGGCGAAGAGATACAGATTCCCTTCACCGAAATTGTAAAAGCCAAAATTGTCGTGACGGATGAACTGCTCGCGGCTGCCAAGGAAGGTAACGAAGAATGAGCGAGACGATGACTGAACTCAGTGCGGTAAATGCCCGCCCCGAACTTTTGCAAGTTGCCGAAACGGTGGCGCGAGACAAGGGAATTGAGCGCGATGAAGTCCTCGAGGCGATGGAACAGGCCATACAAAAAGCCGGTCGCTCCAAATATGGCCATGAACACGACATCCGGGCGCGCATCGACCGTTCGTCCGGGTCGATCAGTCTGGCACGCTATCTGGAAGTTATGGCCGACGGTGCCGAGATTGAAAACGAGGTTACCCAGCTGCAACTGGCCCTGGCCCGCAAAAAAAAGGCCGACGCCGAGCCCGGTGAGTTTATTGTTGATGAATTGCCACCCATTGACTTCGGGCGGATTGCTGCGCAAACGGCAAAACAGGTTATTGTTCAAAAGGTCCGCGAAGCCGAACGGACCCGACAATATGCGGAATATAAGGACCGCATGGGCGAAGTTGTTAACGGTCTGGTCAAGCGGATCGAATACGGCAATGTGATTGTTGATTTGGGCCGTGCCGAAGGCATGTTGCGCCGCGACGAATGTATTCCCCGGGAACATTTTAATAATGGGGACCGGGTGCGCGCCTATATTGTTGACGTCCGTGAAGAAACCCGCGGCCCGCAGATCTTCTTGTCGAGAACGCACCCAGAGTTTATGGCCAAACTGTTTTCCCAGGAAGTGCCGGAAATTTATGACGGTATTATTGAAATTAAAGCCGTCGCCCGGGATCCGGGATCGCGGGCAAAAATGGCCGTGTTGTCCCATGATTCCAGCCTTGACCCCGTTGGTCCCTGTATTGGCATGCGGGGTTCGCGGGTACAGGCGGTGGTCGGCGAGTTGCAGGGCGAGAAAATCGACATTATCCAGTGGTCCGACGACCCGGCCATGTTTATTGTCAACGCCCTGGCCCCTGCCGAGGTGGCGAAGGTTGTCCTGGATGAGGAACGCAACAAAATTGAAGTTGTGGTTCCCGATGACCAGCTCAGTCTGGCGATCGGCCGGCGGGGACAAAATGTCCGCTTGGGATCGCAATTATCCGGCTGGGATATCGACATTCTTACGGAAGCCGAGGAGTCTGAACGCCGTACCCAGGAATTTGTCGCCCGTTCACAAATGTTTGTCGAAGCCCTGGATGTGGACGAGGTCATTGCCCATCTTCTGGTTACCGAAGGTTTCTCAATGGTAGAAGAAGTGGCCTTTGTGCCGGTTGACGATCTTGTGGAAATTGAAGGATTTGATGAAGATGTTGCCGAAGAACTGCGCCAGCGGGCGCGGGCCCATTTGGCGACCCGGGATGAAAAGCTGGACGCCCGTCGCAAGGAATTGGGCGTTGCCGATGACATGGCGACCCTGCAGGGTATGACAGGCCAATTGATGGTAATCCTCGGCGAAAACCAAATAAAAACCCGCGATGACCTGGGCGATCTGGCCGGTGACGAGTTGTTGGAAATTGCGTCCGCCGAAGTCGACGGCATGGAAAAAGCCAATGAGATCATCATGGCGGCGCGGGCCCATTGGTTTGCCGAAGAAGATGCGGCGACGGAAGCTGCAACGGAAACCGACGGCGAATAGCAGCGGGAAAACCGGTAGTGGCACGGGGTCGAAACGCCCTGCCCGGCAAAAAGAAACGTCGGGCGCGGGATAAAAAGTTAGAAGTTCCCATGCGAAAATGTATCGTGTCGGGAACGGAAAAGCCTAAGACAGACCTGATCCGGTTTGTCGTCGGGCCAGATGGAAGTGTGGTTCCGGACCTGGAGGCAAAACTGCCAGGCCGGGGATTTTGGTTGAGCGCCGCGCGTGATGTGGTAAACACTGCATGCTCAAAGGGTTTGTTTGCAAAAGCCGCGCGCAGCAAAGCGGTGGTGCCGGACAATTTGGCCGACCGGTTGGAAGGTTTGTTGGCAGATCGGTGTATCGGTCTGTTGGGTATGGCGAAACGGTCGGGGAGCGTGGTGTCGGGATACGAAAAGGTTCGGGCCTTTTTGCGCGACGATAAGGCCGGACTGATACTGGCGGCGCGAGAGGGAGCGATTGGCGGGCGCAGGAAGGTGCGAAATTGCGCACCGGATTTAAAAGAATGGGATCAGCTCGATGGAATAGAGTTGGCCCAGGCGCTGGGCAAAGAAGCTGTTATCCATGTTGCTGTGGCACGTGGACCGCTGGCCGACCGGCTGGCAACGGAATGTGGACGGTTGCAGGGGTTTAGGGACCCGTTTGTGACAGTGGGGGTTGATGAACCCTGCAGTGCGGCCGGTGTAAATGAAGGACGGGTCATTTAGGGTTTAACAGCAACAGCTGTTGAGTGAAATAAGGACCCTGGGACTTCAGATGTGGATCGACAAGTAGGAGGGGTTACCCTCTTAAATGAGGCCCAACAGGGCATATAGTTTGGAACGGAATTCGATGAGCGAGACCAACGAGACAAGCAAGAGTAAAAAACTGGGGCTATCCAGGCCGGGTAAACTTGAGCTGAACAAAACCATAGAGACCGGCTCTGTTCGCCAAAGCTTCTCCCATGGGCGTTCCAAAATGGTTGCCGTTGAGGTTAAGAAAAAACGGGTATTTGCACCGGATTCCGGTGGTCGAATGGCGGAAGTAAAAAAATCCAGCCCAGCTGAACCCGAATCCGTCGTCGCCGAAGCGTCAGTTGTTGAAGTGGTGGAAACACCTGCTCCTGCCGCCACATCCGCCCGCGTCCTGACAAATGAAGAACGGGCGTCGCGGCTGAAGGCTTTGGAAGAAGCGCGCGAAGTCGACGAGGCCAAACGGCTGGAGGCGGAAAAGCGCGCCTTGGAGCCGGCACCGGAACCCGAACCCGAGGTTGTTACCGAAACCAAGAAACCAAAAACCGTTAAAGAAGAAGAAATCAAAATCCCGGATCCGGCAGATATTCCGCCGCCACCGTCGGACGATGACAAGGAACGTCGGGTTCGCCCTAAAAAATTGGTTAAAGTCGAAGCGCCCAAAAAAGTCACGACAAACAAGCGCGATGAACCGCGTCGGCGTGCCGGTAAGTTGACCATTTCTGAGGCCCTGGAAGATCAAGAGGGCCGGCAACGGTCTTTGGCATCGGTTAAACGCAAAAGAGATCGGGAACGTCAGGAAGCCAACAGCGCCCGCAATGAAGGGCAGAAGGTTATTCGTGAAGTCATTATTACAGAAGCATTGACCGTTCAGGAACTCGCCAATCGAATGGCCGAGCGGACCGTTGATGTTATCAAATCGTTGATGAAAATGGGCGTTATGGCCACCCACCAGCAGGTCATTGATGCGGATACTGCGGAATTGATCGTCGAAGAGTTTGGCCATAAGTATAAGCGGGTTTCAGAATCCGACGTGGAAATCGGCCTGCGCAGCGGAAACGACGACGACGAGGTCAGTGCACTGGTGTCGCGTGCGCCTGTTGTTACGGTTATGGGTCACGTTGACCATGGTAAAACATCGCTTTTGGACGCCATGCGTTCCTCGGACGTTGCCGCCCATGAAGCCGGTGGAATTACCCAGCATATTGGTGCCTATCAGGTGACCACTGAGGGCGGATCCAAAATCACTTTCATAGATACTCCGGGTCACGCCGCCTTTACCGAGATGCGCGCGCGCGGTGCCAGCGTGACAGATATTGTCGTTTTATGCGTGGCGGCAGATGACGGTATTATGCCACAAACCATCGAAGCCATTCGTCACGCCAAAGCGGCAAAAGTGCCGATCATTGTCGCCGTCAATAAAATCGACCGGCCGGATGCCGATCCTTCGCGGGTCCGTACGGATCTGTTGCAGCATGACATTCAGGTCGAAGAAATGGGTGGCGAAGTTCTGGCGATCGACGTGTCGGCGACGGAACGCCTTAATCTTGATAAGCTGGAAGAAGCGATCACCCTGCAGGCCGAACTCCTGGATTTAAAATCGAACCCGGAGCGGGCTGCCGAAGGGGTTGTGGTTGAAGCGAAGATGGAGCAAGGCCGGGGAACGGTTGCAACGGTGCTGGTCCAGCGGGGAACCTTGCGGATTGGCGACATTTTGGTTGCCGGTAAGGAAACCGGCCGGGTCCGGGCCATGACCGATGCCCTTGGCAATCAGCTCACGGAAGCGGGACCGGCTGTTCCCGTTGAAGTCCTTGGCTTGAACGGCACGCCTGCCGCTGGCGACGAAGTTGCAGCGGTCGAAAATGAAGGCCGGGCCCGTGAAGTGGCTGAGTTCCGTCAACGGCGTGATAAAAACGCCCAGGCCGCCGCCGGTGCCCGCGGTTCGCTTGAACAAATGTTTGAAAAAATCAAGGAAGGCGAAGCCGAGTCCTTGCCGGTGGTAATTAAGGGTGATGTCCACGGCTCCGTCGAAGCCATCAACGGTGCCCTGAATGGCCTGGCAACGGATGAAGTAAAAGTTCACATTCTGCATTCTGCCGTCGGTGGGGTCAATGAGTCCGATGTCACATTGGCACGGGCGTCGGGCGCGGCAATTCTTGGTTTCAACGTGCGCGCCAATCCCCAGGCCCGTGACCTGGCCAAACGCGATGGCGTGGAAATTCGCTATTATTCAATCATTTACAATCTGATCGACGACCTGAAGCAGGTGCTTTCCGGCATGCTTGCTCCCGAAGTTAAAGAAACCTTCCTCGGCAATGCGCGGATCAAAGAGGTCTTCAACGTATCGAAAGTCGGCAAGGTTGCCGGTTGTGAAGTTGTTGAAGGAATGGTCAAACGAGGTGCCCAGGTTCGTTTGATTCGCGATGAAGTGGTCATTCATGAAGGTGAACTGAGCCAGCTTAAGCGCCACAAGGATGACGTGAAAGAAGTTAAAGAAGGTGTTGAATGCGGCATGGCATTTGCCAATTATCAAGATCTGCAGTCAGGCGACATCATTGAATGTTTTGATGTTGAGGAAATCGCCCGCCAACTGTAGGCGGGGTTTCGGTTAGGCGAATACAGAGGCAGTAATGGTAAGACGCGAAGCGAAAGCACCGAGCCAACGTCAGTTGCGGGTTGGCGAAGAAATTCGTCATGCCCTGGCGTGGGCATTGGAACGCGGCGAAGTGCGGGATCCGGCTGTGATCGACGTGCCGATTACGGTAACCGAAGTACGTATCAGCCCCGATCTAAAAAATGCCACGGCCTTTATCGTGCCCTTGGGCGGTGGCGATGAAAAAGCTGTCCAGGCCGTTGTTGATGGCCTTAATCGGGCCTCTGCCTTTTTGCGCCGCATGGTTATTTCCCAGGTGCAATTGCGCGCGGTTCCCCGGCTGAACTTTATTCCTGACGTTTCCTTCGACCAGGCCTCTGCAATAGATGCCCTGTTGCGGACAAAGACGGTCGCCCGTGATTTGCTGAGCCCACCAAATGATGCAGACGAGATCGACGGAGCCGAAGGAGCCGACGACGACCGCCAACCCGATGGCTCGTAAGCGGCGCGGGCAACCAATTCATGGTTGGGTAATTATCGATAAACCTCTGGGTATGAGTTCAACAAAAGTTGTTGGCCGTGTCCGGTATTTATTGGATGCGCAGAAAGCCGGTCACGGCGGTACGCTCGACCCCTTGGCCAGCGGTATTTTACCGATTGCCCTTGGCGAGGCGACGAAAACCGTTTCCTATGCCATGGACGGTCGGAAAACCTATGAATTCACGGCTCAGTGGGGGCAATCCACGGCGACGGATGATTTGGAAGGGGATGTGATTAAAACCTCGGACCATCGCCCGACAGAGCAGGAAATTCTTGCAGTTTTGAGTGAATTTGAAGGCGATATCGACCAGGTACCGCCGATCTATTCGGCCATTAAAATTGATGGAAAACGGGCCTATGATCTGGCGCGCGCCAAACAGGACGTAAAAATGGTGCCGCGGCGCGTAAAAATAAACCAACTGGAACTGCTGGGTTCGCCAGAAATAGACTCGGCACAATTTCGCGTGAGTTGTGGAAAAGGTACTTATATCAGGAGCTTGGCACGCGATATCGGCGTCAGACTGGATACCGTGGCACATGTGACACGGCTACGTAGAACCGCCGTTGGACCGTTTTTGGAAAAACATGCGATTTCGCTAGATTCTCTAGAGACCCTCGGGCATAGTGCGCCCGATTCGCAGGCTTTGTTAGATGTTGAAGCCGTGCTGGACGACATCCCGGCACTGGCATTAACAGCCGAACAGGCGCGAAGGTTAAGACACGGACAGGTCATTTCGATGATTGACGTGACAAATCAATCGGCCTTCAAGGATATGGGTCAGGGTGATGTTTTTTGCGCCATGGCCGAAGGAAAATTGATTGCCTTAGCAAAATGTATAGGAGGGGAAATTAGAGCCCTTCGTGTTTTAAACCGTTGAAAATAGGAGTATACGATGTCGATTACCGCTGAGCGCAAGCAGGAGCTAATCAAAGAGTATGCCGTTAAAGATGGTGATACTGGTTCACCAGAAGTACAGGTCGCCGTTTTGACCGAACGGATCGTCAATCTGACGGACCACCTAAAAACCCACAAAAAGGATTTCCACTCGCGTCGTGGCCTGCTGATGATGGTCGGGCAACGACGTCGTTTACTGGATTACGTAAAACGTAAAAAAGTCTCTCGTTATGACGATTTGATCAAACGTTTGGGTTTACGTCGCTAAATTGGCGACGACGGGCAGAAAGGAATTGGTCCCTTCCGCCGCACCCGACCGGGTCCCGACATTCAGAGCAAAATATTAGGAACCGGCGGTAGCCGAGGCGGAACAGGGGTTCTGGTTCGGATCGAGGCTGGGCAATTGTGCTATCGCCTTGGATGATGAATAGGATATGAAAAGTATGTTCAACGAATATAAAAAAGAAATTGATTGGGAGGGCACGAAGCTCACCCTGGAGACGGGCAAGATGGCCCGCCAGGCCGACGGCGCTGTCATTGCGACCCTTGGCGAAACAAAAGTATTCTGCGCTGTTGTTGCGGAAAGGTCCCCAAAACCGGGTCTCGACTTTTTCCCGCTGACCGTTCACTACGTCGAAAAAGCTTACGCCGCCGGTAAAATTCCAGGTGGATTTTTTAAGCGTGAAGGCCGCCCGTCGGAGAAAGAGACACTGGTCTCCCGTTTGATTGACCGCCCGGTCCGCCCGTTATTTGTCAGCGGCTTTAAAAATGAGACCCAGGTCATCGCGACGGTTCTGTCTCATGATATGGAAAATGACCCGGATATCGTTGCCATGATCGCCGCTTCCGCCGCCCTGACCATTTCCGGTGCGCCTTTTCAGGGGCCCATCGGTGCGGCCCGTGTTGGTTACTTTGATGGCGAATACCGCCTCAATCCGGCGGTCGAAGATATGGCGGATAGCGCCCTGAATTTGATTGTCGCCGGGACAACGGAAGGCGTATTGATGGTCGAATCAGAAGCCCAGGAGCTGTCAGAAGATATCATGCTGGGGGCGGTTCGGTTTGGTCATGAGAAATTCCAGCCGGTTATTCAGGCAATTATTGAAATGGCTGAAAGCTGTGCTAAAGAGCCCTTCGATCTGACGCCCGAACCGCAAGGCAAAGACACCTTGGCGGATCAGGTCAAAGCCGTTGCCGAGGCCGATTTGCGTGCGGCTTATGGCGAGATTGTCAAGCAATCGCGGACGGAAAAGGTTAATGCCGCAAAATCCAGAGCGAAAGAGGCGCTGGCCGCCGACGCCAGTGTCGATCAGGATCTGCTCGGTGCCATTGGTGGCGACCTGCTTAAGAACCTGGAAAAAGACATCGTCCGTCAGGACATCCTGAAAACCTCCAAGCGCATTGATGGCCGTGCCCTTGATACGGTTCGCGCCATTGACTGCCAGGTTGGTATTCTGCCGCGGGCGCACGGCTCAGCTCTGTTTACCCGCGGTGAAACCCAGGCATTGGTCGTTACCACATTGGGTACCGGCCAGGACGAACAGATCATTGACGGTCTGGACGGCGATTACCGGGAAAATTTCCTGTTGCATTACAACTTCCCCCCCTATTCGGTTGGCGAAGCCGGACGATTTGGCTTCACCGGGCGCCGTGAAGTCGGCCATGGTAAACTGGCCTGGCGTGCGGTTCATCCGTTGCTGCCTGCGAAGGATGATTTCCCTTATACCATGCGGGTTGTTTCCGAAATTACTGAATCCAACGGTTCATCCTCCATGGCCTCCGTCTGTGGCGCGTCGCTGGCAATGATGGATGCCGGCGTTCCCATGAAGGCACCGGTTGCTGGTATTGCCATGGGTTTGATCAAGGAAGGCGATGACTTCGCCGTTCTTTCCGACATCCTCGGTGATGAGGATCACTTAGGTGACATGGACTTCAAAGTTGCAGGAACCAAGGACGGAATTACCTCGCTTCAGATGGATATCAAAATCACATCCATCACCGAAGAGATTATGGCCATCGCCCTGGAGCAGGCAAAAGGCGGCCGGGTTTCGATCCTGAATGAAATGGCGAAGGCCTTGACCAATGCCCGCGATGGGGTGAGTGCAAATGCACCGCGGATCACCATGATTACGGTCAAAAAAGACAAAATTCGCGACATCATCGGCCCAGGTGGCAAAATGATCCGCGAAATTTGTGAACAAACCGGTGCCAAAATCGACATCGATGACGATGGCACGGTTAAAGTGGCTGCGGTCGACGAAGAAGCCGGAAACGCCGCCATCAACTGGATCAAATCGATTACCGACGATCCGGAAGTCGGCATGATCTATACGGGCAAAGTTGTAAAAACCGTTGATTTTGGCGCATTTGTCAATTTCATGGGTGCCAAGGACGGCCTCGTACACATCTCGGAACTGGCTCCCAAGCGCGTCGAAAAAACCACCGATATTGTCAAAGAAGGTGATGAGGTGAAGGTCAAACTGATCGGCATTGACGACCGCGGCAAAATTAAATTGTCGCTGAAAGTTGTTGATCAGGAAACCGGCCTGGAAATCAAAAAAGAGGCTTAAGTCCCTTTGCTTTGATCATGCCCTTTCGGGATTATGCAAAGGCGGTTGCTCAGGCAACCGCCTTTGTTGTTTCTGCGATCACTGGTTGAGGCCGATCTTGCCACACGGAAAAGAAAGTCTATCCTTGTCATCATCCCTATGACGGAGTGTAAGGACAAAAACCGAAAAAAATACGTGAGGAAGGAAATGCAAGAAAAACGCGCGGGCAGGCTGCAGTTTTTTCTGAGAACAGGTTTCCTTCGGAATATCATGGCGGTTTCTGTCTGCATTGCGGTTGTCTTTCCGGTGATCAGCAGATACCTCATTTATCCGCAGTTTGCCGACATTGTCATTGCGCATGCGGAGGATGAAGCTGTGCGGATGGCGAACTATTTGGCGACGGGGTTGTCAACCGGCCCGGACGGGATTACCAAAAACTCACTTTCAATTACTTATGCAAGTGAAGCCGACGAAATTAAAAAAGTCTTTCGCCTGGCAAAATACAAGGTATTTACGGCCACCGGGATGGCTGTATTTTCGACGGATTCAAAAGATATCGGTGTCCTTAATACAAAAGCCTACTTTCACAATGTGGTCGCAAAAGGCGATGTCTACACAAAACTTGTGAGGAAAAATACCAAAACCCTGGAAAATCAGCCGATCAGCCAGGACGTTATCGAAACCTATGTACCAATTCTCGCTGATGGAAGATTTCTTGGCGCCTTTGAGATTTATTATGACATTACCGCTCGTCTGGCAAAGATGGATCGCCTGCTTTTTGTTTCGTCCGTTCTACTGATCGCCGTTGCAATCGGGTTGCTGGCCGCCGTTGGCTGGACGGTAAATGGTGCTTTGACGGCGACCCTGGAGCGCGATCATGCGGAAGCCACCCTGAGGAAAAACCAGGCTCGGTTCAGAGATTTTGCCGAGGCGGCCTCAGACTGGTTTTGGGAAATGGATAAGGATCTGCACTGGTCTTTTTTTTCGGATCGATTTTTACAGGTGTCAGGTTTAAATCCACAGAGTCTGTTGGGTAAGGGGTTTGCGGAATCCGGCCTTATTGTTGAGGATATCGCCCAATACGAAGCACTGGTCACAACCTTGGAGACCCACCAGTCCTTTCGCAACTTCGAACACCAGAGTTTCCAGCCGGGCGGGCGCGTGGTTTATCTGTCGATCAGCGCGAATCCGGTTTTCGCTGCAGATGGCACTTTTGAAGGTTATAGGGGAAGCGGTTCAGATATCACCGAAACAAAAAAAGTTGGTGTTGCCAAAGACCAGTTTGTTTCTACGGTCAGCCACGAATTGCGAACGCCACTTACGTCCATAAACGGAGCCCTTGGACTTTTGTCCCAAGGTGCATTGGGTGGTTTGTCATCGGAAGGCCGAAATATGATCACCATCGCCCAGAAAAACTGCAGCCAATTAATTAATCTTGTGTCTGATTTGCTGGATCTTGAGAAATTAAATCATCAGGCCCTGACCTTTCAATTCGAAACCCTGGATATGTCCAAGTTGGCAAGGGAAGTGGTTGCAAACAATGCAGGTCTGGCCAGCGAATTTGGTGTCCATATTGTAGTGTCTGACCTGGCAACAGAGGCCATGGTCAACGGCGACAGTAATCGTTTGACTCAGGTTCTCGATAACCTTCTGTCCAATGCCGCTAAGTTTTCAAAGCCGGGAGGACAAATAACGGTTTCGGTCGCCCCCCAGGGAACCGAGATCCTGGTATCTGTTACTGATGTCGGCAAGGGTATATCCGAAACCTTCAAGGAAAGTGCGTTCGAACGGTTTACCCAGGAAGATTCCAGCGACACGCGGGAAAAAGGCGGGACCGGGTTGGGATTGAATATCTCGAAATCAATTGTCGAAAAACATTTGGGAGAGATATGGTTTGAGACGGAAAAAGATATCGGGACGACGTTTTTCTTTACGCTTCCCCGATTGTCACAGGACGCGCCGCAACCGTCTGTTCAGGCTGCTTAATAGGTACCGGGATCGACTATCGCCACGACGATGTGCGGGTCGGCAATCGGGCTCTGATCGCTCAGCAAAAAACCGGAAAAAATCGTGACCTGCCGCCTAAATCATATGCGTCACAGTTGAATGCGTTAGGGTTTATATCAAGTAATTTGGAACCGATGGGCGGGTGCCCAGCTATTATTAAAATGTGCCAAGATGTAGAGGCGTAATCAACCAGTTACAGGACGGAACGCCTCTATTGAACCCAAGTTATAGGAATTTCATCCCCAGGAGCCGTACTCCGCAACCTCATAATAAACGGGACAGGCGGCTTACCGGGTGAGACCTCCCGGCAGTGTATCGCCTAACGGATAGGTTGAAACATATATTCATACATATTTAAGAATTTGTTCACATCAACTTATTATAAGTCGGCTAGCATACGCTTGGTACGAAGTGTTTCTTACGTTCACAATTTTTTGGCGCCTAGACCGCGCCTGATTTTAAACGGATGGGGTGCTTAAAACAGGATGAACCTAATTCACAAACCGCTGACGTTTTTTATGAGTGTCGACGCACTAACCCTTGCGGTTAACTCAAGGCGGACGCGGCGCAGTTCGACGGTTCAAATAGACGTACGATAATCCCGGTTCGATTGCCCTACGCAATTGCCCGGCCCAGGCCAAATTAGACGCCTCATATTTTTATTAAACGAAGCCAAAAGATTAAAATTACCCATTTCTAATATTGAAAACAACTATAATGAGAAAGGTGTGTAAAATGAATAAAATGACAAAACAAGAAAACGAATATTCTATCACCTCAGCAGATGTGACAATCGAGAGCAATCGATCATCTGCTTCCATTTCTGATCGGCTGGGGAACATCAAAATCGGCAGCAAATTAATGTTTGCGGTCGGGGTTTTGGTCTTCCTTGCGGCCGGTCTGACGGCGTACTCGATATTTTCACTTGGTGAACTGAATGACAGCACCAATAAAATTGTCAATGAATCGGCAGAAAAGGTCCGTCTTGGCGCCAGAACCAACCAAAACCTGTTGGCCATATCCAGGGCAGAGAAGAATATTATTCTCGCCAAGACCCAGGAAGATATGGATGGGTTTGCCTCTGTCATCAGGGAGGAGCAAGCTGAGATAAACCAGCGGGCTGAAAAGCTTGAGTCTCTTCTTTCGGCAGAAGGCAAAATTAAATACGAGGAATTTGACGGCGCGTACAGACAGTATCTTACGGTCAACGAGGACGTCCGCAGACTGGCCCGTCTAAACTCCAACCAACGGGCCGCCGATCTGTCGCAAAACACGGCACGTGAGTCTTTCGATCAAATGACGGCACCGCTGCAATCGTTGGCGGAGGACCTGGAGCAGCGGATTGAGCAGACCGACGATAAGGACGTTGCTCGAGCCGCCATCGTCGCCGCCCGTCTTGTGCGTAATCTGGTCGAGATGCAGCGTGCGGAAAAGAACATCATCCTGGCGACGACGCAAAAGGAGATGGATGAATATGCGGCAGCGATCAATACCATCCGCGATGAGGTGCGTACGCGACGGACAAGACTGCGGGACCTGATCAGTGGCAGTGATATCGCGATCGTAGACAAATTTGCCAACATTTTCGAGGACTGGTTGAAGCTGCATGAAGAGGTTCGATCCCTCAGCCGCGAAAACGGTAACAAACTGGCGTTTGATTTGGCGAGCGGTAAGGGACGCGAACTGATGGACACGGCCCAGGCCGCCATGAAATCCATTGTCAGTATGAACGATCTCGAGATGGATAGTGAGGTCGTAATTTCGCATGAAACCTTCACCTCATCGCGAATCATAATGATTGCATCATCAATCGTCGGAATTGTTCTTGCAGTATCGCTAACTTTGTACATTGTTTTTTCCCAGATTACACGGCCGTTGACACGTATCGGAGGCGCGATGGAAATTATATCAAAGGGCGACTTTACGATTGACGTTCCCAATCTCCAACGTGGCGACGAAGTTGGTAATATGGCGCGAGCGCTCCAGGTGTTCAAAGAAAACGGATTGGAGATGGAGCATCTGCGAAACGAACAGGAACAGCAGAAACTCCGAGCCGAGGAAGAACAGCGGGCGGCCATGAACAAGATGGCTGACGACTTCCAGAACTCGGTCGGACATGTAATCGGTTCCCTATCCTCGGCGGCCACTGAAATGCAGGCGTCGGCCGAGACCATGACGGCAACCGCCGAACAAACCAGTACCCAGGCAGGTAACGTTGCCGCCTCATCCGATCTGGCCGCTACTAATGAGAGACCGTGGCGGCGGCGGCGGAAGAGCTGTCCAGTGCGATCAACGAGATCGCCCGACAGGTGTCGTCGGCCCAGTCGGCCACCGCAGATGCTGTCTCAAAGGCGGGCAAATCCGAGCAAACGGTGCTGGAACTGGTAGCGGCTGCTCAGAAGATCGGTGATGTCGTGGCCCTGATTTCGGATGTCGCTGAACAGACAAACCTGCTCGCCCTGAACGCGACAATCGAGGCGGCAAGAGCTGGCGACGCGGGCAAGGGGTTTGCCGTTGTCGCCTCCGAAGTCAAGAACCTGGCCAATCAGACGGCCAAGGCGACAGACGATATCCGTGACCAGATCGCTAATATCCAGGCCGTGGCAGAAGACGCGGCAGCGTCGATCCGCGATATTAGCGGTAGCATCGCCGTGGTCAGTGAAAACAACACAGGCGTATCGGCGGCGGTTGAGGAGCAGGACGCTGCGACCCAGGAAATCGCCCGTAATGTTGAGCAGGCGGCGGTCGGTACCAAGGACGTGGCGGCCAATGTCAACCTGGTTACCGAGGGGGCTTCGGAAACGGGATCGGCGGCGGCGCAAATGCTGTCCACGTCGAAAGAGTTAGCACAGCAGTCTGAACATCTTAATGCGGAAGTTGGTAAGTTTCTGGATGGCGTGCGGGGCGGCAAGCAGGCCGCATAATCGCCAACGAAGTACCGGGGGAGGCGAGACACCGCCTCCCCATTCGTTTTTCGCCAGCCCTTTGGAGACATGTAAAACAAAACCCCGTCAAATTTTTGGCCGGGGTTTTGTTTTACATGTCAATGTAACAAATTTTATATTCCGGCGCAGTGCTTTGCGGCCTTGAACCTGTCTTGAGTGTTCTCGGGGCCAATGCGAGGGTAATTTTTTCCTATTCTGGGCTGACGGCGCAAGCAGACATTGGCAGGTTGCAACGATGATCCGACGAAAGCCGGCGAAGCGATGCCCGTGCCGTTGTTCGGCGTCGGCAAAAGCGCGTTCAACAATTTTCTTGCGTCGTCCAGGTAAAGTCGACAAATCGCCGCGCTGACGCGCCGGGTTCCCAATTTGCCACATTGGCCGTCGCCAGTTCTTCGCTGATCTGGCCGACCAGACGGGTGTTTCGAGCCGGGGTGACCCTAGTTTGAGGAAGCGGGACGCAAACTCTCACGCGGCGGCGCCCGACAAAAATCTGCAAACGTCTCTGCCGTAAGGGGTTTGGAAAATAAGTATCCTTGAAATTCATCGCAACCCTTTTCAAGGAGTTCTTTTGCCTGATCCGCTAACTCGACCCCCTCGGCGATGACAGAGAGCCCCATGGAGTGCCCCAGGCTGACCACCGCATTGGCAATTGCCAAGTCATCGCCGTTGGTATGGAGATTGTCGACGAAAGATTTGTCTATTTTAAGTTTTTGGATCGGCAGTTGTTTTAGATAGGCGAGTGACGAATACCCGGTACCGAAGTCGTCGACGGACACGTCAATTCCTAATTCACACAAGCGTTGGATCGTATCGCTGACCTGCTCAATGTTGTCAACCATCGCTGATTCCGTGATTTCCAATTCCAGGAGACTAGGATCCAGACCGCTTTTACCAAGTGCCTGCTCAACGGACGGTAAAAAATCCGAATTCTGAAACTGGATCGGAGATACGTTTACGGCTACGCAGAACTCCTTCAGTCCCTGTTGTTCCCAAGCTTTGCGCTGCCGGCAGGCTTCATTCAGAATCCACTTACCAAGATCGACAATCAGCCCATTGGCCTCGGCGGCACCAATGAAGGCATCCGGCGATAAAAGGTTGCGGCTGGGGTGCTGCCAGCGTACCAGGGCTTCCACACCACTGATCGTACCGCTTTTCGCATTCAGTTGTGGCTGATAGTGCAGGACAAATTCGTTTCGGACGATGGCAAGGCGCATATCATTTTCAAGGACATGTGCAGCCTTGGCCCGTTTGTTGATCGCCTCATCGAAGAATTTGTAGCCACCACTGCACTGTTTTTTTACTGAGTACAGTGCAGCATCGCCTGTGCTCAGTAATTCACTTGAATCGACCCCATCGCGCGGGTATA
>JAJFII010000030.1 GCA_021775095.1 Rhodospirillales bacterium
CTCCCTTAGCAGGGGAGCGCCTTCAGCCACTCGGCCAACTCTCCGGTGGCGCGAAACCTACGGAACCATGGGGTTTAAGGCAATACCCAATTTTTGACAATTATAACTAAATATCTGAGCTCCCTATGATTGCCGCCAAAATACGGGGGAAATTGGCGCAGTATATTATCATTTTGTTCCAGAGAACCCAAAATCAGGCTCGTTTCGGTTTATCATCGTCCGGTCGGAAAACCCTATAGATCCCCTTGTCGGTTTTCTGACCGCTTGCCGAACCCTCAGGGATAAGATTGGCGAGACGTTTTCGCCCCGAGAAGTTCCGTCTTCTGTTTGCTGCCGGAACTGGAGCCAAAATAATAGGCATAGACCGAGGTCGCGACCCCGCCCAGCCAGCCAACGGCCAGCATGATAAAATCCATGCGCCCTTCAATCACCGCCGACGGCATGAACGATGCCGCGCCGATGAACGCAAAAAATGCGGTGATGGTCAATATACCTAGGATCGCCGGCGTTTTATCCTTCACGGCAGTTTCCCGCCTGCGAGCACTGTCCCTGTCCTTGGCCGCGATTTTTTCAAGATCAACGTCGAGTTCCTTTATCCGCGTCTGAAAGGCGATTTCCGCCTCTTTGATACGGGCAAAGGTTTCCGGGTCGGCGTTTGTGATTGCCGCCGTGATTTCTTTTTCACTGGCCGCATCAGACAGGCCCAGAGCACCGGTCAGCGCCCTGACGCCAGCACCGGCCAGGGGTCCGCCCAGGGCCGTGGCGATGGTTGGTGCCAGGCTACCAATAAGTCCCGTTAAATTGTCCCAATCCATTATGCTGTCCCCCGGTCATTATCAATAAAATCGATCACCAGATCTCCACCGGCCGCCGCGCCGACCACCCGGCGGTAAAGGTCTTCGTAGGCGTCCGTGCTATTGGCCAGCCGGTATTTACCGGCGACATTGACGCCATACCCGACCAGCAAACAGCCCGCCGTATGGGCGGCAGTATTGCCGATATGGATGTAGATCCAGTCGAAATTAACAACATCGAGGAGATGCAGCATGCCCTGGTGCAGGTCCGGGAATTGGGCCGCATATTTAGGACTGATCGAACCCGCCGTTCGCAGCCCAACTTTGTAGGCACCGGCGGGAATGCGGGTTTCACCGGGCACTTTAACCTGGCGCTTTTCATCCTCCAGGCCAAAACAAAAAAACTGCCCATCGACATAAACCTGTGAAATGGTCGCGTCGTCGTCGGACGTGAACCGGTTGGCTGTAATGTTCATGGTTTTGTTCCTATTTCCGTTTTTCCTTCAATACGTCGCGAAGAAGCTGTTTGATTTCCTTGACATCCTCGCCCGTCCGTTTGGTCCGCTCATCAATGCGCGCCTGGCCGGTCAGGAGTTGTTCAATCTTTTGTTTGTTGGTTTCGATTTGCACGCCCTGGCTTTGATTTTTGGTCGACAACGCGCCCCACGCGACGGAGATACCGACGAGAGCAATGGCCATCGGCATAAACTTGACAGCTTTACCGAAACCCTGGTCTTCCGGACGACGTTTATATTCGCTCATCAGCTCGCCTCGCCTTTGGGTTTAAGCGCCACCGCCTCCCAATGTTCGCCAGCCGCCATCAAACACGTAAGCCCCCTAGGATTGGTCAACAGGATCGTCCAGGTGCCTGTTTCGGATCGGGTGACTTCGACCACCGAACCATTGGCCGCCAACCCCATGGCGACCGGCGTTTCGTTGTAGGAGCCATGTAGTTGTTTGAGCAATGAGGTCCGGGTTCCGCAGACCGCCTGGGCCAGTGCCGGGTCAGAACCGAGCAACAAAAAACCGCCCAAAAGGACGGTGGCAAAAAACCGGGTCATGATTGGTCTCCTTTATGCAGGTCACCACCCGCTTTCAATATCCACCGCATCAAGCGCCGTGGTTGTCGTCGCCAGGTCTATGGCTGTCGTCAACGCGGCCTCGTTGTCGAAACAATTTTGCACATGCGTCCGCACACCATCGGCAATTGCGATGATCGTCGTCGCGTCGAGTACCACAAAACCTGCAGGAAGTTTCCAGTTGATTGTGTAGCTGGCGTCTTCTTTTGCCATGACCCGCGCGGCAATTAATTTCGCCTGGGTGTCCCGGTCCGTATCAACGCTTGATCCGCCAATCACGGTGCCGCTGGTTTCCGCCTGATAACGCCGCGCCTTCAGGCGTATTTTCGCGTCGGCCTGCAGTGATAAAAATTCATCGGGCGTCAGGGCGCGGGTGATCTTTGTCGATACAACCGCGTCGGCGGTAATACTCAACGTCTCCCCGTCATACATTTCATTGTCACCTAGCGCCGGGGCGACTTCGCTATAGGGCAACCACCCCAATGATTTAAGGGTTGCGTCATCGGCCAAATCCAGACCGGAGACATTGCGCCAGTTTTTCGGCAAATCACCGCGTCGGGTTATGGTTTCCTCTTCAACATGTGCGTACATTTGTTTTGTCTCCTAATCGCTCGGGTGTGTGCTCGTCAGAACCTGTGGGCCGGTGGCAGTGAAGTTTTGCCCGGTGCCCCTGTTGGTGGCGAAGTCTGTGGCAGCTTCACCGTCGCGCACGCTGCAATAAATAACTGGTTGCACGCCCAATGGGGTTGAGCCGTCATCGCCCAAATCTTCCGGTTTGCCCGCCGCAGTGCGAAATTTTTCCCTGTTCGTCGAAGATGACAGGTCGATATAGGTGTCATTGAAGAATATTTCTGCGAGACCGCCATGCCAGTCAGCACCGCCTTCCGGTGGTGCGCCACTAATCTTAGCCTGATGACCGCCAATGCTTGGGACATAGTCAATCGTGTCATTAATGTTTGTTGCGACCGCACCCTTTCTATCTACACCATCTATGTACAAGTGGATGGTACTTGTGGCCAAATTATAAGAAGTTACGAAATGTCGCCACGCGGTGTTTGACGTATAAGTAATTGAACTTTCATAGACCAAAACGTTACTGGCGTCAGATTTGGCGCCAATCATTTGGAACTTGTTACCATCCGTACGTCTGAATCGCATACCGTGAGCGTTCAGATTGGTCCCGATACCTAACGGGATACAGGTTTGATAATTCTTGCCGTCAAGCCTGAACCAGAAGCTACAGGTTCCCTCTTTAGAGTCATTTAAACCAGTCAGGGTGCCAACATATTTCAAGCTGTTGTCTTGATCCAAGCCGTCGAAGTAGACTCCTTTAGTCACAAGACCACCAGCTCCCGCCGCCGCCATCATCATCCGCTTTAAACAGCTCATTTGACATCCAGCCCGACGACAAACCCCAACCAGTTAGTTCCGCCGTCTATTGTGGTGTTGACCCAAACATCCACACCCGCCGTCGTCCAGGTCGGGGCCACGCCACCGACCCAATCCTGACCCGCTGGAAAGACAATTGTTCGTGATCCGCCATTGGTCATGAAACAGGTGAAACCGCACAAATGACCCGTCGCCGTGGGGTTGCTGTAGGTGAAGGTATTTGTCGACGTGTCAACGGTTAGAGACACCGAGTTCCCGAGTTCAAGATCGATGTCCTGGGTGCCGCCACCGGTGGAGCCGATGGCATTGGTGACTTCGCCGTAATCTTTCAGGTTTATTTTTTTGACCGTGTTGTCTTGTCCGTCCAGCTCCGCGGCCAGTTGCGGGCTGGTATCACCCGCCAGGCTAACCAGGCCACCGCCCTGATCACCGGCACGGATAAACTGCACATAAGCAACATCGGAAGCCGACCATGTACCATTGCTGGCAACATGCGTGACCGTGACCTGCAGCCATCCTGTGTTATCCGTCACTGCAGCCGTCACGTTGAAAACAACGAACGTTGCCGGCGTGCCGGATTTTTTGCAGACAATCTGGCCCTTGACGGTGTTTGTTGAAGCGCCCCAGGTCGCGATGAAATCTGATAAATCCGGATTACCCGTGTCAGCGGTTGTCGCATCAAAGGCGATGGCCGTGACACTGGCCACGGTCGCATTGTTAAACCGGAACTCTCCGGCTCCGGGGTCGGCCAGAGAAATTGAGTCGTCGAACCTATATTTGTGGACGACGGATGATGTCGCATTGTCTGCCGCCGTAGCGCTCGCCGCAGCCGCGACAACATCCGCATTTGTCGAGACCACATCCGCCGCCGTTGCTATTCGGTCGAGGGCTGTTTGTGTTGTATCTGCATTTGTAGAGACGACGTCCGCAGCCGTCGCGATCTTATCCAATGCGACTTGTGCCGCATCCGCCGCGACGTTCGTTTCTATGGCATCCAAATCCGTTGAGCCGTTTTCAATCCCATTCGCCGTGGCGTTCCACTTCAACGGGTGCCCGGCAATGGGTTCCTCAATGCTCACATTACCCGTGACCTCCGACGTCTCGGAAAGCGACAGGGAGCGATCCAGTTTATCCGCCTGCTCCTGGTTCTGCATGGTCAACCGGTCGAGCGCCGCTTCGTGGCTATCCGCCGGAAAGGCATCGCCTTCGGCGTAATCGGTTTCCTGGGTTAACGGTGACACTCTGTATCTGACAAGACGTTCACCCGCAGCGGGTGCCGTTACCATAGTGATTGAACCCGTCGCCCCGCCGCCGCCGTCAACCGTATAGTGGGTCGTCAGCGTCTGGGTGGTTTCCGTACCGTCGGCAGCCACCAGGATAACCACCAGTTCGGTGTCTTCATAAAACGGGAAGCTGACCGGATAAACAGTTGTCACCCCATCGCCGTTGGTCGATAGGCGAATAGTATTGTTGGTTATCGTCATGGCAATCATCCCATAAAAAAACCCGCCGAAGCGAGTTGTGAATAAAACGAGAAAACCCGCCGGCCCGTGGATACGGGCCTGCATTGAATCGGGTCTAAACAATGAAATCTCTTGAAATACTAAGAGGCGTTATCGATACATCTCATAGGGCGGCAGGGATAGGCGGCACCTATCGGGCGACGGCCAGTCCTATTGTTCATTCCGGCCCATAGATCCAACCGGGACAAGGGAAAATTTGTCCAGGCAGGGTTTTCAGGATCCTCTTGATCCCAAAAATTAACAGACGCATTTTTATCGTCACCAACTGGAAAACGATTTGATTCTGGCCCTGCACGATAAAAACCGCGCAATTACTTCCAAAAATTTTCGGCAAAATAATACCGGTGATTTGGGAAAACCTATCAATTTCATCTTGCGACAAAGCCAATGGTGCAGAGAATCTAACACGCATAGGACATTCTCCCTGTCTATTTACCCTTCTTACCCTTCTTACCCTTCTTACCCTTCAATAACGCGGCTCCCCCGGTATGGGCGACGGCACTATGTATACTGCTTGGTATTAATTGTATTTTCTTGCCATCTTCTACATGGTGCCAAACAAAGCCTTCAGGCGTCTTATCCACGCCCAGACGTCGGTTGGCCCTTTTCGCATCTATCCTGTAAATACCGGTCAACCCTTCCATCTTATAGGTAGTTGTATTTGAATTACCAAAAATAGGGTACCCCTCTAAAGTAAATTTTATGCCTGAAGGATGCTTTTTGCCGGCGAACCGATAACTTCGTGGGTACCGATTATTTATTAACTTAATTGCCGCACCCACGGCCAAGCCCAGCAACAAACCCGGGTTATCTTTCAGTATTTGACTAAGCGCCGCGCGCCGTTCCGCGCTTGTACCGGCACCCAGTGCATGGCCATTACCGGCACGGGAGATTTCATCGTGAAGGGTCAGCAATGCGTCATTGAATTTCGATAATTCCGTCGCTGAGGATTTTTTGTAGACAACATCATCGGGGCCGACGAAATAAAAAAAGCTCGCCCCCATGCCCAGTTCACCGGCCTGCTCAAAATCTTTTTGAACTTGCTTTGAAGCCTGTTCTGCCAGTCGATGCGCGTTTGGTTTGACCCTTTGAATTAATGCAATGAAGGCGTTTGGATCGCGAGGGAACAGATTTTCCAAAGCCTTTTTCATATCCCTGTAGTGTGAAACGCTTAAATCCCCCTTTCCCCGTCCCCGGCTGATCCGGTCCAAATGTTCCCAGGCGGTTTCGTGCCACTGTTTGTCATAGGGGTTCGCTGATGCGTTTGTATGGCCCGGGCCAATGGCAAAATAGGCGATGGTGTCAACAATCCGCCGCACAACATCCGGATCCGCCACGGCGTCGGGATAAACCTCAAACCAGTTGTCGAGAGAAACAAAAACATCCTCCGTCAAGCGGCTGCGTTGATCATCGGCGACCTCTGAGCTGGATTTCCTTATCAATTGGTCAGCGAGCAGATAGGCCGACTTGCGTTTTACCTGTTTGGCCTGAAGCTTTTTATCTGTCGCCGTCAGCTCCGCCCTGCGGCGCCGCCAGTGGTCGATACGGGCTCTGTCGTGCGATCCGTAACTTTCCGCCAGGGGCTGGTTCAGGAACCAAAAGTCCTGCCCAGTGAGGGCTTTGATCCAACCGTCGTGCAGGGTTATTTCCAACGCCCTGTCATCGAGCGCAGGTTCGCCCGAAATCGTTTGCACATAAACCGTCGCCACCGCCCGGCGCGCCGCTGGGCTCATGGGCTCAAATACTTCTTCGGGCAGGTCAGCAAAGGCCGCACCCTGATCGATCAGGACCAGAGCGGCCAAGGCGGCATCTTCCGAGGCCTTTCGCCGGGCGCGCTCCAGGGCTTTTTGTTCTGCCGCCTCGAGCGCCCGACGTTCCCGGGCCGCTTGTTTGGCCAAGGTTTTTTGTTGCGTGGATGCACCACTGGCGTCAATGGTGGCAATGACATCAGTCAAGGTCCCTTCACGGACATAAGCGTCTTCGAGTAAGTTCTGTGCCCGGGCCTTGTCGTTCTGTTGGGCGACCACCGCCTGAAAAGCTCGGTAGGTACTGGTCTCAATGGCGGATTGGTTTTCCTGCAGGTACTGGGTTGCTGATTTGAGATCCGCGCCAAGCAGGTTTCGAAAAACAGCGCTGTGGTACCCGCTGCGAAGCTCTGCTTCGGCGGTTTCTTTGTGCGTTTTTAGCTGCCCGGCAAGACTTTGCCGCACCAGGGAAACCGACATCTCCAGGGCGTCCTTCGCTTCGCGACCTTTGCCCAGCAGGGCCAGGTCCACGGCCCGGTCGGTTTCTCTTGCTGAATGGGCGGCCAAAGTCGTCCTGCGGTACCGGTCCCCCTCGCCCGCCTCATGGGCCGCCACCCGGTCTCCGGCCAACCGCCTGTGTTCATCCGCACGGGCCGCAAACAACGACCGTTGTCCATCCGAGTTCAAGCCCTGGCTGAGTTCCATGAGTTTCTCCCCGGAGGCCGTCAGATAACTTTCATAAACGCCTCGGGCGGCGGCTCCCTTGTGACCGCTGGCAACCAAAACCCCGGTTTGCGGATGGTCCAGAAAATCACGCTGCCAGTCCTGAAAAGCCGCGTCCGCCGTCAACGCACCGACCACATCGTCTGCCAAACGGCGGCGCGCAAATTGAGCCGTCAATTTTTGATTGTTCAATAAGGATTGATCGTCAGACACCGGAACAAACGCGTCACCGTCGTTGCCGACCCGGCCAATTGGGCCGATGACTTCGAGTTCCGACCTGGCGAATGCGGGGATCTGGCCCATGGCAACCACCTCGTCATTATTTGTTGCAGATTGTTTGGTGCGATCGGCACCATTTCAGAATAAGTCGCTAAAAAAGCGACCACTGCCGCCCACCGAACGCCATCTGGGTCCGCATCCTGTACAGATTTGTCGCCGGCACCGGAGATTGCGTCGAGACAAAGCGGCCCCGGCTGATCACGCGCCAACGCCTTTATTTAATTGGCTGGGGTCAGTTAATTGATTGGTATTTTTCTGGGCGTTTTTGGCGAGGCGACAAATACGGGAGTTGTCATATTCTTGACCGCCCCGCCCTGCTGTCGCAACAGATTACGGGCCCCTTCAATCTGACTTGCAGGGCATACAAAACCGTTGCCAATCTCGTGAACAAGCCGATTAAAATGTTATGGCTAGATTGTGATGGCGCTCATCATGGCGCGATATATTTAGGCAATGCATTGGTAAACAATCCTGACTAATCATCGTCGTCTTCTTCGTTATCTATAGGAGGGCCATCGTCAGGTAGAATTTCAAAAATTTCTTTATAAAAAACATCCATTTTTGATAAGTCACTCTCCGCCTCTCGATTATCGGGCCGGATCTCCACACCAAATGCGGGGTCGTATATAACAACTATTTCTTTTTCACCACTCTTAAGCCTCCAGATAATTGTTGCGTATCCGTCGACTTTGTAATCAATTTTGTATGCAAATTCTTCTTCAAGGACTTTGACGATGTCTTTCACCCCGACATGCTCGTCATCGTCGCGGAAAGTAAAATCGATATAGGGAACATCGGCCTCGATCTTCAAAATATTTACGGCGTATTTTTTCATCATCGAACAATCCCTTCTCTCTATTTTGTTCCATATTTATCATCAATTGACTTTCTTATCCTGAATGCACTTTTCCGAATCTCTGCTAACAAAGATTCACCCTCAAACTTTTTTTCCCTATACTTTTTGATCGCTTGCTCAAATGTCAGGTCCACGGCCCGATCGGTTTCTCTTGCTGAATGGGCGGCCAAAGTCGTCCTGCGGTGCCGGTCCCCCTCACCCGCTTCATGGGCCGTCACCCGATTTTCCGCCAACCGCCTGTGTTGATCCGCACGGGCCGCAAACAACGACCGTTGTCCATCCGAGTTTAGGCCCTGGCTGAGTTCCAGGAGTTTCTCCTCGGAGGCCGTCAGATCGCTTTCATAAACGCCTCGGGCGGCGGCTCCCTTGTGACCGTTGGCAACCAAATCCCCGGTTTGCGGATGGTCCAGGAAATCACGCTGCCAGTCCTGAAAGGCCGCGTCCGCCGTCAACGCACCGACCACATCGTCTTCCATGTGGCGCCTCTCGGAGTGGACCGCCAACTCCGGGCCTGCTGGTAAAACCGGATCACCAGCAAGCGTCACCGCCGAACCGCTGCCGATGTCGGGGCACCCAAAAGGGCTAAATTCACATTGCTCTGGTCCGCCATATACAGGGATCTGGCCCATCAGAAAAACCGGGAGACCAGGGATATACCCTTGCGCAAGCTGTTGTTTCTGGCCTGTGATGCGGCCAGCTTATAGGCGTCGACCCGGCGTTGACCCAGGTTTTTTATAAGATCTATATCCATCTGGCCCTGCTCCCGAGTACCGTCGATCACCACCGTTGGCGTGCCATCAAGCTTGAGACCAGCCCGGGCATAGGCGACCCGCTGGGCACTGCGCAACCGATCCAGCTCCGTCCGTTTTTTGGCGACGGCCTGGTCTGTGTCGGCCTGCAGCTGTTTCGCCCGCCGTTGATTTTCCGTGCGGTTTTCAATGGATTTGTAAATACTGAAAGCACCGACAATCACATCAAATAGATTAAGAGCCATGATTTTATCTCCTTATAGGGTCGCGGCGGGGGTCAGCGCCCGAACCGTCGCCGGCAGGGGCACATCCTGGACCAGATAAACCTGACCGCCGGTTTCCCAGTCATCATCAATGACCACGTTACGCGACCCGGTGAACAGCGGTGGTGAACTGTCCATGGGATCCGCGCCGTCCCTGAGCACAATGGTTTCCAGGGCGTCGAGAGTGGTGCCCGCCTTGGTTAACAATGCCGCCTGAACGTCGACAATAACTCGGCCAATGCGGGTTTTCTGACCGAGCAGAGTGCCTTCTGCGTCGGCAATACCCAGGCGCAGGGAGCGGGCGGTCGCCGTGTAGGGCAGGCCGAGCGCGGCTTTGCTTGCAGTCCGCCCGCCCTGCAGGGCAACGGTTCCGCCGACGACGGCTTTTAAGGGATCGACGGCGCCACTGGCGAGGATCGCCACGGTTTCCCCTTCCAGATGATCGAGGCCGCTAAAACTATCGGCTGCGGCACCCGCGTAAGCCAAACCACAATCCACCTGAAAGGCCTCTGTTTTGTCGAGCAGTTCGTCGTCGAAGGGTTGGGTCAGGAACTCGATATACCGTTTTGAGGTCCCGTTGATGGTCCGTTTGACCACCATCCACAATTCGTCGTGATCTATGCCCGGCACCACATCAATGCTCTCGACCTCGCCCCAGCCCCGCCCCGCATCACCGCCCAGCCGGTGGCGATGCCAACCGGCGATCTTAAAATCCGAATCATAAGTACAACCAGCCAATTCACCGTTTTTCAAGGCACACCAGATAATCGGGAACGGGTCCTGGGCATAGGCCATCTCCTTGAGTTGGGGTTTTAGAATGTGCTCTGACAACATGGTTAAATCCGGTGCCAGGAATCGATCATTTTCAAAGGAATAAATAAACTCCCGGAGCCGTCGGTTTTTGTCTCCGGCAAACACCGTCACCGCTCCGGTCTGAACTGGCTGCAGTTGCGAAGAACCATCGGTGGTATGTCGTCGCTGGGATATGTTGTCCGGTTTCAGGGCCGCGTCACCGCTGCCGCCCAGAGTTCGGGTCGCCGCTGTCGTCCCAAACTGCAACAATTTGTCTTCGACCATCCATTGAATGGCGTTGACCTGACCGGTGCGCGCGACAATTTTCATGGCATCATCGGCCGCCGTACCGATGGTGAAATTGCTGTGGGAACCGGTTTTTGAGAACCATGCCGTATTGGGCTGGTCAGGTGGCGCGGCGAGCACCAGGCGGTCCTCGTAAAAAGCCACCCGTTGCGGATAATTGGCGGCCACCCATTCAACCGGTTTGGCGCTAAACGACACATCAGCCAAGGTCCATGAGGTATGGGACGAACGGGTCAAGGTCGCGGGCAGGTGGTCCTTATGGACGATATAAAGGTTATTTTCGTCCTGGGTGAATTGCAGTTCAAACAGTTCGCTTTCCGTATAAGAAGTTGGGATTTCGACCGGCACGCCACCGTTCAGGACAATGGATTGTTCCTTGTAAACCCGGACGTAGGTGTCGCCGAACTCAAGCATATAGTTGGTTTCCGTGGAATAAATAAACCGCACGACCCGTGCCGCTTTGGCGGCGAATTTGGTTTCGGCGACAAACATCGTGCCCGGTCGGGTTTTGATGCCGCCCTGCGGCAGGACCAACCAGTTTTCGCACAGGGCCAGGCCAGACCGATAAAGCTCCAGATCCACCCGGGCATGGATCAGCGGCGACAGTTCTCCCTTGATAAAGTTGGCCTGGATCAAATGATAAACCATCAGTCAAACTCCCGTCCGGTGATCCACTGGCTGTCGACCGGTTCTTCGACGCCGTCGTGCTGGGCGTCGGTCTTTTGTGCCGCCGCCAGAATTTTCTCGAACCGGGCCTCGGCAATCTGCACATAACGGTCCTTACCGGTCACTTCGCGGCCGATGTCAGCGGCAATCCGTGCGGCAATGGCGCGGGCCAGTAACGGATCAAACTCCGACGGATCGGTCATGTATTTCAGATACCAGACTTTCAAGGGTGCCCCGGCGTCGGTCAAAAAATACCGGCCTTCCATTTCACCGGCGATTGGGGGTCCGTTCCACCGGCCGCCGGCATTGGGGCGGAGCAACCGCAGACAGTCGGCCGGCCAGGCGTATTTATGGGCCCAGCCAAACAGCGGTGCGGCGGTTTCCGGCGCCAGGGTGGTCCGCGTCCGGGCTGCCCGCCATTCGTATTGCACGACAACTTCATCGCGGGCTGGACCATAGGCCCGTTTACAGGCGCGCGCCCGTTTGGTTGTTTTGTCATTGATATTGAGGATGCCCGGTGCGTCCAGCATCTGCAGGGCGAGATTACAGATGGAAACCACGGAGTAGGTCATGGTTTTATCTCGGAACGAACGACATCGGGGCATAGTCTCTCGACATCGGCCCGCTGCACCCGATCCGTTGCCAGGGCCATTTCAATGGCCTTCATGGCCGGTTTACCGCGCAACGTCCAATGGGCATCATTGCCCGGGTCCAGGTGTTCAATGGCCTGAATGATGGCGGCGTCCGTCGGGTCCGGAACCCAGGGATCGCGGTTTGACTGGACCGGAGCTGGTGCCCCGCCGTCGGTCGCGCCATCACCCATCAGCACGCCGTCGCGTTGTTTTCGCAGGTGCGAAATCCGGGTGATTTGTTGATTGTTCAAACTGTCACCGGGTTTGATACCCAGGCTTTTATAAATGTCTTTGTTGCTCATCCAAACCTCCAAAATGAAAGGGGCCGGATTTCTCCGGCCCCACCCGGGCGTGATCAGGCTTCGTCCGTGTAAAGGAACGCCATCTTGACATTTTTGCGCTCATAGACCCGGTCCCAATTGGTCGCGGTTGCCACTTCCGTGTTGGTCGGCGATTGACCGGCACAGGAGGTATCGGTCCATTTGATACCCCGGGGATGCAGGGCAAATTCCCGCCTGGACACGATGAACTCTTCACCGCCGCCGTCACCGGCCAGGGGGTTACGGTCGGTTTCCACCGGCATCTCCGGCGACCCTTCGCCAAAAGCAAACGCACCGGGCGCAAACAACACCGTTGTATAGCGGGTCTGATTGGTGCCGGCCGTGGTCGGCAGGTTGTCGTCGATGATCACCGTCAGGCCCATGTATTGCGGGAAGTTGATCTCGCCTCGGGCCGCCGGGATGAAGTCAATCAGGTTCTGTTTGCGCAGGTTGGTATAAACCTTCGAATGCATGGCGATGGCCGCCAGGTCCTGCAGGCTGTCGCCAAGAGTTTGGCAGGCGTCCAATACGGCCGTCGCCGAAATTTGATGGCTCGCCAACAGGCTGACCGCATCGGCCGACACACTCGACAGCATATCCGAGCTGTCATTTGCCACATTGTCGGCCAGCACCCCGTTCAGGCTGGCGATGGCTGTGCGTTGCATATCGCGCGCCCAATAGGCGGCGACCCGGTCGCCGATCAGTTTCATGGGGTCGTCACCGGCCAATTGCGCCGTCAGGTCCATGGCTGACCAGGATTGGTTGCGGTTGTGGCGAATGGCCACATCCTTCGACGCCGAAACCTTTAGGGGCACGGCGCTCGACGCCGGATCATCGTCGGAGATGTTGGAGTTTGTGTTGCCCAGGTCTTGCCAGAACGGCACGTTAAAAGTGCGCCCCCCGCCCGACAGGTTGGCCGACAGCATCGGATCCGGTGCGATCAACTGGGATTGAAAAAGTGCTGAGACGTCAGCGGTTTTTTCGACGATGTAGCGGTGGAATACCTCCGGTACAATAACGTCGGACAGTCGTGTGCTCGCCATGGTTCAAGTTCCTTTACAAATGCGAGTTGGATGAAAGCCCGTAGTTTTCCGGCCGTTTGTTGGCGGCCTGAATTAACATACGAGCGCGTGTTGGGTCTGATTGGACGAGTTGGCCCTGGGCCGTCAGATTGAGGGTTGCGTCAGCAAAGGGATTTACCGCCAAGCCGTCGCCCCCTTCAATCAAACCATCTTCAGCAAACAACAGGTTGCCAGCATCGGCCAAAGCTTTAGCCAATACCGGCGACAGGATCTGGTTGTCATCGGAAATCGCGCCCAATTGCCGCAACTCCTCAAACAATCCATTACCGCCCAACACGTCAACCGCCCGTCGGGCCATCTCCGTATTGCGTTTAAAGGTTTCCCCGCCTTCCTTGCCCCAGGCCTCGGTTAACGCCGCTCTGGCGTGTTCTTTGGCCTCGGTCAGTTGTTTGGCCTCGGCATCGTCGGCTGCCTGTTGCGCGTCATCGAAGGTTTGGGACAGTCCCCGGTACAGGGCTTTCGCCTGACGCTGGTCAAGTTCAGCACTGTGGAACAACCCCTTTAACGACGTCAGTCCCGCATCGTCCAGGCCCTCATCGGTGGTGAACTCATACGCATCAGCCGCCTGTGGCATGCCCAACTTCTGGCGAAACGATTTCCAGTCGTCGTCCGTTGCCTGGTCGCCCGGCAGGGCGACAGAGCGACCGCGATATTCGTCCAGTTCCCGGTATGATTTGAGGGCGTCATCAGGGCCTTGCCAGCCCTTGTTTTTCACCAGGGTTCGGTTTTCCTCACTGAGGGCCTCACCCCACTCGTCACCGCTGGAAGCCGCGGCATCAAGCGCCGGTGCATCAGACCCGAGCGACACACCTGAGCCTGCGTTGTTTGGGTTGTCTGCACCGGCAGGCCCGCCTAACGAGATATCTTCTTCCATTGTATAAGTCCTTTTTTAAATGTCGCCGGGCCCAATGCCCGGCCGTTAAATATTTCCTTCGCCATCGGAAACCAGGGTTTCCGTTACCGCCGCCACGGCGGTTGCCGTCCGCTCGGCGTCACCGAGCTCCAAAAACCGGAACAAGCGGTAGGCCACCTGACGGCGGCCCTCGCGCAACACCAAATCCTCATCGGTCCGGGCCGGCGTGAACAAATCGCCAAAAGACAGCAAATCACTGAGGACGACATCTTGCTGTTGACGGCTGGGTTTACCTTTGAAAACCGCCCCATAGGCCTGTTTCAATTTGACTTCGGCGGCATCTGATCGGCGCGCGCCAGGATCAAACCAACGGCTGAGACTAAACATCTGTCTCGCCTTGCATGGTTTGGGCGTCCAGGCCGAGGGCACTGGCGATGCTTGCCGCCTGTTGCGCCGCATCCAGGGCCGCCTGTTTGGTCTCGGTGTCGGTTCGTTGCTGGCGCAGGTCGGCAACCTGATCCAAGGAACGCAGGAACCGGGCCGGCATGCCGTTGATGTCGGCCAGGCCACGGATCGCTTCGTCGGTTTCCAGCAGGTCCATGACCAACGGGTCATATTGCGCCATCGCCATCATGGTCTCGAAGGTGCGCAGCGTGCCGACCCCCTCTTCGGCCCGGCGCAACCGGTCGAGCGGCGACGAAAAGGCCACCGACCAGGTTCTGCCGGCAAGGCCCGGTGGCGGGGCGAAAGGGCCGTTCGGATCATACAGGCCGGCACGCCCCAAAATGCCGCCTTCCCGTTCGACCAGCCGGTCCAGCGACGATTGCACCTGGGCACCAATGGGCCCCAGCAACTCACCCTTTTCCCGGTCCCGGATCAGCGACTGGGTCGCCGTCATGTGGGGCGCGTCGGCCAGGGTCTGGAACAGATCCACATAAAACGCCTCTTTGATCATTGCCCGTTTGTCCTGCATCAGGCCCATGGCAATATCGGGCCGGCCACCGGACTGAATGGGTTGGATCAACAACCGGCCGGTGGCCGGATCAATCAAACCCCGATTGATTTTGTTGGCGTTAAGATTAACCCGGCCGCCCTTCGATTTGAGATCGGCCGAGGCATAGGCCGGACTCGAGATTTGTTGTACGGCACGCAGCACATCGCGGGCCATGGCGTTAATACCTCTCACTTCCGGCAGGGCGATCAGGGCCGGGCTTTCGGAATAAATCTCGCCCGGTTGGCGGTCCAGACGGAAATCAATGAACGGCAGTTCGTGATACCCCTTGGACGTGATCACCTGGGCTTCGTCGACAAAGACCACGGCCGACTGAAAGGCGGTTTTTTGTACGTCGCGGCCCCGGCCCTGCCATTTGTCGTCGCGGGGAAATACCGCCTGAATGAAGGTAAACCGTTTGTCGCCATCGGTGGTGTCCGTCGCCGCAGTTTTAAGGGTCTCGGGGCATTTGTCTTTAAACAGATTTGCCGCCTGGCGGGCCGACAGGGTGAATTTGCGCAAACCCGTATCCATTTGTCCGTAGGCGTCCTGGTCGATGACCATTTCCGCCAGGTGGATGGGCCGATACAGGACCGGTTTATCGCTGCCCATCATGAAACCGTCTTCGACATAAATAAACCCGGCACCAAAGGACCCGAGGCTGCGGTAGATCGATTGCACGGCACCGGCAAACCCGGAGCCAGGCGCGTAGCGGTGTTCGAACATTTTATCGCGCAGCCGTTCCAGCCATTTGTTTTCCCGATCATTGACCGCCGCCGCCGATGGATCCTCACTGAGCCTGAGATTGTGCCACTTCGATGCCCGGGGCGTGATCATGCTTTCCAAAGCCGCGCCCCAGCGCTGCACCGCCATCATCGCCGTCTGGTCATAAATCCGGGCGGTTCGCGCCGCCGAGCGGGGGGCGCCCGCAACCGAGCTGCCGCCCGCTGTCCCGCCACCGGCAAAGTCGACGGTTACCGGCAGGGTCACATCGGCCACCGCCTGCCAGGCCTCCTGCCATTCACTGCGCCCGTTGCGCAGGTTCTGTTCGCGCTGGATGATGTCGGTGGCGAGTTGTGATTTCATGTGATTTTTTTCCAATAAAAAACCCCGCCGGGGCGGGGTTGTGGTTATTAAAATTGCGCCCCGGAGGACACTAAAAATAAGCCAAATTGTATAGCGACGTTTTTCAGTTAAATCCCTTATCACACCGAACGTCGTGTCGGATTTTCCAGCCTGCATCTGCAGACCGGCAAAGACTTTCTGCAGCCGCAGATTTGATATTGCGGTTTATTCAGCACGAAGAGCAAAAGCGGATATCACGGTTCGTTAAATCATAGTCATAGGGCGAAGTGCCGGTTAAAGCGTGAAAAAAAGCCAACGTCGGGACAGACACATACAAATCGTGCGCTTTTTGATGTTGGTACACGTGAGTCAATTCGCGAATAAAAGTCGCCCGGGCATCGATATCGCCACTTAAGGAAAAGTCTGCATAATAGGTCGTGCCGGAGGGATAATACATATTGCTCTTTGGCGTAGGCACGCGATCAGTTTTAAGGTTTTTTTTGTTAGCGAAAATTTGCACGGTGTCAAAAGTAATTTGGTCTTTAAAAATCGTCCGCGCCAGAGCTTTTCCCCCTCCGTCATCGACCTGCCTGCCATTATCGTCCCCCCATGCCTCATCCAAAATATCACAGGTTCTAATTATTCTCGGACAGTATTCTAATTTTGACGCCGATGGCAGTCAGTTAACATTACACTAATTGCAAAATCACAACTGCAGCGGGCTGGTTTTAAACCGGCCATGACAGCGGCGTCAATTTCGCGACTATAACTTTCAAAATCTGGTATGAACCCAGACTGTATCATCTCGTTGGTACAAACCTCCGACGTTTTCTTTTGATCTATGCACGCATCATAAATTAGAATAACACTAAAAAGTTCGGCACCTTGGATACGATCCGCAAAGGGTAATAATTTCTTGCCAGCAACTTCATGATTGGCCAATCCGTGTATCGCAAAAATTGTCGCATGCCTTATATAGGATAGCATGTCGCTCGTGCTTCCCGGCGGCCACATGCCTGCGAGGAGAATATTTTTTGCAAGCATGGAACGTGCCTCGACGTTTCCTTTTTTCGCCCAAGGCCAGAGGATATCCCACATTTTGTCACAGGTTTCTCTATTATACAGTATTTGAGCCAAAGCTTTGGCTTTTGGCCAGTTCTCCAGCGTCTCCGCCCGTGCGAAACTGGTAAAAAACAATATAAAAATAACTGCAGTGATCCTTTTCATTATTGGCACCTTCCAGCGAAAATTGTCAGAACTGTAAGTCTAAAAATATAATCGGGAGGCAAAATTTGCGACAGTATCTAAAAACCGCGCGATTTTAAGAGTAACAGAAGCAGCGAAATTTGGCAACCAAAGAGCATCCTATTTCGACATGCCCATAGCTATAATTGTAAAACGTCCTCATTACCGGTAAAATACGGTCATGACTGACAATCTGATACTTGAGCCCTTACAACACATCCGCGACAAAGTGAACCGGAATGCCGAAGACAGGCATGAAATCAAAGGTCGGCTTTGCAATGTGCGAAGCCTAGTCGGCTTCCTGTTCCAGCAAAACACCAGCTTTTCCGTCCGTAGTCCCGTCGTATAAGGAACGGACAGTCGAACTATTCGTCCATCGCTCCAATTGCTGTGAAAGCTCTGGTTCCCGCCGGATGATGTCAGCCGCAAGTTGTGGTTTCATGTGATGTTTCCAATAAAATACATACACACCAATACACATTATTATTTAATTGCCGCTATAAAGTGTGTATATTATACACATGAAAAGTAGGGGCATCATTAAAGCCCTCGAGGCAGACGGTCGGTTCGAGGTGGCTCAAAAAGGCCCTCACGTCCAGTTTAAGCACCCAACAAAAACGCGCCGAGTGACGGTTCCGCACCCGAAGCGAGATATTCAAGTCGGCACTTCAAAAGTATCGAAAAACAAGCGGGGCTCGCTCTGAAAGCATAAAGGAGAAAGCGCATGTCTAACTATATAGCCCTTTTTCGCAAAGGCCCGGGGAGTGACTACGGCGTCGACTTCCCCGATTTTCCCGGGTGCATCACCGCTGGCACGGACCTAGATGAGGCTAAAGATATGGCCGCCAAGGCGCTGGCCCTTCATATCGAAGGCATGGTTGACGATGGACAGGGTATCCCAAATCCCAGCTCTTTAGATGTCGTCATGGCCGACCCCCATAATGAAAAAGCGGTTGCTTTTCTCGTGACAACACCAGTTCGTAAAGAAAAAGCCGTGCGCGTCAACGTTACCTTCCCCGAATCAGTACTTCACCGCATTGACGTTGCTGCCAGGTCCAGAAACCTTACCCGTTCCGCTTTCCTCCAGGAAGCCACCGTTCATCTCATACAGGAGGGCTGATTAATTCCGCGGCGCTTTGTCGTTTCTGGTATCACGTGATACCAGCAGAATAACGACAATAGATAATCACCTGCCTTTATGGCCCACGCTTCTGCGCAGGGGCATTCTTTGGAGAGCCTCAAATATTTCTGGGTGCCCGTGAAATTCTACCTTCATTTTTACATTTCAATTAATGGCAGAGTCCATGTAGTCTTCACCCATGTTTCGATTGCCACTTATAACTTGTTTTTGTGCCCTGTTGGTAGGCTGTCAGACTGTTGGCCCAGGCGATATAGAAGAATTCGAAGTTCCTCTTTCAGAAAAAACAAGCATTGTCCTGCCCGACGGGTATCAGATTGAGAGAGTTGAACTTGTACGACTCAATAAACTGACACATGAAAATGCCTATTTCTTGACCAGTCGCGTCAGCTATATTTCTGGTTCAGCGGTTGCATTGAATGCAATGACCAGAACGAATTTCATTTCCATTGTCCAAAAAAGCGCAGAAGGAGCAGAAACCATCAATCATGTAGACGGAAAGCCCATCAGTTTCTCGTCAACGGGTCCAGGTTTTTATTCAATTGTAGAGAGCTCCAATGAACTCTGCATGTTATCGTCGACCAATCATGGAGATCCAATGGTAGTTGACAACATTACTGTTTATCCCGGAGAATTATTTGTTACGCTGTGTGAAGCCAATCAGACCCTTGCAAGCCGACCGGGCTTTGAAGAATACGCGCTCAAGTTCTTGAGTGATGTCAGCATTAGACCGCCCGACAACGGCCTATCCATAACCGTTAATTAAAGTTTCTCCCCCCTAAAATATCCTCCCAACATCCGTCGATATAAGCTGAATAAATCATCATCTTTGGTGCCGTTACTGCTCGTCGATTTTGCCGGGAATTTGGGAACCACTGGTGCTTTTGGTTGGGGTTTGGACAGCGTGCCCAAACTCGCGCCTTTATTGGATGGCGCTGTCGATTGAGACGAACTGTTACCGCTGCCAAATACATCGGGGAAGTTAAGTGGCTTGGCGGAGGTATTGGAGGATGCATTAGGCGATCCAAAAGCGCTCGCAAATTCTCTGGCGAAATTATTGGTAGGATTGCTGTCTGTGCCGATAGGTGCTTTGCCAGCACCTGTTATATCCCGATTTAGCGCCTCAATAGACGCATACTTCGTCTTTTTCCCAATTTCAGTCTTCGTACCAAGTACGTTGTCAAACTTACCGCCGAGATACCCAGGCAAACCAGGAATTCCCAGAGCAACCCCGGCCAAGTCTCCAAGGGCCCTCCCGACGCCGAAAGTTGTTTTGTTGTCCGTCACCTTATTGGTGGAATAATCCAATAGCGCCTTTCTTTGAACGCCGGGGGTAATGCCTGAGAAAAAGTGATTGCCAACAAAATCCATCAGGCTTGTGCGTTCGAACTCATCGTCGAGGCTTGCTTCCCCAATCGCTTCGCGGCGTCCGCCAACTCCCGCTGATGATCTTTTGCGGGCGTCGATTGAGGCGGTTATTCCTGCCCGTTCTTTGGCGATATTCTGGCGCGCCGCGTCGCCGTTAAGGCCGGGCCCCCGGCCCTTGGGCGACGGAGCCACTGGTGAAACCCCGATTGTCGCGGACGCCGGTTTAACCGGGGGTGGCGCGAGGGAAACCGCCGCGACCGTGTTGGTCGCCGGTGCCGCCAAAGCCCGCTGCCAGCTTGCGTAATCGGGAAACCCGGCTTGCCGGGCGCGGGCGTTGTTGTGCTCAGATGCTGTCAGACCTTCGCGGCCCAGGAGAGCGGCCCAGAACCCCTGTTGTGACGTCGACGTGGAAGCGGTCCCACGGCCGGCCCGGCCGCCTGTCGTGGCACCGTCTTCGTTGCGGTTTTCCATTTGTCCGCTGGAAAATCCACCTGGATTAAATCCTGGCATTGTTGGTTTCCTTTCTTACCAAACGTCGTCCATTTCTTCAGCGTCTTCCGCCAAATCCGGCACCGCCAAGCCGACCGGCGCCAACCGCTCGAAGAACGTCAGGGCCAGGGCATCGGCGGCGTCGGGCGATGGCATGCCGCGTTTTTTCATGTCCTGTTTGCGCTCCAGGGCGATTTGTCCGGTGAGCGTATAGCTGTATTTCGGGCCCAGCAGATCGGCTGTTAACAAGGCCAACTCGTGGACCGGCAGCTGTAACTGGGCGGTTGCCAGCCAATGGCGCATCTCGCCCCACAGCTCGGCCCGTTTGTTGAGATATCGAATTTTGTCACCGGCGGCACCACCGACCTGCACGTCGCGCACCGGGTACCCGGCACTGGCCAGATAATCGACCACACCGCCACCAACTCCCGCCCCGTCCACATAAATCATTTGCGGCCGGACCTGATCAAACCCGGCCATCACTTCATTGGCCAGGGTTACCAGATCGTTTTTGTGATAGCGTTTTAAATCTTCTACCAGCCGGCCGCGGCGGGTCAAAATCACGCTGCAGTCATCGCCAAACCGCGCCACGTCGACGCCGAGCACCCGGGGCATGGGAATGCCGGCAGTTGCCTGGCGCAAGGCCGCCTGTTCAACCAGTTCGGTCGGAATAAACTGCGCCGTCGACCCTTGCGAAAAATCACATTCCATTTCCTGGGCATATTTTGCCGGCGGCATTTCCCGGGCTAGGTCTTTGAGAACCGATGCCGACAAAATGCCCGATTGACTGGCCTTGAGATGCAGGCAATACCACCGGTTGTCGCGGAGGCTGTCCTGATAGCGTTGATAAAACGCGTTGTGTCCCTTGGGCGTACCGCTGACCACCAAAAATCCGTCCCGGTCGGCCAGGGCCGGCAGGACAATGGACTCCCAGACCAGAGGGTTCATATCGGCATATTCATCGAGCGCCATGCCGTCGCTATAAAGGCCGCGCAAGGCGTCGGGGTTGCCATCGGTTCCATACAGCCGAACCCGCGCCACGGTTCCGGCCTGGCTCGGCAGGCCAACCCATAATTCACTTTCATTTAAGGTTCGGTTGGGGATCGGTGCCGTCATCTCCTTCAAGGTCGTCCAGGCAATGTCCTTGACCTGCTTGTGCAGGGGGGCAAGCAATTGGAAGCGGCCATTGGGTTTGCCGCACCGCAGCGCATGGTCGACCAGATCGGCGATCAAGGCCACGGTTTTGCCGGCCCGACGGTGACAGACCAGACAGGCCCGCTTCTGCGTCCGCAAATGAAACGCGCGAAATCCGGGGCGGGGTATATACCGCAAATCAATCGTCGGCACGGGGCACTCCGGTTATAATTGTAAAGCTCACATCACCGGTTGGTCCGGGCCGGGATTTATCGCCATAGGCCCGGGGATGCAGTTTGGCGGCTTTCCATTTGCGTGCTTCAATGCGGACCCGCGCCCGTTGCGGGTTGTCCTCGGTATCGGATATTTCAACAATCTGATCGGCAATGAAATCGGCATGCAGTTCCTCTGCCCGGTTATACTGGGCGCGAAATACCTCCTGGTCGGGATCTGCCAACCACTGGTGCACGGTTTTCAGGTCCGGCATGTTTTTGTCGCGGCAAATCGACCTGAGGGTTTCCCCCTGGGACAGGCGGGCACAAAGGGCGTCGCTTACGGACTGTGAAAAGTCAGAGGGTTTGCCGTCAACCATGGCCATCGCCTCCAGAAAAAGCGGCCCGTACATCGCTACGACATACGGGCCCGAAGTTTAACAGGGAGAATCAAAAAAACGGCCTAGAGAAAATCAATCCCTTGCCGCGACGCTGTCGCAACTCTGGACAGTGGAGAAATGATACCACATTCTGTTACTGTGTCAACAGTTAAATCAACATATTGTGTTTATTTCGATATATGGCCCAGCATAGAGCCTCGCAGAACGCCTCGAACAGGCATACTGGATTGCGGTTTTATCCGGTTGGTTGGTCGCGGCGCGCATAAAGGGCCGGTGCCCTCAAATAAATAATCATGGCCAGCGCAGCTGCTGATTTTTATCGTTTACGCGGTGGTAATTCTTTCGATTGCCGCAATCAAAGTATCGCGCTTAAAGGGTTTGGCTATCAATTCGATACCCTTCGACTTAAGACCGTCCTGATCGGTGATCTTATTCGGATAACCGGACATCAGAAGAACTTTAATCGCCGGAAAACGGCCTAAAACATGATCCGCCAACTCGACCCCGCTCATGTCATTGGGCATGACCACATCGCTCAACACAAGATCGACGGCAATCTCCTGGTCCGCCAGGGATTGCAGTTTCGCCAAAGCCGAGGGCCCATCCGCCGCTTCGTAGATAAGATATTCAACCCGTTTTAACAAAGCAGCTGTTGTCTCCCGAACCATCGGGTCGTCTTCCACCAAGAGAACCGTTGGTTTAATGGCGGCACCGGTATCAACCACCGCCGAAGCTCCCGCTGCGGCGGGATTTTCTCTAGCCGCCGGCAAATAGAGGAAAACCGTTGTTCCCGCACCGGGCAGACTTTCGATGGAAACATGGCCCTTGGATTGTTTGGCAAATCCATAGACCATGCTGAGGCCGAGACCGTTGCCATTGCCGACGTCTTTGGTCGTAAAAAAAGGTTCAAATACTTTTCCCAGTACCTCCGCCGACATGCCGACACCCGTGTCACTGACTTGAATGCAGATATAGTCTCCGGGGGTGATATCGTCAGGGTGATGGGCATCGGTAGGGTCCAGACGGGTATTATCGGCTTTTATGGTCAGAACCCCGGCATCGGGCATGGCGTCACGGGCGTTCAAGGCCAAATTGAGCAGGGCATTGTCAAACTGATGGGGATCGACCACCGCCGGTCTAAGGGCGCTGTTTGTATTTACAACCATATCAACGGATGTGCCCAATGTGCGGCGAAACCAATCCTCCAGGTTGCTTAGGCGATTGGAAATCTCCGTCGCCTCCGGTGCCAGGGGTTGTTGGCGGGAAAATGCCAACAGACGGTTGGTCAGCGAAGTGGCGTTATCGATGGCCTGGAATAGCACACCGATATGGTGCTGGGCCGATGCATCTTCACGGGTCCTGTCCTCTAACATCTCCGTATTGCCAATCATCACGGACAACAGATTATTAAAGTCGTGGGCGACCCCGCCTGTCAGTTGACTAACGGCTTCCATGCGTAACAATTGACGGTTTTTTTCATCCAATTCCGTGCGCGACGTCACATCAATGGAAGCCGTAGAAACACCGCTGCAACCGCCGTCGTCATCAATTCGCGGTTCGACGGCAATTCGGTGGGTAAAGCTGCCATTGGACAGGGAGAATTGAATTTCCTCCCATTCGCCTTTTCCTGTGTCCAGGACCCGCTGTTTAAGTTCGAAAAGCCGACGTGTCCCGTCATCGTCATGAATTTCCAGGTCGGTTTTTCCAATGGCGTCGCCAGCTCGAAAGTCCGCATGGGAATTGAGAATCCAGGTATAACGGAGGTCACGATCCGTGTGCGCGAATACGATTCCTAATGGTGTCGCCTTTGATGCCAATGTTAAAGCATCGGCAATGTTTTGTGCATCCATACCTGAAAATGTTGTCATCCCGACACTATTGGGTAAAGCTAAAATGAATGCAAGTTGTGTAGTGTGCTAATATTCCACCTAGAGGACTGTAATCATAGGGGTCTCACATAAACAACCTGCATGGTGTTATCCCTTAGAATATATTTTTTTATTATATTTCTACTATAGGTTTTATTCAATGGTAACCACACCCGTCGCGGTGCATTTAATCCCTTAAATCTGCACGACACATCGCCGGTTATTTCAGTCCCTAAAATGCGCCATTCAGAAGTATTAGTAACGGGAAAAGCAGTCATCGGTGCAAGAAAATAAGGCGGCTTTTTGGGCCCTCTGGCTGCGTCGAATGCGATAACACGCGTCCCGTCACGGGCCTGCGAACAGGAGGGGTCCGGGCAACATCATTTCGCGGATAACAAGCCGGCTCCGGCGATTGCCGAAAGTATCAAGCCCGAATGCAACCGGGCTTTGATTTCCCCTAAAGAGCCCATGCATCCCGGCCAAAAACAGATTAAATTGGTCAAATACCCTTTTACATCGCTATCATCTGGCGACACAAAAAGCTTTAAATGGATGCCATCCGGGGAGAATAAATATGCAGTATGGTTATTTAGGCGCCAGTGGTTTGCGGGTATCGGCCATAAGCCTGGGCACGATGAATTTTGGCGCGACAACAAATGACGCAACGGCCCGCAAAATTGTCCATTTGGCGCGCGATGAGGGGGTCAATTTTATCGACACGGCCGACGCCTACGTCGGCGGCGCATCGGAGACCATGGTCGGCAAATTAATCAAAAAAGACCGCAATAACTGGGTCCTGGCAAGCAAAGTCGGGCAACAGGACGGCCCACCGGCGCGTAAGATGGGGTTATCCAAAAAATGGATGATGGAAGCCATTGACCACTCGCTTCGGCGCCTGCAAACGGACCATGTCGAGATCTATTACATGCACCATGTCGACTGGGACACCCCCCTGGAAGAAAGTATTGCCGCCATGGGCGAGATCATCGCAAGCGGCAAAGCACTCTATTGGGGGTTTTCCAACCATCGCGCCTGGCAGGTCGGGGAATTGATCCGGCTCTGCGACACCCTGGGCACGCCACGGCCGGTTATTGCCCAGCCGCTTTATAACCTGGTTAACCGAACGCCCGAAAACGATTTGCTGCCAGCCTGCGACTATTATGGCATTGGTGTTGTTCCCTATTCGCCCCTGGCCCGAGGTGTTTTGACCGGCAAATACCGGGGAGTCGGCCCGCTGCCAAAAAACAGCCGGGCCGGTCGTGGCGACGCCAGCATCCTCAAACGGGATATGAAAATTGAATCGTTAACTGTTGTCAGCGAGATCGAAAAACATTTAAAAACCCGAAACATTGCGGTTTCCGACTTTGCCGTACAATGGCTTCTCAACAACCAACTGGTGGCCAGTGTTATTGGTGGCCCGCGAACTCTGGCCCAGTGGAAGTCCTATGTGGGCGCGATAAAAACCGAATTCACCGCCGACGACGAAAACTTTGTCGACACCCTGGTGGCCCCGGGACATCAGGCGACCCCCGGATATACCTGGCCGCGTTATCCGGTCCGCGGCCGCAAGGCCCGCACCGGCTAACAATTTGGCTGCAGGGTTTGAGCCAGAAACGCCAGTACCTTGCGCCAGGCATCATCGCTGGCTTTTGCATTGTAACGTTCCGGCGTCGGAAAATTCTGGAAGGCATGGCCGGCATCGTCGTAGCGGTGGAAGACATGCGTCACACCGGCGGTCGTCAATGCCGCGTCTAAGTCATCGACATCTTCAGGCGAAGGGTTGCGATCCTGATTGCCAAAAAACCCCGCGACCGGACAGTTAATGTTACCGACCAGGTCTATGGCTGGCGGTGTCGACGGACCCATGGGCAATTTGATGCGGCCGCCGTAAAACATTACACAGGCGGCCAACTTTGGGTTATGGCAAGCCGCCAACCAGGAAACCCGTCCGCCCCAGCAATGACCGACAACACCAATGCGCGATGCGTCCGTATCCTTTCGTGCGGCGAGCAGGTCATAGGTTGCCTGCAGATCCAGAACTGTCCAGTCATCGCGAAATTCCTGGCGTTTGATGTCGATCTCTGCCGCTTTGGGCCACCAATGAAAGATGAAAGGAACGGCGACCACATAGCCATTTTCCGCATATCGTTCGGCCGTGCGCAGTGTGAAGGTATCGTTCTCAATGCCCGTATGGCCAACCGGTATGTGTTGCGCCAAGACCAGCCCGGGGTGGGGACCCGCGCCGGCCGGTTCAAATAAAAACACGTCCATAGCACTGTCCAGAACACTTACGGTTTCGATGCGGTACATCTGTTGTTCTCCCTTTTTGCCCATTCGACACATTCCGATGACCCCTGGCGCAATCGGCGGCTCATCTAACCGATCGCCTGGCTTTGCTTCGAACCCGGATTAACCGCTTTTCAGGCCGGATAAACCCTTGCCGCCGGAAAGTACGCGCACCACGAGGTTCATGCCGATGATAACCATGACCAACAACAACGTCACGGCACCGGAGTGTTGTGTCATGTCCTGTTCATTGTAGTTAAAGATTAACCCGGTGAGGACCATATTGGTTGGCGATAACAGAAGAATAATCAACGACAGTTCGCGCATCGTGGTAATGAATGTCAGCAACATCCCCGATATCAATCCGCTGGTTGACATGGGAATTATGATTTGCACCATCCGGCGGAACCAGCCAATTCCCTGGACCCGCGCCGTTTCCTCCAAAGATTTATCAATCTGCAGCATTGCGGCAATTCCGGTTCGCGAGGTAAACGGCAGATTTTTGACGACGGTGATCAACAGCAAAATTGCGAAGGTCCCATAAAGCGCAGGAATCGGCCCAAAGGGCGTTGAAAACATGCCGATATAAATCGCTCCCAGAGCGATCGACGGGAAGATATAGGGGGCAAAGGCAACACCTTCCAGCCACTTCGACAAAAGGCTTCCGCGGCCGCGAACTGCTGCATATCCGATCATCAAACCAACAAAACCATTAACTACCGCAGCGGATACGCCGAGTTTTATGCTGTTCCACAGGGCTGTCAGAATTCCGGGTGAATGGATGATGCCCGGTTCGCCGTAGGCAATGTCCGGATCGCTCTCGCCAAACCAGAAATGCGCGGTCAGGCCTTCGAAGGTGTATTCGCCAGGAGTGATGATCAGCGATTCCCAAAGCAATATCAACATCGGCATAAATACGGTTATGACAACAAAGATACTGACGCCAATCGTCGCCGGCCAGCGCCACATGCCAAGCCCGATTTCGTTTTGCCGAAACCCCTTGCCGGTCAAGGTCACAAAACTTTTACGGATCCCGATAATCCGGCTGTTGATCCAGATAAAGGTGATCGCCATGACGATCAGGACCAATGCCAGGACATAAGCATCGCCACTGTTGCGGGCATTCAATGAGGCGTAAATTTGTGTCGAAAACGTAAAGAACCGCACGGGCAGACCGAGCAAAGCCGGCGTTCCAAAGGTTCCCAATATCCTGATAAAGGTCAGGACAATCGCCGAGCCCAGCGCCGGCATCAACAACGGCACGGTGATCCGCCACAGCCGCTGGCGCCGGTTCATGCCACAGATCGCACCGGCTTCTTCCAGTTCGGAATCAACCGTCGCCAGCGCACCTGACATTAACAGGTACCCGTACACATAATAATGCAGGGCCAGGCAAATGACGATGGGCAAAAACCCATAGGAAACCCAGTCCGGCGGCTGAACGCCAAACAGACTGGTAAACATCCCCTCGGTGCCGCCAATCCGGTCGTTCTTGAATAAACTTAACCAGGCCAGTGCCAGCACCCACGACGGCATCATATAAGGAATTACGATGAGCGCTCCGAAAGTGCCCTTAAAATGAATGTTGGTGCGCACCAAAAGCCAGGCGAGTCCTGCGCCGACGCTAACACCGATGGCCGTGACAAAAAACCCGATGCCAATACTGTTCAGCAGCGGTTTGATCAGGAGCGCGTAGGACAGGGGTCCGGTGAACACCCGTTCCAAATGGAACAGGGTGAAACCACCGACTTCCGCGTCGGGACGATAGGCTTTGTCATAACTTTGGTAGGTCAAGGAATCGTGGATAATCTCAAACAACGGCACCAGAACCAGCAGTCCGAGTACGGCCAGGCACAAAACACCGAGAATTAATTCCGGCCGATTACGCAGCCGATAAAATTGATAGGAGATGTTTCTCGCGGAAAATACCGGCAACCTCGGCCTGTCTGTTTGTGGGAGGGCCATGGGAGTTCCTTCAACCCTCGGAGATCAGGTTCTGTTCCGTTTCCGGGTCAAAATAATTGACTTTTGTCATATCCATTTGAACCCACACGGAATCGCCGACGGCCATCCGCATAAACCCGGGCTGTAACAGGGTCATGACAGATTTCTCCGACTTCACCTGCAAAATTGTACTGGCGCCCGTTGGTTGAACGGAATCCAGGGTGGTTTTTAACCATCCATCTTTTTCCTGCTCTGAAATCATGATGTTCTCTGGCCGGATTGTCGCGACAAGTGTCTCGCGTGTTGGGATCACATGGCAGGGCAGCGTCAACCGGTGATCGCCGCATTGCAGTATCCCCACTCCATCTTCTCGTATGAACGAACCGGTGAATTTATTTATCGGCGGATCACCAATAAATTCAGCAACGAATAAATTGCCGGGGTGGTGATAAATGTCGTAGGGCGTGCCCTGCTGCATGACCAATCCGCCATTCATGACAACGATAATATCAGAAAGCGTCAGGGCCTCGATCTGATCATGCGTGACATAAACTGTCGTTGCCTCCAACTCGCGGTGCAAGCGTTTCAGCTCCGTTCGCATTTCCGTGCGCAGTTTGGCGTCAAGGTTGGAAAGCGGCTCATCCATCAGCAGGAATTGTGAGCGCAGGGCAATCAACCGGGCGACCGCCACCCGCTGTTGCTGGCCACCGGACAATTCGGACGGATAGCGGTTTCGATAGGGCGTCAGCTGGACCATCTCCAAGGCCGATTGCAGCCGGCTTTCAACCTCGCCGGATGACAACTTTTGTTCTTTCAGCGCCAGTGTGATATTTCGCTCCACCGTCATGTGCGGCCACAGCGCGTAACTCTGAAAGATCAAACCCAAATTGCGCTGCTCCGGAGGAACGATAATTCCCTGGCTGCGTGAAAAAACCGTCCGATCGCCCAACTGGATGTCGCCGGCGTCGGGTTCTTCCAGGCCGGCAATCGAACGCAGCGTTGTGGTTTTTCCACAGCCGGACGGGCCCAAAATCGTCAGAAACGAACCCGGCTCAACAATCAAATCGAGATGTCGGACGGCCGGTTCCTTGGCATAGGACTTCTGGATTCCATTGAGTACTATTTTTTGCATTCGGTTTATTTACTTGAATGCACCGTCCAGAAGTCACGCATTTTCGGGCCTTCATTCCACATAAAGTCGGGGTCGACGTTCCAACCCTTCATGGCTGCCCAGATTTCGCCACCCGCCGGCAAGGGCACGTCGTCACGGGGGCTTACAGAACCCGGATCATAATAGGGGGCCAGTCCCTGGAGGAGGTCCAGGCTGGTGCCTTTCATATAGGGTTTTTTAATGTCGGATGCTTTGCTCAAGTTGGTACTGCCCAGCAGATAAGCGGTGAACAGTTTTGCCGCATTTGGATGGGGCGCTTGCCGGGCTATGGCGGTAAATGTCGGGTAAACCAGCTTGGCGACCGGGTCAACGTCGGCCAATATTTTATTGACGTACCCTTTTGACTCATTGCGTGCAATATAGGTCATATTTGCAAACGCAATCAGTGGTTTTTTCTGACCTTTTTTCCCGGACGCACCCGCCAGCTTGGATCCTGATTTAAAAATCACCAAATCATTGGCCAGCATTCTCGCCCAGAACTCCTGGCCTGCATTGGTAATACCTTCGCCGAGTTTAATTGGTTTGCCGGCGTAGCGCTGATAGGCGGCGGCCATTTCCTCATGATTTTGTATCAGGGTCATAACACCCATAAATGTCGAACCAGAGGACATGGGATTTTTCATGCCGACCCGACCCTCATATTTGGCTTCCGTCAATTCCCACAGGTTTTTGATGGGTGCCGCGGATGGATAGGCTTCCGTATTATAAAAAATCACCATGGCTTCATTAACCCGGACCAACAGGGGCTCACGGGATTCTTCCGGGATCCGGTCCCGGTAGGCCTGAGGCACATAATTAACCAGGTAGTTTTTATTGACCATGCCATGGATGACCTGACCTGAATTACCGGTCGTCACGATGTCGGCGTTAAATATACTGGCGTCCTGCTCGCGTATGGTTTTTTCCACGGATTTGACGGAACCAAGATCATGGACCGTCAGTTTGATTTCCGGGTACAGGGCATTAAAGGGTTGCACCAATTTGGCAATACGTCCAGACGACGTATAGACAACAACTTCACCTTCGCGTTTTGCGTTGGCAACGACCTCTGCCCAGTTTTCGTCTTTATTGTAAACGCCGAGTTTTGCTGTCTTCAGCCAGGCTTCCATTTCCGCAGAAGGTTTCATGGCGGCTTGGGTTTGCAAGGCGGTAAATCCAGAAATAGCGACGGCGCCAACCGCCAAGGTCGCGGCAAGGCGCGAAAAACGAATATTCATAATAGTCTCCCCAATAGGGTGCGTTGTTAAAACGGACTTTTGCACACGATACCTCATACTGTGACGGAATGCCGAAAAAGGTCAAGAGCCGCAAACAACCGGTCCGGCCAGGGATAACACGGGAATTTGTTGCCCATTGTGGGGAATTTGAGGCGACCCTGGCTGGCCAATTCCAATGGCGGAAACTCTGCGGCCAAATAACCATAATGTCATAAGGACTGGGCCGGCAAGGCCGATGGAGCTGTTTGTATTCTGGGGTGTTTGCACGATAATATCTGTTTTCACATACCAGATGACGGATCACCAGTGGCAGGCTTGGCGGTTCACGACATGGCTCATTTACAAGGCCCGCATGACCCCATAAATTTCCCGAAATTAACGGCCTGCCGTTAGGCCAGATACAGCGACCAGGAAGGATATTTATCATGGGTGAATTCGCTAATAAGACCGCCTTTATCGCCGGTGCCGGAGGTGGCATGGGGCTGGCCATTGCCAGAGCTTTGATGGACGGGGGCTGCCGGGTTGGAATGGCTGACCTGAAACCGAAACCCACCGATCTCGCCACCGACGTCGATGGCGCTGTTTATTTCGAAGGCGACCTTTCACAGCAATCCTTTGTCGAGGCAGCTGTGAATAAAACGGCAAAAACTTTTGGCGGACTGGATTTTCTGGTCAACACGACAGGTGTGCTTTGGCTGGATCAGGACAAATCCGTGACCGAAATGGATATGGACGTGTGGGACAGGGTGATGGCGATCAACCTCAAATCCTTCGCCCTGACGTCGCGTTACGCAGTCCCACACATGAAAGCCAGCGGCGGTGCCATGGTGCATTTTTCTTCGATCGACGCGACCGGTGGCGATACCCCCTGCCAGGATGCCTATGGGGCTTCAAAGGCCGCAGTCATCCGTCTGGCCAAATCACTGGCGATCCAGTTTGCCGGTGACGCGATCCGCTCAAACGTGATTTTACCCGGGCCCACCTTGTCACCCATGCAGGAGCGCTGGCACGGCGACATCAAGGCCCAGGAGCAGGTTGCTGCGGTTGTGCCGCTGGGCCGCTTGGCGACCGTCGACGATATGGCCGATGCCTGTTTGTTCCTGCTTTCTGACCGCGCGCAATTTATTACCGGTGTGACCCTCCCCGTCGACGGTGGCATCACGGCAAAAATTTAGGATCCCACATTCCGATTGTGTCGGACACCCATCCTGGGAGTTGGCATCCAGCTTGCAGCCCACGGGGCGCTGAATGGTCATAAAGCCGGTCACTGGATTACCGTAAATAATTAACGGGTTGATATTCAGAATTGAAATTCGGCCATAGCCCTCTAGAATTGGGGCACACTGAAACGTTCTGTTTACAGGTTCATACCTAGGGTCAGGACCCCATAATTTGATCTATTCTGCGGAGGCGATTTATCTTATCGGTTAGGCGGAAAGACGCAGGAAACCCCACGGTTTTCAAGTTTTTTCAACGAATCCAGAGAGATAAAACGCCCCGCCCCAAGGGGTTTGTCCGTAAGCTCACGCCTTGTGCGAAAACAAGGCTCGAATATGCCCAGCATGTCCTTGCGCTTGTTTTCTTGTATTCGTAAGCTTACGGACAAACAGAATTGCATGAAATTAATGGGTCCTGACCCTAACGATGAAATTGATATCCGGTCGCCGCCAGCCGCATCTAATGCAGGCCCTATTCATTTTTGCATTTTGTATGATGATGATTGCCGCCAGCCGTGGAATGGGCGAAACCTATGCCGTCTTCCTGTTACCCCTAAGCGATACCTTTGGCTGGAACCGGGCCAGTGTTACTTCGGTATATTCCGTTTACATGATCTCATTTGGTTTTGGATCGCTGCTATCGGGTATCGTTTTCGACCGATTGGGTCCGCGTTTTAATTACTTCTCGGGCCTTGCCCTCCTGGCCGGTAGTTATGGATTGGCCGGATCGATGACATCCCTTTTTGATTTTTATCTTGTCATTGGTGTCTGTGGTGGTGTTGGTGCCGCCATGGTTGGCATTGTGCCAGCGCAAAGCCTCATTTCCAAATGGTTTGATCGTCGCCGAACAACCGCCCTTTCCATTGCCTATTCCGGTCAGGGGATTGGCGTTATGTTGCTGGCACCAGCGGCGCAAATTGCCATCCAAAAATTTGGCTGGCAAGCGGCCTATGGGCTGGCAGGTTATGGATTTACCGCTGCCCTGGTTGTGATCCTGCTATTGCCCTGGCGACGCATTGCCGCAGGTGCCGCCACCGTTCCTGAAAAAACAGCAAACCCGGTTGCCCGAACAGCTACAGATCTTGCCGTCTCCCCGTCAACACCCGGCCCAAGCCTGCGCCAAGCAATCCAACTGCCGGAGTTTTGGGGTTTTTTTGTCATCTATGGCGCATCCGCCATTTCCATTTTCAGCGTCAGTCTGCAGGCCGTGGCCTTTCTTGTGGAGCAAAATTTCAGCGTCGTCCATGCCGCCTTTGCCTTTGGCTGTAATGGTATGCTGACAATTATCGGAATTGCCCTGACCGGCATTCTCTCGGAACGCTATCCCCGGCACCTGATCGCCACGGCGAGTTATGGGTTAACCCTGATTGGCGTTCTGTCCCTGGCCGCCCTGCAGTTTTACCCCAATTGGCTCTTGTTGACGGTCTTTGTCGTCACATTTGGATTGTCGGCTGGTGCCCGCGGCCCGATTATTGCGGCACAAATGGCCGAACTGTTCGCCGGACGCGGCCTCGCTTCTATATTTGGTGCGACCAATGTCGGACAGGGCTGCGGTGCCGCCTTCGGGGCTTTTATGGCAGGTTTTTTGTTTGATGTAACCGGCAGTTACAACACGGGTTTTGTTATGAGCATCATTTTTGCCCTGCTGGGGTTGTCCATGTTCTGGGTAATTCCTGCAATCCGCCATGGCTCGCGGCGACCGCATCCGACCCCCCGATGAGCGACCGGGATCGACGGTCAAAACCACACCAACGCTCACATGCCACTCAGGACAATTAATATTGGGGGTGGCAATTGCCGCTTTTATGACTAAATTCTGGACAATAGACCTGAAACCTATTGCGACGATGGAACCTGATAAATGAATGAAGCTTCACCCTATGCACCGGCTAAAGTCTGGAAATGGGAGCAAGAAAACGGTGGCGAGTTTGCCAGTACGAACCGGCCAATTGCCGGCCCGACCCATGACAAAGAACGCCCGGTTGGCAAACACCCCCTGCAGCTTTACTCCCTGGCCACACCCAACGGCGTTAAGATCACGATAATGCTCGAAGAACTGTTGGCCCTCGGTCATAGCGGTGCGGAATATGACGCATGGCTCATCAACATAAGAAATGGCGACCAGTTCGGCAGTGGATTTGTCGAGGTAAACCCCAATTCAAAAATTCCCGCTCTCATGGACCACAGCACAAAATCGCCAACCCGGGTATTCGAATCCGGGGCTATTCTTTTGTATTTGGCAGAAAAGTTTGGTGCCTTTTTACCAACCGAGCACCAGGCACGGACGGAATGTCTGTCCTGGTTGTTTTGGCAAATGGGCAGTGCCCCCTATCTGGGCGGCGGTTTCGGGCACTTTTATGTTTATGCGCCTCACAAGATCGAATACGCCATCGACCGCTTCACCATGGAAACCAAACGGCAATTGGATGTGCTTGATCGCCACTTGGCCGACCATCGTTATATGTCCGGCGATACTTATACCATCGCCGACATGGCGATTTGGCCCTGGTACGGCAATGTGGTTTTGAACAAAGTTTATGAAGCTGCAGAATTTTTGCAGGCGGAAACTTACAAAAACCTGAGCCGATGGACCCACGAAATTGCCGGACGCGACGCGGTCCAGCGCGGGCGTATGGTTAATCGAATATCCGGCCCCCTGGAAGAACAACTTCACGAACGCCACGACGCCAGCGATTTTGCGAGCAAAACGCAGGATAAACGGCAAGCGCAAAACGCCACTCCCTAACCGGTTGGCCCACCGAACACATGCCTAATTGCCGTCACGGTACAGCGACGAGGCGCGCAAAATATCTTGTTTACTGCCTTCGGGCGGATAAATGACCTGTCGGTTTATTCTGGTTTTCATCTGCTTTGCCGCAGCACCTGTGTGTTCAACCTGGCGGTCCCAACCGGTGGTGAAAACGGCACCGGACCGACCCAGATCCAGACAAGTGACATAGCGTTCCTGGCGGTACGGTGTTGTTGATTGCCCAAGGATATCGGACGCCGCATTGTAACCGGCGAAGCGCCCCATTATCATCGCATGCTGGCAGGACATCAGCGCAATGTGACCATCGTCATCGACGGCCGCATGGGCAACATCACCGGCCGCATAAACCCCCGGTACACCCGCGACCTGCAAATCCGGCTTGACGATCAAACGCCCTTTGTCATCACGCCGGGCGTCAATCTGTTCGGTCAGGGGGTTGGCAAGCAAACCCGTGGATATAATTATCGCGTCAGCGGCAATCCGTTGACCACTTGCCAGGGTCACCCCAAGGGGGTCGAGACGATGGATCTGTGCGCCCAGTTTAAGATCAATGCCGGCCTCCATGATTGCCGCTTCAATCGCCGGCCTGGGATTGCTGCCAAGCTCCGGTCCAATAACATCGGCACGGTCCAAAAGTGTTATTTTGGCGGCTTGCGCAATGCTGTAATCGCTGACGGCTTTGATCCGGTCAGGCAATTCGAGGGCGATTTCTATGCCGGTAAAACCGCCGCCGACCACCACTAGATTAAGTTGTTTTTTATCGGCAACACACCGTCTCAAATGTTCGTCAAAGCGCATCGCCGCCGGCCAATTATTGAGATTGAAGGCATGTTGCCAACCGGGCACCGAAAACGGTGCCGATACATTGCCCAGGGCCAGCACCAGTCGGTCATAGGACCAACTTTGGTGTTGGTCGTCGCCAACCACCAGCCGGCTTTTGGCGTCGATACGCGCAACCCTATTCTTGATCAGATGGACATCCACGGTTTCCAGCACGGGGCGGAGCGGCACCCGGAGCCGCTCCGGGTTTGCTTCATATAATCTCGGTTTTATGGTCAGATATTCACTATCTGAAATGAGCGCAATATCAATATTCCGCCCACAATCAAGCCCCCGTCGCCTGGCAACAAGTGCCGCCCAGAGGCCGGCAAAACCGCCTCCTAAAATCAACAGTTCAGTCATTCAATCCCCTCAAGCCGCGAACCCACAGGGTTAATCAGCCCGGAAATTTTTTGTGTCCATGGGCCAGGCCATTTTGCCGTCGGGCTGTGCCCGCCGCTCAAATTGCGATGACAGTTGGTCAATTGATTTGACACTCGCCATATGACCGCCGAGCTTTTCGTAGTCAGCGAGGCGCATGGTAAATTCTATGGGTGCAACCAGCGCTGGTGTCGGCACATAACCAAATGAATTTGTCGGCATCTGCGTCACATCCGCCATTACGGTTATCCCGCCACCCGGCCAAATGTAGGCCGGTGCACCGCCGCACGAAACATAGGTCACCGAACTTTTCACTGACCGTGTCAAACGTACCGGGTTTTCCGTAACACCAGCCCGCAGCGACCCACCGGCACCGCCCATGAACAAAACCGAACATACGGCGGGTTCGCAGTTGTCGGCAATGCGCTCAACAGATACTGCCAGTTCGTCCGGTAAATCTGCCGTCGTCGGTTGCAGGTCTTCATTCAGGACAAAATATCCCCATTGTTCACCGGTCGTCGATACCATCAGCATGCGCATCCCGGCCTTGGCGACTTTGGGGTTAAAGTCGCCGAGGATTTTCAGGGGATCGTCAATATCCGTTCCGCCCCATCCGGTGCCGGGTTCAGCGACCTGGAAATACCGGCCGGGCGTTGAACGGCGGCCTTTGATCCGGATACCGGTTGGCTGCACGTCGAGCAATTTACCTGCCTGATGTTCCGATAAAACGCCGGTTATATGATCATCAACAACAACCACTTCATCAACATTTGGCGCCCATTGTTTGGCAAACATTCCGATTGTTGCGGAACCGCAACCGACACGCATTCTTTGCTCGGTAACGCCATTGATCACCGGTGCCTTTCCCGCCTGCACGATGATTTCAACGCCATCGTCAATGGTCAGGGTGACAGCCTCACAGTTACACAAGCGCAGCAAGGCATCGCAGGTCATCCGGCCTTCCTTTTTTGTCCCGCCCGTCAAATGATGAACACCGCCCAAAGACAGCATTTGCGATCCATATTCGCCGGTCATGACATGACCAATGGGCTCACCATCGGATCGAACATAGGACCGTTCCGGTCCCAGGTGACGATCCGTATCAATTTTCACCTTGGCACCGCAATAACTGAATATTCCTTCGGTGACGACCGTCACCATATCCACATCATCATGTTTTTGACTGACAATAAACGGCGCTGGTTTATAATCCGGGTAGGTCGTACCGGCTCCAACAGCCGTTACAAAAGAACGGCTGCCCTGAAGGATATCGCCATCCCAGGTATCCGCTTCGGCACTTTGCAAAAACGGCACGGCCTTGGCATCGGGGTCGGAAGATTTTTCCAATATTGTAAAGGGATCGACCCTAATCAATTCCCCCGCTTCGTTTGCGTATCGATCGCAGGCACCTGAGCGGCCATCGGCGATGTAACACATGACCGGGCAAGCATCACAGCGAATTTTTCCGTCCCGCACACTATCAACTGGTTGACTAACCATTGGTCTTTGCCTCCTTACTGGTTTTCGTGATCGCTTGCAATATACGTTCTGGTGTTGCCGGCAGCTTGCGGACTTTAGCGCCGCAAGCATCGGCGATGGCGTTGAGGATCGCCGGCGCCGTTGGAATGAGAACATGTTCACCCAGCCCCTTAGCCCCATAGGGTCCGTGCGGATCGTTTACTTCAATAATGATCGTCTCAATGGGCGGGACATCACCGATTGTCGGGATCAGGTAATCGTGCAGGTTTTCCGTCCGCCCGGGGATGAATTCCTCCAGTAAGGCGAGACCAATCCCCTGGGCGATGCCACCATGAACCTGGCCCTCGACCAAAGAGGGATTAATCGCCTTGCCGACATCGTGGGCTGCCGTAAAGTTCAACAATTCGACCGTGCCCAATCGGGTGTCGACGGTCAATTCGACCATCTGTGCGGCATATCCAAAAAGCGCATAAGGGTCACCCTGGCCATTCTTATCCATGGGTTTGGTCGGCGGATCGTAAACCTCTTCAGCCGATAACACATATCCATTCTGGTCTTCCGCCAGGTCCCTAAGATTAATTTGGCTCTTTTCACCGGTGCCCACATCGACCGAAACCAGGGAACCGGAGATGGTGAGTGTTGCATCGGTTGTGGCGTTTGTCAGGCGAAGGATCTGGTTTCGCAGGTTTTCACCCGACAGGCGTGCGGCATTTCCCGAAATAAAGGTTTGTCGTGACGCCGATGTTTTGCCGGCGTCCGGTGTGACGTCCGTATCGGCACCTAAGATACAGATTTGATCAACAGCAACCCCTAAGGCACTGGCAAAAATTTGCGTGATGACCGTATTCGACCCCTGGCCGATATCAACCGCCCCCTGATGCAAGAAAATACCGCCACTTGCGCCGATACCCGCTTTAATTCGAGAAGGATTAGGCAACGACGTATTGCCGCACCCATACCACCCGGAGGCAACCCCCACACCGCGACGTTCGGGTGCGCCACTTTTTTCGGCCGCACGGTTAAATCTTTCGGCCGCAGCCAAGGCTTTGTGCCAGTTGTCCTGCAGGCTCTCAAGGCAGGGTTTGATGCCCACTGAAGTTTCAAACACCTGTCCGGTTACCGTCGGCTCACCGTTATCAAGGGCATTTCGAATACGAAACTGCAGGCGGTCCATGTTAAGGTGAGAGGCCAATTCATCCATTAGGCTTTCCTGGGCAATCGCTGACTGCGGCACGCCAAATCCACGGAATGCGCCGGCCGGTGCACAATTGCTGTATATGGCGCGGCTGACCGCCCGATAATTGGCTATTGAATAAGGACCCGACGCATGGACGGGAACGCGGTTGGCAACCGTTGGGCCCCAGGACGCATAAGCGCCGGTATTAAAAACGCCGACAAAGTCGAAACCGCAAATTTTACCCGTCTTGTCGGCACCGATTTGCAAAGTGATTTCCGACGGATGCCGCTTTGTCGTCGATTGCATGGATTCGGTCCGGCTATAGGTGATCCGTACCGGCCGGTCTGACATCCAGGCGGCGAGGGCGATAAAAGGCTGGAACGACAAATCGATTTTTGAGCCGAATCCACCACCGACAGCGCTTGGCAAAATACGAATGGCGGACGGTTCAAGATCCATGATGGCGGCTATGCCATCGCGGTCCATATAGGGTGCCTGGGTACAGCCGTGGATTTCTATTCGATCTTCAATCCGCACGGCAAATCCGGCTTCCGGTTCAATATAGGCGTGTTCAATGAACCCGGTTTCAAAACGTCCCTTGGCCGTCACATGGGCGTTGGCGAGACCTTCCGTGGCATTACCACGCTGGACACGTCCCTCACACATCAGGTTCTTTTCTTTTCCTAGGTGCAGTTGCTCTGCGCCTTCAGCCTGAGCCAAAGCCGGCGTTAAATCAGCCTGACGTTCCGTCCAAACAATCGGGAATTTATCCAGGTCCAAATGTTTGATGACGTCCGGGTCACCGACAACGCAGGCGACGGATTCGCCTTTAAAGCGCGTGTAATTTTCGGCAAATACCGGTTGGTCAATATAACCCGGAATAACACCAAATAGGTTTTCCCCGGGGATATCCCTGGCGGAAAGGACTAAGCTTATACCTGGATTTGCCCGCCTATAGGCACCCAGATCCCCCAACTCGAAGTCAGCCCGGTGATAGGGCGAACGCACCACCCGAAGTAAAAGCGCGTCCGCCGGTGCCCCATCATCAGCAAATTGATCCGTACCCTTTATCTTTGCCTGGCCATCGAGCCGGACAATCGACGCGCCGACCTGGCCGTCTTCTTGTTGGGGAAGCTGATCCCAATTAAGCACCGCATCAATTATTTTTCGATAGCCCGTACATCGACACAAAACTCCGCCTAAGGCATCCCGGATGGCAGGCCCATCGGGGTTTCGATTATTGCGCAGGAGGGCCGTCGCTGAAACCAACATGGCCGGCGTACAAATTCCGCACTGCGCCGCGCCATGGGCTAAAAAGGATGAACCCAGTTTTCCCGTCAGGGGTTCGTTTGCCATCAGGCCGGCAACGGTCTCCACCCGTTTCCCAGCAATTTGACTTACAGCCAATAGACAGGAACAAACCGGCAAACCATCGACAAGAACCGTGCAGGCACCACAATCGCCTGCGTTACACCCGACCTTTACATCGCGGACATTGATAAGTTCGCGCAGGACCTCGGACAGCCGCAAAGTCGGCGATGCATCAACCGACGCCAGGCGGTCGTTTAAAACAAATGACGTCCTGTGGCCTTGGGATTTTTCCTGGTGGTTTTTCATGATTTGGTCCGTTCTCCGGCACAATCGGCTAAACTTCGCCGCAACATTTCAAGGACCGCCTTCATCCGGTAGTGACGACTGCCGCGAATGTCATCAATGGGCGACAACGGAGATAAATGATCAACGCTCACGACCGCCGCTAAATTCGGGTTGTCCGCATTAGAGCCCATCAATGCCGCTTCCAGCGCCGACAGGCGAATTGCAACCGGCGAGCACGCGCCGACGGCGACCCGGGCATCGGAAATCAACCCCTCACCATCGATAACCAGGGTGATGGCTGTCATGGCAATAGAGATGACCAGGTAACTTCTGGATCCCAGTTTTTTGAACCGACTGAATGTTTCAGAGGGGTGCTCAGGCACCAGTAACCCGGTTACGATCTCACCGGGCAACAGGGCGGTGCGTCGAACCCCCAAGATAAACGCTTCCAGGGGCAGAACCCGAACCCCCATAGGTGCCGTTAATTCGACCCGCGCCTGCAAAGCCAGCAAGGGCGGCACACCGTCGGCAGCTGGTGACGCATTACATAGATTGCCAACAACCGTTGCAAGGTTTTGAATTTGTACTGAGCCAATTTCACGCGCCGCCTCTTTCAGCCCATCGAAAGCCGACGGCAACTCGGCGTTAACCAGCTCTGTCCAGGTTACCGCAGCGCCAATGCGCCAGTCCGCCCCCTGCTTTCCGAGGGCTTTTAAACCATCGATGCGGGTTATATCGAGAACCGGATGGGGTGCCGGCCGGTCACCAAGAGCCGGGTAAAAATCTGTCCCCCCCGCCAGTACGGGGATTTTACCGCCGGCGTAATCAGCAAGCATCGCCTGCAAAGAATTTGTATCAGAACCACCCATAACCCTGTGCCAATCTTCAAGTAACTAAAAACACGTCTGTCCCATCACCGGTCATACAGACAGATAGCCATCCCGAATATCGGGTTGCTCATCCAGTTCGGAAAAAGTCCCGTCAAACTTCATGCTGCCGCCCTCAATGATGATCGCCCGATCTGCGACAATTCGGGCAAAATGCAGGTTTTGCTCGGAGATCAGAACCGTCACCCCTTCTGCCTTCAATTTGAGTATCGTCGTTGCCATCTGCTCGACGATAACTGGCGCAATTCCCTCGGACGGTTCATCCAACAGCAATAGTTTCGGATTTCCCATTAAAGTCCGGGCGATGGTCAGCATCTGTTGTTCTCCGCCTGACAAGGCTTTGCCAAGATTATTCTGTCGTTCCTCAAGGTTAGGGAAAATCTTGAAGACCATTTCGTTGGTCCATTCAACGCCGCCGTCGCGGGCCGGTTGACGTCCCACTTCAAGGTTCTCCAAAATGGTCAGGTCGGTAAAAATTCGCCGTTCTTCGGGCACATATCCCAACCCCATCTTGGCCACCCGATGGGTAGGCTGGCCGACAATTTCCTGCCCCAGAAACCTTACCCGACCGGTTTTCGGTTTGACGATTTGCATAATCGATTTCATCGTCGTGGTTTTGCCGGCACCGTTACGTCCCAACAACGAGACCACGGCCCCGGCACCAACCGAGAAACTCAGGTCGTTCAATATATGGGCTTTGCCGTAAAAACTGTTTATCGTTTCACATTCAAGCATTTGATGAGTCTTTTTCTTTTTCAAACAAATTACCACCGCCCAGATAGACTTCTTTTACCTTTGCATCGTTGCGGATTTCATTGACGCTGCCATTGGCGATCAAGACACCGCGATTTAAAACCATAATTCGATGGGAGTGGGCGAAGACCACATCCATATCGTGTTCCGTAAAAAGCACACTGATTTTTCGCTGCTTCACAATGTCAGCGGTCAATTGCATCAATTTGATTCGTTCCTTCGGTGCCATGCCAGCGGTCGGTTCATCCATCAGCAGCAAACTCGGGTCATGGCTAAGAGCGATGGCAAGTTCGAGGCGTTTTAGATCACCGTAAGCCAATATGGCACAGGCCCGCTCTGCCTGATCTGCCATACCAACCAGTTCGAGCAGGGCCATTGCCTCTTGGCGATAGAGTTTATGGGCATAGGGAATTATTGAATACAAACGCCTATGGTGGGATATCAGCGCCATTTGAACATTTTCGATGACCGTCATGGATTGATAGGTGGCGGTAATTTGGAAGGTCCTGCCGACACCCTTGCGCCAAATCTCACGCGGTGCCAGGCCGGCCAGGTTTTCGTCCCGCAGGTATATCTCACCGCTCGTCGGTTTAAGCTGCCCCATCAGCATATTAAAGCAGGTGGTTTTGCCGGCTCCATTGGGGCCGATAAGCGCCAGCAGTTCGCCTTCTCTGACGCCAAACGAAACCTGATGAACGGCACGAACGCCGCCAAAGGATTTAGATAATCCGTCGGTGCGCAGGACCTCAGTCATGGTCAATTTTCCACCCCGCGCAAAACGCCCAGGCGTTCGCCAAACTTCCTCAGAGAACCGACAATTCCATCCGGTGCAAGAATAACAACAACAATGATCAGCAGCCCAAGGGTCAACCGCCAATATTCGAAGCGCGTCAAAAAGTCCTTCACAAATTCCAATGATGCGCCACCAACAACGGCACCTGACAGGGTTTTTACACCACCGAGAAATATTACGATGAGGGCGTCGAAGGAGCGGGCAATTTCCAGTTCCGTTGGGAAAATACTACCTTTGGAAAACACAAACAGGCTTCCGGCTAGTCCCGCCATGGCGCCGGCAAAGGCAAATGCCGCCCATTGGATGCGCTTCGTGTGAATACCCGTGGCTTCCGCCTGACGCTTGGAATCCCGGGAAGCACGTAGGGCATAGCCAAAAGGTGTATGGGCCATATGCCGCAGAAAAATGATCCCACCGACGCCGACAACCAACGTCAGATAATAATACGCCGTTGTGCCCGACAACCAGGGTGCCGGCCAGATATCCACCAACCCATCGTCACCGCCGGTAAATTCGTCCCATTGGAACACCAGGGACCAAAGGAGTTGCGCGAAGGCCATGGTTAACATGGCAAAATACACCCCAGTCAAGCGAATGCAAAGCCAACCGATGATAACCGCTCCAAGGCATGCACCAACCGGTGCCAACAAAAACGCCACCTCCATGGGCGCACCAACCGTACTAACGAGCAGCGCCGCCACATAGGCACCACCGCCAAAATACGCCGCATGCCCGAAGGAGACCAAGCCGCCTAAACCCAAAATGAAATGAAGGCTTGCGGCAAATAAACAAAATATAAGAACATCTGAAACAAGAACGGAAAGGAACGACGAACCAAAGAGCGGGACGAAGGCTAGAATCGCCAACAGGCCTCCGACAAGGAGCCGGCCCTGTGTTCCCGCAGGTTTAAAGGGCCGCTCCGGCTCACCGACCTGACCGTGTTCGCCGGCAACCTCTTCGCGCCCGAGCAATCCATAGGGTTTGACCATTAGCACCACGGCCATGACGACAAACATCAAAACCAGGGTACTTTGCGGGATATAGGTGACGCCAAATACGTTCAACACGGATATTAATACGGCGGCAATATAAGCGCCGGGTAATGACCCCATTCCGCCAATCACAACGACCACAAAAATCGCCGCCAGGATATTAAAATCCATCAAGAGATCAGCGCCGCCCTTGGGAAGCTGAATAGCGCCGCCAATTCCCGCCAATGCAGCACCCAAAAAAAACACTCCGGTAAACAACCAGGCCTGATTCACGCCCAGTGCACCGACCATTTCGCGGTCCTGGGTCGCGGCGCGGACGAGTATTCCGATCCGGGTTTTTGAAATGAGGTACCACAGGGCAAATAACACAAAAGGTGTCAGGGCAATCAATGCCAAATCATATTGCGGGACGGGCTCTCCCAAAACTCTGACAATGCCTTTGAGTCCCGGGACCCGGGGTCCAAGCACATCTACCGCCCCCCAGGTCATCAACGCCAAATCCTGGATAACCAGAATGACGCCAAAAGTCGCCACCAGTTGAAATAATTCCGGAGCTTTGTAAACCGGTCTGAGAACACAGATTTCGACAATTACACCAATCAGACCAACCGCAACACCAGCAAGCAAAACCGACGCCCAAAACCCGAAGAACCCGGGCAGCACCTGCATCAAGGAATACCCGATGAAAGCGCCCAACATATAAAACGACCCATGGGCAAAATTAACGATACGGGTGACGCCAAATATCAAGGACAGCCCGGAAGCAACGAGGAAAAGTCCCGCCGCATTTGCCAGGCCTGTCAGGAGTTGAGCAATAAAAAGGCCCATCTGGAATACTTTCTGTGAGAACGAAGGAACGAATTGACCCGAAGCGCATCGGCGCTTCGGGTCAGGCCGGCTGTATTATTTTGCAGCCGGACGCATCATTTTGACTTCTTCGTCGGAAGGTAGATAATCGGCACCTTCCTTGTATTCCCAGTTAACCATGACTCCGCCGCCATCACGCAGAGCCGTGGTCCCGACGAAAGCACCCATGGTCGATTGATGGTCTTGTTTACGGAAAGTGATTTCCCCGACAGGGGTTTGTAAAGTTAACCCCTTGAAGGCTTTGACCAGAGCTTCCGTATCGGTTGACCCGGCGGCGGTTATACCTGCGGCAACGGATTTTGCCGTCATGTATCCAACGAGGGAACCAATGCCCGGGCTGGCATTATATTTAGCCATATAGGCATCAACAAACACCTTGTTGGGCCCACTTTTAAAGTCATACCAGGGATATCCGGTAACCACCCAACCGACGGGGGCTTCGTCTTTAAGGGGATCGATATATTCCGGCTCACCGGTCAGCAGACCATAGACCTTTCGTCCTTCAAAAAGCCCGCGGGTTGTACCTTCGCGAACAAACTTGGCAAGATCGCCGCCAAAAGTCACATTATAAATGGCGTCCGGTTTCGCCCGTTCGATGGCCTGCACCTCGGCCCCGGCATCAATCTTGAATAAAGCCGGCCATTGTTCCGTTACAAATTTCACGTCTGGACGAAGTTTGAGCAGAGCTTTTTTGAACGCAGCAACAGCGTCTTTGCCGTAGGCATAGTTAGGCGCAATTGTTGCATAGGTTTTGGCTGATGTTTTGGCAGCCGCTTCTGCCAACATGGAAGCTTGCATATAGGTCGAGGTGCGCAAACGAAAGGTGTACTCGTTGCCTTTTTCCCAAACCAGCGCATCCGCAAGGGGTTCTGACGCCAGATACAAATGTTCCTTTTCACCGGCATAGGAGGAAATCGCCAACCCCACATGGGACAATATCGTTCCCGTTAACATGACGGCACCATCACGGGTCATCAGTTCTTCGGCAATCTTAATGGCTTCACCAGGTTTACCCTGGTCGTCGCGAAAGATAAACTCCAAGGGTTTTCCTAAAACACCACCGGCAGCATTAATTTCGTCCAAGCCTAAATTTATGCCGTCCTTATAGGGATTTGCAAATGCCGCCATCCGTTTGTAATGGTTGATTTCACCAACTTTTATGGTTTCAGCCGCTTGCGCTACACCTGAAAAAAGTCCCATCATCGCGACCATCGCGATGCCGATACTAGTTTTTCTTAACTGCATGTCTTCCTCCGTTTTAAGGTTATTTCGATTTCTGAATGTTTAAATACCTGTGGCCGCTGTTTCATGGCCGGCTTCCCTATCAATTAATTTTTTAATTCTCTTACGGTAGGCGATGGGTGCCTTGTCGATGGCAATTCGAACAGGGCGTCGATTATCCGAATGGTTCTCCTCTTCCTGTACAGCTTCCAAAATTTCCTTGTCTTCGGCAAAGGCGATTTTGAACAATTGATCCATTTGTTCTGACGCCGCATTGTCACCAAGCGCCGTATTCCTCAGATGCATCCAGCGATCTATGGTGTAATCCGCCGTTACCGGTGTCAAAAAATGCAGAGCAAAAACACGAACCCCTTTGTCGCGCTCCTCTTCCGATAGATTTGCTTTGCTATCGGCGCTGCCAAAATCGATGACGGCAATACTCGGCAAATGCAGGTAATAATAATGCCAGCGGTCAACATTGTCGGTAAATCCACCAAATTGTTGAAAGAAACCGATCGGCGGGGCATCGCGTATCCATCGCCAGGCCTTCATTACGTCACTTTTTGTGTCCACATGAACCGGTACATTTTCGCTCGACGCATTGCCCAGGGTCGTTGGATGCACAAAACTGACATGGGCCGGATCAACCAGATTATCGGCGACGTTGAGATAATTCGACTTCAAGTGCAAGGCTTCACCCTGATGCGCATGCCAGGCCGGGTCGGTGAATTCCGGCATGTCAAAAATAGTTGCCTCATCGGCTTGTTGCGGATCGCCCATCCATATCCAGACGATATGGTTTTTTTCCCGAATGGCGAATACATCGACATAAATTGACGCGGGTAAATTGTCTTGCCCCGGTATACGCACACATTTTCCAGCACAATCAAAGGTCAATCCATGATATCCACATTGGATATCATCGCCTATTCGTTTGCCCTTTGACAGCGGCAACATTTTATGCGGGCACCGGTCCTCCATGGCAATGACGCGGCCCTGGCTGTTGCGAAACATGACAATGTTTTGTTCCAATATGGTTACACGGCGCAAGTCATCTGCAAACTCGGAAGACCAGCCGGCCACGTACCAGGCGTTTTTCACGTACTCCATTTCAGTCCCCCTGTATCATTTTAGTGGATCAATCCCATTCCGGACCAATTGTTAATTTCATGCCATCATGCTGCGGCGTCAGTTGGATTTGGCAGGACAGGCGCGAATTTTCCTGCGGCGTGCAGGCCTCATCGAGCATGTCCTCTTCGTCATCGTCAATGGGCTCTAATTTTCCTAACCATTCGGCATCCACATAAATATGACAGGTCGCACAAACACAACACCCATCACATTCGGCAAGAATTCCCATTTCTGCCGCTCTCAGGACGTGCATCAGAATATCGTCCGGATTAAAGGCGATTTCGTGAACCGTCTTGTCCACGTCGGTAACGATCAACTTCATGCAACCCCCAATTTTTTATGCAGGTTTTTGGAAGATGTTGTGTACTGAAAGACCACGCGTTCATCGGGATGGGTTATCGCCTTTGCCGCATGGGCCATAAGTGCGCTTTCATGAAAACCCGAAAGAATTAACTTCAGTTTGCCGGGATAAGTGTTGATATCGCCAATGGCGAACACCCCTGGCCGCGATGTGCAATAGGTTTCCGTACCGACTTTGATCGCGTTTCCCTCTAATTCCAGGTTCCAGTCGGAGATCGGCCCGAGTTTCATGGTTAACCCGAAGAATGGCAACAATCTGTCAACCGCGATTTGCCTTTCGTCTTTATCCGTTTTAAGAACTGCCGCTTCGAGCCGCCCATCCTGACCAAGCAGTTCGGAAACCTGACCGACGATAAAATCCATTTTGCCCTGGTCAACCAGCGCCCGCATTTTACGGACACTATCGGGTGCGGCCCGAAAATCTTGCCGTCGATGTAAAAGGGTTATATGCGCGGCAATGGGTTGCAGATTGAGGCACCAGTCGAGAGCCGAATCGCCGCCGCCGACAATCAATAATTTTTTATCCCGAAACTCTTCTCGGTTACGGACTGCATAATATACCGATGTTCCGTCGAAGGCTTCGATACCCTGAATAGGAGGTCGTTTGGGCTGGAAGGAACCTCCGCCGGCAGCAATAATCACAACCTTTGTCATAAAAGTCTTATGGTCATCGGTGGTTATTTTAAACCCGTCGTTCACATTTCCTTCGATGCCCTGAACCATATCATTATAGTGGAAGGTCGGAGCGAACGGTTTTATCTGTTCAAGCAATTTATCGGTCAGTTCCTTACCGGAAATAACAGGCCAGGCGGGAATATCATAAATTGGTTTTTCCGGGTATAACTCCGCACACTGTCCACCCGGTTTGTCCAATACGTCAATGACATGGGCGTTTAATCCCAGCAAACCCAGCTCAAAAACAGCGAACAAACCGACCGGGCCAGCACCAATGATCAAGACATCTGTTTCAATCGTCTCGGCCATTATTTTAACCCGTCTGCCCCTTCGGCCTGGTCATGGGTAAGCCCACCAACCCGCGGCAACGGCCGCCCTGAATCGGTGACTGCAACCGCAACCATAATTTCATTGGCCCGGGGCGCATCATTAATTTGCACTTCCATGCCGTCAAAATGCGAGCGCACATAGGCAGCATCCTTATGGCCGAGCGGTACGTCCAGGGGGCGACCCATGGTTCCCATTTTTTTATTGGACGCCACCAATGCCGCTCCCTTTTCAACGGCAGCACGCAAGGGTTTACCCAACCGGGGGTGCAAAATTGCCGCCGCGTGCTCCAATTCCCCATTTTCACCAACCATTGCCGCCTTGCCATAACTTTGCGCTTCAGCCGGCTCAATACCAAGCGCCTTGACACATCGCCGTCCCAACTCGCCGCCAAGCTCCTCACCGATGTCCATCAACATTTCCAAATCTTGCTGGTACATTCCCGCATGGGGGTTTTCGATCACAGCAATACAGGCGGCGCGGCGCGTCGGTGGATCAATCACCTGCCCCATCTCCAAGTGTGTTTCTTCGACGACCGTAACTATTTTTCGTATTTTTGCCGCACTCATCTCACCCAACCCTTTTCATTTTACCTATGCTTCGATTTTTTCTGCGTCCCGTCCAGGGAAGTCAAATTCGGCTGTGGAAGCTGGTGCCCCGCCGAACCAACGCCCCGTTTTCGTTCCGTCTTTTGCGCGACGACGATCGACCGTCCCTGCAGGGCCAAATAAGCACATTTGGCCCATCCGGCCTCGATAATGTGTTCCGAGACCCGCCGACCGGCGTCGAGCGCCGTAATTTTTTCGGCCTCACAAAGGCGGTCCACACGGATCGTAACCGGCAGGTCCCCCAAATCACTATCATCGACCAAGTGGCGGGCCGGAACGCGCCCTATTTTAGGAGAACCGGGAAGATCTACGGCGTTGGCAATCAATGTAGCGGCAACATCCGCGGCTGCCGCAGAATTGGCAAGTACGGTAACGGCATCGGCGATCCCCAGGGACTGGCTTCTGCCGCGCCACCCGCTGGTCGCCAGACCCTTGACCCCATCGCCCGCAGAAATATTTATTTCCGCACCCGGCATACCGGTCTCGGGATCGGTACAAATACCAATTTTATAGGACGTACCCAAAGCAAAATGATAGGCAATATCACCGCCATTGTTGACGTAGGCCCTGACCAGGGTTCGGTTCTGAAGTAGAGCTTCAAGGATGTGGTCGGCAACAGCACCGGCAACCGCGGCCATGGGCGTTACAAACTGCTCCTGATGGGGTCTTATGGCGTCGACCATACGATCGGCGACAGGCCCGGAAACCGCAGCTGCGCCATTATTTAAAGGTCGGCGAAGCGACGGGAGGTCTTGCACAAGCGTTGCCAACAGTCCGTCAAAACCAGTTATTGCCTGACAATAAGCACAGACGATTTCCCTCGCCGAGCCCTCGGCTTGGACGATGAGGTCTATGGGGCCATGGTGCAAATGCAATCGCTGACCATCGGCAAGTAAGGACGCTTCGCCATCGATGGGGTACGCCGCAGACTGGATGGTTTCTGACAAACCGCCAATGGACGAAGAGCTCGCTCGGCTGAATAGGGCGTTAGGGGCTGTTTGATGCCGATCCAGAAAATTGGATTGATCTATCTCCATACTGCACACCCCCCTATCAAGCGATTGTTCGCTTACGAACCTTGATATATTCATTCGTATACAAACATTTTATTTAATATGTGTCAATTGATTTTTGTTCAGGGACATGTAGGGCGAAGGGTAATATTACCGGGTAAATCTGCATCGTATCGACGGTCGGATCGGCCGGTTCTCAGGGCAACCGGCGTGATCGGAAACTCAGAATGTTCCCGTTCACCGCCACCACCGGCAATCGCTTTTTTGCCGTAGCTTGCGATCTCCGCGACGCCTCTCCATAGGGACTGATTAAAATGTTATAAAATCTGTACAAACTATTTTTTCACGGTTAATATTTTGTTTGCATACTAATGAATAAATTTTTGTCCTATTGAGAAAACCAGCCGTTTGGAAAACGGTCACAAATTCCTTTGGTACGGAAACTGTTTTTCGGGTTCGTGTAACCGCAGCAATTTAAAAATCCGCAATCGGCAAGGTCCGTGGATTTCCTGGCCGATTGAACCGAGTGAATATTAGGAATGTTCCAGTATGGTATATCGATTAGATGAACAAATTGGTTTTAAGCTGCGCCTGGCGAACCAGCGGCATTTGGAAATATTTACCAACAATTTGCCGGAAATTACGCCAACTCAGTTTTCCGTTTTGGTAAAATTGCATGAAGTCAAAGAACTCTCGCAAAACCATCTGGGTCGCCTGGTAGCCATGGATGCAGCGACGACAAAAGGTGTCATAGATCGCTTGTCAAAAAAACAACTGGTAAAAACCAGGCAGAGCGAAACGGACCGCCGGCGGATTGAAGTATCGTTAACGGAATCAGGCCTCAAGTTTACGGAAAAAGCCATTAAACAGGCCAAGTTAATAACTGAAAAAACCACTGCCAACTTAAACCAACGCGAAACAACCCGGCTTTTGGACTTACTTGATAAACTTTAACCACGCCAAATACAATTTTTGACGCAGCAAAATGCCCAGCTTTAAGCCATCAAACGGCCGTACAACCTATTGCCTTGGTTTTCAATTTATGTTTGTATACATATAAATTGTGGGCCCCGTCTAAGGGCTTAAAACGGACCATACACGGTTAACCGAATAGGGAGCGGAAGGCATGTCCACTGGATCAAATAAACTTGTCATAAAAAACATCGGGCAAATTTTGTCGGGGAAACTAGAGGCCCCGTTTATGGATGGCAATTGTGTTGTCGCCGTCGACGGCAGGATTACCGATGCGGGAAATGAAAAAGATATAGATACCGATCAGGCGCATACGGTGGTTGACGCGCGCGGGGTAACCCTAAGTCCCGGTTTGATCGACAGTCACGTTCACCCGGTCATCGGTGATTACACGCCGCGCCAGCAACAATTGAATTGGATTGATTCCTGCCTGCACGGAGGGGTCACAACAATGATTTCGGCCGGTGAGGTTCATGCGCCGGGAAGACCGAAAGATATCGTCGGATTAAAAGCCATGGCCATCGCCTCACAGCGTTGGTACGAAAACTTTCGACCAACCGGCGTTAAGGTGTTGGCCGGCGCCCCTATCATCGAAGAAGGCATGGAAGAGCACGACTTCAAGGAACTGGCCGAAGCCGGTGTTACCCTGCTCGGTGAAGTTGGCCTGGGGTCCGTTAAGGCCGGAGAAACGGCAGCCCGGATGGTTAAATGGGCCCGCAAATACGGCATTCAATCGACCATACATACGGGCGGGCCGTCAATTCCCGGGTCGGGATTGATAGATAAGGACGTTGTTCTGGAAGCCGACGCTGATATCATTGGCCATATCAATGGCGGTCATACCGCATTGCCGGACGAGCAAATAACCTGTCTTTGTGAAAGCTGTTCCAGGGGCATTGAAATCGTTCATAATGGCAACGAACGGGCGGGACTGCTGGCGATGCGGACGGCGTTTGAGCTCAATCAGGCGGAACGGGTAATTTTGGGAACAGACGCGCCCGCCGGTTCCGGCGTGCAGCCGTTGGGGATTCTTCGGATGATCGCCCTGCTTTCCAGCCTCGGAGATATTCCGGCCGAGATTGCCTTCTGTTTTGCCACGGGCAATACGGCACGCATGCGTGATCTCGATTCCGGCCTGATTGAAATCGGGAAATCCGCCGACTTTGTCCTCATCGATACGGCCCAGCACGCACCGGGGAAGAATATGCTGGACAGTATCCATCAGGGTAACTTACCCGGTGTTGGCATGACCATCATAGACGGTCTTGTCCGGACGGGTCGTAGCCGTAACACACCGCCTGCCGACCGCATACCTGAAGTTATGCAGCTTTAGGGCGATCTGCCATGATAGAATCCTTCAAAGCGGTTGGTGGATGCCGATGCGACACCAAGCCGGTTCGATATGAATACACGGCTAGACCCGTTGAAACCCACTACTGCCTGTGCACCGATTGTACAGATACCTGTGGCGGCGCAGTCGCCTTGATTTCGGTCGTTGAACGCAACAGTTTTGTCGTCACGGCGGGTGCCGGAAAAGTCGTAAATTTTGACACCAAAGCAACATGCCACAGAAAATTTTGTGGTGATTGCGGATGTCATATGTTTTTGGAAATCGATGCCTTTCCGGAATTTGTCCTGGTCCATGTACCGACCCTGGACAGAGGGGTCGACCCGGGCACGGCACCGGACCGTTGGGTCTTCACCGACTCCCGCCACCCCCTGGTAACACTCCCCGATGACGGCCTGATGCGCTATCCCGGATGGCAGGTGGCAACCCATTTGCGGCGGGTCGAAAACAATCAGCCAGTAAGTGCCGTTGTCACGGTCACGGCAAAGCCGGGCATGGAAAAAACTCTCGAAGAACTGTTGCGGTCCCTGGTCGCGCCGTCACTGGCAGAAGATGGATGTATGCTCTACGAACTCAGTCGCGACGTCCATAACCGACGGACATTTGTCCTTACGGAAACCTGGGAAAACCGACAAACCTTTGAGGCCCATGGCATTTCACCGCATATGGATGTTTACAAAAAATCCGTTGCCCCGCTGGTTGAAGCGCGCGGCGCAAATGTCACCCAGGCCCTGTGAACCCGACCGGCTTTGACCGAACCGCCGGCACCAACCGCGACCCGTTGCATTGCAAGAATTGAGGTTCCCAGGACCAATGGGTTGTTAGGAAATTGCAGGAGTGCCCTAAGGCACCGAGAAATCATTAATTGCACCCCGTTAACGCGCCTGAGAACCCGTCTTCAACGCATACCGTTTCTGACCACATGGCCAGCCGCCGACGGGTTCCGGCAATAAAGAAACCTGAAACAATGGTATTTTCGTTTGGAATTTCCGTTGGTTTCCGGCATTTTGACGACAGGCCATCGGAGTCCCGCGCCGGCGGAGGCGACAAAAAAGCCTTAAGAGGAATCGACGCTTATGACTTCAAGCGCCACCGGGCAGAATGGATGCGATTACCAAGGCCTATTTTTCTGATTCGACATACAGTAGGGACACCGTGAGGGCTTTAACAAACGTTGCAAGCCTGGACATCGAAGATATTCAAGCGATGCCCTATGGCCGCTGGTTAACCTCAGGCGTCGCCGTGTCGTTAATTTTGCATGGCCTTTTGGTCATCGCCGTAATTCATCTTCATAGTCAGCGAACGGAAGATGAAATTGCTGAAATGCCGCCCCAGATCATTGAAGTTGTTTTCGAACCCCAACCAGTGGCGGATGTGGTGCAGGAACCGGAGCCTACACCAGAACCCGTGCCTGATCCCGTGCCTGAACCTGTGCTGGAGCCTGTGCCAGAACCCGTGCCGGAGCCTGTGCCGGAGCCAGAACCAGTGCCGGAGCCGGAGCCAGTGCCGGAGCCGGAGCCAGTGCCGGAGCCAGTGCCGGAGCCAGAACCAGTGCCGGAGCCGGAGCCGGTGCCAGAGCCTGAACCCGTGCCTGAGCCGGAGCCGGTGCCAAAGTCTGAACCCGTGCCTGAGCGGCAGCCCGAACCAATACCCCAACCAGAACCGCAGCCCGAACCCAAATCCATACCTAAGCCAAAACCCACCGATATTCCGCCGCCTCCGCAATTGGAGGCGGGAAGAATAGTCGACGAACTTTTCGCCCGCCACGGCGGCGGCGGCAGCCGCGGCGAGAACACAGATGCGGCAGGCGCAATGGCCGTTGATGAAGGGCCCGTCGGTGATATTGTGTTTATTTTGGACGGTGCTTCCCCCCAGGCCCCGGCTGGAGACATAAAAGTTGGCGGTGGTCCTGTGGGTGACGGTATCGATGACGGAATAGGAGCAGGTAAAGACCCGGGTCGCGGTAGGGGTGAAGGGCCCGGCGCTGGTGACGGCGTTACCGAGGAATTAACCCAAACAGAGCGGGATTTCCTGTTGGCGCAAATTATCAAATATTGGCGATTCAACTACGCCACCCTCGTCAAAGGTGATCTTGTTTTGAATGGCAACGTGAAGGTCCTGCCCGACGGGATGCTGGCGTCACCTTTTAACGGTGCCGAACCCTGGAGCCCGTCAACCGCCATACCGCAATACGCAACAGCGACGAAAAATCGGGATTGGTTTTTAGCAAAACTGCTGGAAAGTTTTTATACGGCGCTGCGACTGTCGCAGCCTCTGGAATTGCCGCCGGGCTCCGAAGGCACTTGGCCGCGCCTGGTTTCCATCAGTTTTCGCTTCAAAGACCTGCCCCACCGGCCGTTTTAGCGGATCGCCCGTCGGAGCCGGACCGAACGACGATGAACATCCTCCTGGCTTCACACATGACCGATTAAATACGCATTTTCGTAATCACCGACCACTCACTTGCGAAAATACGTCCGAGAATTTTTGGCGGTCAAAAGCAGGGACGCGGGGGATTGCCCCTTCACCCGACCCTATCGTCACCAAAAACATCGCCGGATGATATATTGATAAAAATCGGGCCCAGGAAACCGCCAGGTGTGAGAGTTCCCTATCCGACCCCCAACTCATCGGCGGCAATATCAAGTGCCAGCGACAGGGCGCCCAGGATCTTGTGTCGGTTCCATCCGGGCAGGCGGTTGGCGTAAGTATCGGCGTCTTCACCCATGATCACCATAAATTCAATTGTCGTTTTCCCGACAAGGCCGAGCCGGGCAAACAATCGAGCCAGTGTTTTGCGTGCCCGCAAATACTGCTCTGTTTCACTAATCTCTACGCCGCCCCCGATACCGCCATAATTTATGGTCCTGGGGCGACCCTGGTAATCCGCCCGCTCTGCCAGATGTTCGATACGAATCCAGGCGTTCAGTTGGCGTTGGTCGATAACCGATCTGGCCAAAAGGCGTTGACCGTAACTTTTCACATGATACCGGCCGCCCGGCCCAACACTAACATCGGGTTTTCGCGCCCGTTCCGGTGTCAGGGTGATGACAGCGGGTTTTGTGGATTTACGTTTACGTTTGCGCACGGCCTCGTCTCCTGTTTTTTCCCATCTATGGTTTTTGAGTTGGCATGAATTCAAAGGGTTGGATCCGTCGTCACCCTCGGGCAATTTCACAGCTCAGCAAGCAACCTGTTGGCCAAAGTGGCCGGCCGGTCATCGGTGCCCTGTTGGTTTTTTTGCATGTGCCATAAAACCACGGCCACGGCCGCCACATGCACGAGGTTTGCGCAGGCACTTTGCCGATCACAGTTTTCGCCATGACCGTGCCAGCGCTTGAAGTGGTTAAGCAATCGCTGGCCCTGCAGACTCCAACTGGTGCTGGCCGGATCACCGGCTTTGGACATCCTAATCTGCTCGACGGTCAGACATTGCTCCAGGTGCCGAATAAAATCGTTCCGTTCAGCGTCGCTCAGTAAGATCTTTGGCCTACCATTGCCGCGCCGGGCTGGCGGGTTGCATCTAATCTTTTTCATGATCGGTTTCTCCGGGCTCCGGGGTTTCCATTTCCAGCGCTGGCGCCCGATCGTCCAGGGGCGCGAGGGCGTCGAGGATCTTGTGCACCAGTTTCAAACCCAGATTGCTGCCATTTCGCAGGTCGGCGACCAGATTGGGGTCACCGGCCAGTTGACGGCCAAACCGAGAGGGACTCACGGAATGGTGGCGGCACCAGTCCGTTATCTGATTGGCGAGGGTTTCTGGAGTTAGGAAGTGGTATTTCATACCTTAGGTATAATAGGTTTTTTCCTTTTGTAAATTGTTATTTCCTATTTTTCCTTTTATTATTGCAAAAATAGGATATTTCCTTCATTATCCAATCACCGAGGAGGATACCCCATGCAAGATGACCCGCCCCGTCAGGCGCTGCGCCTGGCCCTGGCAGCCAGACGAATGGACATGAAAGAACTGTCCGCTCGTCTCGGCAAAAATGACAGTTATATTCAGCAATATCTCAACCGCGGCACACCGCGCAATCTGGCCATGGCCGATGCCCTGGCAATTGCCGAAAATGTTGGTGTTGATCTGTCGGCTTTGGTCCCCGCATCAGCCCGCCAAGCCCTGGGGCTTGCTGATCGGCAACAACCCGTCCCTGTGCCCGCAACCGCCCCTGATGCTAACGCAATTCTGACACAAATTCGTGCAACCATACCGACGCCTTCCGAAATGAAAACCGATTTACCAGTGTATGGCACAGTCGAATGCGGGAATGGTGACTACATGGAGTTTACCGATACATTTATGATTAAACGACCGCCCGTGTGGTCTGGCCGCGACGATGTGTATGCGGTCCGGGCATCTGGAGAAAGCATGACGCCACGGTTTTTCCCAGGCGAAATTGTACTGGTCGACACACGCCTCAAACCGCGCCATGGCAACGACGTGATTATTCAACTTCACGACGGCGACGGCAACGATGGTATTCGTCGAGCCATGCTCAAAATATATATCAAAAAATCGCCGACCCTCTATGTCTTTTCCTCCTACAACCCCGACTACGAACAAACCATAGAAGTCCCAGTGGAGCAGGTAAAAAGCGTCGATGTTGTGGTCCCAACCAGTGAACTGTTGGGCGGTTGACGGTTACCGGGGTGTCGGCCAATTGCCTATCGTGAACGTTCGGTTTACCATGACCCTTGGTCGACTGAGCCATGGGAATGAAAGGAGATTATCGTGCAACTGCTCATGAGATCTCAGTATGTCGCCGCCGTCCTCCTTCCCCTTGTATTGCTTTACGGATGCGGAGCGTTGCAGATGTTCACCAACAAACCGGGGCCCATCAAACTTGACCAGAAGGACTATGCGACACCCCTGAGAAAATCGGCGCCCAAAGCCGTGCTTGAAGACACCTCGCAAGAACGGGCCGAGGGAATATCACAATACAACCAAGGCCGGAAATACGAACAGGGCGACACTGTGCCTGTGGATATGCAAGCCGCTTATTCGCTCTATCTGAACGCCGCAGAGAACAATATTGCCGCTGCCCAGGTCAGAGTCGGCCAAATGCTGGACAGGGGAATCGGCGTGGAGCAGAATCTGACTGAAGCGCGAAAATGGTGGATAATTGCCGCCGTTAACAATGAACCCTACGCCAGTAAACTGCTCCTGTCGAACCAATCAACTCTGCCTCCCCTGCAACAACAAGATGCAGAAGCCCTGGCCAGAGACTGGCTCCATAACAGATTGGACCGGCGACCTCGAAATTCCTTATTAACGCAACCAAACTGACGGATCAGGCTGCGGGGTGTTAATTATTACCTCTTGACTATAGGTTATTACCTCTTTAAAAGGATTTATCCTATTTTACATAAAGAGCCAAGGGATCATGGACACCGTCGAATTCACAACCGCTTTTGGTAACAATCAGCTTTTGATTGTGGCCACCGTCTGTCCGGGCGATCGGGCCATCCCATCAGGCCCCTACGCGCAGCCAGCTGAAGGCCGGCAGGTTGAATTGGTCAGTTGTCTGTTGCAAGTCGGCGATTTGCATATACCGTTCATGCCCCAGGGTCTGGGTGTCTGGGACCGCCGCCGCAATCCTTATGACGCCCTCATGAACCTGATTGATGAGGACGCGATCCAAACCGCCTTCGACAGCGCCAGCTAGAGCATTTCTCTCCATAGCCGCTATTTTTGCAAGTTCGCCGCCGGAGAATTCAGACTGTTTCGACTGGCGAACCTGTAGTGATGGTGCCTTCAGTTTATGCGAAAATCTGCTTTTTAAGGTGTGCCCTGTTATCCTGTAAATACCCTAGCAACTGTATCTACACACAGTCTTCCACATTTGATTTTTAGCGATCATTGCATTTGCGATAATGAGTAGTTTTCTGGCGACGGCGATGAGAACGAGTTTATGGGGTTTGCCTTTCTGTTTCAATCTTTTGGCGAACGGGATAAGCGCCGGGTTGTGGTTCGAGGCCACCAGGGCCGCCTGATAAAGCAGATGCCGTAACCAGGTTCGCCCGCCCTTGATGCGGCGTTTACCTGCGTATTTCCCACTGTCGTGATTGATTGGAGCGAGCCCGGCAAGAGCCGCAACCTGTTTTTCACCGAGGTTCCCAAGTTCGGGCATCTGGCCGATCAGTGCTGCGGTCAGAACCGGGCCAATACCGGGAATGGAGCGCAATATTCGGGCGCGCTGGATCAGCTCCTTGTTGTTTTGTAACAAGCCTTCAATCCGCTCTTCAACACTCTTGATCTGATTTTTCATAAGCGTCATATGGGCCTCATCGAAATCATCCAACTCTTGTGATGCCCGCTGCTTGATTTGGCAGCTCAATCGCTTTCGCATCGCCACAAGCTGCCTGCGTTTGGTTGTCAGAACATTGAGTTTGCGCAGGTTTTCCGCAGGTAGCCGTCGGCCTGCATCGGGCCTGAAGGCAATAAAGCGGGCGATCATGCACGCATCGAGCGGATCGGTTTTTGCCAGATTACCCAGCGAACGGGCAAAACTGCGGACATGAGCGGCCGAGACCTGGCGGACATCAAACCCGGCCTCCTCAAGCGCTTCCCACAGAGCCCATTCACTCCCGCCCGTCGGCTCAAGCGCAATCGTCTGATGACACGACGGCCCTAAACGTTCAATCAGATCACGGTGGCCATCCGGTGTATTAGGCAATGAAAAAACAACGTCATCATTGCTACAGAAAACGCAAAATTCAAACTTCCCAACATCAATGCCAACAAACCTTTTTGTCTGTGTCATACTTCTTCCTCTCTATCTTATGCTACGGGGTCAATAGCCCCAATCAACTGTTCGAGATGCAAAGAAAGAGAAGGTGCCACCACTCTAGGAAACGTGGTCATACCACAAGGGTCAGACGGTGCGCACCTCCCCAGCCCAACTCTTTACCAAGAGAGGGGCTGGGGTATATTTAGCAGATTCACGATACATAAGGGTCAGGACCCATTA
>JAJFII010000004.1 GCA_021775095.1 Rhodospirillales bacterium
CAGGGACCGGGAGAAGGGCGAATTGCTGGGCCCCATCGGCGCGCAGATTCAATCCTCGCTGGACCGCCTGGTTGAGCGGGAAGGGGGCATTTTGGGCCGCGCTGGTCTTTATGATCCCGACGGACCCTTTGCCCCACCCGAGACCCTGCAGGGTAAACAATGGACCGTCCAATTCTCATCGCCGCTCGATCGGTTACGCCGGGCAGAAGAAGGGGTTGGGACCATGCGGACCTTTGAGACCATGATGGCCGTCGCCGAATATGACCCGGAGGTCATGGACCTGCTTGAAACTGACGAAGCCATTCGGGGAATAGCCGATATCAACGGCATGCCGGCCAAGTTCTTACGCTCGCCGGATGCGGTTGCAGAACTGAGAGGCGAGCGCCAGGACAACCAGGACAAACAGGCGGCCCTTCAAGAAGCCCAACAGGCGGCCTCGATCGCAAACACCATGGGTGTGGATCCGGAGGCGCTTGATGCGAATACACTCGCTTAGCCAATGGTTCAGGCCAGGGGGACGGCGCCAGCAGGAAGCCCATGACAAGCTCAGGCAGGCCTATAAATCAGTCTTCAAAGGCAAACCAACCAGACAGGAACAAGAGGTCGTATTAAGCGACCTTTTTTCATTTGGGGCTCTTTTTACTGCAGCAACACCGGACGAGGAACTGAAATTACGCGAGGGCCGTCGGCAAGTGGCTTGTCGGATATTGCGGTTCCTCGAGCTTGAGGATGCCGAACGTATGGCCATGGCTTCCGCTGCGGCGTTGGAAACGCTGATTTCCGACGCAGAAGGACCCATTTAGCGCCGGGTTGTCCGGCACCAACCAGAGAAAAGGAATTATTTATTATGGAAGAAGGAATTTCGTTAGGCGGGCCCGATCAATCGGCTAACCCAAGTGACGTCGGTGAAGGTGTATCGCTCGGGTCTGATGCACCAACAACGGAACCCGCAGCTTCCGGCGGGGACACGTGGGGTGCGGCCCTTAATGAGGACAACCGCGCACTGGTGGAAAACAAGGGCTGGCAAAGCCCTGACGATGCCCTGAAATCGTACCGTGAACTTGATGAGTATCGGGGCCGGTCTGTGGCGCTCCCGGGTGAAGAGGCAACCGACGAAGATTGGAAGTCTTTCCGCCAAAAGATGGGAGTGCCGGAGGCGGCTGACGCTTATGAGCTTGCGGCGATTGAAGGGGCAGACGAGGCGTCTGTGAATTCGCTAAAGGAACTGTTCCATGGTGCCGGACTTGACCAACGTCAGGCCGAAGCCATGTACCAGAACCTTACTGAAGCCTACGCGGGTTCAGAACAGGCGGCCAAAACTGCGCAAGCTGAACAGGTTATCCAGGCCAAGTCTGACGCCAAGGCGGCGTTAGCCAGGGAATGGGGTAACGAGAACGGAGAGGATTTCAAGCGCAATACGGAGGCCGCCCGTCGGGCTGTTAACGAATTGGGTGGCGACGCATTGTTTGAGGAGTTGCGCCAACTGGGTGCAATCACTGAAGACAATCAAATCCTGTCCCCGGTAATTGCCAAAGCATTCGCCGAAGTCGGCAATCAATTGTTTGTCGAGGACGGTCTGATTGAGGGTGGCGACGCGATCGCGGTTAATCCGTTCGCAAATGACACAATCAATCTGACTGCACAAGGCGAACTCGTCAAAACCAACCCGTCACTTGCCCGCGCTCAGATCAGGGCCGCCAACAAACGGCCGGAAGATTACGGGCTTCCATCCAACTAGCTTTTACATAAAGGACTTCAATCATGGCTAGTACACGCTTAGCCGACGTCATTGTGCCGGAGGTATTCCACCGTTACATCGTCGAAAAAACGGCTGAAATTTCAGCCTTGTTTCAATCCCGGTTGATCACATCGGATCCCATGCTGACAAAGAACCTGGCCGGTGGCGGGCGAACTTTTAACGTGCCGTTCTGGCAGGACCTGGGGAACACGGATTCCAATATTTCCGATGATGATCCTGCGTCCAGTGCCGTGCCGCTCAAAGTCGGGGCGTCAAAGGATGTGGCCATTCGCCACAACAAAAACCAGTCCTGGTCGGCCATGGATCTGACGGCACAATTGGCCGGTGAAGATCCCATGAAGCTGATCGGTGACCGGGTGGCCGCCTATTGGTCGCGAGATATGCAGCGAACCGCCATTGCAGGTTTAAACGGGGTGTTGGCGGACAACGTTGCCAATGACAGCTCGGATATGTTGCACACCGTATCTGCGGATGCGGTAACGCTGTTGGCCACACATTCAATTTCGCCAACGGCCATTTTGGATACGTGTCAGACCATGGGTGACAGCCTTCAGGATCTGGCGGCCATTGCCATGCATTCGAAGGTTTACACCAACCTGCGTAAACAAAACCTCATCGATTTTATACCGGCAGCCCGCGGTGAGGTTAACTTCCCGCAGTATATGGGTTTGACGGTGATTATCGATGACAACCTGCCGACCACGGCGGGTGTCAATCAGACCCGTTATACAACGGTGTTGTTTGCACCGGGTTCGTTTGCCTGGGGCGAGGGTTCTCCCGAAATACCGGTGGAGACGGACCGCAATCCGTTGGCCGGTGATGGTGGCGGCGAAGAGTTCATTGTCTCGAGGCGTGAGTTCTGCATTCATCCGCGCGGCATCAAATGGACCGACGTATCTTGCGCCGGCCAGTCACCGACAAATGCGGAAGTGGCGCTCGCGACCAATTGGGACCGGGTGTATGAGCGCAAAAACATCAAGATGGCGTTCCTCTACACAGATGAAGCCTAACCCATAACTGACAAGGGGGCCGGGGAAACTCGGTCCCCTCTCTTTTAGGAAATAATCATGAGCAATGCGAAATATTACAAAGCGCTTGGTATCAAGCCGGGTGACTCGTTGAGTGGCGAACAGCTTGCCCAAATTGCCGGCATGAAGGCGCGGGATGTGGACGGTGTGAAGGACTTGTCACCTGATCCAACACCAAGGGAAGTTACCGACGAAGATATTGGCGGTGCGTTGGACCTGCTTGAAATGGGCAATGACGATCATTGGACCAAGGTCGGTTTGCCGTCAATGGCGGCCGTTGAGAACCTTTTGGGCACTGATACGATCAAACGGGCCGACGTTGAGCGGGTACGCCCGGACTTGATCCGGGTCGAAGCCTGAACATGGCTTATTCCGTCGTCAAAATCTGCAATCTGGCTCTGCAAATGCTGGATACGCCGGGCATTCTGAATATTAACGACAAGACTGTTAAACGCGCGCGCGCCTGTAAAAGGGCTTACGAGCCGGCGCGGGACGAAGTGACAGTTCAATATGAATGGCGGGCGGCCCGGGCGCGAACCACTCTGGCACCGGAAACCGCAGCGCCGCTGTTCGGCTGGAAGTATTCATATGCCTGGCCGTCCGAATGTATCCGGTTGCTCCGACCAAATTATAGCGGACTATGGAACGGCACCCCGATTCCGGGCGAGATGGAAGGGCGCTATTTCCTGACCGATGCCCAAGCGCCCTTAAAGGTCTGGTATCTCAAATACATGATTGATCCATCGGAGATTGATCCTTTGTTTGGCCGTGCGATCGCCGCTCGGATCGCCGCTGACATAGGCCGCGAGGTGACCGGTAAGGACAGGTATGTGCAGGTCGCCGAAGCCCGGTTTGAAAAGATATTGGCTGAGGCACAAAAAACAGACGCCCAACATGATGGTGTCGAAGAACCCATCGAGAGCGAGTGGTTGACCGGGCGGGAATTTGACTGATGGCTTTTGACATTATCCAGGCCAATTTCATCAAGGGCGAGTTGTCGCCCCTGGTGCATGCCCGGGTTGACCTGGAACTATACAGAAGCGGATTATCTCTCTGCGAAAACTGGCTGGTATTACCGCAAGGAGGCATTAAGGCCCGGCCCGGCACGATGTTTGTTGCCGAGGTCAAGGTGAGTTCCAAGGCTGTTCGGGTGGCGAAGTTTATTTATTCGACAGAAACCAACTATATGTTGGAGTTTGGTGAAAACTATATCCGGGTATTTAAGGAACAATCTCAGGTTTTGAACGCCGGAACCCCGGTCGAGATTACAACAACCTACACAGAAGCCGAATTGTTTGAGCTGCAATTTACCCAGGACGAAAATACCCTTTATATCGCTCACAAAGACCATGTGCCAGCGACCCTGACTCGTTCGTCCCATACCTCATGGACTTTGGCAGATATGTCCTTTACCGCCAAACCGGCAGAATGGGTGGCTGCCAACTACCCGCAGCGTGTCACCTTTTATGAGGATCGTCTGGTCCTGGCGGCGACGCCAAATGAGCCTAATACCGCGTGGTTCTCAAAGACTGGAGATCATGCCAATTTCACCATCGGGGTCGCGGCCGACGACGCTATGAAAATTGTTGCGAGGACGGGCCAGGTCAACGCCATTCAGTGGATGGTCGAAGACAAGCTACTGCAGTTTGGAACCACGGCGGCGACCCGAACTTTGGGCGGTGTTGGCGATACGGCCCTGGAGCCGGACAACATCGCCCAACGGCGCCATACCACGGATGGCAGTTCTTCCATCCAGCCCATACAGACCGGTGCGGTCACCGTGTTCGCCGGAGACAAAAACCGACGATTGCGGGAATTTATCTATTCCTTTGAGAATGACCGGTTTCTGGCACCGGATCTGACCATGTTGTCGGAACACATTTTAAAACCTCAGTTGAAAGAAATGGCCTACGCCCAGGACCCGTTCCCGATTATCTGGTGTGCGCTCAACAATGGCGAGTTGGCAGGTTGCACCTATGATTCGGATTTTAAAATTGCCGGTTGGCATCGTCACAGGCTCGGCGGCGATGCGGGCCAGGGCTGGGGCGAAGTTGAAAGTATTGACGTAATTCCGGGTACGGATCACGACGAGTTATGGATGGTGGTCAAACGCACGATCAACGGCGGCACAAAACGGTATATCGAATATCTGACGCAACCGTTCGATGATGAATTGCTGACTAAAGAAGACGCCGTCCAGGTTGATAGCGCCTTGGTCTATGCGGGTGCTGCAGCCGATACCGTCAGTGGCCTGGATCATGTGGAAGGTGAAACCATTTCCATACTGGCCAATGGGGCAATCGATCCGGTTCAAGCCGTCGTTGGTGGTTCTGTGAGCCTGCAGGGCGGGCGGACAACAACAAAAGCCGCTTTTGGGCTTGGATATACGGCGACGGCAAGAACCTTGCGCCTGGGCGTCTCTGATGCGGAAGGGACAATCCTTGGTCAAAAGGTCAGGGTCGGTCGGGTCATCGTTGATGTTCTGGCGTCTTTGTTAACGAAGGCCGGGACGGCTCTCGACAGCCTGGAAGTGGTTGTCCTCAGAGACGGTGCCGATCCCATGGACAGTTCACCACCCTTATTCACCGGATCGCGTGAAGTGGTCATAGACGACGACTGGGAAACCGGTGGTCAGGTTTATCTGGTCCAGGACGTGCCGTTACCGGCGACCATCCGGGCAATTACCCCGGCAGCGAACACTTAGGAGTTATTGATGGGTTTTTTAAGTGGAATTCTCAGCGTCTTTGCAGGGGCGTTATCAGCCTATTCGGCTGTTGAATCGCGCCGGGAGAACAAAAAGGCGGCCCGGCAAGCTGATGTCGCAGCGGATTTACAGGCCAAACAAAAGCGGTCTGAACTTGACCGGTTGCGCTCCAAACAACGCACGGCCTATGCGCGCGCCGGCGTTAAGCTCGACGGCACGCCAACCGCTGTTATCGAGGACAGCCAGGAGCAGGGCCAACTCGACATCGATTTGATCAAACTGAATGGAAGTAACCAGGCGGATGTTTTTAAAAGCCGCGCAAGATCAGCCGGATTTAATGCCCTGATCGGTGGGGCCGGTACGACTGCGGGATTGTTCGGCAAAGACCGCAGTGGTGTGTCTCTGGTGTCGAGGTTGTTTTAAATGGGGAATATTCCAACCTATGTGGCGCGCGAACGATTAAACGTCACTGGTCCCTCTGCCCCTTTGGTTAGCGGACAGGCAGTCAATGAACTGCAGCGACAAGCGGCCCATGCAGAGAAACGTGAGCAACAGGACGGCGTCGTTCGCTCGATGAAAGCGGTTATGGCGTTCAGTGACTGGGAAACCGATTATCAGAGCAACCCGGAAACCGGTTTGTTTCACGCGGACGGATTCAAGCGCGACGGTGCAAAAGGCCTTTATGATAAATATCAGGAGGATGCCAACGCCAAGTACGAGGAAATTTTAGGTTCCCTCAAAGGCCAAGACGAACAGGATTTATTTACCAGCCGCTATCAGTCCCGGCTGGACGCTGGACGTAACCGTGTGGCGGCGTTTGAGGCGCGTGAAACCGATGCCTACCGCAAAGGATCTTTGGCAGCTTATGCACAATCCGAGATTAAGCATGCGGTCGGATTGTCCCAACAAGGAAGTGCTGACGAAGCAAACGCATCTCTTGAACTTGCGGTCAGCGCAAAAATGGTGGAGCTGGAGACGTCCTCGCCGGCCGAACGGGATGTCGCGGCCCTGAACCTGCGAACGGCTTACCACAAAGAAGTCTTTGACGGGTTGGTTTCGAACGATCCGGATGGTGCGCAAAAGTATCTGAAAGAGAACCGCAAGGATATCGACCCGACCATTTACAATAACCTGGAGAGCAAAGGTAAAGCCAGGACCGACAACGCAAAGGGCTATGGCCTGTTCCAGACCACTTATGATCCCGATAAATCCCTGTCAGAGATTTACGACAGGATCGACGGCGGAAGTGCGACCGCAGAACGCAAGACCATTGCCAAACAATTGGTCAAGGACCGCCGCTCAATCGAAAACGCCGATCAGGCAGCAGCGAAACGCGAACAGGCGCAAGGCGAGCAGGAAGCCGCTAAGTTTGCAATAACCTTAATCGATACCGGCACCGCATATGATGCCCTGCCTGGAGACGTATTGGACAAAATGAGCCCGGCTGGTCGAAAGGCTGTACGGCTTGAGTATGAGGCCAAAGCGAGAGGCGTTAAAGCCCCGTACGATGCCGAATTGGAAGCTGAACTCCACGATAAATGGATTGCTACAATCACTGGTAAAGATTCCGGGTTTCTCACCGAAAACATCACCGGCAAGTTTGGCAGCCATGATCGGAACCGTGTTGAGCTCTGGCTTAATCGGCAGGCCAGCATGAACACAACCGATGCCAGGGGCCAGGCGAAGTTAACACGCCGAAAACCACATTATACGGCGGCGACAAAATTGATCAGCAGTGCCGTCAATGCCCGGGTTTCGGATGCCAAAAAAAACAAGGCGTTAAGGGGTCAATTGAGCGAACGCATTATCACCCATATCGATGATTGGCATGACGCGAACCCGGACAAGGCCATGGACCAGAACGAGCTTCGTAAAACGGTTTATCAATACATAGTGTCAGGTGAATATGATGACGGGAACCTGAGTATTGGAGATCCAAACGGCCGGTTCATTGACGCCGTAAATGCCGGGTTCGCTGTCGGGTTTTACGCCGACGATGACAAGTCACAATATGACGTGATCTCAAACGCAACGGGTGTCCCGATCGGCGGGCTTGGTGCGGCCTTCGAATATCTCGACAGCAACAACTTTCCCGCGACCCTGAAGAACCTGCAGCAAGCACACAAAAAACTGACAGGGGCGAAATAATGGACGGTTTCGATACCTGGGAGTCAATCAAACGCAAAAAAGAGGACCTGACCGGAGAGGTCACCCTGCCTAATCCCCAGTTCGAAACCTGGGATGATCTTGACGTTCAGAAAAAAGCGACGTTGTCAGACGCCTTCCGCCAAACCGAAGGCACGACACCTGATAAAGCCGCACGAACCCTTGAGGCATCCAAACGGACAGGGTTGCCTCCGGACCTGGCCGAACACGCCGTCGACGATCTTGAATTTCAGGATACAGTCGAACAGGCCGCCAGCTTGTCACCAAAGGCTCAGAAGTGGCTTGCGGATCCGGTTAATGCCGGGCTGACAAAAGACCGCCTCGCCGATATTTCGGCCCTGGATCATGTCTGGGATTACGGCAAAGCGTTCGCTAAGGGGCCGGCTCAACTGCCCGGCGGTGCCATATCCGGTGTTTACGAAGGAGTGACACTGGCACAACGACGGGCGCAAGAGGCCGTTGCCTCGATCTTGCCCGGGGACCTGGGGCCCGATTTTATATCCGGGATGCAATGGCTTCGTGACAACGTGCCTGGTGTTGCACCTGATCATTTACTTATCGCAAGAGAAGCAATCAAAGGGCTCGATATAGAAATTACTCTATCAAGTTCGAGCTTTGGGACTGACGTTGCAACCGGCGTCGGGCAATTGGGGGCACAAGTGGCCCTATCCTTTCTTTCGCCGCCATTGGCTGTGGCCGCTATGGCCGGCCAGGGAATGGACGAGCAGGCAGAGCGCGCGGATAAGGCAGGGGCAACACAAGGCGAGAGAGATATTGCAATCGTTCTCGGCGGTGTCGCAACGGCCGTATCGGAGAAAATCGGTATTGATCTGCTCCTTAAACGGTTGACGCCGAAAATAAAAAACCGGGTTCTTAACTTCGCTGCGGACGTCGCCGCCGGCACCGGTATTGAAGCGGCGCAGGAGGCGATTGAAGGCGTTCTTCACAATGCGATTGAGCGATTAACCTTCAATGGTGAAAAAGGTCTGCTTGACGAAATAGAGCAGCAGGCAGCCGTTGCCGGCGGTGTGGGTGCCATCGCTCGTGGCGTTGTTCATCTGGCCACCGGGGGCCGTATACGGGGCGCTCAGGAAGCTTTGGATGCCGAGCGAGCCGATGCGGAAGAAGATATTGCCCGCCTCAAGCAAACCCGGGATATTTTAAACGGCAGTCCTTTGGAAGGGCGCTCCAAGGAGAAAACAAAAGAGCTTATCGATCGGTTGACCGAAGGCGGAACCGTCTATCTCGATGCCAGGGGAGCTGACGAATACTTTCAACACATCGGTGAGGATCCGGACACCTGGTACCAGAAGATGGGCGTTGCCGATCAGGTATCGAAGGCTCGAAACCGAGACGGAATGATTGAGATTTCGACCGCCGAATTTTTAACCGTCGACGGCATGGATGGCCACCTGGACGGGCTCGGCAATGATATTCGTTTGACCGAAAAGGGGATGACCAAAAGGCAGGCGGACCTTGCCGAAGAATTTGACGAGAAGCGCCTGCAGGATGTCATGGAAAATATGCGCGACGAAGCCGAATTGCGCGATATTGGCCAGGTCGAAGCGGCGGACGTCGTTTATAGCGATATTGTCACCCAATTGAGCCAAACCGGTACCTATGACATTGATGCGACCCGGCAACAGGCGACCCTCTGGCGGGCCTTTGTGCGGACGATGGCGCTCCGAAGTGGGCGGGACATAACCGAGCTATACGAAGAAATCAGGCCGACCATTCAACGGAAAATAAAAGATGGTGATCGGTTCCGCTCAAATGTGGCTGTTGAACGCATTCTTGCCCGGGCCCGAAGGATTGATGCCGGTAATTTGCGTGACGAGCAATCGGCAACACCTGTCCTCGATCATGTCAAATCGCTTGGCGGTGTCCGTCGGGGATCGGCGCTGGCCGCTGAACTTGAATTCATGGGCATCACCCCCAGGGAATACTGGGGCCTGTTTAAAGGCAAGGAAGATACCAAGGCACTTGGTGATGTCGATAACCTGGAACCGATTGATATTCTGGCCGAACTGGACAACGACGGAACTTATGCCGACCGCGACGCTGTGCTTGAGGCAATCCGCAGTGAGTGGATTTCGAAAGAGCCGGTACGGACGCAAGAGGAACTGCAGGCCCTCGAGGAATTAAATGCGCCGCTTGAAGATTTAGAAGCATTAATGGAGCACCTGGATCTATCCCTGGATATGGATGATGCCAGCATTATCCGGGCGATTAATGAGGCGACGGAAACGGACGATGGTGAGCCGTCGTTGCAGCAATCGCGCGAAGCTGCAGGCAGAATGCTTGATCTGATTAAAGCCAAC
>JAJFII010000031.1 GCA_021775095.1 Rhodospirillales bacterium
ATCCCATTGGCGACATGGTCTTGGTCTTTGTTACCGCCCATATCGTCGAATGGCAGGACTGCAACGGTAGGTTTTTCAGACGCGGAGAACCCAGCATTTCCTGACGGCCCCGGCAGGGCGGCGTCGAGCTCAGCCGCCTCCGGCAAAGAAGTTGAAGATGCAAGAATCTCCTGATTTAACCGTTGCGTCTCGGCGTCCGGCTCAGTGTCGATTTCTGCCAATAACAGGGCAGTGCAGGACCGGTATTGCTTCAACGCCTGGGTGCGTTGACCGTTTTCAGCATGGATCCGCATCAAAAGCCGGTGGCCCGCTTCGTTAGTTGGATCAAGGCCGATCAACCGACGACCAGTCTCAATGGCCGCTTGTGTTTCCCTGGCGTCTGCCTGCTGATTGGCGAGACGCAACAACACGTCGCAGGCGATTTCCTGTAGACGTGATCGCTCGAACCCGATCCAGTCGTCGAAAATCGCTTCCTTGAGACGCAATCCGTCGGCCAGCACGTCCTTATATAGGTACGCTGCGGCGGCTAATGCCTTGGGAGAGCCATCCGCTGCTTGGCGCTCGAATTCACGTGCGTCAATCTCGACCGCTTCGAGGTTGAGCCCGATATGATCGCCCTCGGTTAGCAGGATCGGGATTTTGCCATTGGTCATTGTCATGCGCAAACGGGAGGCTGCCTGGCGGAGGCTTTGCCGAGCCTGGGCGTCGAAACGATCACCCCAGAACATTGTCGCCAGTTTTTCCCGGGACGGCGTTCGGTCGATATTCAGGGCGAGATACACGAGCAACGCCTGTTGCTTGCGGCCTCGTAGGGGCACCAGCATGCCGCCGCCGCCGACGACCTCAACCTGGCCGAACAAACGGATTGAAAGTTTATCCATTCGAGTTACCTTTACGCGTTGTCGATTAAAGGCTACCGCGTTCCGACTCCCTAGCGCTGATCATAACTTATTCTTTGAAAAAATGCATGTATAACGATTTTTCACGCCCGTGTGACGCTGCGTTTGACGGTGCGGTGACGGCCGTCAGGCACAATGGTTGCGATTTTCTATTCAAACTTTTATCAAGGAGGTTAGACGATGCCCAGAAAACATTTGATCAATTGCCAGCATGGTTGTGACGATCTGGAAAAAGCGACAGTCGCAATGATCGTCGCCGGAGCAGCGGCGGCCATGGGCGGCGAAACAGCGGTGTTCATGACCGGTGATTCGGTTCGACTGGCGACCGATGGTGGCGCCGACGGCCTGCAACTCGAGAAATACCCGGCAATCGGCGAACTCGTCGAAAGTTTTCTGGATAACGGCGGTCAACTTTGGGTCTGTCCCGTATGCGCAAACGCTCGGGATATTGGAGCCGACGACTTGATCATTGGTGCCGAGATCGCCGGTGCTGCACGCACTATCGGGTTTGTCAACGACGGTGCCCAAGTCCTCATGTAAGAGAAACGGCAATAGTCACGCAGAGCAAATTCAAGGAGGAAAACCATGCCTGATGATGCTTCTACCGGCGACGCGGAATTCGTCGACTTCTGGAACACGGTGCTGGTTCCCAAATTTATCAAGTTCAAGCACGTCCTGGTGGATGGCCTGACCCATCACAGCGAGGCAATCTTCCCCAACCTCAAGGTCAAGGAGGGCGACAGGGTTCTTGATGTCGGTTGCGGGTTCGGCGATACGGCCATGAAGCTGGCCCAACGAGTCGGTCTCGAAGGCCGGGTGCTCGGGGTTGATTGTTGCGATGCGTTCATGGATTACGGCCGCCGCGCGGCCGCCGAGGAGGGTTATGAAAACGTCTCCTTTGAGAACGGCGATGTCATGGTCATGCCGTTTGAACCGGAATACGATTTTGTCTTCTCGCGCTTCGGCACCATGTTCTTCTCCAACCCAGTGTGGGCGATGCGCAATATGCGCACGGCCATGAAGCCGGGGGCCACGATGACCCACATCGTCTGGCGGGACCGTGACGACAATCCCTGGCTCAACATGGCCAAGGAAGTGGTGCTCAGGTTCCTGCCGCCGCCTGGCGAGGATGCATTAACCTGCGGTCCAGGCCCCTTCTCCATGGCCAGCCAGGAGATGGTGACGGGCATGATGAAGTCGGCCGGTTACCATAATATTAAATTCGAGCGGGTCGACGCACCGGTGTTGGTCGGCCGGTCCGTCGAGGACGCCATCGACTTCCAACTGTCCATTGGGCCGGCCGGCGAGGTGTTCCGTGAGGCCGGCGACGAAGCCGAGGAAAAACGTCACGAGATCGAGGCGGCATTGGCCGAAGCTATTGACGGCCAAAAGAAGGAAGCCGACGGCATCGTCATGGATTCATCGTCATGGGTAATCTCGGCGACCAATCCGGGCGGCTAGGCGATGCGTGATGACGCGCATCAACCCGAAATTCGTTACGCCTGGTTTTTGGTTGTGGTGGCGTCCGTTATCATGGGCATGGGCGCCGGGGCGCTGATCTCGATTTCGACCTTTCTCAAACCCATCATCTCCGATTTCGGTTGGCTTCGCGGTGAAACATCATTTGCCTATTTCGCCGGCGCCATCGCCATGGGTTTCGGTGGCATTGGCATGGGTTACCTGTCCGACCGGTTTTCGACACGGCCCGTCGTGATCGTTGGCATCCTTTGTCTCGGCGGATCAATGTTGTTGCTGGCGAGCCAGTCGGCGCTTTGGCAGTTCTATCTCTATTACTGCATCCTCGGCGGTTTCGGGGCCTCGGCCCTCGACGCGCCGCTTCTGGCCAACGTCGGCAACTGGTTTAACCGCAACAAGGGTCTGGCACTTGGGCTTGCTACAGCGGGACGGGCATTGGGGCAAGGCTTTGTTCCCTTTGCCTCGGGTCTCCTGATCTCGGCCTCGGGATGGCGGACGGCTTACTTCGCTGTGGGGATTGTTTGTCTGGTGGCATTGCTTCCGCTCGCGTTCTTCATCAGAAACCCACCGGGCCTACAGGAAGCAAAAGAAGCATCACGCAACGCTGGTATGTCGGATCAAGATGGTGCCTATCTGGTGCCGCCAAAGTTGGCCGTCGCGTGGCTTGGTGGGGCCGGATTTTTTTGCTGTATCTGCATGGGGACGGCCATGGTCCATGCAGTCGCTATCGCACAGGACTCTGGAATTGCTGCCGACAAAGCCGCCGGAGTCATACTATTGATTTATATTTCCGGTTTCTTCGGCCGCATTTCCTTCGGTATGCTATCTGACCACATCGGTGGTATTCGTGTGTACTGGTCGGCGTCGTTTGGCCAGACTGTGCTCATTTTCTGGTTCACGCAAATGCAGTCTATTGCTGGATTTTACACCCATGCTGTCATATTTGGATTTTTCATGGCGGGCGTGATGACTGGGCTGATCATTTGCGTCCGTGAACTGACGCCAATCCATATGCGTGGAATGTCCAATGGGATAGTCGTATTGCTGGCCTGGGTCGGAATGGGTCTCGGCGGCTTTCAGGGCGGCTTCTTCTTCGACCTCAGCGGGTCCTACTTGATCCCCTATGCCAATGCGGCGGCGGCCGGTGTGGTCAATCTGATTATCGTCAGTGCCCTGTATTTTTATTTCCGCCGAAAGAGTGCCCTTCTGGAAGTAACTGGGGCGGCATGAAGTTGGGCAATCATCGCTAACGATCGGCGAAAGCATATTGAATTATTTGACCCAACAAGAATCAGCTCAGGGTCAGGGAACTCTGATGACCTTTGCCAATATCTGCACGCGCAATGTATTATTATCACACCGCTACGGTGGGTGCTCATAGGGATGGTGGATCGTGCAGAAGAGAGGGAAGAACCTAGAGACGTCGGTGTACCGAAAGATTTAAAATGCGGGTCTAGGCGGTGAACGGGGAAAGCCTAAGGCCGATCAGTGCGGTGGTATGACGGTCTAGCGGAACTGCCTGACGTCAGTTTTCGCATCACGCTCATTCAGGTATTTCCAACTGCCGCAGCCTCCCGAATTTGGCGTGCCGAATTTCGTCAGTTTCAAATGGTAATGTCAACTTGATGTAGGTCTCGGTAAAATCCGGTTTTTCGACCATCGTCCGATCAAAAGCAAAACGCGCTTCGTCGCCGCGACCAAGATTAGCCAGCGTAACCGCTAAGGTCGCGGAGCCCCAGAAGCTTGAGTTCGGTTGGCGGTCAGCGGTCACTGCCATTTCATACGCGGAAACATGATCACTCTTTAAGGTGTTCGCCCATGCAGAAACACATTGGAATGCCCAGAGGTTGGGGTGGCGCGGGCCGCGCCAGATCGCTTCGGCCAAATCCGCCACCGCTTCGGTATTATGGTTCGTCATCGTGTTGGCGTATCCACGTCCGAAATAGGCAGGACCAAAACTGGGATTCAACTCGATTGCCTTGGCGAACAACGCCCGGGCTTCGTGGTTGTCCTCCCTCGAATAGCGGAACATGTGTTGCCAGCCGCGATGGTACAGCGCCCAGGCATCCAAGTCGGCCGGCCGACTTGGTCTCGTACGTTCGGCTTCCGCCGTCGTAATCTCAGAATAAAGCGCAGCCAGAATGGCCTCGGTAATCTCATCCTGTATTTCGAAGACGTCCTCCAACTCATGATCGAACCGTTCCGACCAGATTTGCGTCGCGCTATCGGCATCAATAAGCTGCACCGTTACGCGGATACGGGTTCCAGCACGTTGAACGCCGCCTTCCAGTACATACCGAACACCAAGCGCTTCCGCGACTTCCCGTGGGTCTGTGTTGCCGGCATCGAAGGTAAAGCTGGAGTTCTGTGCGGCGACCCGCAAAGATCGGATCCGCGACAGGCCCGATATAAGATCGACGGCGACGCCATTTGCGAAAAACTCCTGCTTGGGGTCAGTGCTTAGGTTTTGAAATGGCAGTACCCCGATTGACGGCATATCGGACGGTGTGTGAGGTCTAGAAAATGCTTGGTCAGGACCTTCTTTACTATGCCCTCCAATCCCTGGGTTTACGGAGTAAGCGCGGACCTTCTCGGCGATATTTTTCAGATTCTGCTCACCCATATCCTGAAAACGGGCCGCGATTTTCCCTTTGACCTGGCGGTGCACGTCTTCCGACACACATATACCGCCAGTAGGCACCAAGCTTTCCAAACGGGCTGCAATATTCACACCGTCGCCATAGACTGCATCGCGGTCGACGATCACTTCGCCCAGATTGACGGCAATGCGGTACTGAAGGCGTTTGTCTGCATTTATTTTCGCGCCCATTTCAGTCAGTGCGCGCTGTATCGCCAAGGCCGTTTCGACCGCCGACACAGCGCTGGGGAATTCGGCGAGAACTGCGTCGCCAGCATAGTGAACCACGCGACCGTCGGCTTCTTCGATGCGCGTTGCGATCAAGTCTAGGCTCGTGGAAAGCTGTATGTGAGTCCCGATCTCATCGACGCCTGTTAGGCGGCTGTAACCCGCTACATCGGCATACAGGATCGCCGCCAATTTTCGTGTCACGCACATTCGGGTTCCTTCAAGTTCTATCGACCTTATACAGCGTATAGATATCGCACATGAAGAAAATGGGCGAGAAGCTTTATTGGCCGCCAATTAGGCTATCGTCGCGTCGGGTTAAAGGATTTCTCATAGGGAGATCAGTTGAAGGGAGCGATCTATGGACATCTCGGCGCGTGGTTGCGTCAACCAAGATTTGTTGTGGTCGCCCGAGACCCTGCGGGATAGGCTGGTACCGAGATAGGGCAGTTGTCCGAATTCGCTTAACTGAAGCGGACATTCAGAATTTCGGTAACTGCCCTGGTATGCCTGGCTTTGCCCCTATGATCGTGTGTAAAAGTGACGTTGCCCTCTAAAGCCATCCAAATTAATTTCTAGCGCCTAAACACACAGCGCTTTCCCTTATCAATTTTCTGTGAAGTATGTATACTTACTAAATCGGGAGATTTGAGCGGATGGCACCTCCAAACGTTACGAGAAAACTCGCGGCAATCGTCGCCGCTGACGTTGCCGGTTACACGCGGCTCATGGAAGCGAACGAGGAAATCACGCTTAAGAATTGGTGGGAATCACGGCAGACGATCATCGATCCGACAATAGCTCGATATGGCGGGCGTATCGTTAAACATACGGGTGACGGGTTTCTGGCTGAATTTTTAACCGCAACCGAAGCCGTACGCTGTGCGATAGAAATGCAAAAAGCCCTGGCCAAACGCGATATCGGGCTTAACGAGCAGGCACCTTTTCTTTTTCGGATGGGAATCAATCTGGGTGAGATTGTCGATGACGAAGAAGATATCTACGGTGACGGCGTAAATATTGCTGCCCGGCTCGAGCAGCTTTCTGAACCCGGTGGCATTCTGATTTCCAAACAGGTTTTCGATCATGTGGACGGTCATGTTCCGGTAAACCTGATTTCCCTAGAGAGAAAGTGGTTTCAAGTAAGGAAGACCTGCGTGTCCTATAACAATTCCACTTTTGGGGTGTTATTCTGAAGGCGCCAGCCGGACCTCGCCGGGCCCGGCTGGCGGAATCGGACAGATCGCAGACAAGCGGGCCGTTATAGAGCCGAACTAGAGTTTGATCACAACGGATACACTAGAGTCCTGACCCTGGAACAAAGAGCTTTCCAACATTTCATAACGCCAAGAATCGAACCTGTCCTTGATGCGAATTTGATTTTTTTCATGTGAATAAGCCTAAGCCAGAATTTGGTCTCAGTGCAAAACGACCAAACTTGGCGGGACGGTGGTCCAGTTGCGAGGAATTCTTTATCCAGATGGAATCGACCTGATTAGTCATTGATCTAAGGGTGTTTAGAAATTAATTCAGATGGATCTTCATAACTTCACCAAATGTTTCTTTTATCAAATATTCGGCATGACAAATCATACTTTCACTTTCCCTGTTTTTAATGACAAAAGTGTCCTTGCCATTTAATTGGGCGAAAGAGACGAAAGAGTGCAGGCCATATCTGACTAAAAAGTTTTGTTCTGTATTCATAATGTTTCCTAAGTATTTTTTTAAGGTCCAGTGGCTGCAACTTTCAGGTAAAACCCGGTGCGCCAATAGAGGGTGTGTTTGGATTTAGAATTTTGGTCGAACGGGAGGTATAAGTCTCACCGTTTGGCATCAAGGCCATCGACCATTTTGCATTTGCTTGATTTGCAAGCGGGTCTCAAAAGGGCTTACACAAACTTCCAATCGGCTAACAATTTCTCAAGTAAATTTACGACTTACTTTGTTTTGGCCGCGAGTTCGTCACTAGCAGCTTTTGCAAGCCGCAGGGCTTTTAATCTGGCTACCTGTTCAGATCTTTGTTTTTTCTCTTGATCTAGTCGGGTTTCGGATTTTTCAATCTTCTTTTGAGTATCTGCGAACAATTTGTCGGCTTTTAATTTTCCACGTTTGGACATTTTGAATTCCTTTTCATCTGATTCAATTAAATGGATCGAATAGTCATTTTTTTAAGAATTCAAAGGGCAAAAAAACAGGCCCGCCAATACGACCGCCCTTAACCAGGTTAAGGGCGGCACATCGTAAATTTATTCGACGACAGACAAATTTTCTGCAGAAGACTTTCCATTTTGCCCAGGCTGAATTTCATATGAGATTTTCTGTCCTTCGTTAAGTGTACTCAAACCAGCGCGCTCAACTGCCGAGATATGGACAAAAGCGTCGCTTGAGCCGTCTTCGGGTTCGATAAACCCAAAACCTTTAGCCGGGTTGAACCATTTTACGGTACCAGTAGTCATTTATTTATTCCTCTTTCAGGAGTGAGGGTTCCGAACTCCGCATACTGTGGTCGTTCGGTTCAATTAGCGTTCACAATGTCAGGGGATAAAATAAAGATAACCGGCGAGCGGTTTTTCAGATAACTCGAAACACTTGTAATACGTGAGGTCTAAGTAAGCTCATTTGAAGATAAGTCAATGGTTAATAACTCACACTCTCCACAGTCGGATGCAAATGCAACAGCGGTGCGCCCTGGAATTACTATGGGAACACCGTTCTAAATTTCTCGACATTGAACCCCGTGAGGAGCAATAGGCGTTTATGAATTTTAAGTATTCCCGGCACTTTCGCCCGATTGGTGCAGCCTACTATTTCCACGACGTTTGACGTGGACCTGATGCCTGAGAGATAGTGTTTATTCAAAAAAGTCTCTTTTTAAATTTGGAAAAATTCAACCCGGGATAACAGATATGGGACAACTGAACGGAAAAACAGCGCTCGTAACGGGTGCTGCAAGTGGCCTTGGTTTGGCGATTGCGTCGCGATTTTCTACGGAAGGGGCCGATATCGTTTCAACGGACTTAATGGCTGATCCGCCGTCGCATGCGGTTGGACGATATCTTCCTATGGACGTGACCAACGAAAAGCAGGTTTCGCAAACCTTTCAGGAATGCGCTGATATATATGAAAGGTTGGATATTCTTGTCGCCAATGCCGGCGTGAGTGGAGGCGGAATCTGTCGCTCTGAAGATATTGATTTTGCCCAATGGGATAGGACTTTTGCAGTGAATACGCGCGGTGTTATGTGTTCAATAAAATATGCGATTCCCCTGATGAAAGAAGAAGGTGGAAGTATTGTCATCGTATCGTCAGCTGGTGCGGTTCGACCGCTTCCCCTGCAAACGGCTTATGGTGCCAGCAAAGCGGCATCGGCTGCCATTGCAAAATCGGTTTCTCGGGAGTTAGGGGACTATGGCATCCGGGTAAATGCCTTGTGTCCAGGGGCGGTCAATACGGCTCTTTTTAGGAAAAATGCCGCGGCACGGGCGAAGTTGTTAGGAATTACGGTTGCGGAAGATGAGGCCCGTTTGGCAAATTTGGCGTCATTGCGGCGACTAACAACACAAGATGAAGTGGCGGCTACGGCCTTGTATCTGGCCAGCGATCAGTCCTCGGCAATGACTGGAGAGCTTGTAAAAATTGATTGCGGCCGGGTTTAAAGGGCGTTGACGGGACCCGGTGCGGGTGTTGTGGATCGTTCTTTCGATTGCAAATTCGCTTTTAATAGTTAAGAGCTGAAATGGCTTGCCCAGGCCATGGTTCAGGAACTGCACCTGCTCTTTGGTATAAGTCCTAAAGAATACCGGCGTCGATGGATAATAATGTACCGGTTACGCCACTTGATAAATCAGACGCATAGAACAATGTGGCGTTGGCGACTTCCGTTGGCGTCACCATTCGGCCAAGTGCCGTTTCATCGGCCAGTGATTTTAGCGCTTTTTCTTCTGAGGTGGCACCGCAATCGGCCCGCGCGCGAATGCGCTGCATAAACGCTTCTGTGGCCACCGGTCCGGGAGCAATGGCATTAACCCGCACCCCGTACCTGCCCAGTTCCTGGGCACTGGTGCGAACAATGCCAAGCGCCGCGTGTTTTGTCGACGTATAGAGCATTTGAAAGGGCGGCGAGCGGTAAGAACTGATCGAGGCGGTTACAATGATCGATCCTCCGTTCTTTTTCAGTTCCGGCACGCTATGTTTTAGAGTCGCTGCTATGCCTTGGATATTTACGGCCAGTATCTGCGGCCAGAGCGCAAAATCCAGATCTTCGATTTTGCTCCACGGCGGGACGATGCCTGCGTTAGCGACGACAATATCGAGCCTGCCGTGCTGTTTTATGGTCTCGCTGATGGAGGCTTTTAAAGAGGTTTCATTGGTGACATCCGTTTCAAGATATTCAAATGCATGGGGTAAGGGGGAGAGGTGGTGACTTGATACAAGGTCGGCAGCCGTACCCACCGCACCGTTTTCGGCAAATACATTAATAATTTCGCGCCCCAACCCATTTGAGCCGCCGGTGACATAGGCGACTTTGTCTGCCAGCAAATTTATCATTCAAATCCTGTATTTTTAAAATGATCACCAATGCGAAAGAGCATTGCGGAAACAAGGTTGACCTGAAAATATTACAAAATATTATGTACACATGTTCGCATAGCGAACGCAATTAAAATATAAGAAGATTTCTGGAGTTTTATTTCCATGAAACTGAGTTTGAAAAAGACTGTCGCGGTTATCGGGGCTGGCAGTATCGGAGTTGCCTTTACATTGGTTTTCGCCCGCGCTGGCCATCACGTAAAGCTCTATGACCCCGATCCGAACAGCCGGGACGTTGCTAAACCCGCGCTCGCGGAGCGGGTTGACGGGTTAGCTCGTTATGATTTGATTTCTGAGACGATCGATCAGATCCTGTCGCGCGTGCAGATTTGCGATAACCTTGCCAGTGCCGTTGACGGGGCCGTTTATATTCAGGAATGCGCACCTGAAAATATCGACCTCAAGCGTCGTATATTTGCGGAACTAGAGTCCTGCGCATCGCCTGAAGCAATTCTGGCGAGCGCTTCGTCGGCAATTCCTGCGTCACAAATTGTGGACGGATTGCAAAGTAAAAACCGCTGCCTGGTAACCCATCCCGGTAATCCTCCGTTTTTAATAGCCGTGATCGAACTTGTCCCTTCTCCAGAGACGTCAGACGAAGCGCTGGAGTTCGCAAAATCATTTCTATCGGATAGTGGTCTGGACCCGGTGCTGGTGAATAAGGAAATTGAAGGGTTCGTATTCAACCGGCTGCAAGGGGCGTTGCTGCGCGAGGCCTATTGTCTTGTCCGGGATGGAATTGCATCCGTCGATGATGTGGATAAAATTGTTCGTGACGGATTGGGCCTGCGCTGGTCTTTTATGGGACCTTTCGAAACAGCGGATTTAAATACCCAGGGCGGCATCGGAGCGCATGCGAAAAAATTGGGCCCCGCCTATGCGCGTATGGCGGCCGAGCGGGGGCAAAATGACCCCTGGTCGGATGATCTGGTCGCAACGGTAGAAGGCCAACGGCGAAGGCTTGTGCCTCTTGATCAATGGGCAGACAGAGTTGCCTGGCGGGATGATCAGCTGATGAAACTGGTCAGTCAGAGACGCCAGTCAAAATGAGCCAAACAGAAAACATCGACATCGAATTCGACGGCCGAAAAATATCCGCGCGACGGGGAGAAACGGTGGCTGCGGCCCTGGTAAATGCTGGTATCCTCCATCTGAGCACCACACCGAGCGGGGCGCAACGGGGCATTTATTGTGGCATGGGCGTTTGCCAGGAATGCCTGGTTGTTATTGATGGCAAGCCCAACCAGCGCGCCTGTATGGCTAAAATTGATAAACCCGTGACCGTTCAAAGGATGTCGCTTGCCGGCACCGCGCCACGCAGCAACACTTCAGCCGCCCCCATAACCATTGATGACATCGAAGTGGTTGAGCCGGAGCTCTTGATCATTGGCGCCGGACCTGGGGGGCTGTCGGCCGCAGTGGCGGCGCGCAAACTGGGGGTGGAGGTAACGGTTCTCGATGAACGCCCGGTCGCCGGTGGGCAATTTTATAAACAGATCACGGTCGATAGCGCAAATGCATATCCAGCGGATAACCAGCATCTGGAAGGCGCACGGCTCATCGATCAGGCGGTGCGACTGGGTGTGCATATTGAACCGGATACGCTGATTTGGGGCGGTTTTCAGAGCGGTGATTATGTTGCCACAAATAGCAAAAAAACGGTTTGTTATAAACCAAAAAGAACCCTGATCGCGACCGGGGCTTACGAGCGCGGCCATATTGTGCCCGGTTGGACATTACCCGGTGTCATGACGACGGGGGCGGCTCAGACGCTTTGGCGCAGCGCCCGCAGGCTGCCGGCGCAAAAAGTGATTATCGCTGGCAATGGTCCTTTGAATTTACAACTGGCAACGGAGTTGACCGTGGGCGGCGCGGAGGTCGTTGTGTTGGCTGAAGCGGCCAGAACATTCAGGGCGGGTGCATTTGCCGATGCGCTGGCAATGATGCGAACGTCACCGGATCTTGTTTTAACGGCGGCCGATTACCTGCGCCAGGTAAAGAAAGCGGGAGTTTCAACCCGGAACAATGCGGTTTTGAGCAGGATTGAAGCGGTCAATGGCCAATTGCGGGCGCATTTCATAAATGCGACAACGCGCCGTGAAGACACATTCGAGGTTTTTGCAGCGGATGCCATTTGTCTGGGTTATGGGTTCGAGCCGTCAAATGAACTGCTGCGCGCATTGGGGTGTGCGCACCATTACGACCCTCGGCGACAGGAATTGAAAACCACGCTTGATGAGGATGGCAAAACATCGATAGATGGCATTTACGCGATTGGCGATTGCACCGGCCTGGGCGGCGCCAGAGCTGCACTGTCGGCCGGGGAAATAGTTGGTTATAGGGCGGCAACGTCGTTGGGGTATGGGTTGTCGACAGAAGATCAATTGGCCTTGTCGGCGGCGCGAAAAACCTTGGCGCGGCACAGAAACTTTCAGGATGCGCTTTGGCGTGTTTATGCATACCCAAGGATAAATGCGGATTTAGCGGACGCAGATACGATTATTTGCCGCTGTGAAGAGGTCACTGTTGGGCGGGTTCTGACTGAAATCGAAAACGATTGCCTATCCATAGGCGAAATCAAACGCCGTACTCGCCTTGCCATGGGGCGTTGTCAGGGGCGCTATTGCGGGCCCGTCCTCCAGCACATGATAGCGACATACAAAGGGGAAATTCCAAACGCCTATTCAGGGTTTGCACCGCGTCCGCCGGTTAAACCCATTGCGATTGAAGATTTGATGCCGGGCGAAAAAGAATGAGCGGCGGCAAGGGAATCGTGCCGATGGAGAAGGCCGAAATTGCAATCGTTGGCGGCGGCATCCTGGGGACCGTATTGGCCGGTTTTTTGGCGGAAGGCGGGGCACAGGTTTTGCTTCTCGATGACGGAAAGGGCGGCGGCTCTACGGTCAACGCGGGCAGCCTGCATGTGCAACTGCAAAGCCGCTTTATGCGTATGTATCCAGATCAAGTGCCCGCCATCGAGAGAAACCTGCACCTCTATCCAAAAGCCGTCAATTATTGGAAGGAGTTGGAAAAAAAACTGCGGGCCGATTTTGATCTCAAGATGACCGGCGGATTGATGATTGCCGAAAATCAAGATCAATTCGAGTTTTTGGCCGGCAAATGCGAGCGGGAGGCCGAACTGGGGCTGGACGTCAGAATGATTGAACGGCGCGAGTTGCAAGGGTTCGCGCCCTATTTGGGTGCAGCGGTATTTGGCGCAGAGCACTGTGCACAGGAAGGAAAGGTAAATCCGCTACTGGCCAATATGGCGATTAACAAATGGGCGGTTGCGGCGGGCGTAACCGTTATGTCTGAGACGCCGGTGCGCTCGATTGGGAAGTCTGCAAGCAAAACAGGGTTTGAGCTGGCGATTCCATCGGCAACGATCAAAGCGGACAGAGTGGTGCTTGCGGCAGGTGGTGGTAATAGGGAGTTGGCCGCCGGTTTGGGCCTTGCTTTGCCCGTCGTCAGTGAACCCCTGCACATGAATATCACCGAACCCGCGGTGCCGATAATCGGGCATTTGGTGCAGCACGCCGACCGCCCGATTACCTTGAAACAGTTTTCGTCGGGCCATGTGGTGATCGGCGGTGGCTGGCCGGCCCATTTGCGTCAAAGCGACAAGTATCCGACTGTCGAACTTGCAAGTATTATTGGCAATACAACCTTGGCCCAGCATATTGTGCCCGCTGTGGCACCGCTTCGAATTATTCGAACCTGGGCCGGTATTAACGCAACGACGGACGGTCGTCCGGTATTGGGTGAATTTTCGGCAATGCCCGGAATTTACGCCGCCGTGTCGGGGGATGCCGGATATACCTTGGGACCTTATAGTGCGAAAATTCTTGCGGATATAATATTGGGTCAACCACCGTGCGAGGACCTGAGCGAATTTTCGCCAGATGTATACCATGCAGTTTAGGCCAGCAGGCTTAATGTGATTTTTTGGGACGCGTCGAGTAATTCGCCCAGGAAACGGGTCTTCAGCTCTTCCGGCGTCGAACGCGATGCCAGACTGCACATGTTCAGTGCCGCAATCACTTCGCCCGATTGGGTGCGGATGGGGACCGATATGGAACGTAAGCCGATTTCAAGCTCCTGATCGACAATGGACCAGCCTTGACGATGGGTTTCTTCCAATAGGCTGCGCAATTCGACCTTCGATGTGACTGTATGTTCCGTTAGTTTTTCAAGCGTCGCGGTGTCCAGATATTCCTGAATTTTTTCAGGCGACTGCGCGGCCAGAAGCACGCGGCCGGTTGAAATGCAGTGAGCTGGAACGCGACTTCCCACATGGATTCCGACGTCAATCACCCGCTTCGATGCGGCGCGGGCTATATATATAACGGCGTCTTTGTCGAGCACTGCACAAAAACACGATTCGTTCATTTTGGTGGCCAGGCCATCCATAATGGGCTGAGTTGCATCGAGTAAATTCATCGACGAGAGAACTGAAAACCCCAATTCCAAAGTCTTGGCGCGTAGCCAAAAATATTTGCCGTCCGACTCGACATAACCTTCTTTTGTCAAAGTGAGCAGAAAGCGCCGTGCTGTCGCCCGCGTCATATCTGTCGCCTGGGAAACTTCGCTCAGCGTCATTTTAGGTTTTTGTCGACTGAATACGCGAATAACCTCCAGGCCCCTGGCCAGAGAATTGACGTAATCGCGATCACTAACTTTGTTCATGATGCTTCCTGAGCAGCCTTTTTACGTTTGGTATTCCTGCATAGCTTTGATTTGTGCGGTTTTCAAGCAAACAGCCCTAGCATAGGATTCGTAAACGCCTGTACTGGCGAACCCTACACGCCAAAAAGCGATAATTTGGTGATGTATATATACATCCAATCAGTCGATATGCGAACATATATTCCGTAAGTTTATCTTAGCGGTAGAAGTTGGATTTTGATTTTTACCGCGAAAATTAAAATAACATCATTAAAACAATGTATTAACAATAAATATTGTCCACATCCGCAAAAGACAAATAAGTGATTGGAAAATTTTTCCTTGCAATAAATTTACAGCCTGACAAATATATGCGAACAAAAGTTCGCAAAATAGCGATCCACCTTTTTGATATCAATTGATAATGGGGAGTATCAGAAGATGACTAAGAAAATAAACGAAAAGAAATGCGGGTCCGCATTTGGGCCAATTTCACGTCGCAGTGTGCTTAAAGGAACGGGTGCCGTCGGCTTGACAGCGGCGGCGTCTTCGCTACCGTTCAGCGCGGCATTGGCCGAGGAGGTGACGCTGCGTTGGTGGTCGCCCCAGGCGTCGCCTGCACAAGTGGCGGCGTATAAATATCAGATCGATACCTTCGAAAAGGCCCATCCCGGTGTTAAGGTCAAATTTGAAAAGACCTCAGATGAGGGATATGCACCACAGCTCGCGGCGGCCTTTGCCAGCGGTAAAGTGCCAAATATGGTTACCCATTTACCCTCCTTCGCCTGTTCCAACTATTGGCGTAATGGTCTGTTGGAGCCGATGAATGATGTGATTAATGCTGTCGGTGCCGACAAATATTATGACGGTGCCAACGACATCTACGAAATTGATAAAGGCCAGTATTCGGCAACCGGTATCGGCAATGGCGCGGCGAATATGATGTGGCTGCGCAAGGACCTGATGGAAAAAGCCGGCATTGAAAAAGCGCCGGTAACCTGGGACGAATTGCGTAGTGCCTGTCAGAAAATGCAAGGCGGCGGCGTTTACGGTGCACCACTTCCCTACGCCAAGAATTCAATGACCACACTGACGATTATCGGATTTATTCATCTGGCGGGCGGACATGTCTTTAATCAGAATCTGGATGTGGATCTGGTTACCGATGAAGCGGTTAATGCTTTGGAATTTTACCGTTCCATGCGTGAATTATGTCCTCCGGGAGCGACAAATTACAGCTGGGGTCAGAGCCTGACGGCATTTGTTAGCGGCGGTACGGCAACCGGTATTTACACAGGGCGCGTATTGATCAATGTGAACAAACAGAATCCAAAGATTGCCGACCATGTGACCTGCGAGACCTACCCGCGTATTTCGGCTGACGTCAGCCCGTGGACGTTCAACGCATTCCCCAGCGTCTTTATTCCCAAGGCAGCACAGAATATGGCTGAAACCAAGAAGCTGGCGGCCTGGTTGTTTAATGCCGACGGATATATCAAGCAAATGCATGGGGCCCCGGGTCACCTGCTGCCGGTGCTCAAGACGATTGCAGAAGATCCACGCTATCAGGATAACGATATCATCAGGAAGTACCCGACGGAAGTTGAAAAGATGTCCAGGAACGCGGCGGCCGGCAAAAATCTTGGATGGGAAACCACAAAACATAAAGCCAATGATAAGGCAGGTGCCGTGGTTAATTCCGGGGTATTGGCGGAGCTGGTTCAACGGGTTGTGTTAAATGATGAGAAGCCAAGAGAGGTCCTCAAAGATACAGCAATGAAGATTGAGGCAATCATGAAAGGTTAACCGCCTTTTGCCTGAAGCCTGATTTTCTGCTTAGCGACTGGCCGGCATTGTATCTCCCCGGTGCTGGCCAGTTGTTGCAACTTTTCATTGATCGAGAGTTTTGGAGTACCTGTTGGAAATGGATATTATTGATTTTCGTTTGCGGCCTCCTCTCCGTGGATTTCTCGAGAGCCGTATTTATTCTGCGCCAGACAACAGAGATCGTTATACCCGTAGTCTCGGTTTCGAGCCCGCGCCCTCTGCGGTCGAACAATCGGTCGATTTGCTTTTTGAAGAAATGGACGCCGCCGGTATCACGCAGGGAGTCGTCGTTGGCCGCAACACGGCGACGCTTGGTATTATCGAAAATGAAGATGTCGCGGCAATTGCCGACCAGTATCCGGATCGTTTTATTCCCGTAGGATCTGTTGATCCAACGAACCGTAAAACCGCCGTGGCAGGGATCGATGCGGCGGTTGCCTTGGGATGCAAAGCAATTAATCTGGAACCCGGCGTTTGCGTGCCGCCCCTGTATACGGATGACCGACGTCTTTACCCCATTTACGCACATATGGAAGACCGCAAAATTCCCCTGATCATCATGTGTGGCGGCGGAGCAGGGCCGGATATAACCTATACGGCACCGGAGCATATTGATCGGATGCTTGCTGATTTCCCGGAGCTTCCGGTCGTCGCCTCCCATGGCGGATGGCCGTGGGTTCAGGAAATTGTTTCCGTCGCTTTCCGACGGCAAAATCTCTACCTGTGTCCGGACATGTATCTGCCGGGCTTGCCGGGCCATGATGATTATATCCAGGCCGCCAACGGATTCCTGTCGGAACGTTTTTTGTTTGGCACTGCCTATCCGTTCTGTCCGCACGGGGCCTATACAAATTGGTTCCGTTCGTTGCCGATCAATGACAAAGCCATGGAAAATATTCTGTCCAAGAACGCCAAACATGTGCTTGGTTTGTAGAGCAACTGCGGGGAGCTGACGTGAGCGCCGACACAACAGCGAAACTGCCCTGGTTCAGAAGGTCCTACCGGAACTTCTCTTTAGAAGAGAAGTACGCGGTGCTGGGAATGATCCTGATCGCGCCAACGGTGATGACGTTTTGTGCGGTCATTGCCTATCCCCTGATTGCCGCCATTTACCTCAGTTTTTTTTCGATTTACACGCCGACCATGGAAGGTCACTGGGTTGGGTTCAGCAATTATGCGACCTTGTTACAGTCTGGTGAATTCTGGAGATCGTTGTGGAACAACATCATCTGGACCGTAGGAACCCTTACTCTTCAGATCCTATTTGGTATTCTGGTCGCGATGATGCTGCACCAGAATATGGTGTTTCGATCGCTCGCCAGAAGTCTGGTCCTGTTTCCCTACTTTCTGTCAACCGTGGTCGCGGTTTTGGTTTGGAAATGGTTGTTCAACGACTTGTACGGCGTTCTCAATCACCTGTTCATGTGGGCAGGGGTGATTGACATGCCGGTTGACTGGCTCGGCAAAATGCCAAACGCAATGCTGAGTCTGATATTCGTGGGCGCATGGAAATATTTTCCATTTGTCGTGATTGCCGTTCTGGCCCGCCTTCAATCCATTCCGGAAGAACTTTACGAAGCGGCAAAAATTGACGGGGCAGGTGTGTTCGCCAGGTTCTTCGACGTGACCCTGCCGCAGCTAAAGGACGTTCTGGTCGTCATAATCTTGTTGCGGACCATTTGGGACTTCAAGGAATTTGACCTGATTAATCTGATGACCGGTGGGGGCCCGATTATCGCAACCCAAACCCTGTCGCTGATGGTCTACAAGGAGGCCTTTGCGCTCAATCAGATGGGCGCATCTTCGGCTGTCGCCGTATTGATGATGTTGGTCATGCTGGTCTTTATGGCGCTCTATCTGCGCAAGGCGAAGGGGCCATCGGAATGAGCTTAAAGAAGAAATCGCGTCGAGTTCTTTTTAATCTTTTTGCCTGGTCGGTGATCGGGCTTATCGCCTTTCCGCTGATTTGGATGCTGGTAACCTCTATCAAACCGCAGTCAGAATTATTTCTAATCCCCCCGACCCTATTGCCCAGCGAGATTACCTTCGAGCATTACTGGCGGCTGATCGACGAAACGCCGTTCCTCACTTATATGAAAAACTCGATCATCCTCGCGCTCTCGACCACGGCTGTGGTGATTGTCATCGCGACTTTGGGCGCTCATAGTCTGCTGCGGTTTTCCTACCCCGGGCGCGAACGGTTGGCCCAACTGGTTTTATTTACCTATTTGTTGCCCTCCGTTGTTCTTATTATCCCGCTTTATTTTCTGATGATCTGGATCGGACTTGCAAACTCGCTGATCAGTTTGGTCATTGCTTATACGACGTTTTCACTGCCCTATGCGTTGTGGCTGTTGCGTTCCTTTATGGCGGCCATTCCCGATGATCTGGAATCGGCGGCGCTGGTCGATGGGGCCACGCGGATGGAAGCCTTCATTGATGTTATACTTCCTCAGGCTTTGCCCGGAATTATTTCAACCGCACTCTTCACAATGATCCTGGCCTGGAACGAATATCTCTATGCACTGGTGCTGGTGAATACGGACGAATCACGACCGCTGACGACCGGCGTCATGAGTATTCTGATTACATCGTTTAATATTGAATGGTCACTGTTGATGGCGGCGTCTGTGATGATGAGTGTGCCGTTAATCGTCGCATTTGTGTTTCTGCAAAAATATCTAACGCGCGGATTTGGCGCCGGAGCTGTGAAAGGGTAGGGACCGGTTGGCACGTCGTGCCATCGGGTAAATCAAATATGTCTGAAGTTCACATTAATCATGTATACAAACGGTTCGGAGACGTTACCGCCGTCGACGACTTGAGCTTGTTATTTAAAGCCGGCGAATTCGTCAGTGTCCTCGGGCCCAGTGGCTGCGGGAAAACAACATTGCTGCGGATGCTTGCCGGTTTAGAGACACCCAGCGCCGGCGAAATTTCCATTGGTGATAAAGTTGTGAACGATTTGCCGCCGGGAAGTCGGGATATCGCAATGGTTTTTCAGACCTACGCCCTTTATCCGCACATGACGGTGCGGGGGAATATTGAATATCCCCTGAAAAAACGCCGAACGCCGAAGGCTGAGCGAGCGGTTAAAGTCAAGGACGCGGCGGAACTCCTTCAACTGGAGGAATTACTGGATCGAAAGCCCCGGCAATTGTCAGGAGGGCAACAGCAAAGGGTGGCCTTGGGCCGTGCCCTGGTCCGTGACCCCGCGGTATTTTTACTCGATGAGCCCCTTTCCAATTTGGATGCCAAACTGCGCGCCCATATGCGTGCTGAGTTGATCCAACTGCACGAACGCATTGGTAAAACAATGGTCTATGTCACGCATGATCAGCTTGAAGCCATGACCATGTCCCATCGCATTGCCGTTTTGCGGTTCGGGGTTTTGCAGCAATTTGCGTCGCCTGATGAAGTTTATAGGAAACCGGCGAATGAATTTGTTGCCGGTTTTATCGGCACACCTTCAATGAATTTTATTGCCGGGGAAATAGACAATTCAGATGGAAAATTGACCTTCTGTGGTGGTGGGGTTGCTTTATCTGTTCAGGCCGGACTGTTGCCGGATGGATTGATCGCCGACGGCGATAAATTTTTGGTTAAGATGGGTTTTCGCCCGGAAGATATCTTTATCGGAGACCAGGGCGATGACGCTTTGGTAAGTGTGGTTGAGCCGACCGGGCACGAAGTTATTGTTCTGATAGATCTGAACGGTAACGAGGTCGTTGCACGGGTAAACCCCGATGTGCGCCTGAAGGCAGGAGACAAAGTAAAGCTTCGGTTTAGGCCTGATAAACTTCACTTCTTCGGGACGAAGGAAGGCATCCGATTGAACGTCTGAGAGCGTTTCATTTAGACTCACTATTAAGATTAAGGATTATTAGAAACCATGGATCGTAACAGTATAGACTGGGGAGGGCCGATCCCCGCAGTGGTCACCCCCTTTAGCGAGGACGGAGCTGTTGATGAAACGGCTTTTCGTGAAAACAACGCGCGAATGATTGCGGGTGGTGCGACCGGATTGCTGATTGGCGGCTGCACCGGAGAGTTTTGGGCGATGAGTGCGGAGGAAAGGCTCGCTCTTTATAAAATGGGTGCGGGCGGTGCCGAGGGAAAGGGCCCTGTTCTTGCCGGGACCGGAGCGGTCACGGTACGTGAAACCGTGGCTTTAACCAATGGGGCTAAAGACGCCGGCTGCGATGGTGCGGTTATTTTGCCGCCGTATTTTGTCAAATTAACAGACGACGAAATTTTTGCCCACTTCAAGGAGGTGGATGCCGCCGTTTCGTTCCCGATCATCATTTATAACATCCCCGGTAATGCAGTGAATGCAGTCTCACCGGCGTTGGCCGACAGACTGGCCGATCTTGAAAATGTTGTTGGGATTAAAGAAAGTTCCGGCGACTGGAACAACTTTTATGGGACCCTAATTCGCGTCAAGGACCGAATTCGCGTGTTTTGCGGCCCGGCATCGATTTTTGGCGTGCCGGCACTGGCCGTTGGGGCAGATGGTTTCATTGATTGTTTTCCTAATGTATGGCTGCCCGGTGGCTTCGATCTTTATTATGCCGCCAAGCAGGGGCGCGCCCAGGATGCGGCAAAATTGCAGGAAACAGGGCGCCGCCTGACGGATTTGTTTACCAGTGAAGGCCGTACCCTCTATCCGGCGACCAAAGCGGCAATGAACGCGCTGGGATACAAGGGAGGCGCGTTGCGTCCACCTCTCAGGCCTCTATCAAATCCTTTAACCGAAGGCCTGATGAAGGGCCTCGATGAACTGAACGTAAGATAAGCACAAAACAGGAGAGCAACCATGAAAAATGATATTGATTTAACTCCGGTAGACTATTCAGAAAGTTATGGAGAATTTATTGGCGTCGGACCCAACGGAAACCTGTGGGTAGACGGCTGTGATGTGGCCGAATTGGCCAAGCAGTTTGGCACGCCTTTGTTTATTATCAGCGAACGGCAATTCCGTTACACCTATCGCCAGTTCCGTGATGCCTTCCGCACACATTATAAAGGTGAGTCTGAAATCCTGTTTGCCAATAAATCAAACAACGGTCTGGCCTACCGACATATTATGAATCAGGAAGGCGCCGGCGGCGACTGCTTTGGCGTCAACGAAATGTACATCGCTTTGTTGGCCGGAACCGACCCAAAGACTCTGGTTCTGAACGGCTCGAACAAACAGACGGAAGAGCTGGAAATGGCGATTGCCAATGGCCTATGTATCAATATCGATGCCATGGACGAATTGGATCGTATCGATGAAATCTCCAAGCGATTGGGTAAGGACGTTGACGTTGGTATCCGCTTGAAACTCGATCTGGACCCGCTTGCCGGTAAAGCCGGCGTCGCCATGCATGGCCCCGGATCCATGAAAGAACAAAGTGACAGCACCAAGTGGGGCATGAGCCGCCAACAAACCGTGGAGATCGTTAAAAAGGCATTGGATATGCCGAATATCAATCTTAAGGAAACGCACTTCCATTTGAGCCGCATGTCCAACGATGCCATGGACTTCGCCATCATGGCCCGCGAAATGGTGACCTGGTCCGGTTACATTCGCGACCATACCGGCTGGACGCCGCCCTGCATCGATATTGGTGGCGGCTGGACATTTGGCAAATGGTACGGCACCGGTCCCCGCAGTCAGATCGATAACGACGAAACAGCGCCGACGCCGGATGAATATGCCCGTTTGTGCAGCAAGGAAATTGAGGAAGAGTGCAAAAAGCTTGGCCTTGAGCTGCCGAGATTGCGTCTGGAGCCGGGTCGGGCGCTGTCCGGTCCGTCCGGCGTAACCGTCGGCACCGTTGGCGCGGTCAAACAAGGTGACAAAAAGAAATGGGTTAATCTGGACCTGTCGACCAATCATCTGTCCTGGTCGGCGGTTCTTGACTGGTATTACCACAATCTGCCCGTCGTAAACGCCAAAGCCGAACGCAGTGAAACCGTTGATCTTGTTGGACCGCTTTGTAACTCCGATGAACTGGGCCCCAAAGCGCAAATGCCAAGCCTGGATCGCGGTGATCTGGTCGCATTTCTCGATACCGGCGGATACACAGAATCCTGTGCAGCCCGCTACAACGCGCAACTTTTACCGGCGATGATTTTGGTAAATGGTGATCAGGCCGAAATTACAACCGAACGTGAACAGCTCAAGGATATCGCCGGCCGTTTCCGCGTGCCGCCACGTCTTCTTGCTGGCTCGTTTGCAAAATAATCATAATCAAAGGAACCCCCGGAATGGATCTCCAAATACGAGGCCGAAAAGCCATATTGAGCGCTGCAAGCAAAGGCCTCGGTAAAGCATGCGCATTTTCTTTGGCACGGGAAGGCGTTGATCTGACAATAATGGCGCGCACAGCCGAGGACCTTCAGGCAACAGCCGATGAAATAGCCAGTGAAACCGGCGTTTCCGTTACTGCTGTTCCGGGAGACTTTAATACGAAGCAGGGACGGGCCAAACTTCTCGAAGCCTGTCCCGATCCGGATATTGTGGTGAACAACCCGGGGGTTCGTCAGGTGCCGGGCGATTTTCGCGAATGGGGAGAAGAGGTCTGGCACCAATGGCTGAATGATCATTTTCTGTCCTCCATCCAGTTTATTCAGGCGGTGACGCCCGGCATGTGTGAACGCAAATTCGGGCGCATCGTAAATATGTCTGTGAGTTTCATAAAGTTTCCGCAGGTGGGGTTTGCTCACTCCCACTCGGCGCGACTTGCCCTCTCGGGGGCTGTCGCTTCGATGGTTCGGGAACTCATTGGCCACAACGTGACGATCAATACCGTTTGCCCCGGCCTGTTTGATACAGATGCCCTACAAACAAATCTCCATGGCCATGCAAAACGCGGGAATACCACCTATCAAGCGATTGTCGAAGACCGAATCAAGGGATGTCCCGCCGGGCGCTTTGCCGACCCAAAAGAGTGTGGGGATTTGGTAACCTATATCTGTAGTGCCCAAACCGGTTTCATGACCGGCCAAAACATCATTAATGATGGTGGTGTTTATCAAGGGCTATTCTAAGCCATACGCAGGGATTTGGAGCGACTGAATGTCGGAAGTAATGTTAAAACCCAACGGGCGGGTAATCATGGTATCTGGGGCATCGCGGGGAATTGGTGCGGCCATTGCACGTCGGCTGTTGGCCGATGGTTTTCGTTTGTCCTTAGGCGGGCGAAACCCGGACGAAATCGCAAAAGCCATTGGCGCGCAAAATTCAGAGAACCTTCTGATCTGCCCTTTTGATGCGGAAATACCCGCGTCGGCAGAAACCTGGGTGGAAAAAACGGCTAGCCATTTCAGCCAGATTGACGGACTGGTGAATAACGCCGGAATTTTGAGAAATGTTGGATTTTCCATGGGCGATGAACAGGACCTGGATGACCTGTGGGCGGTAAATGTCAAAGCGCCTTTTCGACTTATAAAATTGTGTTTGCCTTATTTGCGCAAACCAGGGAACGGACGGATCGTCAATATCGCTTCAACGGATGGAAGGCGATTTCGCCAGGGGGTCTCCGTCGGATATACCATGAGTAAACATGCGCTGGTTGCCATGACCCATGCGGCGCGGTTTGAAGGATGGGACGATGGCATCCGGGCGACGGCGCTGTGTCCCGGTGCCGTCAACACGGATTTGCTGGCGGGGATCAAGGGGGCGACGCCCGTCGCTGAGCGTATTCAGCCTGATACATTGGCCGCGATTGTTGCGACCATTCTCAGCCTGCCAAATACCGCTTCGGTCGCAGAAATGCCCGTGAATACCCGCCTCGAGTCGTCGCTTTAACCGGTGTCGATGGGGTTTCGTCTTTGCGGTTATTTATAGCCAGCCAGGCGCTTTTTAAACCTGGCATCATCGGCAATGGTGCGGTTGACAAGGTGCGGCGGGGCTTCGCCGTTTTTAACCTTTAAAACCTGCTCAATATCCGACGCGCCTATTCCGGCAAAACATTGGTCGGTCCAGCACAGGGCATGGGGGGTGACGATGACATTGTCCAATTGTAAAATCGGATCGTCAGCCGATGGCGGTTCAGGATCAAAAACATCGATGCCCGCGCCGGCGATGACACCGGTTTTGAGGGCATGGACCAATGCGGGTTGGTCGACAACTGGACCCCGCGACGTATTGATCAGGTAGGCCGTCGATTTCATGGAGGCCAGCCGTTCCGCATTGACCATATGTTCCGTTTCCGGTGTCAGCGGTGTGTTGATGCTGAGGAAATCGCTGTTTTGAAAGACCTGTGCCTGGCTGACCAATTCAATGCCCAGCTCTTTGGCAACGGCAGGGTCGGCCCAGGGGTCGTGGGCGATGAATTTCATATCAAAGGGCCTGCACATGCGAAACATTTCAGCCCCGATGTTGCCAATGCCGACGGACCCCAAAGTGCGGCCAACCAGGCCGACGCCCATATAGTCGGCGCGTTTATCAAAACCGGCCGAACCTTGGCGCGCCAATTTATCTTTGTCGAAAAGTTTTCCAGCAAGGGCCAGGATGAAGGTCAATATGGTAACCGCAACCGGGCGGCGGACCCCGTCTGGGGTGATCACCACGCCGATACCGGCTTTTGTACAGGCATCCACATCAACGCTGTCGTATCCGACCCCGAACCGCGCTACCAAAGCCAATCGCCCGTTGTCTGGGATGCTGTTGGCATCGAACAGGGAAGAAAGCAGGATGAGAGCGTCAAATTCCAATAGGGATTCAGCGGTCATCCGTCCCTTAACCGGTGCCACAAACTCGAAGTTAATATCCGGATCCTTGTCGAGCGGTGACAGATCGAACATCGGAAAGGCGGGAGAACCGTCGGGTTTCATAAAGTCGCCGGACAGGGCCACACGGAATTTTGTCATTTCTTGTTCGCTCCTTTGTTTGATTTGAGCGGTTTACAGCCGTCCCGAATTTCTGTGATACCAGCGATTAACGCCTGTTGGTACACCCACAGATCGCCGGAATAACACAACACATCGTAACCCTGTTTGTGCAGCTCGATCGCACCGGCGGCATCGGCGGTTAAGCGGCCGAGCGCCTTGTTATGTTTTTTCGCGGCACGGGCAATTTTTGCCGTGGCGTTCAAAAAGTCCGGATGATCAAACTGTCCGTTGATGCCAAGCGAACAGCTCAAATCAAAATGCCCAATCCACAGGCAATCGACGCCTTTGACGGCGGCAATGGAGTCAATATTATTGACGCCTTCTTCGGTTTCGATCAGTGCGACAAAAGCCGTGCGACGATTGGCGGCGGCCAGGGTTGTCGCCGGTTTTCCCGGTTGGTAATGATCATGGGCAATCGTAAGGGCAACGCCGCGGTTCCCCATGGGTGGGTATTTCATGCACGAGACGATGTGCTCGGCTTCTTCGCGGGATCCGACCATGGGCATGGCAAGGCCATCGGCACCGGCGTCCAAGGCGCGGGCGATGTGGTGGTAGGAGTTCGACGGGGGGCGAACCAATGCGGGGATGTTTCCGACGCGCAGGCCGAATATGGCCTGTTTGGTTTCGGCAATGCCAAACCCCGAATGTTCCATATCCAGAAAAACAAAGTCAACGCCGGCCGTCGCAATAATCTGGCCGAGACCGGGCGAGTTAAATTCAAAGATCGAATGCCCGATTTTTGTCTTGTCAGATGCAAACAGGCGCTTGAGATTGGGTATGGTCATTGGTATCTCCTGTGATAGGGGTTTCGGTTAATCAGACGATAGAAATAAAGGAAATTTGACATGTATTGCCGCAGCGCGTTGTTCATGGGAACCGTTGATCCAGACCAATGGGAAACCTTTAAAAAACAACTGGAAGGCCCGGTCGCCGATGCGATCCTAAAATTTCCGGGCATCAAAAACCTCCAAATAAAATGGCCAAAAGAAATTGATGACGGCGGGCCATCACTTCTGTTAACCCTTGAACACAGTTACGCCAGCAAATCGGACCTGGAGACGGCGCTGGCATCCGATGCCCGGGCCGGCTCCCTCGCAGCCCTGAAACCCGTCATGGCCTATTTTAAAGGCGAAGTTTTTCACGTGAACAGCGACGTCATAGATTTTGATTGCCCCTGATTCCATCGGTTATACCTCGCCAGATATCACATGCTCGATAGGAAACCGCCGTCCACATAAATCACTTGCCCATTGACGTAGTTGGATGCGTCGGATGCCAAAAAGATGGCGGCACCGGCCAATTCCTCTGGGTTTCCCCATCTTCCGGCGGGGGTCCGGTTGCACACCCAGTTATTAAACGTCTCATCCTCGACCAGCGCCGTATTCATTTCAGTCAGGAAATAACCGGGACCGATGCCGTTGACTTGTACATTATCTTTTGCCCATTCAACGGCCATTGATTTGGTCAGCATTTTTAATCCGCCTTTGGCCGTTGTGTAAGGGGCGACACTTGCCCGACCGACTTCGCTGGTCAGCGAACAGATATTTATGATTTTACCTGATTTTCTCTCGACCATGGAAGGCGCGACCGCCTGAGCCATTAAAAACGGCGCCGTCAGATTTGTGTCGAGCACCCGGCGCCAGTCTGCTTCCGGTAAATCGGCGATCAGTTGGCGGTGTTGAATGCCGGCGTTATTAACCAAAATATCAATTTCACCAATGGTGTCTCTAATGTGGGCGACGGCGGCTTTGATGGCTGATGCGTCGGTAACATCGAAGCAGGCGATGTGCGCCCTACCGCCGTTCGAACGAATGTGTTTGGCACTTTTTTCAAGGGTTTGTGGATCGCGCCCATTCAGGACAACAATCGCTCCCTGTTTGGCAAAACCTTCGGCAATGGCAAACCCAAGCCCGCGGCTCGCCCCTGTCACCAAAGCTATTTTAAGTGTGAGATCAAACATCAAATTTCCAGTACGTGTCTACAGATTACAATTCGTTGCGAAAGGGTGGCTTCATGAGTTGATGGCACTACCAGTCTCGGGATCAAAAAACGATGTCCGGTCAATTGCCACGGCGAGGTGAAGGATTTCACCCTCTTTACTTACGTCATGGGCTTCTAATTCGGACACCACATGGCAATCTCCCAGGAAAAAGGTTCCATAGGTTCTCGAACCTGTGGGTTGCAGGACGTCGATGACCGCTCTAACTGTGTTTTTTGTTTCCGTGATTTTCGACAAATGCTCTGAGCGCACGCCCCAGGTGTAGGCTCCGTCCTTAATTTTTCCTGATATTTTCGTGCCGGCAAGAGACAGAATTTGACCGTCGGGTAACGCCATGGATGTCCCGTGCTCCGTGACGTCCACATCCATGAAGTTCATGGGAGGTGAGCCCAAAAATCCAGCGACGAAAATATTTTTCGGTCGCTCGAACAGATCCAGAGGGGCACCGATTTGTTCAATGACACCATCGCGCAGCAGGACAATGCGGTCTGCCAGGGTCATGGCTTCGATCTGGTCGTGGGTGACGTAAACAAAAGTTTTACCCAGTTTTGTGTGCAACCGCTTGATTTCTTCGCGCATACCATCGCGCAATTTGGCATCGAGGTTTGATAAGGGTTCATCGAACAAAAACAAGTCTGCATTGCGAACGATTGCCCGTCCGATGGCGACGCGCTGGCGTTGACCGCCGGAAAGTTCCCGGGGGAAGCGTTTCAGGTAGTCACCGATATCAAGAAGTTCTGACGCCCAGTCCACTTGTTTTTTGATCTCGTCATCTGAAGCTTTTCTAGCGCGTAGCCCAAACGCAATATTTTCGTATACGCTCAAATAAGGGTAAAGCGCGTAACTTTGAAAGACCATGGCGATGTTTCTATCGCGCGGAGCCAAATTGGCGATCGAGCGATCACCTAATACGATATCGCCATCAGAAATTTCTTCAAGCCCGGCGATGGAGCGGAGCAGGGTGCTTTTGCCACAACCCGACGGACCAACCAGAACAACAAACTCACCGGCCGGGACGTCGATGGATAAATCCTTAACCGCGTGCACGTCGCCGTAGAACTTGTTTACATTGTCAATTTTAAGATTTGGCATAGACGCGTTATCCCTTTACGGCTCCCATAGATATGCCCCGGACAATAAACCGCTGCATAGTTCCGACGACAAAAATCATGGGCAATACGCCCAACATGCTCAGAGCGCCAACTTTCGACCATAAAGAAGACTGTGCACCGAAGTATCCTGTTACTTTAACAGGGAAAGTGACCACGTCGGAACGTGACAAAATGAGAGCAAATAAAAAATCATTCCAGGCAAAAATGAAGGTGAATACAGCGGTTGCAAATAGTCCAGACTTGGCCATGGGCATTACAACTTTCCACAAGACGGCCCAACGTGTCAGCCCATCAACAAGTGCCGATTGTTCCAGTTCCAACGGAATTTCTTGTATGTAGCCGCGCATCATCCAGATCACATAGGGAAGATTGAAGGCAGTATAGAGGACAATCAAGCCGGTATAGGTATCAACAATATCCCAGGCAACAAATAGCAGAAAAACTGGAAATACGACGCAAATTGGCGGTATCATGCGTTGGGATATAATCCAGATCCCAAGATGATTACCGCCTGTTTTGTAGCGGACCAGCGAGTAAGCGGCGATGGTGCCAAAAAACATTGCGAATAGTGTGCTGATGCTGGCAGTGACAAAAGAATTCCAAATGGACCAGGCTTCGCCATCCCTAAACAAGACAAAATAATTATGGAAATTGAAATTGGCAGGAATCCATACGGGCGGATAGGCGAAGATTTCTTCTGCGGTTTTAAAGGATATTGCGCCCAGCCAATAAATCGGGAAAACAAAAAATAATGTAACAATCATTGCACAGAAAACCCGGGCCCACAGTCGTGCCCCTTGATCCCATTGTTTCATCTGGAGACCTCCATTCGGCGCAACGCAGCAACCACAATTACCGTCAAAATTAATATGATGAGAAAGGCAATAGCTGCCGAATAACTAACGTCAAACTCACGGAATGCCATATGGTAAGCATAAATGGATATCGTTTCCGTCATCGTTCCCGGCCCACCCTTGGTCATGGTCCAGACCACATCAAAGACCCGGAATAAATCCAGTCCCCGGATCAGGAGAGCGATAAACATCACTGGCATGATCGCCGGCAGGACAATTTTACGGAACGTCATCCACCACGAAGCGCCGTCAATTTGAGCGGCTTCAAGTTGTTCTCGGTCGACATTGCTCAGAGCCGCCAGAAGGATCAAAAACATAAACGGCGTCCACTGCCAAACTTCGGCGACCATGATAGCTGGCCAGACAAGGGCTGGTTCTATGTTCCACAACAGCTTGACTTCGTGCCCTGCGAACCAGGCGATGACTTGATTGATCGGGCCAAACCTCTGATCAAACATCAATTTCCAGGTTGCTCCAGCAACGATCGGTGAAATGACAGTCGGCAGAAGTATAATTCCAACAAAGACTTGTTTGTAAGGAATGCGCTCGAGAAATAAGAGGGCGAGAAGAAATCCCAAAATAAGTTCAATCGGCAAGGCAACCGCAGTAAAAATAATGGTGTGTAAAATGGATTCCCATAAACGGTCATCATCAAATAATCGTTCGTAATGAATAAAACCCTGATAACTCAATTCATTGTCGAACATGGTTATGTTCTGAAAGCTGACCAAGATGAGTTTTACGAACGGATAAAGTCCGATCAGTAAAATAATAAATACGGCAGGTGCGATCAGGAAGTATTTGAACCAACGTTCCTGATCAAGTTTATCGGCGAAAGAATTCGAAGTAATCATATGAAATTGGTCCTAAAAATACCCCGAGACTGCAAACGCAGCCCCGGGGATCTGGAGGATATTATTTAGGATAAGCGTTAGGCTTGTTAGCCCAGTCGTTGTAGACACGCTTTTGTTTTTCGAGGCCAATACGCTTTGTCAGTTTGTCCCATTGCCCAGCAAGATCATCGAGAATTTCTTTCGGATCTTCCTGTGCCCATAGACGGCTAATGGCCTGACGCATTGCTTCTTCATAGCGGTCTGTTTGGAGCAAAGAGAGATCTAAAAGGCCCGTTTCAGCACCTGCTTTTAAGACGTCCAAATAGTCGCCGGCATTCGACCAGCGCGAACGGTATTCAGGGTTCGAAAAGTGGCTAGTGCGGAACGGATCACGTAGCGCATAGGGAAGTTGAACCCGCTTGAGACTGATCTCTTCACTATTCATCCACTGGCTGAACAAATAGGCCGCTTCCTTGTTTTTACTTCCAGATGCAACGCCAAAGGAAAATCCTGCAGCAAGCTCAGGTGTGCCGCCCGGTGGCAGAGCGTATCCAACTTTGTCGGCAATTTTGGTTTCGGGAATCCAGTTCAATGCCTCGGTTCCCTTGCCATAACCCGCAGCCCAGCGACCAACGGGCGGCCAGGAAATCGTCATGGCGATGTCGCCTGCCAGAAACGCGCTGAACGGCTCAATGAAACCCCATTGCTCGACGCCCGGTGGCATGTACTTGTTATCTTCTACCATACCTTTGAAGACACTAATGCCGGCCTCCGAATTGATGGTTGCCTTCATTGTGTCCGCATCAAAAAATTTACCACCTGCGACGCGGAACCGTTCCTGAAACATAAACTGAGCAAGGCCAGGTTGGCGGAACAAGCCGGCCCCGTAGACTTTCGGGGCTAGTGTGTCGGTGAGGTACTGGCCTATTTCTGAAAACTCTTTCCAGGTTTTAGGTGGAGCCAAATCATAACCGTGCTTGGCTTTAAAGCCTGCTTTGTTTTTCGCATCGTCGAAGATTGCACGGTTGTAATACATAATCAGGACATCGCCGTCATCGGGCAGCCCATAAATCACACCTTCAACTTTCATCTGATTGTCACGGTATACCGGAGCGATTTTTTGGAGTTCTTCACGGTAGCCGTATTTATCAACAAATTTGTCTAAAGGCTCGAGGGCTCCCGCCAAAGCCAAATCGGGCATCTGGTTGGGTAAGACGTTTAAAACATCATAAGACCCGGATCCGGCCTTGTGCGCCTGCATGGTTTTTGTGAACAATTGATCAATCGGCGCTTCAATAACGTTGATTTTGATGCCGGTCAGTTTTTCCCATAGTGGGCCTGTGAAGTTTTTCGGATCCAGGGGCTGCAGCCCTGCTTCATACAAAACATTTAGCGTCGTGCCGGAATATTTTTTCGCGGCTTCAACCGCCCTGTCGGCGGCGCTTTGAGCGCTGGCCTCAAGAGTGGTTAACGAAAGGCCCACCGCGATCGTTGATGCGGCAATAAGCAACTTTCGCACAATTGACTGAATTGACATCGTCTCCTCCTTGTTTACGAACGGCAAAACCTGGAGAACCCCCAAACAAAACGCCTGTCACAAAATTACTTTTCCCGGAAATCGACCGGTTTGTACCTGCGCCAAATTTTCTTATTAAAGTGTTTTTTGAAGAGTCCTACGTCTTGCCAAAAATATTATAATGATATACTGGTTATACCAGTATAAAAAGGCAGTCAAGGGGTTGGTTCTCCCTATTGGTTTGTGCGAAGCCTGGAATCAGCTGCAATCATTAACCGAATTGGCACCAATATAATCCGGGATACGAAAGTTCCATTCCTATGAGCTTCCATTCTTCAAATTTCGCGCCCATTGAAGCCCTGTGCCAAAGCCTTTGCTTTTCAAAAAAGCCCTTAGTAACCAACCGGCCATGACACGCACATCTCAACCCATTCCACGAAAAAAGCTATCTGATCACATTCAGGATCGTTTGCTAGCGATCGTCCAGGGGGGCGAATTGAGCCCTGGTGATACCATTCCGTCTGAGCGCGAATTGATGGAAACCTTTTCGGTCGGCCGTCCGGCCATTCGTGAAGCCATGCAGAATTTGCAAAGGATGGGGTTGATTGAAATTCGCCATGGGGAGCGGCCTCGCATAGCCGAACCCTCGTTTAATAAGGTCATGGGACAACTGGGCGAAACCATGCGTCATTTGCTGACCCATTCGACGGCGTCCATGGAGCACCTTAAGCAAGCCCGCCTGATCTTTGAAGTGGAAATGGTGCGCATCGCCGCCGAACGAAGAACTGTGCAGGACGTTGATCGCTTGAAGGACATTCTGGACAAGCAGGCGAAGGCTTCCAATAATTCGCCGGAATTTTTGCGCCAGGATGGTAATTTCCATTGCGAAATCGCCAAAATTTCCGGCAATCCCATTTTTGAAGGCCTGAGTAAATCGTTTTTTGACTGGTTGGCGCATTTTCATTTTGACCTGGTGCGGAGTCCGGGACTTGAAAAACTGACCCTGGAGGAACACCAGAATATTTTGCGGGCGATCGAAACCGGAAACCCCGCTAGGGCAGCCAAAGAATTATCTGACCATTTAAACCGTGCCGACAAGCTCTATCACCAGGACAATCCTCAACTCAAAACGACACCTTAGGACCCGGTTGATGGTGATCACGCGTCAGCTAAAGACGACGACAGAACTGGACGATTAAGGATGTCGCTTAATCAAATTTCCTGTTGAATTAAAAGAGGGGGGTATTGTGGCAAATGAAGGACGTTTAATAAGACGGTTTGGATCCGTGCAAGATACCGGCGAGATCAAAACTCTTGTAGCTGGTCCGTTGTCCCTGGATATTGACAGCGGCAAACTTCGAAACATTCAGTGGTACGGTGTTGAATTGATCCGGGCCTTTGATTATCCAATCCGTGACCCGAACTGGGGGACCGTTGCCGTTACGGTTAATTCGGAAAGTGTCGAGCAGAACGACGAAGACTGGACCTACAGGCGCCTGTTCACCTCTACCGATGGACGACTTGCCGGTGAATTCAACGCCAGTGGCGACCGTACGGGTCACTTGTCCGTAGAGGTTTCCTTTAGCGCAGGTGCAGACTTTGAGACGGCCCGCACCGGCTTCACGGTCCTGCATCCGATAAAAGGCCTGGCCGGTGGCGATGTCGAAGTGACCCACGGTGACGGCGGCTCTGAGATGCTGGTATTTCCGAAAGGCATCACCCCAGACCAACCGGTCTTTGATATGGCCGGCCTGACCTACAGTATTTTCGGCATGAAAGCCGAAATTACCTTTGAAGGTGAAGTCTTTGAAATGGAGGACCAGCGCAACTGGACGGATGCTTCTTATAAAACCTATTGCCGTCCCCTTAGCCGGCCAAGCCCATTCCTCATCCCAAAAGGGGAAACCCTCAGGCAAAAGATAACGGTTTCCTTCTCCGGTGATGGGCCGCAGGCATCTATCGATGGCTCACGGGTGTCAGATGTCTTCGGCCTACTGGATCAACAAGAGCCCATACCGGAAGTCCTGCTTGCCCTCGAACCGGATTTTTTGCCGGACACAAATATCCTGCCGATATGCCAAAATCTGCAAGTGGTACGGGGTGCCGTCCGGGTAAAAAATGAAGACGAATGCCACCGCGTCCTGCAAACGATCAGCGATCTTGGCCTGTCCTGCGATTTGGAAATTATCGTTCCAAACACAGCGGTCGACGCCGCTGATTTGTTGATGAAAATTGCGCACCTTTGCGGCGAAAGGAACATCCTAGCGGAGCATGTGGTGGCGGTTCCCGAAGATTATATGAAAAGTTACCAACCGGATGGCGACTGGCCCGGCGGTTTAACGCCACAAGCCAGTGTTGCCCTCGGCAGAAATGCTTTTCCCAACAGCGAAATCGGTGGCGGTGTTTTGACCAACTTTACGGAGTTGAACCGCTGCCGGCCGGTCGTCGTGGAATGTGATTTTGTCACCCATTCGACCACGGCAATCGTCCACGCAGCCGATGACAAGTCGGTGTTTGAGACCCTGGAAGCGCAACCCGATGTATACGCCAGCGGCCGAGCCATCGCACCGGAGATCGGGTACCGCATGGGGCTTGTGAGTATTGCTTTTCGCACCAACCCCTACGGGCCGGCACCGCTGGCCAATCCCCAGCAAAACCGGCTTGAAATGGTCCAGGCCGACCCCCGCCAACGCGGTCTGTTCGCCGCCGCCTGGATGGTTGGCGCCATGGCGACGACCCAGGGGTATCGTATAAACAGCATCGCCCTGGCGGCACCCGTCGGCCCGCTTGGTGTTATTTACCGCAGGGAAGACTGGCCGCAGCCGTTGTTTGATGACCAAGCGGACCGGATCGTCTACCCGGCCTACCATACCCTAAAAGCCCTGGCACAAATGGCCGGTCAGTCGCGTCGGCCGGTCAGGCTCGCCGACGGATTGTTTGGGGTCGCCGCCCAATCCAAAGAGGGCATGAAGGCGATCCTTTCGAACGGTACGGCAAAATCGCAACAACTGAAATTGCCGTCTCGGGGGCATGTTTTGCTGCTGAATGAAAAGTCCTTTGATGCTGCCACCCAAGACATGACCTGGCTGGAAAGTGCGGACCGGAACCGGACCGATGAAATTGAGCTTGGCCCCTACGCCGTTGCGTTCCTTGACCCCGCTTAAAGAGGACCATGGGATCAGGGCCGGAACCGAGTCGCGAAGACGGTTGGTTTTTTAAAAACCGCATAAATGCCGGCACCAGAAAAAGATATGAGTTGGGCCGTGAGCCGATGAACGTCCCCTGTGCTTTCGCTGAAAAATCGATAAGCCCCTGAATATTCATGATTATTCTTGAGGACCCGTATTGCGGTTCCAAGTGAAAAAGGCCCTGGAAAAATTTTAATTTTTTTTATTTCCCCCTCTTGCACGGTTGTTGATACCGACTAAATAAATTTTACCAGTTGCTTTTTAAAGGGCTGGTTTGAAGGGTAGTTCGGTCCAGAATTACCGGGTCGGACGTCTTAACATTGCTTCTCATGGAGGATGTAGATAATGAGGACTTATGATTTTACGCCGCTTTTACGTTCAACAGTTGGTTTCGACCGCGTTGCCCAGATGCTGGAAAACGCCGCCAAAATCGAACAAAACACCAATGCCTATCCGCCCTACGATATTCAGTCGTTTGACGATAATAACTACCGCATAACCATGGCGGTAGCGGGTTTCGCTGAACAGGATCTGGATGTGGAAATTAAGGAGGACACCCTGACAATCGCAGGCAAGCGCGCGGTTTCAGACGAAGATGAAGCTGTGTTCCTGCACCAAGGTATTGCAGGGCGTGATTTTATCCGCAAATTCGAACTGGCGGATCATATGAAGGTTAAAGATGCACACCTGAACAACGGTGTGTTGAGTATAGATCTTTATCGCGAAATTCCAGAAGAGATCAAACCCAAACACATCGAGATCAATGTCGGTGCACCCAATACCCTTCCGAAAAAAGCCAAAAAGCTCCTTGAAAACGTGACCAAGAAGTCTGCGTGACCAAACGATCCCGTACCGGGCATGTGCCCGGTACGGGATGTATGCGCAGGACGCCACCAACTTGAGCATTTCCGGGGTAATCGGGCGCACTCTAACGGGTTCCTTTTGTTTTGTGACAAGGAGGGCATTGCAACGCAATGCGGTGTATCGGATCAGAGGCGCGCCGCTGTCATGGAAGTGCTCTAAATCGCATGCCGTCGGTCTGGCTTCGCTGCAGGGGATCGACAATCAGGTTGCTCAAAGGAGGACTTGAACATGAGGTATATGAGACCGTATAGACATATCGATTCTCGGCCTATTCAGACCACGTTATTATTGGGAGGCATGGTTTTCCTATTGGTCGCCTGTGGCTGGTTAGTCGGCGGAATGAGTATTGCTGTATCATCCCTACTGGTGCTTATTGCTTTTTTGGCGGCCATTCCCAAATTACCACCTCATGTCCTTATGAAATTGCAAGGGGGTCGACCGATTGAAGTCTGGCGTAGTTCCGAATTGGGAAATCTGGTTGCCAGTTTTTCACTGCGGGCCGGGCTTAACTCCGTCCCCAATCTCTACTGGTTGCCGGCGTCAAATATCAATGCTGTGGCCGTTGGCGATCGGGACGGTTCTGCCATTGGGATATCCGACGGTGCTTTGCGAAATCTTCAATTGCGTGAAATCGCAGGGGTTCTGGCCCACGAAATTTCCCATATTGCAGCGGGTGACGCTTGGTTCCTAATGCTGGGTGAAGTCATTCGCCGGTTAACGGGGGTCATTGCGACTTGCGGACTGATCCTGATTGTCTATATAGAACTCTCCGCAGCGCATATTGAGCTGCCTTTTTGGCTTCCGGTTATTTTCATCGCTGCACCCATTATTTTAATTTTGCTCCAATTGGCTTTGTCCCGCAGCCGGGAATTTGCAGCTGACGCGGGCGCGATCCGTTTGACGGGTGATCCTGTCGCATTTGTCTCTGCCCTTCGAAAAATAGACCTGATGTCGAAGGGATTATGGGAACATGTCTTCGCCGGTTCATTGCCCCTGAAATTGCCGTCCTTTTTGCAAACCCATCCCTCTATGGACAAAAGAATATCCAGTCTGGCGAAGCAATATTCTGGCCGTTGCCAACCACAAGTTTTGGTGCGCCCCGAGTTGCCGCGCCAGGCGGCGCCAGTTTGGCGCACGCACTTCCGCCGGGGACGTCGTTTCCCGGCCTTGTTCCCCAAGATGGATCTGTAAACTGTGATTAAAGGAGGACCTTGAAAATGAAAAATCCAATTGTTTCATTCGTTTTGACCGCTGTTATCGCCGTTTCATCGACGGTTGCAGTCGCGAATTTTCCCATGATGGACGAAGAAAGAGGTGTCTTGACGAACGCACCTCTGTTGGGAAAAACGACGCCGGGTGTTGATAACATTTCGGTCAAAACCCGTGTGATGCAAAAACAGAACCCGCTTTATCAGGACCCTTTCTTTCGCCGCTTTTTTGATGTGCCCAACCAACTCCATCATCGCGAGGCAATGAGTGCCGGTTCGGGTGTTATCGTTGATGCAAAGGAGGGGTTGGTGATGACCAATCACCACGTCATCGACAACGCGGTAAACATCATGGTGACGCTGAAAGACAAACGCCAGATTAAGGCCGAGTTGATCGGTAGCGATGCTGCAACCGATATTGCCCTTTTACAAATTGACGCGGAAGACCTCACAGCCGTGCCCTTTGGGAATTCTGATAAAATTCAGGTCGGCGACGTGGTCATCGCCATTGGCAACCCCTTTGGTATTGGCCAAACAGTCACCACAGGGATCGTCAGCGCCCTCGGACGCAGCGGGCTAGGGATTGAAGGTTACGAAGACTTTGTCCAAACCGATGCGTCGATAAATCCCGGCAACTCCGGCGGTGCGTTGGTTAACTCCAAAGGCGAACTCGTCGGCATTAACACGGCAATCATTGGTCCCAGTGGAGGCAATGTTGGTATTGGTTTCGCCGTTCCGTCCAATATGGCGATGGCAGTTCTGGATCAGCTCAAAGTCCACGGCAAAGTCAGTCGGGGCCGGTTGGGCGTAACCGTCCAGGACCTAACACCTGAAATCGCCGAGGCGATGGACTTGTCCGTTCGGTCTGGGGCGTTGATTACCGGCGTTGAGTCAACATCACCGGCTGAGAAAGCCGGATTAAAACCTGGGGATGTTATTGCTGCTATTGACGGTAAACCACTTCGCGGTTTCAGCGATTTGCGAAATCGCATAGGGCTGACCCGTAAAGGGTCCGAGGTCGAAATTTCCTACCTCCGTGAAGGCGCGCAAAAAACTGTAACGGCACGTATTGGCGACCTGGATTTTTCCGTGCGGCAAGGTTCCGGCACATTGAAGGATTTTTCCGGGGCCCGATTTGAAGATTATAAGGAAATCGGCGCGAAACCGGCCCGTGTCATGGTTGCCGATGTGGTGAAAGGAAGCGCCGCTTGGCACCACGGGTTGCGTAAGGATAATGTGATTACGGTGGTCAACAATAAGCCGGTCGCATCGGTGGATGAACTGATATCCATCCTGCAACGCCCTTATAAAGGCGTCGCAATGAATGTGAAACGCGATGGGCGCGATTTGTTCATCGTCGTCGAACGCAAGGAAATGGGGTAAAATCAAAATTTCGCTGAAGGCGGGTATCGAATTGCCCGTCCTTCGGCGACAAAATCGAAAATCCAGATCATTGAAGCCAAAATTACAGAGGATCTTAACCACTTGGGTGAACCAATCCGCTATCAGGTCAATGGAACGAAAGTCCAGGTCGAACAGGAAGGCATTAATCGGCACCGACGGTTAAAAGTGGGGATCTAAAGATATCTTCGACTTTCGCGAACGGTGTTCATCCTGACATCAGCCCTTATGGCTGCCGGCGGTTGTAATCCTTGATCTTATGTTGGCCCTGTATCAGTCCGATTGATTTCCCGATTGAGTCCCCGAGGGTCAAACATTTTATGTCTGGTCGAAAATCATGCCTAGGCGCTGATATTACGGTCAGGAACCAATTTATAACCGACACCGGTAACCGTTACGATTATTTTTGGTTTTCGCGGGTTGATTTCAATTTGTTTGCGAATACGACTGATAAACGAATCGATCATGCGATCCGAGGGCGCGTCATCAATGCCGCTAATGGCATCCAACAACTGGTCGCGGCTCATGACACGGCCCGCATTGCGTGCCAATACGGCCAAAATATTCAATTCCATGGGCGTTAACGTTGCTACGTGTTGGTCGTCCGAAATCAGCGAATAGGCTTCGCTATCCAGTTTCCAGCCGGAAAAGCTCAGAATAGGTCCCCCTGGTTTTATTGTCGCATCCCTTACATCACCGCCGCGCGCCACAAGATTGCGAACCCGCAGCAAAAACTCCTCGGGGTTGACGCCTTTGGTCAAATAGTCATCGGCCCCGACATCCAATCCGGCCAATCGATTACTCATATCAGAACGGCCGGTCAAAATCATCAGCGGCACGGAAGACGTGGTCCGTAGTTTACGGGCGAGGGCCAGGCCATCTTCATCCGGTAATCCCAGATCCAGGATAACCAAATTAAAAGAATGGTCTTTCAGACATTCGAACATTTCCCTGCCGGAACCGGCAACGACGGTTTCGTATCCGACGGAGTCTAACAGGGATGCGATCAAAGACCGGATCAGCGCATCATCATCAACCACCAATATATTCGCCATCACCCATTCCCCGCTCCAGCCACAATTCAGTCACATCCTAAACATCATCTGATAATACGCGACCCTTAAGTTCTGCTGACAGTTCACTTATCGGCTACTGGCGAGATTTAAAACCATGCGGTTCTTTCAGAAGTTCATTTACACGGTATTCCTGATAATGGCAGTGGCGGGGTTCTCAGGGGAACCCTATGCACAACAGGCCGGCGGTGCCCTGCGTTTGGATATTATCACGACCTGTAAAAACGGTGCGGCGGTTTTCAGAATTCGCAATGAAGGATTGGATTGGCCAAAAATGGCAATCTTTTATCTGTATCGTGGCGATAACAAAGACGTTCTTTCGAAACGCCGATTGCGTTTAAAAACCGGCCAGTCAGCGACATTTAAGATTAAGTCAGCTGACCAAATTTCCTCATCAATTGATTTGTTTATCAAAACCTCCTGGCTGAACCGCCGCATAAAGCCTGATGCCTACACCTCATGCGCTCGCACAAACAGGTGAATTCTTTAGGGGCCTATGGCGACGTGAAGGTTTTTGCATTGGCTTTTTTGTACCCGGGATCGGCCAAGGCGGATCGACTTGTCCAAATTTAATAATTCGAAATGGTCAGCGCCACAGATCCGACAAGAGTACATCAGGATTAAATCCTGGCATTTGGCTGACTATTGTCCCGCGCTTAAAAGGCCGACGATCCGTTGAGCCTGCCGTTAATCTTATTCGCCGGGACGGTCACGCATTTTTTCCTTAGGCGGCGGAAACGTCTGCCAGTAAGGAGGTGTTGCCGCCGGCAGCCGTGGTGTCAATACAGAGCGTCCGTTCCGAGACCAGTCCGCAAATATCATTGGCTGAAGTAAGCAAAGGGACGATCGGTCCTGGCCGTGCGGCCAATGCTTGTCTGATCGGACGAAGCGCCGTCGCATCGCCCTCGGCAATGACCGCATCGAGCTGTTCAAGATTTTGCAAGGCGTCGCCGTCGGTCGGCTTGGCGACGACGGCATCGTTGCCAAATTTTCGGGCTGAAGTTAGCTGGCGCTGACGCGCAGCAGTGTCGTTCCGTGCAGAAAGATCGCCCAAACAAAGCACCCGTCCCCGCGGTTTGATGAGATAGCGGTTACTCTCTCCGGTCGGCCCGGGCAAGTCGATCTCGCGTAAGCCGATGGCCGGCGGATTTTCATCCATTGGGGCACGAAAACGGTAGATGTAGAGAGGACCGCCGGCCTTCGGACCGGTACCCGACAGTCCTTCACCACCGAACGGTTGGGAATTGACGACGGCGCCAATTTGATTGCGGTTAACGTAAATATTACCCACATGGGCCTTGTCGACGATATCCTGCACCCGTTGATCAACCCGTGTGTGAATGCCCAGGGTCAAACCAAAATTACGGGCGTTGATGGCGACAATAACATCATCAAGTTCGTGTGCCTCGAAAGTGGCGACGTGCAGGATGGGGCCAAACATCTCCTGCTCCATGGCACCAATGCCGTCGACCCGGACGATGGCTGGGGCGACGAAATTGCCATCCTTGAGAGATTTTGGCAGGGCCAGTCTGGCGATCAAGGTGCCTGATTTTTCGCAGCCATCAATGTATTCATTGAGCTCCCTGTAGGCATCGTCGTCGATCACCGGGCCGAGATCGCTCGACAATTGCCACGGATCGCCAATGCGCAGGGCATCCATGGCACCCTTGAGCATCTGCAATGTCCGTTCCTCAACATCTTTCTGAATATAGAAAATCCGGGTTGCCGAACAGCGCTGGCCGGCGCTCTGGAATGCGGAAACGATGACATCGCGTACACCCTGTTCGGCCAGGGCCGTTGAATCGAGGATCATGGCGTTGAGGCCACCGGTTTCAGCGATTAGCGGCGCAGCTGGGGCGGCGTTTGCCGCCAGGGTTCGATTGATCGCCCGGGCGGTATCGGTCGAGCCGGTAAAACACACTCCGGCGAGCCGTGCGTCCGATACCAGGGGCTGGCCAACGCCTGGCCCGTCACCGGGCAAAAGCTGAATGACGCCCAATGGCACACCGGCCCCGATCATTAACTCAACGGCTCGGCCGGCAATCAGACATGTCTGTTCTGCAGGTTTTGCGATAACCGCGTTGCCACAGGCCAGCGCCGCCGCAATCGGCCCGGTAAAAATCGCCAGGGGGAAATTCCAGGGTGAGATACAGGCAAATACACCCAGCGCCGGGCCGGCTCCTTCGGCCTCAATTCGTTCCGCCTCATTGGCATAAAATCGCAAAAAATCAACGGCTTCGCGAACCTCGGCAACACCGTCCAGCAGGGTTTTTCCGGCTTCGCGGGTCGCCAGTGCCATGATCTCAGGTGCGTGATCTTCATAGGCGTCGGCGACAGCCCGCAGGATGTCAGCGCGTTCGCCGACCGGTTTGTTTGCCCAGGCTGTCTGCGCCTTCACCGCCGCATCGTAGGCCGCATCGACATCTTCAGCCGTGGCATCGCGAACAACACCGACAACATCAGATTTGTCAGCCGGATTGACGATGTGGCGTGTCAGGCCGTTGCCGCTATCACCGCCGGCGATTATCGGCGCGGCAAACCATTGATGGCCATGAAACGGTTTGCGTCCCTGGTCAAGCTGTTCCACCGTCACCGGGTCGGTGATGTCCCAGCCCTTGGCATTCCGTCGTCCAGGACCAAACAGCCGGGTCGGCGTCACAATGCGCGGATGTGTAACGGCGTCACCCAGCAGCTGGACTTCGGCGATGGGGTCGGCGGCAATTTCTTCCGGTGAGACGCTGTTGTCGACGATTTGGTTGACAAAGGAACTGTTGGCACCGTTCTCGAGCAAGCGGCGAACCAGATAGGCCAAAAGGTCTTCGTGCGCGCCGACCGGCGCATAGATCCGACACCGCGTGCCGTGGCGTTGCATGACTGTCTGATGCAAGGATTCACCCATGCCGTGGAGGCGTTGGAATTCAAAGCTTTTTTTGTCCGTACTCATAGCGACGACGGCGGAGACCGTATGCGCGTTGTGGGTCGCAAACTGCGGATAAATGCGATCTGTCATGGTTAGCAACTTGCGGGCACAGGCGATGTAGGACAGATCCGTATTCACTTTGCGCGTGAAAACCGGAAAGCCATCGATGCCGAGGACCTGGGCGCGTTTAATTTCCGTATCCCAGTAGGCACCCTTGACGAGGCGGACCATGATCCGACGGTCAAGACGCTCAATGAGCTCATATAACCAGTCGAGCACGTACGCAGCACGTTTGCCGTAGGCTTGCACGACCACACCAAAACCATCCCAGTCAGCGAGTGCCGGACTGGCAAGCGCGGCCTCAATGATATCCAAAGAAAGATCCAGACGATCTGCCTCTTCGGCGTCGATGTTCAGCCCCATATTGGCGCTTTTGGCGAGCGTCAACAGAGCACTCAACCGGGCCGTAATTTCCGGTACGGCACGGTCCCGCTGACCCCACTCGTAACGCGGATGGAGCGCAGAAAGTTTAACGGAAATGCCCGGATTGAGACGCAAATCGTCGTGGGTGCAGGCTTTGGCGATGGAACCAATGGCATCGGCATAGGCCAGATGATACCGTTGGGCATCTTTTCCCGTACGTGCGGCCTCGCCGAGCATGTCGTAGGAATAGGTATATCCGCGTTTTTCCATGTGAGACGCTCGTTTTTTGGCGTCGCTGATGTTTTGTCCAAGGACGAATTGTTGGCCCATTTCCCGCATGGCGCGGGAAACTGCGGTACGAACGACGGGTTCGCCCAGGCGTCGGACAATGTCGTGCAGGGTGGCAACCAATCCCAGGGTTTTTTCTTCCTTCAAAACCTGGCCCGTTAACATCAGGGCCCAGGTTGAGGCATTGACCAGGGACGAACTGGAATGACCCAAGTGGCGGCCCCAATCGGCTGGCGCGATTTTGTCCTGGATAAGGGCGTCAATGGTCTCGGCATCGGGTACCCGCAGAAGCGCCTCAGCCAGGCACATGAGCGCCACACCCTCGGTGGTCGACAGGCCGTACTCACCTAAAAATTGTTCCATCATTCCCGGTGCGCTGTCATCGCGAATGGATTGAATGAGAGCCGCCGCATCCCTGGATATGTGCAACCGGGTCTGTGGCTCGAGATTAGCCAGGGTAATCAATCGGTCTGTTGTCTGCGCCTCGTCTTCGAGGTTCGCGGCGCGGATACGCGAGCGGAGGTCGGATGGCTTGGACATGGTTGGACCCTCAAATGGATGATTATTTAGATTATGCCAGACATCTTTAAGTCAGTTTGTCTTATTATTTGAAATTCTTAGCGAATACGTCTAATTAATTAGAAAAATTTAGGTATATTGATAATGATAAATGACAAAAAAAGTGAATTGGATTCACACGATCAAAAATTACTCAGGGCCCTTCATGAAAATGGCCGGATGACCATTACCGATCTGTCGGTATGCATTGGTCTTTCCAAAACGCCGTGCCAAAATCGCATGCGCCGCCTCGAGAGGGACGGCTACATTCTGGGGTACTCGGCGATCCTCAATCATACACAACTTGGACAGGGCCACGTGGCCTTCGTTCAGGTGCATCTGTCGGATACCACCGAAAAGGCTTTAACCGCCTTTAATAAGGCCGTCAGGGAAGTTGCTGCCGTTGAGCAATGCCATATGATTGCTGGCGGCTTTGATTATCTGTTGAAGGTGCGTAGCGCTGACATTACAGAATACCGACGCACATTAGGCGAAACCATCGCAAGTCTGCCGCACGTTTCACACACCTCAACGTTCGTCGCCATGGAAAACGTCAAGGAATCTGGGACGACAGCCATGTGACGAAGCGCGGCACAGCTTTTGCCGGCAAATGTCAGTTTGTCTGTTACAACTCTGATCAGCCTTTTAACTCGACCGCGTTACCTTCTGGGTCCCTGAGATAGATCGATGGCCCGACCCCGCTGGCACCATAGCGTTGCGCCATTTCACCGACGTCGATATCGTACTGCGCGAGGTGTTCTTTGATCGCGTCTGTCTGCCAAGGTTGCACCTGAAAACAAACATGATCCATGTTCGGAGCATCCGGATCCGGATGAGCACCGCCCTGCCGACCGAGGGGGCCACTGGCATCGACCAGATCTATTAACGAAAGCCCAGCGCGAAGTTGCGCGAGGCCGCTTTTGCCGGGTCCCCGTTCCAGCCTGCAGCCGAGCACGTCGCGGTAAAATGTTATCATAGTTTCAAGGTCCTTCACACGAATGACCACATGGTCAATTTGCGTGATATTGATCGGGTTGGCATGTTTCATTTGGGGTTCCTTTCTAGATTTGATGTGACAAGGATCGCGTCGATCTCAAATTCCGGTTGTTCGAGCGCCAGCGACAGAACGGATATCATCGTGTTCACCGCCGACCAGTCTTGAAAGAAGGACGGCCCGTGACTGGGTTGGGATGAGAAGCAATCGTTCGATTTGATCTACCGCACGCCAAAGGCTCTTTCCAGCCACCCGATCGGCGGCGGTAGCTGTACCCACGAACGTCACGCGTAAAAACGATATCAATAGGGCTAGGTAATTTGGTTGTAGGAGTCGCATGCGTCGGATCTCCAAAGCGCGTGAATTGAATGAAAACGCCGGATGAACTGAAGCGTCTCTACCTTGGAATTCAATCTAATAATCTACGTGAATTTAACAATCACCTCTTTTATAATAATATTGTTCACAAATATTGAATAATAAAGGGAAACATGGAGTCATTGACAGATATCGCCGTGTTTGTACGGGTTGTTGATAGCGGCAGTTTCACGGCCGCTGCGGCGCGCCTGAATATCTCAAAATCGGTCGTCAGCAAGTATGTGTCACGCCTCGAAGACGCGTTGGGCGCACGTTTGCTCAATCGCACCACCCGGCGGCTGAGTCTGACCGAGGCGGGTCGGGTGTTTTACGAGCGCAGCCGCAAGGGTTTAGCCGACATTGAGGACGCCCGGGCGGAGGTCTTGCGGTTGCAGAGCGAGCCCAGGGGAACCTTGCGGATCAATGTGCCGATGTCCTTTGGCATTTTACATGTGGCACCGGCATTGCCTGAATTCTTTAAGCGGTATCCAAACGTGACGGTCGATATGAACCTGGATGATCGAAAAATCGATGTGATTGAGGAGGGCTTCGATGTGTCCGTTCGGATCTCGGATCTTCCAGACTCATCGTTGGTTGCCAAACGGATAGCGCCGTGTCGCCATGTCATCGTGGCGGCACCTGCCTATCTTGCGCAGTACGGTACCCCGCGTACCCCAGACGATTTACGTAACCACAATATCTTCACCTATCGTTATCAGGAATCCGCACTTAATTGGCACTTTCAGGCACCGGGGAACAAACAAATCTCAGTTGCGGTTTCCGGATCGCTGATGATGAATAGCAGTCTGGCCATCCGCGCGTCGTTGTTAGAGGGGATGGGGATCACTCGAACACCGACCTTTGTCGTCGGCAAGGACGTTCAGAACGGCCTCTTAACGCCACTCCTGCAAGACTACAAAATCCTGGAATCGACGATATTTCTGGTTTATCCGCAACGCCGCCATCTGTCTCCTAAGGTTCGGGTTTTCGTCGATTTCATGGTGCAACGGATTTCTGAAACACCTTATTGGGAGGGATAGATAGCGGATATACGATAACTCCCGAATTTGCGCACCACCCGATCTTCGGGTAAACATCATAACTGCGAAAACCAGTTCACAACATTTAACATTATCGCCGTACTGTATTCATCTCCAGGAGATATACTATTCCTATAAAACCTATTTCTAGCGACCTATAGGGCCAGAGATATGGGTAATCCGTAAGCAATGGGTCGTTCGGCGCGGGGAAAATCTAGCGAAAGGTACAATCGGCAGGCATGACCGAGAACAACTCAAATTTTGACTATTTGCTGCGCCTGGCAGGCGAACGCTCTGCCAGCAGTCGAAGTGAGTTGGTATCCGTAATCAATGATCTTTTCGACGATAAAAGGGATGTCCTGAGTGACCGTGAAAAAGACCTCATGTTCAATATTTTTGAACAACTTTTTCACGAAATCGAGGCGAGTATTCGCCAGGAACTGGCCGAAAAACTGGCGGATCGCACCGATGTCCCTGAAACTTTAATTTCCTATTTGGTCAACGATGAAATTTCAATTGCATATCCGGTGCTGGCTCGATCCGAATTATTGCGCGACGCAGATCTCATCAAGATTATTCGTGAACGGACCGAAGAATATCATCTCGCCATCTCCATTCGTCGGGAAGTCAGTGAAGAAGTATCTGAATCTCTTGTTGATACAGGAAGTGAAAACGTCATTATTAGTCTTCTCAATAACGAAAACGCAAAAATATCCACTTCAACCATGGAATATTTGGTTGAACAGTCGAAGCGTGTGGATACGTTTCACGACCCCCTTGTGCACCGCAAGGAATTGAGCCAAAAAATGGCGGAAAAAATGTATGCATGGGTATCTAAGGCGTTAAGAGACGATATCACATCAAAATTCGATATCGCCGATGCCGTCGTGAACCAGGTTCTCGGGACGTCAATAACAGGACAATTGATGACACATGGTGCGGCGCAAGGAAAATCGATAAATCCGACTGTTCAATTGATCGAACAGCTTAAAGCCAAGGGAATGGTCACCCCAAGGACTCTGATGGGGGCCCTTAACCAAAGCGAAATCCCCTTATTCTTAGGTTTGTTTGCCGAGATGACCCAGCTCGATTTGACTTTCATTAAGGACATTATTTTTGATGGCGAAGGTGAGGAAGTCGCCGTCGCTTGCAAAGCGATTGGTATCAGTGAAATGGAATTTCTAGTGCTTTTGAGAAAAACCCGTAAACGACTGGCACCAAAACGGGCCGAATTTTCACAGGACAAAATCAATAAGATGCAGGATTTTTATCGAACCATGGATACCGAGAACGCGATAAAGGCAATAAAAACCTGGCAATTGCACTTAAATAACTCTGTTGATGAGTTAAGGGATTAAACCCATGTCTGACCCCATAACATCCCGCCAACCCAGAGACTGGCCGTCTATTATTGGCACCGACAAACAAAGGGCATCACGCGGATTAGCACGCCTGGAAGATATTACGCGGATGATTTCTGAATGGGTTTGGGAGGCCGACCCGGAAGGACGGTTCACCTATGTATCGCAGCGGGTGAGTGAACAATTGGGATTTCTGCCCCTGCAAATTGTTGGCAAGAAGTTTTCTGAACTGGGTGATTTTGTCAGCAAACACGGAGAGCCGACGGAGCCCGTTTGGAAAAATCCATTTCGTAAACGGCTGTTTAAGGCCAAGGACCAATCAGGTGCTGAAAGGCTTTTTCAAATAACCAGCGCGCCTTATTACAATCCCGATACGTGGGATTTTGAAGGCGCAACGGGGATTGCTGAAGATATTACGGAACGGGTGTTAAATGAGAAAAACCTTTGCAACGCCCTGGCAGCAGCTGAACAAGCGAGCCTGGCAAAATCCGAGTTTTTGGCGACCATCAGTCACGAGTTACGCACCCCCCTGACGTCGATACGTGGGAGTGTCGGGTTGCTGCGGGGGTTCATGGCTAAGGATTTATCAGAGGAAGGTCTTTCATTGCTTGAAATTTGCAGCAGAAATTCAGATGCCTTAATGATTTTGATCAACGATATTCTGGATTTTGAAAAAACTTTATCCGGTAAGATGACGCTGGAAATGCGACCCTATGATGTCGTCAAAGTGAGCGAATATGTAATTGGTTTAAATGAGAGTTATGCAAAATCCCATGGGGTTCGGTTTGTTTTCGAACCAGGACCGGAGGAATATTGGGTGAACGTTGATGAGCATCGTTATGCACAAATATTACGCAACCTGTTGTCGAATGCTGCAAAGTTCTCTCACACCGGCGGCGCGGTCGACATTTCCATAAGCAAGGACGACAGTCATGTTCGCATTGCCATACACGACAAGGGCGTCGGCATACCCGCTGCGGCGCAGGCAACGATTTTTGACCGATTTGTTCAAGCCGACTCGTCGGATTCTCGAAAACATATGGGATCCGGATTGGGATTGTCGATTAGCCGGGCTCTTGCCGAGGCCATGGACGGCACATTAAATTTTGAATCCGAATTGGACAAAGGTTCAATCTTTTTCGTTGAATTCCCCATCATTGCAGCACCCGAAGCGGTTTAACCAGGGTTGACGGCAGTTTATCGGGTCTGTCTCAGGACCTATGTGATTTTGTTTCCTGCCATACCCTCTCCCGATCCCGACAGTACCGCCATGCTGTTGGCCGCTTAAGCGGCTCCGGCGCGACGGGGTAATTTCCAGTTGGGTCGGACAAAATGGCAGGTATAACCGTTCGGAAGACGCTCCAGATAATCCTGGTGTTCTGGTTCGGCTTGCCAAAAATCACCCGCTGGTGATAGTTCTGTCACAACCTTGCCTGGCCAAAGACCTGACGCGTCCACATCGGCAATGGTCTCTATGGCCATCACCTTTTGCGATTTACTGGTATAAAAAATTGCCGAACGGTAGCTGGCGCCCCTGTCGTTGCCCTGCCGGTCCACCGTGGACGGGTCATGAATTTGGAAAAAAAACTCCAAGAGGGCACGATAATCTGTTTTCGAAGGGTCAAACAGGATCTCGATCGCTTCTGCATGGGTGCCGTGGTTTTGATAGGTCGCATTTGCAACATCGCCACCGGTATAACCGACACTTGTGGACAAGACACCCGGCTGCTTTCGGATGAGATCCTGCATCCCCCAAAAACACCCGCCAGCAAAAACAGCGCGTTCAGCCATGATCAGATCTCCTCGACTTGGTTGATGAAGTCGCCATAACCCTGTGCGTCCATGTCATCACGAGGTATGAACTTTAAGGCGGCGGAATTGATACAATAGCGCAGGCCACCCCGGTCCGGTGGGCCGTCAGGAAACACGTGCCCGAGATGACTGTCGCCATGGGCTGAGCGAACCTCGGTACGGATCATCGCATGTGTTTTGTCGGACACCTCCTTGACATGGGCAGGTTCGACAGGTTTGGTGAAACTCGGCCAACCGCATCCCGATTCAAATTTATCAGAGGACACGAATAGGGGTTCTCCTGAGACAATGTCCACGTAGAGTCCCGGCTGTTTGTTGTCGAGATACGCTCCCGTACCGGGCGCTTCAGTGCCGCTTTCCTGAGTAATTCGGAATTGTTCGGGCGACAGACGAGAAATGGCCTCGTCGGTCTTGCTGTATTTCGACATTACACGTCTCCACCGGGGTTATGACTGCAAATAGCTAGGCTGGTCCCTTCGATTTGTCAAACATCCTGCAGTTCAAATGTCGGTGAGTGCTTTAAGCCGCGTTGAAAAAGCAGCAGCAATTTAACGAAGGAATTCGGCGTTCAAGCCAAATGTCGAGACCGGTTGCCTCAGGGTCAGGTAGATAGCATCGGGATTTTCTATAACTCAAAAGGAATACATGGTAACAACGCAAGGACCTTGGCGATAGATGTTCTAAGCCGAAAATAATCAATGTGCCCGGTGGATATAAAACGGAGAGTTATTCACTAAAAAAGGATATGTTTTTAAGATCCCCATACAAACTAAACCTATTACCCTCTGCAGTTTAAATTTGCGTGCCGCGGGCAAACCAACCTTTGATCGGAGACCTTCCATAAGTACGGATCATCACCTTACACTTTCGCAGGTCCTCAACACGGCCGTGCAATTGCACCAAACAGGTAAACATGCCGATGCAAAATCCCTGTACGAGAAAATTCTTCAGAAGGATCCGAAACAAACAAATGCCCTGCATTTACTCGGTTTGCTTTGCCATCAAATGGGGGATCACGACAAGGCCATTGAACAGATTTCCATGGCCTTGGAAATAAACCCGGATTTTGTTGAGGCTCGAGGAAATCTCGGTGTCGTCTTCAAGGCGTTGGATCGGCTCGACGAAGCCATCGAACAGTTTCAAAAAGCGATAACATTACGACCCGATTTTGCGGCTTACCATTACAATTTGGGGTCGGCGTTTTTGGCTGGAAAAAACTTTGTAAAAGCTATTGATAGTTACACGGTGACCCTGAAAATTGATCCCGACAACGCCGAATGCCATTGTAATCTAGGCCTTGCCTATGCGTCGAGCGGCCATTTGGACCTTGCCGAAACCTGCCAAAAAAATGCCTTACGTATTAAACCAGAATTTTCCATTGCCCACAGCAATTTAGGGATCGTACAGCACGACTTAGGAAAATATGAAGACGCCGCGGATAGTTACCAAAAAGCCATTTCCCTGGACCCCAAAAATCCAGTACTGCATTTTAATTTGGCAGTGACGCAGCAAGCGTTGGGGACTTTTGATGACGCCGTCGCCAGTTATGAAAACGCCTTATATCTGGACCCGCAGTTCGCCGATGTGCATTTTGATTTGTCTTTGCTGTATCGCAACCAAGGCGACACCAACCGGGCCAGTGACGAAATTCAAAAAGCCCTTGATCTGAAACCACATATGGCGGGTTGGAAAATCAGAAAAGCGATGCTTTTACCGATCATTCAAACTTCCGTCGATGATTTTGAACACCGCCGGAAAATTCTTTTGGAGGCGGTCCATACCCTAAAATCCGATGCCCCTCCCGTCGCGGATCCATTAATGGAAATCGGGATTACCAGTTTTTATCTCGCCTACCACAATCGAAATAACCGACCGATCGCCGAAGCAATTGCGGCCATGAGTGTGGCGGTCTGTCCCCGTTTGCTTTACACGGCACCGCATTGCCTGACTATGGATCGGCCAGAAAAACAACAATTGAAGTTGGGTATTTTATCTACCAATCTACAAAGCCATACCATCGGCCATTTGATGAAAGGCCTGATCCGACAATTTTCACGCAAAATTCTGGAAGTGGTGGTTTTGCGGCCCCGGACACCCGGGGACGCCGTTTCCGAGACCATTGATCAGTGCGCCGACCGCAGTGTGATACTTTCAGGGAAACTGCAGCCGGATCGCCGACAGATCTCCGAAGAACAATTTGATATTCTGTTTTACCCGGATATCGGAATGTCTCCCTACACCTACTATATGGCATTCTCCCGTCTGGCCCCCGTGCAAGTGGTTTCCTGGGGGCATCCAGATACCACGGGTATTGCCAATATTGATTATTTTTTGTCCTCCCGATTTATTGAAGGTGACGGTGCGTCAGAACATTATACGGAGCAATTAATTAGATTGCAGCATCTGCCGACCTACTATTTGCGGCCCGACCCACCAAACGGTTCCTTTGATCGCACAAAATTTGGTTTAAGTGGGACACACAGATTGTATGTCTGCGCCCAGGCACTATTTAAGCTTCATCCGGACTTTGATGAAATATTGGGTTCTCTGCTGGCGCGGGATGAAGGCGGACATCTGATCTTGATAAATCATAAAAATCAGGACCCCTTAAAAAATCTTTTGCTGGAGCGGTTTGCGCGTACGATCCCCCATGCGATTGGGCGTATATTTTTTGTACCGCAATTGAGCCATTCCGATTATTTGGGTTTATGTGTGCAAGCAGATGCATTGTTGGACACAACAACCTTTTCCGGCGGACACTCCTCGCAGGAAGCCTTTGCTATGGGTGTCCCCATTGTAACCATGGCGAGCGAATTTATGAGAGGTCGTGTAACCGCAGGCTGTTATCATCAAATGGGTCTCGATACACTAATCGCAAAGGACCCGGATGAATTTGTTGAACTTGCACTGAAGCTTGCCCAGGACCCCGCGTTCAAAGCAAAAATGCAACAGGACATCGTGGCAAATGCCGATAAATTGTTCCAGCGTCAGGAAGTCGTACACGAGATGGAAGAATTTTTTAAATGGGCCTACGACGCCTGGCGGCGCAATGAACAACCAGATCCACACCTGTATGGATAAATCAAGCGGTGCCGAGTGAATTCGACCTTTGGTGGGTATAGGAGATTGCGATTTTCACGGCGACACGGACATTGTTTTTGATCAAGGCCAGATTGGCTTTTATGGTTCGCCCACTGCTCAGGTTGGCCATTTGATCCAGCAAATACGGGGTTATGTCTTTTCCCTGAATGCCGCCGGCGCTGGCGGCCTGTAAGGCTTTTTCGATCCAGCCGTCAATCTCACCTGGGGTCAGGGCGTCGGCCTCGGGAATCGGGTTCACAATCAGTTCGCCACCGGCTAAATCGAGGGTATCGCGGGTTCTAAGAATAGCTGCGGCCTGCGCCGCATCAGCCAGTTCCTGATCGACCTTTAGGCCGCAATTGCGGGAATAAAAGGCCGGCAGATCACTGGTTCCATACCCCAGTACGGGCACGCCGTGGGTTTCCAGGACTTCCATGGTGCGGGGAATGTCGAGTATGGCCTTGGGTCCGGCGCAGACAACGCACACGCGGGTTTGTGCCAGTTCAAGCAAATCGGCGGAAATGTCCATGGAACTTTCCGCGCCTCGGTGAACGCCGCCGATGCCACCCGTCGCAAACACGCGGATACCGGCCAACTGGGCGCAGATCATGGTCGCGGCGACAGTTGTTGAACCGTTTTTACCAAGGGCGATGGCCGTTGCCAAATCGCGGCGGCTGATTTTTTCGACAGGGTTGTCGTTGCCCTGGACGCGTTCTGCGAAATTGGAAATTTCCACGTCAGACATGCCAACTTTGATCCGGCCCTTGCTGATGCCAATGGTTGCCGGGGTTGCGCCGTCATCGCGGACAATCTGTTCAAGTTGGCGGGCCAATTCGAGATTTGTTGGCGACGGCAGGCCGTGGGAAATGATCGTCGATTCCAGGGCGACGACGGGGCTGCCAATCTGCATCGCGTTGTTCACATCTGGGCTGAGATCGAGAAATCGGTTCAATGCCATAATTGCCTCCTAAAGGGTTGTGGGCGGCACGATTTGCGCTACGCGTTGGCGCAAGGTTTCCGCAGCCATGCTGTTAACGGGCTGCGGCAGTTCAGCCGACAAACTGGCCAAAGCTAATCCCTGGCACAAAGCCTGATCCGGGGTATCGCCGGTAAGGGAGGCAGCAATAAATCCCGCATAAAACGCATCGCCGGCACCGTTTACGTCATGGACGCAAGTCGGCGGCGGTGTCCAGTGACGACAGTACCCTGCAGAGGCCATGACCACTCCGGCCGGACCCAGAGTGATAATCACCAGCCCGGGCCCCTGGCGTTTTAAAAGGCGCGCGGCGGCAGCGGCGTCGCCTGGAGTGTTTATTTGGGTATTGGTGAGAACAGCGGCTTCGCGCCGATTGCCAACGAAGATATCGACCGCGCCCAGGTTGTCCTTCCACCGCAACGCTTTGCTGGGCGAAACCGGGGCCGCGCAAAGGGTGTGATCCCGTTTTCGTTTCCCCAGGTGGTTTAAGGTAATCGCGGGGAGATTGGCGTCGGCCAGCCACCAGTTCGAGGCGGGGGTGTGTTGCAGAAGTTCGTCCAGATGGGAAAGATCAAAGGCACCGTAGATCTCCATATCCGCCAATCCCAGCGCCAATTCTCCCCCCTCATCGAGAACGGCTGTGTATCCGGCGGTCGCGAAATCCAAACGCCGTCGGGTGAAGGTGCTGTCAACGCCCCGTTGCTTTAAATCGGCCAATAATCTGTCGCCGTCGCTGTCCTCACCGAGTAACGACGCCACGCCAACAGTGACACCAAAATTTGCCAGGTTGCGGGCAATGTTATTGGCGACACCACCGGGCGCTGTTTGTGTACGCACTGGATTTGACGCGCCCAACTGGAACCGGTCAACGCAGCGGGCGATCCGATCCATATGCAAACCACCATAACAGAGTACGGAATTCTGAGTATCCATGGCGCATCGAATCCGTAGTTTTTGGACGAAGTGTGAAACATCGTTCTTAGCGACGCCCCGAGGATGGGTCAACACTTCGTCGGCCCATTCAGGCTGTGCCAGGAATTACAAAAAAAGCGCCTGCGGCTGGCTGAATTGAGTGATAAAAGAAATTGCGTTGATCGGATTTTGCAAAAAGAGAATTCAACTGAGGACCATCAAAACATAGGCACAGGCCAAAAAATGCCAATAAATCCCAATCCAGCGCCTGATAAAACCGGTCCACCGTCGATTTACAACGGACCGGCATGATCACCGCAAAGGCCAGGGCGACGTAACTCATTCCCGGGTCTTTAATAAAAGGGTTGGCGGATACGCTGGCCTTGATAAAAAACGCGACGAAGCTGATTCCGCCGACAGTGGTCGACACCCCTTCAATCATCAAAAACCCTAGCTATTGATCCGGAGCTTGCCCACGGAAACAGCATTTAAGATTCCGACAAGGATCATAGCTGTTAGGTTGTTGCGAACGGCCGAAAACACGACCGTCATAACTCTGTAATAAAGAAGCAAACGCAAGCGGTCGCCGCCGGATGCCTTGGTCAGCTTAATCGCGATCCATGTGAATAATCGACATTTAGATGTCACATCAACAAATAACGATGAACCCAAAATAGTAGCGATCACTTGCCAGTCGACGCCAGGTCTGTAGACGGGCAGAGTGACCGCATGGCGCGAAATTTGAACTGTTTCTGGACGCACCCGTCCGCACGCCGCCGCAATCTTTTTTGCCGGAACCGCCTCTGAGCAGGTTCATAGCGAAGGCACCATACCTACAAACCCAGGGTTCGATCAGGTGGAAATAACAAAGTGACGATACTGCCTTTTCCAAGCTCGCTTTCAAAGGACAACTCTCCCCCATGAAGTTCCGTAAAGGATTTGCAAAGGGGCAAACCAAGGCCCGTTCCTTCTTGCTCCCGGGTCATCGTGTCTGCCACCTGTCCAAAGGGCTCAAAGGCGGTTTTCATGTCTTCAGGGGCGACACCAACGCCGTCATCGGACACTTGAACGACAACGCGGTCCAATTCGTCGATATCAATCTGGACAGAAACCTTACCACCTTTTTTGGAAAACTTGATGGCATTGGTAAGCAGGTTTAGCAAAATCTGCTTGATCCGAACCTGGTCAGCGTAAAGCAACGGGAAGTCATCTGGTATCGTTGCGCCGACAGTTACGCTCGATTTTCGGGCCCGCTCGCGGACCATTTCCAAACAATCGCTAACAACATCCTGAATATTTATGTTATCCTCACACAGATCTTGTGCGCCAGCTTCAACCTTCGATATATCGAGGATGTCGTTTATAAGATTAAGCAGATAACTTCCTGAACTGTGGATATGCCTCAGGTATTGAACATATTTCTGGTTTTTTACGGGGCCGAACATCTCCTCTTTCATCACTTCTGAAAAACCGATGATTGCATTCAACGGTGTACGGAGTTCATGACTCATGTTGGCCAGGAACCGGCTTTTTAACTTATCCGCCGATTCCGCTTTGCTTTTCATGGTGTAGTATTCTTCCGCCAGTTCGGCTGTAGCAATCGCTTGTTCTTCCATCCGTGCGCGTTGATCTTCCGCCTCTAAAAGTACTTGCTGGCGTTGATCGTCAAGGAGCTTTCTCTCGGTAATATCATGTACCAGCCAGGTCAGCGTGTGGCTCTCGCCAACGGAAAACCAGCGCCCGACACATTCTATCCATACGGAGCTGCCATCGGTCCTTTCAAAAAAAACATCTTGGTGCGGTGTTTGCTCCCCGTCACATTCAGCCGAATAGGTGAGTTCTGGTATAATAGCGTTTATGTGAGTGCCGACTGCATCTGTGAAGCTTCGCCCAAAGATGGTTTCCGCAGCCTTGTTAAAGGTCGTCACGATCCCCTGTTCGTCAACGGTGACGATGCCATCGGCAACGGCACTAATGATTTGTGACAAATATTGTTCCTGCGCACGAAGTGTTTGCGCCGCGCGCATGTGAGCTGAATAATCGTGAATTTCAACAAGAAATTCGTCGCTAGAGGGATCCCCTTTGGGCCAGCGGGTTACCCACATCTTGGCATCGACTTTGTTCCCGGTTGCCGCTTTTAATTTGAGTGGTAGTCCCTCGGGTTCGTCCAATAGGATGCCTAACTTATGCTCCAGAACTTCGGCGTATTCACGGTCCATAAATTCACACAACGAACGCCCAATTAAACTCTTTTCGGTTTGGAATCCCATGATTTTAACGCCGGCCAAATTGATACAGACAATTTTACCTTCGTCGATGATGGCGACGAATTGATGAATCGCGTTGAAATTCTTTCCAAATTCCGAATTAGCACTTTGGATGCGTTCTGAAATCATATCCATCAGACTCACAAACTCCTTCGTGTGGAGACATTTTGTTCAACTGTGGAATAACCATATGCAATAGGTATTTCACTGAGATGAATGATATTCAAATTTGATGTGAACGAGTAATAACGGAATATATTCCTATTAACCAATCTTCGTCTGGTCGCCTCAACAAAGGGATTGGGGCTGGTGTTTATCCTATGGGAGCCGCCGTGCTGAGAGCCTCGTCGATTCACAGATGCACCCGGGCCGACCGAGATACCGGGCCGGCCCATAGGAGCCCGCACACCACATGTCCAGGCAATCGGAAATGAAATGCTGGCAGTTACATCCGACCCAAAGGCCGCAGACGAATTGGCAAACTTATCCCGTTATCGGGATGTATTTTTAGCCGGTTTAGATGGCTTTTCGACAACAGGTGTCGGCGAAAGGGCCATGTTCTGTTGATGCGCCGATGGCGGTTTGGCTGCGCCCAACTCACCCCAGGCCTTGGAGCCGAAAGGCCCCGAAATCGCGTCCAGGATATCCGGGTCCATGTCACGGGTCGGCACCGGATCGGAGCGGAAATAACCGAACCGGTCCTCGCCACGGACCAGCAGTGCCGAATCCCGACTGTCCATTTGACGGACGTGCGGCGCGACGTAACGGATTGCCAGGCCGTAACGACGGTCGTTCGATCGGTTAGGCGGCGAACCGTGAACGATTTTGACATGATGCAGCGACAGCTCGCCCTTTTTGAGAAGCAGGCTAACGGCTTTTTCCGTGTCAACATCAACGGCGATTTCCTCATGGGTGAAAAGCATATTTGCACTGCCGATCTGCGACGGCTGATGGTTGAACTGGGGCGCTTTGTGGGTGCCGGGGATAACCTGCATGGCACCGTTCTCTAGCGTACTGGATGCCAGTGCAATCCAGGCGGAGCAGACGTCGTCCGGCTCCAGTCCCCAATAGTAGGAATCCTGGTGCCAGGCAACAAAGGCCGGATCATGAGGCTCCTTGACGAACAGGCTTGTGCCCCAGCACAGGATGTTCGGACCGAGCACGCTTTCCACCGCGTCAAGAATGGCCGGGTGGGAAACGGTATCAAAGATCGCCATCAGCTTCAAATGGCCTTTATTGCGGATAACGCTGCCAGCCTTCTCGCCACTGTCGGCTTCAAAACGCTCGAGGCGCCGGCGCAGGGCGTCGGCTTCCGCGTGGGTTAAGCCGGGGATCGGGCAGACGTAGCCGTCCCGTTGGTAGGCGGCAATCTGTTGGGTGCTGAGTGTGGTGTTCATATCCGCCCCCTTAAATGAAAATCTCAAGGTACGCCAGTTTGTAGGCGCAGGGCAATGGCAATGGCCCGCCAAGGCTTTTTTCGAAGGCCGGTAATAGCGAGACGCCGCTTCGCGGGACTTCCAGCAGAGCCTAAATGCAAATTACTGTATTTGTCGGTATATCTGCGCTCGCCAACGATTTTCGTGACCGGACAAATTGCCTGGACGTTTGCGGATTATCCGGCCGCAAGGATTAAGCGGCAGGCAACGCGCCACAATTTCGCCAATCCCCCAACCGTGCGCACCTCCCCAGCCCAACTCTTTACCAAGAGAGGGGCTGGGGTATATTTAGCAGATTCACGATACATAAGGGTCAGGACCCCTTAATTTCATCCATTCTGCGGAGGCGATTTATCTTATCGGTTAGGCGGAAGGACGCAGGAAACCTCACGGTTTTCAAGTTTTTTCAACGAAGCCAGAGAGATAAAGCGCCCCGCCCCAAGGGGTTTGTCCGTAGGCTCGCGCCTTGTGCGAAAACAAGGCTCGAATATGCCCAGCATTTCCTTGCGCTTGTTTTCTTGTATTCGTAAGCTTACGGACAAACAGAATTGCATGAAATTAATGGCTCCTGACCCTAAATGTCGGTGTCACCACAGCTTAAATGAAAAGAACCCCATTCATATGAAACCAGCCAGATTGCATTATTTTAAAGGACGGGGACGGGCGGAAACAACGCGTTGGATGTTGGCTATCAATAACATCGATTTTGTAAACATTTCCCTGCATGACCATCACGATTTTGACAACCTGAAAGCCACGGGAAAATTACCTTTTAACCAGCTTCCTCTGCTTGAAATTGACGATCTCAAACTATCCCAAAGTAGCGCAATGATTGCTTATTTGGCGAGACGCGGTGCCTTCTATGGCAGGACGGACGCTGACGCCGTGCTGTGCGATATGGTGGTAGGTGCCGTTGCTGACTTTAATGTACCGGCCATGCAATTTGCCTTCAAGGCAGATAAACGTGACGCCGCCAGGGATCTTTATGCATCACTGGAAAAGTTTGGCAGACACTTCGAAACAATTCTGAAACACCAGGGTGGCACCTATATGGTCGCAGATCAGTTAACTGTTGCTGATATCATTCTGGCGGAATCGTTAACGTCCTTTATCGAATTTGTTCCGGCCTGCCTCGACGATTTTCCCGATTTAAAAAAATTACAGGGGCGTGTGGTTTCTAATCCTCTCATAAGAACCTATTTGGACTCGGCCAACCGATGGCGGCGACCTGATGAGCAATATATCATCGATGTCGCACGGGTTTTGTGTCGCGCTCTGCCCTCCCATATGCCGCAACCGGATCGGTTTGTAAAAAACTGACGGGATGTCGCCGGCCCTTTTTTGCGGTTCGGGCGCGTCCGGTGCGAATGCCTAACAGGCGGTATCAAATCGCTCACCGGTCGTTTTAATGCGGCATAACGAGACAGGGGAGGCCGTTTCGGTTATCGTTTTCCCATGACCGCAAACCCGACCATTCCCTATCTTTCGCAAGACGTTCTCGCTGGACTTGGCATTACCACTTCCGAGGTCGTCGATGTCATAGAGGCTTTTATTATTGGCAAATCCAAAGGAACCGTTTGGAGTGCACCAAAAGCCGTTATATTGCCGCCCGACGGGCGCTATATGATGGCTGCCCTGGCCGCATCGGACGATCCAAATTTATTGGCCGTCAAGACAGTGGTTCTGAATCCGCGAAATCCCGACCGGGGGCTTCCTCAAATAAATGGTCTTGTCACCATGCTCGACAGTGAAACCGGGCTGCCTGTTGCCATTGTTGACGGCAATTGGATCACGGCCGTACGGACGGCCGGTCTCAGTGCCGTTGCCGCAAAATACATGGCAAACCGCAATTCCTCCGTCATGGCGTTTGTCGGATGCGGGGTCCAGGCAAGGAGCCATCTGCAGGCTTTTTCCGATCTGTACCCGCTAAAAAAGATCAAGGTTTTCGGTCGTGGCCGAACTAATATTGATGAATTGTGTCAATTGGCGGATGACCTGGGGCTGTCGTCTGAGGTCTGTGAAACGGGCGAAGAAACCCTAAAAAATGTCGATCTGGTTGTCTCGTCGGTTACGTTGACAGGGCCTGTTGATCCTTTTTTGGACGCAAATTTATTGGCACCGGGTTGTTTTGTAGCGGTCACCGATCTGGGTGTGCCATGGCACAAAGACAGTTTTCCCGCATTCAACCTGATCACGATTGATGATAGGGACCAGGAAGCGGCGTTACCCCACAAACTTGTTAAACCTGAACTGATAACCGGTGACTTATCGGAGTTGGTTTTAGGTACATTTAACGGCCGCAACCAAGCCGAGGATCGGACGGCGTTTATATTCCGGGGTCACGCGCTTGGCGATTTGGCATTGGCGACCCTGGCTTTTCGCCGGTTCAGCGACATCAACAGGACCTGTTAAGGGATGCCAAAGTGTCGCCGGTCGACGGTCATTTGTTTGCCTTCAGCATCACGACACCAATCAAGGTGATGGCGGTTGAAGCCAGCCGGACCAGATTAAGCCGTTCCTTCAGGAAAAAGACGCCAAAAAGCACAGCAAAAACCATGCTGGTTTCACGCACGGCAGAGACCAATGCCAGAGGTGCCAGGGTCATTGCCCAAAGGACGATCCAATAGGCAACCAGAGAAACCAGACCTGAGACCAAGCCCAGTTTCCACGTTGCACGGACGTCAACAGCCAACTGCTGCCTCTTCAAATATAGGGCAATGGCAATTATTGGAAGTCCGTCGAATATATTGAGCCAGATAATATAACTATGGGCGCTGTCGGCAAGCCGCGCCCCAAGCCCATCGACTACCGTATAACCGGCGATAAACAGACCTGTGCCCAAGGCATAAAAAATAGCCTTCGGTTGCCTGAACCCGCTGGCACCGCGGGTTAAAGTCAGACTCATGATGCCAAGGGCAATCAGAACAATCGACGCCGTCGCCTGGCGGCTCAATATCTCGCCAACCAGGGTCGCCGATACCATGGCAACGATGAGGGGTGACGCGCCACGGGCAAGCGGATAGACGTGACTCAAGTCGCCGTAACGATAGGCGCGCATAAGAAACAGGAAATAGCCCGTATGCAAGACCGTCGAGGCAGCAATATAGGGCCAGGAATCAGCGGTTGGTAAAGCCACGAAGGGAACCGCTAACAAGGCGATTGCAGCCTGACTTGCCATCATGATGGCAACCATGATCAGGCGGTCTGCATTGCCTTTAACCACCGTGTTCCAAGCCGCATGAAGCATGGCCGCGACGACGACCATCAAGAACACTGTGATTGTCATTTTGAACTCCTAAAGGGTCGACATCAATTCCTGAGTAACCAGGATTTCGAATTTTGACAGCCCCCCAGGTAAATCGCAATCCATCGGGCAGGGGTACCTTTGACGCCAGGCGCAAGGACGTCGGTAGGAACCATTGATAGGGACATTAATTTGACATTAAGCGAGCCCTATTGAAATATCTCAAGGCGAAATCGGATAAGTAACTCCTGCGATGGCGCTTTCCGCGACAACACAATCGGGCAAAACGTGCCACGGGCAACAGATAAAAATATTTTGAATAAAGAGGATAACAAAGGAACCATCATCAGATGAAAACAGAAAGTCAAACTGAACACTGCCTGACAAATCATCCCATCAAGGTTGCCTTTGTTGTTGATAACGTGGCGGCGGCAATGGATTTTTACAGCAAAACCCTGGACCTGGAAGTTGATGCCGTTTACCCCAGCGAATTCGGTCCAGAGGAAAACTTCGTATTCCTAAAATCAAAAACCATATACCTGGAGCTGTTACCCTATAAAGCCATGGATGGCGCGCCGGTTGGGTTCCATCATCTGGCCTTTTGGTCCGACGACGTTCAACGGCATTTGGATGACCTGAAAGCCCGTGGTGCCAAAATCACCTCGCAGGCTTTCCCCGCCGGTGTCGGCGGCATCACACTTGGTGATTTGGAAGGACCGGGTGGGGTTCGGCTCCGCCTGTTCAATCAACAGAAATTAGAATTTTAGTTGGCGGTGGTATCCCGTCCCCGTAAAGGCCTTTATGTCTCGGCTGAAGCCATCACCAGCATTGGCAGATGGATGTTCCGGGAGGAGAAAACACGGTGTTTTTTGGCAGTCTGCTAGAGCGAGTCTTCCCTAATTGGAACCACTGGGACGCCGAGCCCGGGTCGGTGTTAGATTAACTTTTACTGCCGCCCTGCCGCTTCAAGCTCAGCTTCGTTCCTCTCGCAAATTTTCCCAGGTCCCAATTTGTTCATCAACGCCCTTGCGTTGCGATATTTTTCGGCTGCAGGTCGCTGATATTATAAAGTTTTGATGATGTTGGAAAATTGGTCTTCGCCCATACCAGCATCATAGGCCCTTTTGAACTGCTGTGCGGTTGCCAATAAAAGAACGGCCTTTTCGCCACTCTTGTGCGCCAGGTTGGCTGCGGTCTGCATGTCCTTGGCGGCAATTCTTAGCCGACCTTCATTGCTGTCACGGCGGTTGACCATGTCGCTGGCAAATTTTGTAAATACCTGCGAGCTGCCAATCCCTCCACATTCATTGACAACGTCGGCAAACACCGTTGTATCGATGTCTGTCGCCTCGCAGACTTTGAGGATTTCGGCCGCGGCCAGCAAATTGATTGTGCCCAGTGCATTCTGCAGCAATTTAACCGCACTAGCCGTGCCACTTGGGCCCGCGAATCGGCTGCGGTAGCCCACACGCTTGGCGAGTTTGCTGAAACCCGCATAAATCGGTTGCGGACCGGAAAACAGGAAATACAAACGTCCCTCTACGGCCATCGATGGTGTCCCGAACACCGGAGCATCGCAATAGGTGACATTTTTTTCACCACATCGGGCAACAGTCTCGCCGACAAAATCCGGCGCATGGGCACCGAAATCGATGATGAGACGATGGTTTTTTGCCGGCCGTGCCAGGATTTGATTTATCACAGTGCCGACAGCCCCGGGGTGCGGCAAACACAAGAAGATACAATCCGCTGTGACCGCCCCTTCGTCACCGCGTTGTGCATCGAATTCGGCGCAAATCTGATCGATTTTATCCCCATCTAAATCGCGTACAATCAGCGGATGGCATGGCGAAGACAATTTGCAGGCAATTGGCATCCCCATGGCACCCAAACCATAAAAAGCGTAGGAATCGGCGGAAAAGTCGTTCATTTTGGTACCATAGTTTGGGTTGATTTATTGGAATGCAACAAATACAATATATATTGTATTAACACAAGATTGAATTGGTATGAGGAAAACGTCCATGGCACACTTGCGATTTTTAGACAGCCATCATCACCTTTGGGATTTACAAGGCCTCAGCCACCCGTGGCTCCAAGAGGCACCGGTTCAGATGCATTTTGGTGACTATAAAACAATTCGAAAGGACTATCTGCCGACAGATTTTGCCGCCGATACGGCGGCGTTTGAACTGGTTGCATCGGTCCATATCGAGGCCGGGGTCAGGTCGGGGTTGCAGCTGCAGGAAAGCCAGTGGATAACGGAAATGCATGCGGAGCATGGCATTCCCGATGCGGCCGTTGCCAAGGCCGCCCTCGATCAGACAGGCATCGAAGCCGAATTGGAACGGCAGTCCGCAATGGATATTGTTCGTGGCGTCCGTGACATGTTATTTCCGCCCGGCCGTCTCCATGCCCAAGCCAAAGTTTCCGACAGTAACCTGGCCGACAAAAACTGGCTCCATGGGTTTTCTCTCTTGTCAAAATATGGTTTGAGTTTTGATCTTCAGGCACCGCCGCCTGTGATGGCGGCGGTTGCCGAAATGTTGGCGGAATACCCGGATACCCAGGTTGTTTTAACCCATTGCGGGTTGCCCTTGGACCGTAGCGACGAAGGTCGCGAAAACTGGCGGCAGGGCATGAAGGCATTGGCCGAACAGCCCAACTTGCAGGTCAAGATTTCCGGCTTGCCGATGACCGACAGGCATTGGACGGAAGAAAGCTTAAGGCCCTGGGTCCTCGAAACCATAGATTTTTTTGGGCCCGCGCGCTGTATGTTTGGCAGCAATTTTCCCGTTGATAAACTGTTTAGCGATTATCCCACCCTGATTTCCGCTTATTCGCGGATTATCGGCGGTTTTTCTGATGCCGAACGCGAGGCCATGTTTGTTACCAATGCCGCCGGTTTTTATCGGCTTGATATTTCGGATTGACCGCCTCCGGGATTGGGTGGCGTGGGGATCCTTAAGCGGGTGCCCCGGTGCTCGACCGCAGGACCCGATGAACCGGCAGGTAGGTGATACGCGGCGGCGCGTCGGGGCGGTCAATCCGGTCTTTTACGCAGCGGATTAACTCGCGAATACCATCGCTATAGTTCGAGCCGGACATCGAAAAAAACTGATAATGTTCGGAGGGAACATCGCAATGCCCCAAAATATGGACGCTGAGGTTTCCGGGCGTTTCGATCGCTAAATTTTGCAATGATTGCCTGACCCCGGCACCATCGGAAATGCCAAGACAGATCAACGCCGTAAACGGCAGTTTCCCATGGTCGGTCTTGAGCCCACCGAGCAGTTCCGTTAACGCATCACTGACCTGTTGGGTGGGATAGAGCATATTATTTAACATCATCGGCGGATGGACCTGTAGGCCCGTGCCGCGCCAATTGTCCATGCGCGAGAAATACCGGCGGGCCGCGAGGATAGGCCGGCCATGACCATCGATCGTGACCAGTCCAATATGGCGATGCCCAAGGCCGGTCAAATGGGCAACCGCATCGTCAATGGCCTCGGTCCAGTCGGTGCCGACCCGGTCGATATCAATGCCGGAAATCGAATGGCCATCGGCGACAATAACATTGGATTTTTCCTGCAACAAATGCAGCAATCGAATGGGGATGGATTCAAAATGTGACTGCAGAATTGCGGCACCAAACTTAGGCGAACTGCGTAAAATGTATAACATCTGGTTGGTATTCTGATAGGACATTTGAACAATGTTGGTGCCTTCCGCCGAGAGCGTCGACTGGATGCCATTTTGTACCAGAACACTGCGTTCATTCATCCGGCTACTCGATAACATGAGATAACTGTTAAAGTGTTGCTCACCTTCGGGATCGTTGATTTCGGGGGCATTTTTTTTATGCGTCACGGGTTGTCTGGTCTTAACGACAAAGGTGCCGCGACCCACCTGCGATGACAACTGGCCGGCTTCTCGCAATTGCCCCAATGCGCCCTGAACAGTGCCCTGGCTGGCGTTAAACTGTTTCATTAATTCTCTGACCGTCGGCAGTCGGGCGCCGTCTTCGAGGTGACCAATTAGCGTCTGTAACTCGGAAAAAATTTGTTTGGAGGACTTCATGCTCCGTCACCTTTTGTATTTCGACTAACTGACAATCGGCTAATTTCAGGACTGAAGTTCGATACATACAATACATTGTATTGCGGATCAAACGAATTTAAATTTCCCCATATACTGCACGATACATGGGTGAAATGGGCATTTTTTAATAATACCGTGGATCCGATTTTGTTATTTACAAAATCAATTCGATACAATATAAATTAAATTATATTCGCCATTCCTTGGGAAATGAAGGTCCATGGTCCGAGCCGCCAATACGGTTATTTTTGTATCTGACAACCACGCGCAATCGGCAGCGGGGTGTTATGGCAATTCGGTCATACAAACGCCTGCCCTTGATTCCCTTGCAGCGCGCGGCATGCGGTTTGACAATGCCTACTGCGCAAGTCCCTTGTGCTGTCCGTCACGGGCGGCGCTCGCCACGGGACGGTTTCCCCATGAAACGGGATTTGTCGATAATGCTATTGTTTATGATGGGTCTGTTGCCAGTTGGATGCACCGGGCGCGGGCCGCCGGATGCAAGGTGGTCTCCGTCGGCAAGCTGCATTTCCGCAGTGCAGCGGATGACAACGGTTTTTCACAAGAACAAATTCCCATGCATATCCTCGATGGCCGCGGCGGCACGACGATGCTGTTGCGGGCGACCGGTGAGGAACCGACAAATATCGGTCAATGGGAACTCTATACGCAACACTCTGGCGTCGGCGCATCGAGCTACCAGCAATATGACCGCGACATTACCCACAATGCCATCACCTGGCTGCGTGCAAACGCCCAGCCTCAGGCTAAACCCTGGGTGCTTTTTGTCTCCTATGCGAGCCCCCATCCGCCGTTCCGGGTGCCACCGCATATTGACCAGCTTTACACCTTGAGCGAGATGCCATTACCGCAGGTTTTTTCAGCTGCCGTGCGCAGTCAACATCCGGCGATTACCCATCTGCGTAAGATCATGGACACATCGGTCATGGATGATGAGGACACGTTGCGCCGGATCACCAAGGCCTATTATGGGTTAATTACCCACATGGACCGGCAAATTGGTGAGGTGTTGGGTGAAATGGAAGCCCTCGAACTGCTCGATTGCCGGATCATCTATACGTCGGACCATGGCGAGATGCTGGGAAACCAGGGACTCTTTGGCAAAAGTTGCGTATTTGAAGGTGCGCTTAAGGTTCCTCTGATCCTTTCCGGGCCTGATATCGTGCCGGGGACATCAAGTGATGCTTTGGTCTCGCACGTCGATCTGTTCCCAACCCTATTGGATTCCCTAAACCTGACAGTTCAGCCGGGAGATGCCGACTTGCAGGGACGGTCGTTGTTTAATGTCTCTTCGTTCGAACGGGACCGGAAGCTGTTTGCTGAATATCACGCAACCGGCACAACCGGTGGCGTGTTTGTCCTGCGCCAGGACCGGTACAAACTGATTTACCATGTGGGCCATCCCAACGAACTTTATGACCTGCAAGCCGATCCGTTCGAAACTGTAAATCTTGCCGAACAGCAAAAACATTCAGCGACATTGGATCATTTGATCACGGTGTTGAAAGGTCTGTGTAACCCCGAAGATCATGACCGGGCGGTAAAACAGGCGCAGGGCAAAAAGGCAGCAGAATATGGCGGACGAGATGCTATCGTTGGTTCGGGCACTCTGGTCTATACGCCGCCGCCCGGGATTAAGGCTGAGATTACGAAAATCGTTTAAAATTACACAGACGTCAGACGGTATCTATCGCGTATTCAGGGAAAACAGACCCCGGAGACAAAGGATCTTAAGGTTTACATGAGCACGGATGCTGGATTTATCGAACTCAACGATATCAATATGCGGTTTGGATTGCCCGCCGAAGCCCTGCCCGTCGTGTTGCAGGGGATTGATCTGTCGATCGCCCAAAACGAGTTTGTATCCATTGTCGGGCGCAGTGGATGCGGGAAAACCACGCTTCTTAACATCGTTGCCGGCCTGGTTGAAGCCACCACCGGGACCGTTACAATCGCCGGAAACCAGGTTCGGGGGCCGGGACAGGGACAGGGCGTTGTGTTCCAGCAGCATGCACTTTTCCCTTGGTTGACGGCGATGGGAAATGTTGAATTTGGCTGTCGCAAGGCAGACATTTCCAAGTCCGAAAAACGCGAAGTCTGTCGACAATTACTGGACCTCGTCGGGCTTAGCCACGCCGCCGACAAATACCCGCGGGAATTGTCCGGCGGTATGCAGCAGCGGGTTGCCATTGCCCGGGCACTGGCACTCGATCCGGAAATTCTGTTAATGGATGAACCTTTCGGCGCGCTTGATGAACTCACCCGTATTGAGTTGCAGCAGGAACTGTTACGGGTTTGGGACGCGCGCAAAAAAACCGTGATTTTTGTTACCCATTCGATCACCGAAGCGCTGATTCTTTCTGATCGTGTGATCCTGCTCTCGCCGCACCCGGGGCGGGTTTTTAAGGATTACCAAATTACATTGCCGCGGCCCCGCATTCGCACTGATCCGGCCTTCAACGCCATGTATCAGGAAATCTGGGAAGGGCTTTCCGCATGAAGGACTGGCTTTCCCGATATGGCCCATCGTTGCTGGTTTTTGTGGTGCTGTTGGCTGCCTGGGAATTCGCAACGACGAATGGATACCTGAAACCCTATCGGTTTCCTGCACCGTCAAAAATTGCCATGGGGTTTGTTGAAATCGCAAGCGAAGGATTTCCGGAGGATCTGACCATTTGGGTTCACACGCGAACCACCGTGGGCCGTATCCTGCAGGGTTATATAGCCGCTGTCGGGTTGGCCATTCCGCTCGGTTTTTTGATTGGCGCTTTTTCGACTTTGGAAAAACTAACGGCACCGTTGATAATATTTGGCCGTTCAATTGCGACCCTGAGTTTGTTGCCGTTGGTGATTGTCTGGTTTGGTACGGGCGAACTTACAAAAGTTGTATTGATCGGTTACGGTTGTTTTTGGACGATGATTTCTAATGTCATTGCCGGCGTCAAATATGTCGATCCGGTTTTGATACGGGCAGCGCGAACCTTTGGCGTTAGCGGGCCGGCGTTATTTTGGCGGGTAATTTTGCCAGCCGCCTTGCCACGGATTTTTGCCGGTGCCCGAATGGCCCTTGGTGTGGGTTTTATGGTGATTGTCGGTGCCGAAATGATCGGCACCGTCGAAGGGCTCGGTGCGCTGATTATGGAAGCCCGAAATTTTTACCGAAGTGAGATAACAATCATCGGCATGCTGGTTATCGGAATCATCGGGTTTTTGATTGCATCAGGGCTTTTACACCTGGAAAAGATGCTGATTCCCTGGGATACGGGTCTGGATGAGGTGCGCCGATGAGCAACCGGATCTCCGCAAAAGATGTTTTGTTGGGCGGTATCGGTACGCTCGCCGTTCTCGTACCATGGGAAATCGCTGCGCGCAGCGGGATTGTCGACCCGAGCATTTTTCCGAGCCCTATCCTGGCGATTTCCAGTGCCGCCGAAAAACTCTCGGCAACCGAGGTTCTCGACCATATGGGTTGGAGTCTGTTTCGCGTTTTCAGCGGTTTCCTGCTTGGTGCCTTGGCCGGAATTACAATCGGAATTGTCGCCGGCTGGTATCGAACGGCCGGCTATCTATTAAGGCCAATGATCGAGCTTTTGCGACCCATTCCGCCGCTCGCCTGGATTCCCCTGGCCATTATCTGGTTCGGATTGGGAGAACCGTCAAAATTTTTCCTGATTTTCCTGGGCGCTTTTTTCCCCGTCGTAACCGCCACTTACCAAGGGGTAACAAATGTTGATCCGATATTGATTAGGGCGGCCCAGACTTTTGGTCTGAAGGGGATAGACCTGTTGGTTCGTATTGTGATCCCGGGTGCCGCGCCTGACCTGGCGACGGGAATTCGAATTGGCTGGGGGTTGAGCTTTGGCGTATTGGTTGCGGCGGAACTGATCGCCGCTGACAAGGGCCTGGGATATATGATTATGCATGCCCGGTTGCTCGGATATGTGGACGTAATTGTCGTCGGCATTGTGCTTATCGGCATTTTGAATCTTCTGACCGACGGCATGATTGCCTGGTTGATCAAAAAAGGGATCGGTCGTTGGCACGAAGTCTAGGGAACTATCATTATGGGATTAACAACACGAAAAGGAGGAAGTCATGTTTAAAACCAAGAAACGAATAGCATTAATGGCCGGGGTCGGTTTGCTGAGTGCCCTGGTCGTTGGAGGGCCAATCAAGGCAGCGGAAATCGAGGTCGATAGCCTTGCCATGAGTTTGGGCGTTGACCTGCCGTTTTTACCGCATCTTGTGGCCTACGAAAAAGGCTGGTTCGCCGATGCGGGATTTAAAAATGTCAGTTTCAAAAAGTTCAATTCCGGAGCACAAGCCGGAGAGGCGTTGTTAGCGGATGAAATTCAGCTTTGGACGCCGGGCAATCTGCCGCCGATTTCCATGGCCCACAACGGCATTCCGGTCGTCATACTCGGTACCAATTGTATCAACCATCCGCTGGAAAAAATAGTCGTCCGCAAGGATGCGAATGTGACAAAACCCGAGGATCTATACAAAACCAAACTTGGTTTGTTCTTAGGCTCAACGTCGGGCGCGTTGTTGGGTAATGTGGCCGATAAATATGGTCTGGATATGAAAAAAATTCCGGCGATAAATCTCGGGCCGCCGGAAGCCATGGCCAGTATGGCAAAGAACGAAATTCAGGGCATCGTGTTTTGGGAGCCTTGGCCCTATCGGGCGCTGCAAAAAATTGACTCGGTTGTCATCCACAGCGGTACAACCAGTTACTTTGCTGCCAACAAGGGTGCCCAAGTGCAGGTTTCGAACAACCGCTCCATGTGGGTGGTCGCCGAAAGCTGGGCAAAGGCAAACCCAAAAGCAACAAAAGCTTTGGTAAAGGTCCTGTTGAAAGCACAGGCTTACGTGGCCGATCCAAAAAATCAGTCTGAGGCGGTGAAAATCTTTTCGGAGTTCCAAAAACAGCCGGTCGAAATGAACATGGCGTTAATGGACAACTACGTTTTTAATCCGACGGTGGACCAAGCCTATATTACAGATATGGACGCCATTGCGATCTTTTTGGAAAAAACCAATCGGATCAAAAACCGCCGCGACATTCTGAGCTACACCTATACGGACCCCATCAAAGAAGTGGATCCGTCGTTGGTGAAAATCGAAGGTAAATGGAAACCATAAACCGCGATCGGTAATGACAACTGGGGGTCCGGTTTTCGGGCCCCCAAATCTTTTTTTGGAAATACAATGCCGCCACTCACAGATCCCGTACGCGTCGCCGTCATTGGTGCTGGTTTCATCAGCGAATATCACATCAATGGACTTCGTGCGGCCGGTCGTTGTGCCGTGACAACGCTTGTCGGACGCCGGGCGGATAAAACGGCGGCGCGCGCCGCACACCTTAAAATCCCTTCTCATTCAACCGACTACCAGGACGTATTGGCAGATCCCGATGTGGATGCCGTTGTCATTGCGACTCCGGATGCCTCCCATAAACAAATAACAATCGATGCCCTGCAGGCGAAGAAACCGGTTTTACTGCAAAAACCCATGGCAATGACCAGCCAGGAATGCAGGGAGATCCTTGCCGTGCAGAAGCAAACGGCGAGCCGACTAACCGTCAGTTTTATGCATCGATATTTTCCCGAAGTCCGATGGCTGAAGTCAAAAATATCGCAAAACGCCTATGGGAAAATTCATTTTATCCGCATGCGTAATGCCACACCAGGAGCCGATTGGGCCGACTGGTTTTATAAACCGGACAGCGTGGCCGGCGGTGTTGTCATGCAGTTGGGTGTTCATGGTATCGATTTAACCCAGCATTTATTTGGGCCGATTTCTGACGTCATGGCATTCTGCCAAACCGCTGCACCCATAAGAACCCTCAGTGACAATCGCCAAATCACCTCCCATTTGGAAGACAATACACTTGCGGCCTATCAGTTTGCCGCCGGACATGGCGGCAGCCATGAAATGAGTTTTACCGAAGTTGCGGGGTGTGACCGGTTCCGGCTTGAAGTTTATTTTGAAAACGCCACCGTGTGGTTGCGCAGCGACAGGGCACCAGCCCTGGTGGCTGAAGGGAGCAAAAACGGTGTACCCGATTGGCAGGCCGTCGATTTACCGCAGGAACCTTTGGGCAAGTTACATCACGCCCATTGGTTGGATGTGGTGCGCGGCCTAGCGCCGATCGATGACACGCCGCAAAGCGGGTTGTCGACCATCGTTGTTGCCGAACATATCTATCAAGCGGCCCGCGAAAGCAGTCGGATTAAAATTTCGGACAAGCCAAATAACAGCTAAGTAGATGACAGGAGAATTTTAGAATGGCGGATCCAGTTCGTATGGGAATTTTGCGGTTTGAACATTATCACGCGAATTTTTGGGCCAAGGCCTTCAAACAGAGTGAGGACGCCGAGATCATTGGGTTTTGGGAACCGGATGATGGTTTGGCGGATATGGCGGTGGCAACTCATGGCCTTAAACGCTACGCCGAAATTCACGAGTTGATCGAAACCTGCGACGCCGTTGCCATTTGTTCGGCCACCGCGCGGCACCTGCCGTTAATCGAAATCGCCGCTGCGGCCGGCAAGGCCATACTTTGTGAAAAGCCCATCGCCCATACCGATGAAGACTGCAAACGCATTAGTGAGATCATTGCCCAATCGGGTGTGACATTCATGCAAAGTTTTCCCAAACGGTTTGATCCGATCAACCACGAAATCAAAGACATTCTCAAAAGTGGTGACTTGGGTGAGGTGACCATGGTACGGGTTCGTCACGGCCATAATCATGGCACCTTAACGCCTGGGTTTGGCGACGGCTGGTTTGCTGACCCGGCGCTTTCCGGCGGCGGAACGCTGATTGACGAAGGCGTTCATGCGGCGGATTTTCTGCGTTGGGTGTTTGGTGATCCGCAATCCGTGTGTGCGTCAATCTCGGCCGCAACTTTGGGCTTGGCTGTTGAAGATACGGCGCTCGCCATATTCAAATGGCAAAACGGTTTGATTGGTGAAGTCTCCACAAGTTGGAGTTTTGCGGCCGCTGGAACTTCCATAGAAATTTATGGAACCGCCGGAACCATCCTGTTGACCGGTGTTGATATCGCGTCGCGACCGTCGGCCGACAAGGACTACCTTAAAATCTATAAACTGGGCGAAAGCGGCGGCGAATGGCGCACATCAGCGACGGTTCCAACTTTTAAAACCGGTGTATTTCACGAACATGTCGCCTGGAGTTTTGCCACCGCGTTGCGCCGTGGTGATGCCATGCCCATAACCTTGCGTGACGGATGGTGTGCCTTTGCGATGATTGATGCGGCCTACCGTTCGGTTACCAGCGGCCGCTTTGAAACCATCACCTATCCCGATTAAAATATGTATCTTATAGAATTCGGTCGGTTAATTCCGCCACTGCAAGGAGCTGGTACGCCCTGCAGTGGTTAATCTACGCAGAAAAACCAAAATAATCATAGGACACACTCTAATACAAGTGGCAGGCAACTAAGTGGTTCTTGGTTCCGGGAGCCAGCTTCAATTTAGGCTCAACCTGCTCACAAATCGAGCCGGCCTTGAGCGGACAGCGCGGGTGAAAGGAGCATCCACTGGGCGGGTCAATCGGCGAGGGTACCTCTCCGGTCAAAATAATTTCTTCGCGACGTTTGTCCGGATGGTCCGGCAATGCGGCCGAAAAGAGCGCTTTTGTATACGGATTGCGGGGTTCCTTGAACAGCGAGTCGACCGTTGCATATTCAACGATGCGGCCCAAGTACATAACAGCCAACCAGTCCGCCATGTACCGGGTCGTGCCCAGATCATGAGCCACTAACAGGTAGGTCATGCCGTATTGTTGCTGCAGGTCCTGCAACAGATTCATGATTTGCGAGCGGATGGACACGTCAAGTGCTGACACGGGTTCGTCCAGAATCAGCATCTTAGGATTGGAAATCAGCGCACTGGCAATGGCAACCCGTTGCCGCTGACCACCGCTGAATTCATGCGGATAGTTCAGGGCTTGCTCGGGTTTTAAGCCAACGTCAAGCAGCACCTTCGCGACCCGTTGTTCGATTTCGCTTCGCGACAGACTGAAGTTGACGCGCAACGTTTCAGCAACGATGTCGCGCACCCGCATACGAGGATTGAGCGAGCTCCAAGGATCCTGGAAAACCGCTTGCACTCGGGTTCGGTACCGCTTCAACGCCGCTCCTTGCAATTGATGGACGTCTTCACCATCGACCATCACCCGGCCATCGGTCGGTGTCTCCAGGCGAAGCGCCAGCCTGGCGGTCGTCGTCTTGCCGCAACCGGATTCACCGACCAGCGCCAATGTCTGGCCATGTGCCAGGGCCAAATCAATCCCGTCAACCGCATGCACTTGCCCTGCTTGCCGGGAAAATATCACGCCCTTGGTGATCGGGAAATGTTTCTTGACCCCTTCAAACCTCAGGATTTCGGTGTTATCCATGTGGAATCCTCCAATTTCCAGCAGTTGGCAACGTGGTTGCTCCCAGCCGTATTTTTCGCCGCAATGGCAGGTGGATACTGGGTCTCGCACCGGGGCTCTGCGAAGGGGCAACGGTTGCGGTACCAGCATCCGGCCGGACGATCCCAAAGAGCTGGCGGCTGACCCGGGATGGAGTAGAGACGCTTCACGTGGCGGTCCATGGTCGGCACCGAGTTAAGCAATGCCCGCGTATAGGGATGTCTTGGTTCGTCGAAGATGGCCCGGACGGGTCCTGACTCGACCACGCGGCCCGCGTACATGACGGCAACGGTGTCGCACATGTTGGCAATGATGCCAAAATCATGGGTGATAAAAATGATGGACAGCCCCGTCTTCTCCTGAATTTCGCGCAGCAGGCGCAGGTATTGAGACTGTATCGTGACATCCAACGCGGTTGTCGGTTCGTCCGCGATCAGCACGTGTGGATCGCACGAGATTGCGATGGCTCCCGACACGCGCTGTTTCATGCCGCCACTCATCTGGTGGGGATAGTCCTTGACCCGCTGCTCCGGTGCGGCCACGCGGACTTGGCGTAAGGCGTCAATGGCGTGGCTCATCAGTGAGCGGCGAGGTACATCGCGATGTAAGGCAATCGCTTCGGTTACCTGGCCGCCGATCGTGTAAACCGGATTGAGCGAGGTTTGCGGATCCTGCAGGACCATGGAGATGCTGCCGCCGCGAATACGGCGCATCTGCTGCTCGCTAAATGTTCGTAAGTCCTGTCCGTTGAACATCACCCGTCCACCGACGACCTGGGCTGCCGGCTTGGGCACGACCCCCAGAATGCTCAGCGCGGTCATCGACTTGCCGCACCCGGACTCACCGACGATTCCAAGTGTCTCACCCTGACGGAGCGATAACGAAACACCGTCAACCGGACGCTGCACTCCTATATTCGTGTGCAACTCAGTTTGCAGATTCTCTACCTGCAGGATGGTTTCACCGATGATTTTGGCCATCAGACTATTTCCAACTTGGGGTCCAGGCGATCACGTAACCAATCGCCCAGCAAGTTGAGCGAAAAAACCGTCAAGGTAATAGCCAATCCCGGAAAGAAAGAAATCCACCACGCACTTACAATCAACTGCCGGCCGTCCGCAACCATCATTCCCCAGGCCGGTGTCGGGCGCGGAATGCCGAGCCCGAGAAAACTTAGGGCGGCTTCCAGGATGATGACGGAGCCGACCTGCAAAGTCGCCAGCACAATGATCGTGTTGGCGACGTTCGGAAGAATGTGGCGCACCATGATCCGGAAATGCGAGGCACCGGCGACCCGGGCACGGGCCACGTAATCGCGTTCGCGAATACTCAGAACCTCGCCGCGCACCTGGCGCGCATAAAGAGCCCACAACACGAAAGCCACGACGATGATAATTGTTTGGAAGCTAGGTCCGCTTGCCGCCGCCAATACCAGCGCCAGCAGAATGGCGGGCAGGGCAAGCGAAATTTCGACCAGGCGCATAATAATTGTGTCGATCCAACCCCTGAAGTAGCCTGCCAGCAAGCCCAGCGTAACGCCAAGCAGGCCGCCGACGAAAATGCCCACCAACGAAATTGAAAGGGATACTCTGGCTCCGTACATTATGCGGCTCAAGATATCCCGGCCAAGCCGGTCCGTACCCAGTGGGTATTCCCACGTGCCACCGAAAAACACAGGCGGCAGCCGCCTGTCCATAATAACGCCCTGTGTGGGGTCGTGTGGTGCCAGCCAATCTGCGGTTAGTGCAGGAATTACCAGCAGCACCAGCAGGACAAATACAGATAACAGCGGGTAGCTCCGTAGGTTCAGCCAGATACGACGTAGCAAATGAGGCGGGGCAGGGACGCCCAGAGACTCCGCTGGCGTGTCCTCAGGGGGTGGATTGTTCATTGTCATTGTACCTAATTCGGGGATCTACGAATGCATACAATATGTCTACAATCAGATTTGCGATGATGAATACCACGGCGAAGGTCAGCACCACGGCTTGCACCACCGGGTAGTCTCTGGCACGGATCGCTTCAATCGCCAGCAGGCCGGTGCCGGGCCAAGCAAACACCGTTTCGATCACCACCGAGCCTGTGAATATGTAGCCAATAATGACACCGAAGTAGGTCAGTGGCGCAATCGCGGCGTTACGCAGAGCGTGCACCCATATCACGCGCCATTCCGGAACGCCCTTGAGCCGCGCCAGCTTGATGTATTCGTTGTCCAGCACTTCCAACGTGGACGAGCGGGTCAACCGCATCAGAGCTGCCACTTGATACCAGCCCATGGCGATGGCCGGTAACACCATGTGCTCAAACCCGCCGCGACCTGAAGTCGGAAATACGTTCCAATGAACAGAAAAAGTCCAGATCAGCACGATTCCCAACCAGAACGGTGGCACCGCCTGTCCGAGCAGCGCAACCATCTTACCAAAACTATCAAACAGTCTGCCCTTGTTAACGGCCGCCAGAACCCCGATAGGAATCGCGATCAGGGTGCTGATGATGATAGCGAACCCGCCCAGCTGCAAGGTGGCAGGGAGCCGCTGCCAGACCATGCCCAGCGCCGTTTCCCCGGGCCATTTGAGCGAATCGCCCAGATTGCCGCGAAGGGCATTTCTAATGAAGGCCAGATACTGCACGTGCAGCGGCCGGTCGAGCCCCCATTCGTGCATCACCACCGCCGCCTCTTGCGGGGTCGCATTGTCGGGCAGAAGCGCATCCACCGGGTTACCGCTCAGGCGGGACAAGCCGAAAATGATCACGCTGATTGCCAGCAGCGTGACAAGGCTCTGCACAACTCGATATACCAGATAACGTTGCATTATAGTACGACACCGACTTCTGTGCTCATGCGGTGGGGCGGCGAATCAACACCGCCGCCTCACTGATGGCAATCGTCTAACACCATCTCAGTTTGCAGCCTGGATCAGATGCCAGTGGCCATACCCTGCCGAGGTGACGCCTGGGAAGGCCCAGCCCGACACGACTTTGGGATTGATCGCCACTTGGGTATAGCCGTCAAACAGCGGAATATCGACGTACTGTTCAAACAGGTAGTTCTGTAGCTCGCGCGCCTGCTGGTCGCGTAACACGGGATCGACCGTGCTGATCAGGGTTTCGATGTGGGATGCCGTCCAATCGTCCTCCCAACCCTGCAGGCCGCCGCCTGGATTGGTGTAAAACGCGCGAAACGCCACCTCGGTCGGCCGTGGCGGTGAGTTGCGGCCAGGGTTGATCATGTACAACTCGCGCTCGCGGCCCATCGCCCGTACACGGGCATAGTCCAACTCGACGATTTTTGCCTTGAATCCGGCTTGGATCAGATACTGATACACCATCTCCTGCTGCAACGGGACTTCAGGCATGGCGGACATCGGCGTAATTATGATCGGAATGGTCGGGTCTTTGAACCCATCCGGATAGTTTGCGTCCTGCAGCAACTGCTTAACCTTCTCGAGATCGTATCCGTACTCGGCCGGGAAGCGGGCTTCCAGAGTGGGGTCATAACCTTCATTGCCTTTTACCATCGTGTAGCGGGCATGCAGGTCATAACCACCGCTGGGGAACAGCACCGTAAGCATTTCCTCGCGATTGATCGCGCGATTTATTGCCTCGCGGATACGCACATCGTACCAGGGCAGATCCTTGCGGCAGCGATCGTCATGGGATTCACAGTACAACCCATTGAAGACCAGGTCGGTCTGGATCGATGGCAGCGTGGACTGCACCGTCTTCATCCCGGCGCTCAGAGCATCGGGCATCAGTTCGCGCGAGAGATCGGCAATATGAGCCTCTCCAGCGAGCAACATCGCCAGCTTGGTGGCGGGTTCTGTCACGAAGCGTACTTCCAGCTCCTTGAAGTCCGGGACCATACCCGAGTAGTGGTCGTCGACGCGCTCATACAGAACCCGGCCGGGCTCGCGTGAGACGAACTGATAATGTCCTGTGCCGGCAAAGCGGCGGTCGTAACCTTCCAGGCCCTCTTCGTCGAACTGCTTCTTGCTGTAGATCAGCATGATAGAGTGTCCACCATGCAGATACAGCAGATTGGTGCGCGGCTTCGCGTAGCTAAAGCGCACCGTGTACGTGTCGAGCGCCTCCACTTCCGCACCGCGCAATTGATCCACACCCGGAATCACTGACGCATCGCTGACGCTCAGGTTGTAGCTGTGGACAACGTCGTCTGCCGTAAACTCGCCATAGCCGAAGTGGAACTGAACGCCTTTTCGCAGATGAAAGGTCCACACCGTGAAATCGTCATTGTGCTCCCATGAAGTAGCGAGCCCATCGCCGTTGTACTCACCCGTTATCGGGTCATGCTCCAAAAGCCCCTCCAGGCTTTGCCCGAGAGATTGCCACAGACTGGTCGCCGCCCAGGAGCGATTGGTCTCTGCACCCGGTGGCGTTACAACGGCGACCACGCGGTCGTTATTCTGCGCCAATGCTGTTGCGCCCCAGGGAATTATTGCCAGTGTTAACGCGATGGCGGCAAAGGCCACGTACCGGCACGGACGCCACAGCCGACTTGAAATGTTTTTCATAGTCATTTTTCACTCCCTTCAGTTGGTTATCCACCGGTGCACATGTGAATTGGTTTCACCTGAAAAAGTCAGTGGTTTTGATCTTAAGTGATGCTGCCTTTATGGCTTGAATAATTTTATATACAAAGTAAATTTCACATATAAAATCTTTGCGGTCAAGCGTGTTGATGGATTATGCCCTAATGGGATGAACTGCGCCGGAGCTTGCCGTGGTCGCAGAAATCCCAATCGTTTCTCCCTCCCCCCGTGTGGGGGAGGGTCGGGGTGGGGGGTAACGGTCCTGCGGCCTCGCGCTTACAGACCATTCGACAGTGTCGCCCCACCTCCGAATCCTGCATGATTAATCGGCATGTTATTTTGAGAAGAGGGATATGCAGGCCTACGCTTACCCCATAACGAGGTCTGCGCCTTTTTCACCAATCATGATCGCTGGAACATTTGTATTGGACGAGGCCATTGTTGGCATGATGGAAGAATCAATGACTCGCAGGCCCTCAACACCACGCACCCGGAGATCCGGGGTAACCACCGAAGTCGGGTCCGTTCCCATTCGGCAGGTGCCAATGGGGTGCCACGAGGTTTGCCCTGAGGTTTTGATATAGGCGAGGATTTCTTCTTCGGAATTAACGGCAATTCCCGGCAGGGTCTCGGCAACAATAAATGGTGACAGGGCCGGGCTGTCACTTATCTGTCGCGCCAGCTTGAAAGCATTTACCGCGGTACGGACATCTTCCTCGGCTGTCAGATAAGCCGGATCAATCTTAGGCTCCACTTCGGCGTCTGCTACCTCGACATGGATGGAACCACGCGATTGTGGCCTGAGTTGAAAAAAACCGATGGAAAATCCCGAATGGGCATCCAGCCCCTGGCCACTTTTAACCGAATAGCGGTCCTTGGCGCTTAAGTGATGCAATTGGATTTTGGCGGTTGGTCTGGCGTCGGATGGCGTCGTGCGGGCGAGGGCATGAACACTGGCACCGCTGGTCGCCATAAATCCCCGGCGCGTCAGTAAATAATTCACGCCCATGGCCAGGGTTCGCAACCGACTGTTGAGGACGTCGTTCAGGGTAATGGGTTGTGTGCATTGAAAATTCAAACGCGACTGCAGATGATCGATCAGGTTTTCACCCACTTGCGGTGCATTGTAGAGGACCGGGATCCCCAGGGCGTTGAGCCGGTCGGCACCGCCAATGCCCGAAAGCTCGAGCAATTGTGGCGATTTGATCGGTCCGGCGCTGAGCAGAATTTCCGCCCGGACGGAGACCTGCTCGATCCGGTTTTGGCGTTTGAATTCCACCCCCCGGGCCCGTTGACCGTCAAAAAGCAGGCGCAGGACATGGGCGTTTGATCTCACGGTCAGATTTTTGGGAGGCGAGGATAAATAGCCTGCTGCGGTTCCGCAGCGACGGCCTTTGTAGGCGGACATTTGCAGATATCCAACGCCTTCATAGGTGGCACCGTTATAGTCGGTATTTTCCGGTATTCCCCGATCCTGACAGGCGTTGATGAAAGCCTCAGACAGGGGATCAGGGGTTTTCGATAGATCGGTGACTTTGATAGGGCCCTGGTCGCCGCGCAGACCCCGGTCGCTGGGATCGACACATTCGAGTTTTTTGAAATAGGGCAGCAGGTCCTCATAACCCCATCCGTGATTGCCCAACTGTCGCCATTGATCGTATTCTGCCGGATCACCGCGGACATGCAACATGCCATTGACGGAGCTGGAGCCGCCGATCAGTTTGCCGTGCGGCCAATAGATTTCCTGACCAGCCAGACCGGCTTGGGCACAGGTTTTTGACGGCCAGATATAACCGTCGTCGCTCAGGATTTTGCCAATGCCAATGGGTGTCGTCACCCAAAAATCATTGTGTCGGGCGGCACCCGCTTCCAGCAGAAGAACGGTGTTTTTCCCGTTCTCGGCGAGCCGCGATGCCAGCGCACATCCTGCAGACCCGGCACCAACGACAATATAGTCAAACACGTCAGATGGCATCATTTATTGTTCCTCAATTCCGGTGTGCCCCGTTGCAAAAAACCGGCGTTGCAATCGTCAATTGATAACGTGACAAATTAAATATGCCAACGATACTGTTTAAGGCCTTCATATCATAACAAACGGGTTTATTCGAAAAGGGGATGGCAATGAAAACAACCGATAGGGTTCTTGGGTTCATCGGGCTTGGTCAAATCGGGCGTCCTCTGGCCCTCCGGCTGGTGCGGGCGGGATTTAAAGTGGTGGTGTTTGACAAAAACCCGGATGCCCTTGTGGACGTGGCCGAATTGGCCAATGTCTCCGTTGCATTATCAATTAGCGATTTGGCGCAGCGGGCAAATGTTGTGTTCACCTGTTTACCAAACGAAACCACAATCATCGAGGTCTATTGCGAAGCGGAGGGGATCCTAACAAACGGCCCGACCGATTTGATTTCTTGTGAAATTTCGACGGTGACACCGGAACTGGCGAAAAAAATTCATGGCCTGCGAGCGGCTAAAAAGGGTGACCATTTCGAGTGTCCGGTTTTTGGCGGTGCCGGGGATGTTGACGCCGGCAATGCTTTTTTTGCCCTGTCCGGTAATCAACAGAAAACCGATCTGGTCACGCCCTACCTGTTGGCCATGGGCCGTGGCTACCAATATGTGGGAGGCAGTGGTTCGGCGAGTTTGATGAAGGTTTTGCAAAACAGTCTGGGTTATGGATATGCCCTTCTGACGGCCGAAATCCTTACTTTGTGCAGCAGTGCTGGTGGCGATACAAAACAATTTGTCGACCTGGTGAAAAAAGCCAAAGTGATGGGCTGGTCGAAATATTTTGAGCTTTATGCGGAAGATCTGGTTTCCGGTCAAAAGTCCGGCACCGGCCCTTTGCAAATTGCTGCCAAGGATACACAGTTGTTGCAATCGATCATGCGCGATCAGCAGTTTATCGGGCCCATGCTGGCCGAAACCGTGCGTCTGTTCGAGCTGGCATCTGAACGGGGGATGGGCAAAGAAGAATTTACGGCGGTCACCAAACTGGTCGAAGAATTTAGTCATAAATCGTAATCAACGGGCTCAGCATCATCCGGCAAATTGGCGGCAGCGGCACCAAATCGATGTTACCAACAGCCCAATTTCAGCCTTTTTCACCAGGGAAACGGCTGTAAAACAATTGTGCTATTCCCATTGTCGCCATTGATAGAGTTCCGCCATTAGTTGTTTTTTAAGGGCCGAATGATGTGGCTGATAGGCTAGGTTTTTGTGTTCGAAGGGATCGGTGGTTAGGTGATAAAGTTCATCCAGATCTCCCATGGGATCGTGAACCAGTTTCCATTCTGCAGTTCTGATCATCGAACGGTCGCCCTCTGGTTCGCGGTATTTAACGGTTTTAAATAACGCCTTATGGCCGGACGGTGGATCCGTTTTGTTCAGAGCCTCCATGGTAAATGCCGGTCCTTTGGCACCATACAAAGAAAATCCATAGTCCTGATCCCTGGCTCCGGGGCAGGGTTGCAGGGGTTGTCCGTCAAGACCCGCGGGCAGGTTCAGTCCCTGCAGCTGGAAAAGCGTGGGCACGATATCCAATAGGCTTACGGGCGATGAAACCACATGGCCCTTTGGCAGTTGGTTGGGGGCAACAACAATCATCGGAATACGCACCAGGCAATCATATAACACGCCGCCTTTCGCCGCCATTTGATGTTCGCCGGCAAAGTCGCCGTGGTCGGAACAAAAAACCAGGAGGGTATTTTCCAGCTGATGGGTTTCTTCCAGGGTATCGAGCAGGCGGTTGATGAGCCTGTCGATATGCAGCACGTTCGCGTGGTAAGCCGTTACGATGTCTTTTAGGTTATCAATATGTTCGTCCGGCCACCGCATGATCTGGCTTAAAATCCGGTTTCGCATGGGCATGTCATCGCCGAGAACCGGACCGGGTGGCGGCAATTCAATATTCTGTGCACGCGCTTCGTCAAAATAATGTTTGGGTGTCTCATAAGGAACGTGGGGGTCGGGCAGGGACAACCAGAGCACAAATGGTTTGCGATGGGATTGCCGAATATAAGCGTCGGCCTGGTTGGACAGCAGTCCGGTGCTGTAATGGCGGTCCTCAAAATTCGTTGCCGCATAGGTTGAAGCGCCGCCCGTGGGTGGCGGCATGGCATTGCGAACCGCATGGGCGGCGGTTACTTTATCCGCGTCCTCCACCCAGGCCATTCCCTTCGGTGATTGCGCCACGTCGGCACCTTCCTTAAACCCGTAATGGGCCAAATTGTCCTTAAAACCGTAGTGCTCAATTTCGCACCAGACATCAAACAGGTCGTAATCGGATTGTTCGCAAAAGCAGTGGTTCTTGCCCAATAAGGCCAATTCATAACCGGCCGCTTTCCACCAGTGTGCGGCATGGGGGATGCCGGAGGGCATGGGTGTTTTGTTGACGGTACTGCCGGTGCGGTGCGGGTTCTGGGCCGTCCACATGGCGACCCGCGCCGGTACACAAAGCGGATGCGGTGTTGTTGCGTTTTCGTAGCGCACTCCCAATTTCGCCATCCGCTCAAGGCCGGGCGTTCGAATGCCGTACTGGCTGTACAGATGCGACGCCGTTGCTTTCATCTGGTCGGCCATAATGAGGATGGTGTTGGCGGGGGTTTTGTTTGGCATATTAGTCCTCGATCGGTTCACGTCTGCGGTTGCTATATTGCCTGGAAATCCTGTCTGCATGATGACGAAGGCGGGCGGCGATTTTTTTCAAGTCGGTATTTTTAAGATGTACGTAATGCAAAACCGGCGAGGTGATTGCTGCAATACAATCGCCGCGCTCCAGATCGAGGACGGGTGCGGAAAGGCCCGTTACACCAATGGAAAAGCCATCTTTCATGATGCTGTAACCCAGTGTTTGAATTTCCTTGATGGCCTTGTGGAACTCATTTGCCAGTTCAGCACCATCGGATTTTTTTACTGCCGCCAGGGTCGACTTAATCTCATCGGGGCGGGAAAAGGCGGTAATGCAACGGCCCGATGGGGCATGCACCAACGGCAAGTGATGGCCGACGCGGACAGCGATGCCGACGTTAACCGGCGATTCTACCCGGGAAATAACAACCACTTCATTGCCGGATTTTACCGAGAGGTGGCAGGCATTTAAACATTCGCGGGCAAACTCTTCCATGGCAGGAATGGCAATTGCCATCAGATTTTTTTTCTTAGGCCGGTTCAGTCCCAAATGAAAAAGTTTATCGGTCAGCAGAAAATTGTCGGTATCTGCAATGCGTCCGACGAAACCGCGATCCTCCAGGACCGACACCATGCGAAAAATTTCGTTGTTTGATTTGCCAATGCCCGAGGCGATGGATGTGAGGTTTTCGCCGCGCTCGCGCCCGGAAAGATACTCAATGATATCAAGGCCTTTTTCCAAAGCGGGAGCAGAATATTTGGATTTTTTGGCCACGGGCGGCACCTTTCTTTCACGCGAACGGACTGTGGTTGTCATTTACATCAGGCCAGGACCAATAGCGAGCAGCGTTGGTAATTAAAAAATAGGTTGACAAATTCATTCAAAATTAATCATATATGAAATCAGTTTTATATATAAATAATAGCACTTAAAATAAAAAGTCAAAAGATATAATGCCCCGCAGGCGAGGACGCTGAAAACCGATGGCCGCCATTACCCTTACAAATCTGTCAAAGGCCTTTGGCCCGGTTAAAGTCCTGAAAGATATCAACCTGACAATTGCCGACCAGGAATTTTGCGTCCTGGTTGGACCTTCGGGATGTGGAAAATCAACGCTGCTGCGGATGATCGCCGGCCTCGAAGAAGTGCAGGCCGGGACCATTGAACTGGGGGGCGAAATTGTTAACGATCTGCGCCCGCGCGATCGTAATCTGGCCATGGTTTTTCAAAGTTATGCCCTTTACCCCCACAAAACCGTCAAAGAAAACCTAAGTTTCAGCCTCAAAATGCACAAATATAAAAAAGATGAAATTGATACCCGTGTACAAAAAGTTGCAGAAACCCTGGGTCTGGATGTTTTGTTGGGACGCCGCCCGGGTCAGTTGTCGGGCGGCCAGCGCCAGCGGGTGGCCATGGGCCGGGCCATGGTCCGTGACCCGGGCGTTTTTCTTTTTGATGAACCCTTGTCTAATCTGGATGCGAAATTGCGGGTTCAAATGCGCACGGAAATTCGTGATCTGCATCAGCGTATTGGGGCCACATCGGTTTATGTAACCCACGACCAAATCGAAGCCATGACCATGGCCGATCGAATCGTCATCATGAACAATGGGGTGATCGAACAAGCCGGGCCTCCCCTCGAGCTATTCGATAATCCGGCTAATATTTTTGTCGCAACGTTTTTAGGGGCACCTTCCATTAATTTGTTTGAGGGCCGTGTCATTGCCAATCAGGGGACTTCGGCCGTCCGTCTGGTTGATGGCAGTTTGATCCCCCTGCCGGAATTCGCTTCCTCCCTGCATGATGCGGCCGTATTCCTCGGGGTACGACCGCATCATTTGCAGGTCGATCCAGATAACGGGCCGATAAAGGCGACCGTAAAAGTCATCGAACCGACCGGTGTTGAAACCTTTGTATTTTCTGATTTTGCCGGCCAGGAAATCGCCTGTCAGGTGGTTCGTCAGGCGGCGCCTAAACAAAAAGATAAAATCCGCCTGTCCGTGGTCACGGAGGGAATTTTGCTGTTCGATATGGCAACCGGGGAGCGGCTGAACGGATGAGCCTGTTAAATACAAACCAATTTGAAGGTAAAACGGCTTTGGTAACAGGCGGGGCCGGGGGGATCGGCTGGGCAACGGCCTGTGCGCTGGCGTCGGCGGGAACAAACGTGGCCATTTGCAATCGCCTGGGCACAACACTGGATGCGGCAGAGGGGCGCATCGAGGCCGCAGGTTATAAAAATATCACCTGTTTTGAGGCAGATGTTTCGTCGCAGGCCGACATGAAAAAGTTATTTGCGGCACTGACAAAACAATATGGCCGGTTGAATTATTTGGTTAACAACGCCGGGATCGATAGTTTTTGTGATCTGCAAGACTTTTCCATAAGGGAATTCCGGCGGGTCCTGGATATTAATGTGTCGTCGGTTTTTATTGCGCTTTCGGAAGGTTTGTCCCTGTTACGCGATGCCGCCAATGCGGCTGTTGTTAATGTGGGATCCGTGCACGGTCATGTGACCACGTCGGGTCGTGCCGATTATGTCACGTCCAAAACCGCGCTGATTGGTGCCACCCGAGCCCTGGCGCTTGATCTGGCGGAATTTGGCATTCGCATAAATATGGTATCTCCTGGTGCCATTGAGACGCCGATGTTAACCCGCGGCTGGCAAAAAAAAGCGCCAAACACCGAACTGGCAGAACTCAAGCGCCGGGCGGGACGGCAACATCCCTGTGGCCGCATCGGTGACCCCCGTGACGTCGCCCAGGCCATTCGGTTCCTGTTAAGCGAAGAAGCTTCCTTTATTACCGGCGCGGATTTGCTGGTAGATGGTGGCATGCATGCAAAACTCGCGATTTCCAGCATTTGGGAGGAATGAATGTTATATCGCGTTAAAAAGGACCCGTGGTTTTTCGCAGTATTGGTCCTGCCGGCGGCGTTGGTTGTCGGGTTTTTGATCCTGTATCCGGTGCTTAACGGCATTTATCTCAGTTTTACCGATGCCAGTCCCCTGCGCCAAGGCGCACATAAGTTCGTCGGTTTCGAAAATTATACCTATCTGTTTGAGGATGAGGTTTATTACGCCTCCATATTTAATACCAGTTACATTGTTTTTGTCTCTTCCGCCCTGGCCGTGATCATGGGATTTTTGATCGCCCTGCTGCTTCATTTCGGCGTCAAAAGGTTCGCACCGCTGTTTCGGGCTCTGGTTTTCCAGGTCTGGGTCGTGCCGTGGATCTGCATCACCATTCTTTGGGGCTGGATGTTCAACAAGGAATACGGTCTGGTCAATTACCTGATGACGGCGTCCGGTATCACCGAAAGCAATATGGATATTCTGTTCCATGAAACCGGGGCGCAATGGGTGATGATCGCCGGTTTCACGTGGCGCTCTATTCCTTTTTTGATGGTCATCGCCCTGGCTGGGCTGCAGTCCATATCAACGGAAATTATTGAAGCGTCGGAACTGGATGGGGCACGGTTTTTGAACCGCATTGGCCATATTATCATCCCGATGATCCGCAACGTTTTGATGGTCGCCCTGCTTCTCGATTCCGTTCGGTTTTTCCAGGAAATGACGTTGCCGTTATTGCTCACCCAGGGAGGGCCGATCAATGCAACCATGGTATTGAGCCTCTTTACCTATCAACTGGCCTTTGAAAACTGGGATTTTGCCCTGGCCTCTGCGGCCGGGACCATCTGGCTGCTGTTTTTAATTTCCATTGCCTGGCTGGTTTTACGCTATGGCATACGCAAAGAGCACGTATAGTGAGTACCAAACCCTCATCAGCCGTCTTCAATTACCGCAAAATAAATGCCCTGGCGGCCTATACCCTCGCCATCAGTGCCTTTGCTTTTTTGCTGCTGCCAATTTACTGGCTGGTGGTGACGTCTTTTAAACCCATTGAAGCGCTGTTTGTCGTTCCGCCGGAAATGTGGCCGCACGAATTTACCTTCAAAAACTATGTAAACCAGTTTGATACCCGGCTGATCCAATTGTTCCAAAACAGCCTGATTGTAAGCGGTGCGGCGGCAATTCTGTCGACCTTTGCCGGATCTTTGTGTGCCTATGCCATATCGCGATTTTACTTTCGTTTCAAAAGCGCACTTTTGCTGTTTTTTTTGGCGTCCATGGCATTCCCTGTCCCCATGCTGATGATCACCATGTATTCGACCTTTAACCAACTCGGCATCCTCGACACTTATTGGGCGTTAATTTTGGGCAACACGGCCATGGGTTTGCCCCTGTCGGTTTGGTTGATGACCAATTTTATCGATCAGATCCCAACGGATATGGAAGAAGCGGCTTTGCTTGACGGGGCCTCGCCGTTCGCGGTGCTCATGCATATCGTATTGCCCATGGTCCGTCCGGGTCTGGCGGCGTCCGGGATTTTTGTCTTTGTCACCTCGTGGAACGAACTTTTGATGGGCCTGACCTTTGTCAGTTCGCTGGAGGTCCGGACCTTGCCGGCCGGGATCACCTTGGCTTTCCTCGGCGAATTTGAAGGCGATTGGTCAGAAATGATGGCCCTGGCTGTAATGGTAACCCTGCCCGTGTTCCTGTTGTTTATGGTGATGCAGAAGTCAATTCTAAAAGGCATGACGGCCGGCGCACTGAAATAATAATCAATCAAGAAACGACATTACCAAGAAACCACTGAACCTAGAAACGACGGAAACAAGGAGAAGACAATGTTAACTACCAAATCCATTAAGTATGCATTGGCGGCTGGCGTTCTGCTGACGGCGCTTCCTGCAGGAGCTGCGGAAACGATAACCTATTCGGGTTGGTTGGGGACCTATGACAAAAATGCCGATCTGATTCTTCAGATCAAAGATAAGTTTAAGGCAAAAACCGGTGCCGATCTGAAGATCGTCGATACGGCTTTTGATAAAGCCCTTAATCAGGCAACGGTGACAACCATGGCCGGCAATCCCGCCGATGCCATTCATTTGATTGCCGGTTGGGTGCCGGCGGTCCAGGGAATTGGTGGTCTCGAGCCCCTGGATGGTTATTTCAGTAAAGAAAAACTTGATTCAATCCCCAAGGCCTTACGGGAATCCGTTTCGGTTGATGGCAAACTTTATGCCCTTCCCTGGGTGCCGGGACCCATTCACCCGCACTATAACCGCAACCTGATGAAACAAGCGGGACTGGACCCGGATACATATCCGCAGACCTGGCCAGAACTTAAAGATCTGATCATGAAGATCTGCGCTTTGCCGGACAAGGACGGTGCCAAGATATATGGCGCAGCCTTGCGCACATCGCAAAATCCGAACTCGGCTCAATGGTCAATCCCGATTATGTATGGCCACGGTGGTGATATTCAACAAGATGGAAATGTTAAGTTGAACACGCCGGAAAATCAGGCGGCCTTTAAGTGGATGCAGGATATTACCAACGCGGGTTGTACAGCCGTTGGTCATGGCCATGCGGAATCCCGCAACACCTTTGCCGCCGGCCGTGCCGGTGTGATCTTTGAGGGGCCCTGGGGGCGCGGGCTTGTCGAAAACATGTCCGGTAAAAAACTTACCGTAACCGCCGATGGCGATGTATGGGTTGCGCCCATGCCAATGGCACCAAATGGAAAACGCCGCACCATCGGCAATCCCCATGAGATCACCATGTCGTCGAAATCCAAAAACAAAAAACTGACGGCGGAATTCCTTGATATGCTGATTTTTGATGAGAGCAATACATCCATGTATTTCGATATCAACGGTCAAATTCCCACATCGAGTATGCCGTTGCTGAAAAAAGGCGCTGTCGGTGCCGACGCTTACAGTCAGATATTCATCGAGTCCCTGGCCTATACCCATGACAATCCGTGGAAAAGCCCCAAGTTCTATGCAGTGATGAGTAAACTGGCACCTGAAATGCAAAAAATTGTCAAAGGCGGCGATATTCCGTCGGCTCTGGCTGCGGCTGATAAGTCCATCAAACGGTTGTTGTCACGTTAATGCAACCTGACTGAGGAGCGAGCCGGTGGGTAAAAAAACAAATGTTCTGATGATTGTCGCCGACGACATGGGATATGGCGATTTGGGGGTTTTTAGTGAAGGCCGTGTCAGGACCCCCAACCTGGATAGATTGGTTGCCGAAGGTGTTTGCATGCAGCAACATTATTCGGGATCGCCCATTTGTTCACCGGCTCGCGCCGCGCTTTTGACCGGTCGGTATCCACACCGTACCGGGGCGGTTGGGCAATTTGAAATTTATGGCCTTGATCGCATCGCGCTACGTGAAGTGACCATGGCCGATATGTTTAAGTCGGCCGGTTATGCCACGGGCTTGGTTGGCAAGTGGCATAATGGGGCCTTGGATGCACGGTTCGAGCCCAACGCCCGTGGGTTCGATGAATTTGCCGGTTTTTGTGGCGGTTGGTCGGACTATTACCAATGGCATTTGCAGACCAACGGGACCATCAACAAAGGCACCGGCCAATATCTGACCGATGTTTTAACGGACCACGCCTGCCGTTTTATCGACCGCCACCAAACCCATCCGTTTTTCCTGATGCTGACCTACAGCGCACCACATTCCCCGTTCCAGGCACCGCAAGGCCTGATCGATTTTTACCGGGAACAGGGTCACGACCGAATAACGGCAACGACCTATGCAATGATTGAAGCCATGGACCTGGGGATCGGTGAAGTCCTGGATTGTCTGGATAATCGGGGTTTGGCGGAAGACACGATTGTCATGTTTACCAGCGACAACGGACCGGCGTTTTTTAATCCACCGTTTATGCTCGACGAAGGCGAAAATACCTTTAACGAACGTTTTAACGCCGGTCTCAAGGGCTCCAAAGGCTGGGTATATGAAGGCGGGATCCGGGTTCCGATGATCCTGCGCCATCCGGCCCATCTGCCGGCAAATGTCAGCAATCACGACCTGGCCCACTTCACCGATTGGCTTCCGACCTTGGCGGCAATGTGTAAGATTGATCTTGTGGGAACCAATACCCTGGATGGTTTCGACCTGTCTGATCAGTTGCGCGGTGAAAAATTAGACCAGCCACCACGGCGTTTCTGGCAATGGAATTTTTATTATCCCAGCGTTTCGACCAATGCCGCCGTACGGGAAGGCGACTGGAAACTGATTCGACCAATGATAACCGGCACCCGTTATTATCAAAACCCGGACCTATTTGTTTCCGACGAAGATGCGGCCCGAACAGCAGCCTTCATCGAAGCTGACGTTAAACACAAGGAAGACCCAACGTCGATTACAGAACTCCTGCCGATCCCTAATATCAAATATCCGGCCGCCGAACCGCCGGAATTATATAACCTGGCGGTGGATCCCGGCGAACAGTACAACGTCGCTGATCAGTACCCTGATATCGCCCACAAACTCTTGGTCGAACTGGAAACCTGGTTCGAAAGTGTGGAAGTTGATCGTTTGTCCATTGATGATCCTATTCACCAGCCACATACCATTTGGGCGGACCGATAGTGGCTGTTTTGGCGACGCAGGGGCTGACACCCGATCACCGGCCTGACCGGGTTTGCATTCCCGGCGGCACGGCCCTTTTGGGAACTCAGTTTCCGGTTTTTCCCGGCGACGGGGAGGGGCCCATACGTGAAATGGAAATCGCCCCTTTTGAAATGACGGCATCGGCCGTCACCAATTACCAGTTTTCGCTTTTTGTTTATCAAACCGGTTATAAAACCGAGGCCGAACGGTGTGGTTGGTCCTTTGTTTTCCGCGACGCCATGGTTGATCAAACGGCCCGGAAAAACCACGTCAAAGCCTTGCCCTGGTGGTGTAAGGTGGCGGCGGATTGGCTCGACCCAAAGGGAGCCGGGATGGTCGTCGCCAATTTTGAACAACTGCCGGTGGTCCATGTCAGTTGGAACGACGCTGCCGCCTATGCCCAGTGGGCCGGCGGGCGGTTGCCAACGGAAATCCAATGGGAACATGCGGCCCGCGGCGGAATGGGTGATGTGAAATATCCCTGGGGCAATGACGAGCCGACCGCCCGGGATCCAAAATGCCATTTTGGCCAGATCAATGCGCCGCACCTCGAACCCCTGGAAATCGGACCTGTCGCCGCCCGGGCCTATCTGCCAAATGCCTATGGATTATATAATATGGCTGGCAATGTGTGGGAGTGGACGGCAGACACGGCACCATCTCCTGACATCGAATTGAATGGCTCTCCTCCCCGCAAAATCTTAAAGGGGGGGTCCTATATGTGCCACCGCAAATCCTGTTATCGATATCGCATTGCCGCTCGCATTTCCAATACACTTAATTCATCGCTCGGGCATACGGGGTTTCGCCTTGTTTTCCCGCTTTGATAAACCCAAAATTCGATCCATCGGAGACCCCCTATGACATCTGATATCTACGCCAATCTTCGTGGCAAAACGGCCTTGGTCACCGGTGCCGGGCTCGGCATTGGCGCAGCCCTGGCCCTGGCCTTGGGAAAACTCGGTGTCAACGTCGTCTGTGCAGCACGAACACAGAAGCAAATTGATCGCGTTGTCCAGACCATTGTCGATGTCGGTGGCTGTGGCCTGGCGGTGACGACGGATGTGACGAGCTGGACGCAGTCGCTTGCCCTTGCAGATGCCATTGATAAAGGCTTTGGCGGCCTGGATTTGGCTTTTTTAAATGCCGGCGGTAATTGGCAGCGGGCATCGATTGAAGACAGTGACGTTGACGCATGGAAGGCGGCCATTGATCTCAACTTGAACTCGGTATTTTACGGTATCAAATCGGTTGTTCCGCTGATGCGTAAAAACGGCGGTGGCCGTATAATTCTTACCGGATCGGCCATGGCCCATTATGCGGCTGAAAATAATTCCTCCTATTGTGCTGCCAAAGCCGGTGCCAGGATGCTCGCAAACACCGCAGCACAGGAACTGATGGCCGACAACATAACGGTCAATGAATTTATCCCGGGGCCAACCCGTACATTGCAGGCGCTTAATGGGGTTACCAAAGAAAACACCGAATCGCCCTTTAATAATCCGGCGGAATGGGTCAAGGAACCGGAAGAGGTCGTCGATTTAATGGTAATGATGGCCGCATACCCGGGCATGGGGCCGACCAGCCAGATCTTTTCCCTGGCCCGACGGTAAAAAAATCACAAGGGTTAACTGGAAATCCTTGGAAGGAAACCAAAGTGGAAAAAATCGCCTTTAAATTATTTCTCAACCCCGGTCAGGCCGATGAATATAAAAAACGCCACGATCAAATCTGGCCGGAGATGGTGAGCCTGTTAAAGGCTGCGGGGGTAAGCGACTATTCCATCTATTTGGACGAACAAACCCACAGTTTGTTTGCCGTCCTGTGGCGTACAAACAATCACAAAATGGATGATCTGCCGAACCACCCGGTCATGCAAAAATGGTGGGCACACATGTCCGATATCATGCAGCGGGAAAAAAACGGCGGCCCCGTTATTGTTCACCTTAAAACCATGTTTCATTTGGATTAAAAAAATGCGGTCCAGTTCGTCACGTCGGAAAAGCCCGCTGTCCGGAGTTCCATATTCACAATTTGTTCCATTAGGTTTACACTCGTCTGACACGGCCCAATGCCTAACATCCAACGGCGAAATTGGGATCAATTTGTAGGTTTAAATGTTTCACGGTTTGCTTATATTTCCATCTGTCTTGTTGACCCTTTTGTATGGAGTTAGCGGGGTTGCCCATGCTGATATTTCTGACAACCTCCTGGCGGCCTTAAACAAAACCTCTGAACGGGGTTCCGTGTTTGAGTTACAAAAACCGGTGCTCCGTCTCAGCCAACGCGAACGGGGCAAAAAACGAAAGTCCGGCGGCAGAAAACGTCAGGCGGGCAGTGGGTCTGCACGGGCCGGTTCAAATCCCTGTTCGCACTGTGAAACTTTAAACGGCTTTGTTCCACCGTCGCAGATCGATGATGACATTCGTAAAATGGTCGGTAAATATCGAGGCGGTGGTGGTAGCGAAAATGTCGCCATCCAACGGGCCAGAGGGGTGATCGAAACCGGCCTCGCCCCAGATTTTGGGGGCGACGCAACCTGCCCGCAAATTGACAGCGAACAATGGGCCATCGATTATACCCACAAACGCGGTAAAGCCGCCCTTCACAAAGGCATAGACATCCCCCGGCCAAGGGGTACAGCCATTCGGGCTGTCGCGGAAGGTGTCGTCGTTGGAAGGTTCAGCAACGATGGCAATCGCAAGGGCATCGAGGTGATGCTGCGCCACACCCCGCAACAAACCGGGCTGGCGTTTTGGACCTATTCCCAATACACCCATCTTTTACAGATGTCGCCGTTAGCTATCGGTACCAAAGTCAAGATGGGTGACGAGATCGGCAAGACCAGTAACAGTGGTAAAATGGGCCGGAAAATCCGTCGTGACGCCTTGCATTTCGCCATCCTTTATTCCCATTTGCCCGAGTGGTCTAATGACGGTGTCGTTGTGACCCCAAAGGACGGCTATTACATGGACCCAACCGCATTTTATCGACTTCAGGCACCTTATGAGTCTGCTTCCTTGTTGGTTTTACCTGCGGGTCAAAAGGCGATCTCTGTGCCCTACGGGACGGCTGCCGGGGCCTTTAAGCCGCCGGAAACCAAACGTATTTGGCCCTATACCTGTGGATAACGATTTGAGACAGGTCTCCGAGTTGCTGAACTCCTATGGCAATTAAAAGGGATACTGGCAATGCCTTACAAACCCGAAGCATGGCCATAGTCAACGACGGATCTATCGGTTTGCTGTTCGTGCAATCGCCAATAATGGTCCTTGATCCGCCGGGTCAGGGATCCCACCTGGCCGGCGGCGATGGCCTTGCCGTTGAGGTTCGTGACCGGCATAACCCCACCTGCTGTTGAGGTAATGAACACTTCATCCGCTGCGCCAAGCTCCAGTGGTGAAATGCCTTGAGCAGAGCAGTTGATCTGCAAAGATTGACAGAGTTCAAATATGGTTTGCCGGGTGATGCCCATGAGTACCCCGTAATCCGGGGTTAAAACGGTGCCATCCTTGACCATAAAAATGTTGAACCCGGGTCCCTCGGCGATATTTCCGTTGGTATCGAGCAAAATTGCCGTTTCGGCACCCCGTTCATAGGCCTGGTACAACCCCTGAACCAGATCAAGCCAGTGATAATTTTTAATCGTCGGATCAACGGATAGCGGCGGGATGCGAACCACGTCGGTGATCGCCACGTGCAGGCCGCGATCCATTTGTTCGGGACTGGCAACGGAGGCAAAGGGAATTGCGAAGGCGATAAACCGGTTTACGGCGTCGCGCGGGTCACGACTGAAGGTCGGTGACGTACCGCGGGTACAGATAAATTCCACATAGGCGTTTTTTAATCCCGACACGGCCACACAGTTGTGCAGGATTTCTGTCACCTGAGGTTTTTCGTAGGGGATCGACATGTGGAGTTTATCCATGCCCTGGAAAAAACGATCAAGATGGAGGTCGAGCCGGAAAAACGCACCTTGCCACACATGTACCACATCGTAGGTTGCGTCAGAATGAAGGAAACCGTTATCCAGAACTGATATTTTCGCCGCGCCCACCGGCACATATTGATCATCCAAAAAGGCAACGCCCGGCGGATAGGTGTTTGGATCGGTATAGGGATCCGATATTGTGGGTCGATTTTTCATGGGTTCCGTGCCGTTGGTTCAGTCAATTGTTTTTTCATCTAAGGGATTCCGTGGGATCCGCCGGATGCAAACCGGATTGTTTATTTGCGGTCGGTGTCTGGCCGTACAATAGACCGCAAAAATAAACCGCCAAACTCTTAAGTTTCCGGGGTCAGCAGGGAAAGCCCGAGCAAGGCCCGGCGGCGCAACCACAGCGTCGGCCGGTAGCGGGGATCGCCCGTTATCTCGAAGATCGAGATTAAAATCTGCAAAATCCGGTCCGGCCCCAGGGCATCGCCAAAGGCCAGTGGGCCAAACGGGTAGCCGAGGCCCAGAGTGACGGCCCGATCAATATCCGCTGGCGTCGCCGCCCCGGACTGGGCAACGGAACAGCCAATGTTAACGATCATTGCGATGATCCGTTGGCCAACAAAACCGGCGCTGTCGCGAATCACGGTGACCGGCGTGCCGTCGCCAGTAAACAAACCCTGGGCTGATTTAACGAACGCCGGATCGGTGACCGGGGTTTTCATGAGGGTGCGCCGCCTGTCGAGGGGCAACAGGGTATCGAGTGCCACGGTATGTCGGGGATCAGTACCGGCCTCAAGGGCTGCGGTCGTTGCATCGATGCCCAGCGGCAGGACCAGGGCCAGCGAGCGATCACCGGGTTCGTCGCCGTCATCGATGGTTGCATTAAGTTTTTTCAGGACTTCCAGAACCGCCGTGCGCCGTTCAGGATCAGAGGGGTTGAGCCAGACGGCCCGGCCGTCATAATCGGGTGCTGACGGTTCGTCAGCGAGTTGCTGCTGGCTGTCTTCATAGGCGTAGAACCCCCGCCCGGTCTTTTGTCCCAACAGTCCGGCCTGCAGGCGGTTATTCATAAGCGTTGACGGGCGGTAGCGGGGCTCGTGGTAATGTTGCTGATAAATCAAATCCGTGGCCGGATGGCTGACATCGAGGGCCGTCAGGTCGAGGAGTTCGAACGGCCCCATGCGAAACCCCGCCGCATCGCGCATGATGCGATCGATTGAAACCACATCGCTTACCCCTTCGCCCAGCAGGTGGGCGGCTTCGATGGTATAACCGCGGCCGACCTGATTAACCAGAAAACCAGGCGCGTCGGCAACGCTTACCGGGACCCGTCCCATGCGAATAGCCAATGCCATCAAAAAATCGGTGACCCGGGTTTCTGTCAGCACACCTCGAATGACTTCAACCAGTTTCATCAAGGGCACGGGATTAAAAAAATGAAATCCGGCAATCCGTCCCGGATGTTTGCAAAGTCCGGCAATGGTCGTAATTGATAATGACGAAGTGTTCGACGCCAGGATGACTTGGTCGTCGACGATGGATTCCAGCTCTGAAAAAATTTTCTGTTTGATCGCCAGGTTCTCAACAGCCGCCTCAATCAACACATGGCAACCGGCATATCCGGCCATTGTCTCAATGACTTCGATGCGGGTTTTCGCGGCTGTTGCCGCACCACTATCCATTCGGCCTTTTTGCACGGCCCGGTCGAGCATGGCTGCAATAAAATCAACGGCTTCTTTGCTCGAGCCGGGATTTGTATCAAACAACCGGACGCGGCATCCCCCCGTAGCTGCCACTTGGGCAATGCCCCGGCCCATGGCGCCGGCACCGATGATGCCGACGGTCAGGTTTTTATCTGTTGCCTCAATGGTCATGGACATTGTTTCCTTAAACCCGGGTTGGCGGTATTACGCACTGGCTGAGATGCCGTTTTTTTGATCATCGGTATCCAACAAAATGTCAAACCCCTTGGCCATAAACAAGCACCGAGCACCTAACCCATAAACCCATCGGGTGGTTTTGGTTTTATCTGTCTGGTGATTGTCCGTGCGAGCCGGGCGGATGTCGGGTGGTGCGGACTTCGTGAAAGGAGAACTCACCGCCGCCGAAGAACCTTTGATTTGTCCCGCAAAAGCACTTAGGTTTTTTACTGGCGGGTTTGACAGGCAAAAGGGCCAGGTTATGGATATCAACTCAACCGCGTTTCTGATGATCGATATCCAAAACGATTTTTGTCCCGGCGGCACCCTTGCGGTGGCCGATGGCGATGGCATTGTGCCCCTTGTCAACCGATTGCAGGAGCGGTTTTCCGTGCGGGTATTAACCCAGGACTGGCACCCGGCCGACCATTCATCCTTTGCCAGCAACCATGAGCAGGCCGAAGCTTATTCGCTCAGCCAAATGGCCTATGGCGATCAGGTGTTATGGCCCGATCATTGTATTCAAGGCACTCTGGGGGCCGACTTCCATCCTGATCTGAACACCGACAAAGTCGATGCGGTTGTGCGCAAGGGATATCGCCCGGAGATTGACAGTTATTCGGGGTTTTTTGAAAATGACCGAAAAACCAAAACCGGGCTTGCCGGATATTTGCGGGACAGGGAAATAAAGCACCTTGTCCTGGCCGGCCTGGCAACTGATTTTTGTGTACATTATACGGCGGTTGACGGGGCAAACCTGGGATTTCAGGTTACCCTTCTAGACGATGCCTGCCGGGCCATCGATTTGCATGGATCCCTGCGGGCGGCCCTGCAAGCGATGGCGACATGTGGGGTTGTTGTCAGCACAAGTTCAGAAATATTTGCCTAAAAGGTTGCTGCAAAACCGCCGGCTTTCTCCGTTTGGTTTGTTTTCTTGCCGGTGGTGAGGGGCGTCAGGGCCCCTTGTCACGAGGGGGCGTGGTGTTTTTTTCGGCAGCGCGGCCTGCAGCCAAGCTTCCTGGTTTTATAAAAACCATTAACCTCGAGGCTCGAAAAACCCCCGGCACCGAAATGCGCGGGGGCCGGGGTCGTCTGCAACAACAAGCCCCTAGCGATACAAAAATATCGCCATCAGAGAATGCGCGTTCCCGTATTAAAGTTCAAACGATTACCTAATCAGAAAATTGGTTAAAAAATAGACATTTATAAAATTATGATTAATTTTTAATCATAATTAGAAGTCTTCGTTTGTTGCCTTGTCCAAAATGGCACATGATTATTATCTATAAATACCATAACCAATTGAAAATAAGTCATTTAATTTATTTTCAGGCAGTCGCTGCAAAACTGGCCTGTATCTTGAAGTGGACTTCGCACTGCAACAACAAACTCTAGCGGAGTATTTTTATGATAAAGACACTTAAAGTCCTCGCCGGTGCCGGCGCGGTTACGGCCTCCCTGGCCTATGGCACAGCCAGTCACGCCGCAGACACCATTAAAGTGGGCGTTCTGCACTCCTTGTCCGGAACCATGGCGATCAGTGAAACCACCCTAAAAGATACGGTTTTGATGATGATTGACGACGTCAACAAAAAGGGCGGCTTGCTTGGCAAAAAATTGGAAGCGGTGGTCGTTGACCCGGCTTCCAACTGGCCCTTGTTTGCGGAAAAAACCCGCGAACTCATCGAAAAAGAAAAAGTTGATGTGATTTTTGGGTGCTGGACCTCGGTGTCGCGCAAATCCGTTTTGCCGGTCATTGAAGAGCTCAATGGCATGCTGTTTTATCCGGTTCAATATGAAGGTGAAGAAAGTTCCCGCAACGTCTTTTATACGGGTGCCGCGCCGAACCAGCAGGCTATACCGGCCGTCGAATACCTGATGGGTGAGGACGGCGGCGAAGCCAAACGGTGGGTTCTGTTGGGTACGGATTATGTTTATCCAAGGACCACCAATAAAATATTACGGGCGTTTTTGCATTCCAAAGGTGTCAGCGATGCCGACATCATGGAAAACTACACACCGTTTGGCCATTCCGATTGGCAGACAATTGTCGCTGACGTTAAAAAGTTTGCGTCCGCCGGCAAAAAAACCGCCGTGGTTTCCACCATCAACGGCGATGCCAATGTGCCGTTTTATAAGGAGCTGGGCAATCAGGGCATCAAAGCAGAAGAGATTCCGGTTGTCGCGTTTTCCGTTGGTGAAGAAGAACTTGCCGGACTGGACACCAAACCCCTGGTGGGTCATCTGGCGGCCTGGAATTATTTCATGAGTGAAGACTCTCCTGAAAATGCCGCTTTCATTAAAAAATGGCATCGGTTCATTAAAGATGACAAACGGCCCACCAATGATCCCATGGAAGCAACTTACATTGGTTTTAAAATGTGGAGCCAAGCCGTGCAGCAGGCGGGTACAACCAACATCGACGCGGTTCGGCAAGCCATGTACGGCCAGAAAGTTAATAATCTGACGGGCGGTGTCGCTGTCATGAACACCAACCACCATTTATCCAAACCGGTTTTGATTGGTGAAATACAGGCCGACGGCCAAATTGAAACGGTATCAAAAACCGACGGTTTGGTGGTCGGTGATGCCTGGTCGGATTTCATTCCGGAAAGCAAAAAACTAACCGCCGACTGGACCTTTCCATGGGTTTGCGGCAACTGCGAAAAACCCGTGCATTTGAGCATGAAGTAACTTCCAGCAGTGATCGGTCGTGGCAATCGGCCAACCGCGACCGATCATTCGAGCTCATAAGTCAGGCGCTAAATTTATGAATTTACCTCGTTTTCTCCTGTTTTTTTGGATCGCGATTATTTTAGGTGGGCTCAGTCCCGCCTTCGCAGATTTGGGTGCGGATACAAATAAATTATCGCTCAAAAGCACAAAAACCAAAATTTTAGCCATCGAAAGACTGGTTGCTTCCGGTGACGATCAGGCCGTGGCCATTCTGCAAGCCTTTCTTGTAGGCAATCTTTTTGTCCATACCTTGGATAAAACGCCGGTCATCGGCAGGCCATCGCCCGAGGGATACCATATTAAAAGCGCTGTCAATGGCAGGGATCTGGGCACCGTCAAAAAAACCGCCCTTAAAAAAATTCGAATAAACAACAAACTACGCAAAATTGTGCGCGGCGCGCTGGGCGGATTAACCCTGCTCAGTCCCGACAGGGACCTGCGTTTAAACGCCGCAAAAAGTGTTTTCAAAAGTCACGATGTCCTTGTCATCGTCCTTTTGGAAAAGGCGATTTTAAGAGAAACCGATGATCATGTCCTGGCGGCGATGAAACGTTCGCTGGCGGCCGTGCAGGCGACAAACAGCACACAAACCGCCGTGCGGCTTTCGGCAATTGAACAATTAGCCGCATATACGGACCAGGACGTTCGTACCGTAATTGCTGAGATCGTCGGCAAAGAACAGACTTCCGAAGCGGTGGATCCCGTAAATCCGGTCCGCATTGCTGCCGAAAAGGCCCTATCGGGTATCGAAGCCCGGTTGAAAATTTGGGGGTACGTTGCCAGCATCTTCCAGGGATTGAGTTTAGGCTCCGTGCTGCTGTTGGCGGCAATGGGTCTAGCGATTACCTTCGGTGTCATGGGGGTGATCAACATGGCCCACGGTGAAATGGTCATGCTCGGTGCCTATACCACCTATCTTGTCCAGGACCTATTTAAAATCCATTTGGCCGCCTATTTTGATTGGTCAATTTTGCTGGCCATCCCCGCTGCTTTTGTTGTCGCCGGGGCGACTGGCGTGATTATTGAACGAAGTGTTATCCGGTTTTTATATGGCCGGCCCCTTGAAACCCTGCTGGCGACCTGGGGCCTTAGTCTGATGCTGCAGCAACTGGTGCGGTCACTTTTTGGCCCGACCAATCAGGAGGTTGTTAATCCATCGTGGATGAGCGGTGCCGTCGAAATTACCGGCGGCCTGACGCTCACCTACAACCGCATCTGGATTATTGTATTTGCCATCCTGGTTCTTGCTCTGGTTACGTTTTTGATCAAAAAAACATCCTTTGGATTACGCATGCGGGCGGTTACCCAAAACCGGGCGATGGCGTCGTCCATGGGCATTCGGACCGGCTGGGTTGACGCCATGACCTTTGGTCTGGGATCGGGTATTGCCGGCATGGCCGGCGTCGCTCTTTCACAAATCGATAATGTTTCGCCCAATCTGGGTCAGGCCTACATCATCGATAGTTTTATGGTTGTTGTCTTTGGCGGGGTCGGGAACTTGTGGGGTACGGTTGTTGGTGCCTTGAGTCTGGGCATTGTAAATAAATTTTTGGAACCCCTGTCGGGCGCCGTGCTTGCCAAAATTCTGATCCTTATCGCGGTGATCCTGTTTATCCAAAAACGACCCCGTGGGCTGTTTGCCTTAAAGGGCAGGGCGATGGAAGGATGACTGTCATGAACAAAGAATTCGCCGGCCCCTTGACCGCCCTAATTACCGCCAGCCGTGGTGCGACGATTACCGTTGGCCTGTTGCTCATCGTTGCATTCCTGGTGCCGGTGGCAAATCTATTGGTACCGGAAACGTCGGTTTTCCATGTCCCCAATTACGCGGTTAGTTTGCTTGGCAAATACCTGTGTTTTGCTCTTTTGGCCATGAGTGTCGATTTGATCTGGGGTTTCTGCGGCATTTTGAGCCTCGGTCATGGGGCATTTTTTGCCCTGGGTGGATACGCCATGGGCATGTACCTGATGCGTCAAATCGGCGATCGCGGAGTCTACGGGAATGCCCATATGCCGGACTTTATGGTATTTTTGGATTGGCACCAGTTGCCCTGGTACTGGTATGGTTTTGAATCTTTTGCGTTTGCCATCCTTATGGTTGCTGTGGTTCCCGGGGCGCTGGCCTTTGTCTTCGGGTGGTTGGCTTTTCGCGCTCGTGTAACCGGCGTGTATTTTTCAATCATCTCGCAAGCCATGACCTTTGCCTTGTTACTTGCTTTTTTCAGAAACGATATGGGGTTTGGCGGAAACAATGGCCTGACTGATTTTAAGGAGATTTTGGGTTTCGATTTAAAATCCAACGTGGTTCGGGCAACGCTTTTTTTCTGTTCAGCCCTTTCCGTGCTGGCGGGATATCTGTTGTGCCGGTTTATCGTCACGTCGAAATTCGGGCGGTTACTCGTGGCCGTACGTGATGCCGAAAACCGAACCCGGTTTTTGGGATACCGAGTTGAGTATTATAAACTGCTGGTGTTTACCGTATCGGCCGTACTGGCGGGGATCGCCGGGTCCTTATATGTGCCACAGGTCGGAATCATAAACCCGGGTGAGTTTTCACCAGCAAATTCCATCGAAATTGTCATCTGGGTCGCCGTCGGCGGCCGCGGCTACTTGCATGGTGCGATCCTGGGAGCGGTGGTTGTCAATTACGCCAAGACCTATTTCACGGGTGCCTTGCCGGAGGTTTGGCTGTTTATGTTGGGTGGATTGTTCATTGCAACCACCTTGTTTCTGCCCCAGGGGATCGTCGGTCTGATGGCGAAAATCAAAAAGCCGGTGTTCGTTACCAAAACCCCAAAGGCCGCCCTAACGCTGGGTGTGGGCGATTAAAATGAGGGAACCTCAAATGGAAACGGTAGCTCCCGGCGATACAATCTTGTATTTGGATGGTGTGTCCGTCAGTTTCGACGGATTTAAGGCCCTCAACGGATTGAGCTTTTTTGTTGAACAAGGCGAGTTGCGAGCCATCATTGGGCCTAACGGTGCCGGAAAAACTACGATGATGGACGTCATAACCGGCAAAACACAACCCGACGAAGGCATGGTTTTATTCAAAACCCATACGGATTTAACCCGGCTCGACGAAACTCGGATTGCTAATCTGGGCATCGGCCGCAAATTTCAAAAACCCACGGTGTTTGAAAATCACACGGTGTTTGAAAACCTGGAACTGGCACTGGCCGGAGATCGGCGGGCGTTCATCACCCTGTTCGCGCGATTATCAGATGAAGATTTGGATCGTATAACCGAAGTTCTTAAGATTATCGGATTATCGAATAGGGCGAAGCGAAAGGCCAGGGCGCTTTCCCATGGTCAAAAACAGTGGCTCGAAATTGGTATGTTGCTTATGCAGGACCCGGAACTGCTGTTGGTTGATGAACCGGCTGCCGGTATGACGGATGCGGAAACCGAGCAAACGGCGGATATGTTAAAGGCCATTGCCAAAAGCCACACGGTCGTAGTTGTTGAACACGACATGGATTTTGTTCGCGCCCTGGAAAGCCGGGTAACAGTCCTGCACGAAGGAAGTGTTCTGGCGGAAGGGTCCCTGGATACGGTGCAGAACAACGAACGGGTTATTGAGGTATATTTGGGGCGCTGATCATGTTAAAAGTTGAGAACCTTGATGTGTATTACGGGGCCAGCCAGGCGTTGAAAAAAGTCAACCTGATCGCCGACAAGACCGGCGTCACCTGTGTTTTGGGGCGCAATGGGGTCGGAAAAACCAGCCTGCTAAAGGCCATTGCCGGTCAACAGTCCGTAAGTGCCGGCACGATTGAATGGGAAGGCGTTGAAATTACCGGGATGGTGGCCCATGCCCGCGCTTCGCGTGGTGTTGCCTACGTGCCCCAGGGCCGTGAAATCTTCCCGCTGTTAACCGTTTACGAGAACCTCTGCACAGGGTTTGCATGCCTGAAACGAAGCGAGAGAAAAATATCATCCGACATATTTGAACTGTTTCCGGTACTCAAGGATATGTTAAACCGCCGGGGCGGTGACCTATCCGGCGGTCAGCAACAACAGTTGGCGATTGCCCGGGCCCTGGTGACCCAGCCCCGTCTGTTAATCCTGGACGAACCCACCGAAGGCATTCAACCGTCGATCATTAAAGACATTGGCCAGATTATCAGCCAACTCGCCAACCGGCGAAATATGGCCATCTTGCTGGTTGAACAGTACTTTGAATTTGCCCGCGATCTGGCGGATACCTATGCGGTAATGGACCGGGGCGAGATCGTCCTGTCGGGGCGCAGTGATGAAATGGTGGAACAGGATGTGCGCAGGTTCATTACCGTCTAAGGGCCTGGTACCGGTGACGACGGGTAAGGTGAAAGTTGAAGGGGGAGCGGCCGTTCGTTTTGCCATGGACGGTGCCAGGACAGTTCTTAAGGAGCTCTATCAGCAGGACCCGATTAGACTCCTCTTCCCCAACAATCCGCCTGGCGAATTGACCATTGGCATCCTTACGACGACCTCCGGCGGTTTGGTTGGGGGAGATAAAATCAACATCGATGTGGTGGCGGAAGCCAATACCCAAGCCATGGTCATGGCCCAAGCTGCGGAAAAAATTTACCGATCCACGGGCGATAGCTGTTTGATTGATATTTCAATTACCGCCGGGCAGGATGCCTGGTTCGAGTGGTTGCCGCAGGAAACCATCCTTCACCAAGGCGCGCGCATGCGGCGCACGACGCGCTTGAAACTGACCACCAGTGCCCGCATCTTGGCGGGCGAGTTTTTGGTGTTCGGGCGGCACGCCATGGGCGAGAAAATGACGGAAGGTTTTGTCCGCGATTGTTGGGAAGTCTCCGTTGACGGTCGGCTGACATGGGCCGATGCCTTTCACATGGAAGGCGCCGTAAACGAGATCATCGATCATCCCGCCGGTCTGAACGGCGCAACCGGCATGGCAAATATCGTTTATGGGGGGATCGACGCGGCGCAGCACTTGGATCTCGCCAGGTGTATACTTGGCGAAAAAGATCAAGTGCGGTCAGCGGCAACCGTGGTCAACAATATATTGCTGGTTCGCTGGATCGGCTCAGACGTTTTTGCATTAAGACAATCGTTCGCAGATTTTTGGACCAAATTTCGCAAACAGGTTGGCGGGCAGCCGCAACGATTGCCGAGACTATGGGATATTTGAGGAGAAAAAAATTGAATTTATCACCCAGGGAAAAAGACAAACTGCTGATCGCTATGGCCGCAGAAATTGCCCGCAAAAGATTGGCGCGCGGCGTCAAGCTGAATTACCCGGAAGCCATAGCTCTGATCTCGGATTTTGTGGTTGAGGGCGCGCGCGACGGGACCAGTGTCGCCGAACTGATGCGTGATGGGGCGACCGTGATCTCAAAAAAGCAGGTGATGGAGGGGATTTCTGAAATGATCTGTGACATCCAGGTCGAAGCCACTTTTCCTGATGGAACCAAACTGGTCACCGTCCATAATCCGATTCGATAGGGGAGCCGTACGAAATGATCCCAGGTGAAACATTTATCCAGGCCGGTGAAATCACCCTTAATGCCGGGCGCGAAACACTAAAAGTTCGTATCGCCAATACGGGAGACCGGCCGGTCCAGGTCGGTTCCCACTATCATTTTTATGAAACCAATGACGCCTTGTCCTTCGAACGGGCACCGACCAAAGGTTACCGACTGGATATTCCGGCAGGAACGGCCGTTCGATTTGAACCGGGCCAGGACCGTGAGGTGACGCTGGTGCGGTTTGCTGGCAGTGAAATGATTATCGGATTCAACGGATGCGTCAGCGGTGGAATGGCAGAAAACAGAGGTGGCGCTTAATCATGGCTTACAAAATTGATCGTTCTGCCTACGCCGACATGTTCGGTCCAACTGCCGGCGACAGGGTCCGGCTTGCCGATACGGAGTTGATTATCGAGGTCGAATCCGATCTTACGACCTATGGCGACGAAGTGAAGTTCGGCGGCGGCAAGGTCATTCGTGACGGCATGGGCCAATCGCAAATATCGCGCGCCGACGGGGCGGTTGATACGGTAATTACCAACGCCTTAATCGTCGATTACAGCGGGATCATCAAAGCAGACATAGGCATTAAAGACGGTCGTATTGCGGCCATTGGCAAGGCGGGTAATCCGGACGTTCAAGCGAACGTAGATATTGTCATCGGCCCGGGTACGGAAGCCATTGCCGGCGAGGGCCGGATTGTCACGACCGGCGGTATCGACGCTCACATCCACTGGATATCCCCGCAACAAATCGACGATGCCCTTTATTCAGGCATTACCACAATGTTAGGCGGCGGTACCGGACCGGCGGAGGGAACCAATGCGACGACCTGCACGCCCGGCCCCTGGCATATTGGGCGGATGTTACAGGCCGCCGAAGGGCTGCCCATGAATTTGGGGTTTTTTGGCAAGGGCAATAGTTCAGATCCCAGGGGCCTGATCGAACAGGTAGAGGCCGGGGTTTGTGGTTTGAAGTTACATGAGGACTGGGGGACGACCCCATCCGCCATTGATATCTGCCTGAGTGTCGCCGAGGACATGGATGTGGCAGTTGCCATTCATACCGATACCCTCAACGAATCCGGATTTGTTGAAAATACAACAGCCGCTTTTAAGAACCGCACGATTCATGCCTTCCACACGGAAGGTGCCGGTGGCGGCCATGCGCCGGATATCATCAAACTCTGTGGCCAATTGAACGTGCTTCCGTCGTCAACCAACCCGACGAGACCGTTCACCATAAACACCGTCGACGAACATCTTGATATGTTGATGGTGTGCCATCACCTGGATTCCAAAATACCCGAAGACGTGGCTTTTGCCGAAAGCCGCATACGAAGAGAAACCATCGCGGCGGAAGACATTCTCCATGATTTAGGGGCATTTTCGATGATTGCTTCGGACAGTCAGGCCATGGGCCGAGTCGGTGAAGTGATAATCCGAACATGGCAAACCGCCGATAAAATGAAAAAACAACGGGGGCCATTGCCGGAGGAAACCGGCGACAACGACAATTTCAGGGTTAAACGGTATATCGCCAAATATACCATTAATCCGGCCCTGGCCCATGGCATTTCCCATGAAGTGGGTTCCCTTGAAGTCGGCAAGTTGGCCGATTTGGTTTTGTGGAAACCGATGTTTTTTGGCGTTAAACCGGATCTTGTTGTTAAATGCGGAACCATAATAGCGGCCGCAATGGGGGATCCCAATGCATCGATCCCAACCCCCCAACCCGTCCACTACCGTCCGATGTTTGGTGCCTTTGGAAAATCGTTAACCCATAGTTCCGTGACTTTTGTATCGCAAACCGGATATGACCAGGGCATGGCCGACCTGTTGGGATTAGAAAAGACATTGTCGCCGGTTATCGGGACACGAACAGTCACAAAAACCGACATGGCCTTAAACGACTACACACCTCTTATGGAGGTCGATCCGGAAACCTACGAAGTTCGGGCGGATGGCCAACTGCTGACCTGTGAGCCGGCCAGCGAGGTGCCGATGGCCCAACGGTATTTTTTATTCTGATGCGCAGGGCCATAAAACGCATCGGGCAGGGCACATGGCTTTTGCAGGATCAGGTCGGCACCGTAACCCTTTGCTTTGACGACCGTCATCGCCGGCGGATTCGATTGACCGACGATATGGGGGAGGCCTTTTTGCTTGATTTGCCGGAAGCCGAATATATGAACCACGGCGATGGGCTTGAGTTGTTGGCGGGCGGCGTTATCCAGGTTCTGGCCGCCGACGAAGCGGTGGTAGATATTATGTGTAAGGATGCGGCCCACGCCGCTAAAGTCGCCTGGCATATTGGCAATCGCCATGTTCCCTTGCAGGTTTTGGAAAACGGCGGCTTGCGCATTCGAAAGGATCACGTTCTTGCGGATATGGTGCGTCGTCTCGGCGCCGCCGTTGAGGACCGGAAGGCGGCATTCTCTCCCGAACCCGGTGCCTACACCGCTGGCGGGCACGGTGCCCATGACCATTAAGGCGGACGCAGACCTTTATCGTTTAATGTCGTGGATGTCGCCGGCTTTTCCCGTCGGTGCTTACAGTTATTCCCATGGCATTGAATATGCCTTTGAAGCCGGGGACGTGACAGACGCCTTCGGATTGCAAACTTGGATCGAAGGCATTTTGAAATTCGGCAGCGCCCGCCTCGATGGCATCTTGTTTAAGGCCGGTTGGCAAGCCGTCAATTGCCGTGACGAGGATTTAATGGTTTGGGCCATCGAAACCTCTGCAATCCTGCGCGCAACTAAGGAACTGGCCTTGGAAAACGCAGCCCAGGGCGCGGCTTTTATCGAGACAATAAAAAACAGTTGGCCACAGGACGGGCTTGCGCGATTTACAGATCTGCAGGAGCAATTGAACCGGCCGACGGCTTACCCGGTTGCCGTTGGTGTGGCCACATCCTTAAGTCACATTGATTTGGACCAGGCCCTGGTGGCTTTTCTCCACGGTTTCATCTGCAACCTGGTTTCCGCCGGGGTGCGGATGATCCCGCTGGGTCAAACGGCGGGGCAAAAAATCCTTTCATCATTGCAAAACCAGGTTCTCCTGGCGGCCAAAGGCATATCCGACCGACCCATGGACGACCTTAAAGCGAATATCGGATCGGCCGCCGTGATGGTCGACTGGTCCTCCATGCGACACGAAACCCAATATACAAGGATATTTAGATCATGAATTCCCCTCTGCGCGTTGGTATCGGTGGCCCCGTTGGATCCGGCAAAACCGCCTTACTGGATCGATTGTGTAAATTATTGCGTGACGATTACCGGATTGCCGCCATCACCAACGATATTTATACCCGCGAAGACGCTGATTTTTTGACGACATCCGGTGCCCTGACTGCCGACCGCATTGTCGGCGTCGAAACCGGCGGCTGTCCGCATACGGCGATCCGCGAAGACGCATCGATAAATTTAGCGGCTGTGAGAGATATGAATTTGAAGTTTCCGGATTTGCAGATCGTATTTATTGAGTCCGGTGGCGACAATCTGTCGGCGACCTTCAGCCCCGAACTGGCTGATCTTACCATATATGTGATCGATGTATCCGCCGGGGACAAAATTCCCCGCAAGGGCGGACCCGGCATTACCCGTTCCGATTTATTGGTCATCAACAAAATCGATCTGGCACCCCTGGTTGGCGCCGATCTGACGGTAATGGACCGCGACGCCAAAAAGATGCGTGGCGAAAAACCGTTTATTTTTGCTAACCTGAAAGCCCACCAGGGCGTTGTCGACATTGCCGATTTCCTGGTCAAAATGGGGGGCGTTCAAATCAACGGCTGACAACGGGCTTCGCAGCAATGTCAGTGGCAATCTAGGAGTTTCTATGGATATGGGGAAGACAGGTTTTGTTGGGCTTGGCCGTATGGGTCAGGGAATGGCCTTAAATATGTGCAAGTCCGTCGACGGACTGATGGTCTTTGACGCCATCGATAGGGCCATGGAACCGCTGATAAATACCGGAGCGATTGCTGCGGCAAACGTCGCCGATCTGGCGGCCCGATGTGATCTGATCTTTTTATGCCTGCCGTCCAAATCGGAAGTCCAGCAGGTGATCCATGGCGACCAGGGTATCATGGGGGCCAACCGTCAGGGCCTGGTGATCATTGATACGACAACACTGGATCGAGCCGATGCCGTTGCCTTTGCCTCGGACATGGAAAAAGCCGGTGTCACCTACGCAGACTGTCCCATTTCCGGCATGCCGATCCGCGCTGCCGATGGCACACTGACGACAATGTTTGGTGGCGACGCGGTTTTGTTTAACCGAATAAAACCGCTGCTCGAAAGTTTTGCTGAATTTATTGTTCACTGTGGACCGGTCGGCAGCGGGCAGGCCATGAAGGCCATTAACAACATCATTTATGATATCAATATTGTCGCCTTGTGCGAGGTTCTGCCCCTGGCCCTGGCTTCAGGGCTCAACGCTGATGCCCTGGCGCGGGTCACGACCACGGCAAGCTCCCGCAGTTTTGCCTCGGACTATTTTGTCCCGCGCATGTTGGCCCGTCAGTTTGATAAAGATTTTGCCATGGGCGATGCCTACAAGGATATTCTCAACATTCAGAAAATGGCCATGGATACAAAAGCCATGACCCCGCTCATTAACGCCATGACCGCGAGTTATCAAAACGCCATGGCTGCGGGATATGCGGATCAACCAAAAAGCGCCATTCTGAAAATTTATGAACAGGCCCTGGCCGTTGAGTTTTGTCAGGACCAGGGAGCGGGCGAAAAGGAAAAATGAAAACGCCGTCGGCAGCGGTGGCAAAGCATCGTCTTTAACGGGCGCCGGGGTAACGGGAAGGGAGGGTGAACCGGTTTCGGCTCGGACCCCGCATACCCGGCAGGCACGGTCATCGGTGGTCGGGTATCGTGTTTAATGCAATTCCCGATGGGAGGCGACGTCAAAATCAGCCACCTGTATAACCTGTTCGCACAGCGCCTCCGCTTCTTTAATAAGCGCCGCTTCGGTTGCCGACACAAGGCCCTGTTGTCTGGCCGCATCAATCATCAGGTGAAGGGTGGCTTTTTCCAGCCGCCCATCGCGCCGCGCCTGATCCAGTTTGGCCCGGGCCGGTTCGGCGGCGAGAACTTTATTAAAGGCATGCTCCAGCGCCCCCAAACCCGGGCTGTCGGGTCCCGGGTGAAAAATGTCTGCGGTCAGGGACTGGCGAACCGGACCGTTGGTTGTCATGGCTTCGACCACCGCATCGAGTTGTTTATCAGTGACGGCGCGGCGTCTGGCACCCCAGGGGAAACTCACGAACCGGGCGACGGCCGCAGCAAATCGGTTTGGCAGATTGGCGAGCACGCCGATAAGTGCAACCTCGATTTCCCGTAACGCATAACACAAGGTCCAGTCGAGCAGCGGCCGCTCGGCAACCGGTCGGCCTTTGTCGTGGTAATTCTTTAAGGCAGCGCTCGCCAGAAACAACCAGGCAAAGGCATCGGCCAGTCGGCCGCTCAGATACTCCTTGCGTTTGAGCGCGCCACCCAGGGTGATCAATGCCACATCGGCAATCAGCGCAAAAGCCGCGGCATACCGCGCCAGCGCCTGGTAATGGTGACTTTCGAACCCACGGACCGGTGCGGTCGCCAGTCGGTTGCCACTCAGGGCCAATGTAAATGTCCGGAACGTGGTTGTGGCCAGGTGCCGCAGGTGACCAAAAAAAGCCGTGTCAAAGGTTTGCGCGTTGCCCTGCTGAACGGCCTGCATTTCATCCAGCACAAAGGGATGACAGCGAACCGCCCCCTGGCCAAAAACAATCAACGATCGGGTCAGGATATTGGCGCCTTCAACCGTTATCCCAATGGGAATGGCGCTATAGGCAGAGCTGTAAATATTTTCACGCCCCCGGCAAATGGCGGCGCCCGCATGAATGTCCATGGCATCGCTGATACAAATGCGCGATCCTTCCGTCAGATAAGCTTTGACGATTGCCGAGACCACGGAGGGTTTTTCGCCTGCGTCCACGGCACCGAAAGCCAGGCGTCGCGCACAATTCATAAAATAGGCGTGCCCGCCAATGCGTGCCAGTCGTTCGCGAATGCCTTCGAACCTGCCTATGGGCAGGCCAAACTGTTCACGGACAACGGCATAGGCGCTGGCTGCCCGGGCGGCCAGTTGGGCGGCACTGACGGCTTGTGACGGCAAGGAAATACTCCGTCCCGCAGCCAGCGATTCCATTAACATGCGCCAGCCCTTTCCGGCATTTTCCGGTCCGCCGATCAGGTAATCCAGGGGGACAAAAACATCAGTTCCAGAAACCGGGCCGTTTTGAAAGGGCACACCCATGGGATCGTGGCGGTTACCAACGCACATGCCCGGTGTGTCCCTGGGGATCAATGCGCAGGTGATCCCCAGATCGGAATCACCACCCAACAATCCGTCCGGGTCGTGCAGGCGAAAAGCCAGGCCAATGACCGTGGCGACCGGTGCCAGAGTGATATACCGTTTGTTGTAGGTGAGGCTGATACCTGTGATTTCCGCGCCATGCCAGTTCCCCTTGCAAACAATACCGCGACTTTGACCGTTGGCGGCGTCACTGCCGGCACCGGGTTCGGTCAGGGCAAAACAGGGAATCTCTTCACCGCTGGCGAGGCGCGGCAGGTAATGGCTTTTTTGTTCGTCAGTCCCATAATGCACGAGAAGTTCACCCGGTCCTAAGGAATTGGGTACCATAACCGTGACCGCCGCCGTGACACTGCGGCTTGAGATCTTGGTGATGACGGCGGAATGGGCGTGGGCGGAAAATCCAAGTCCGCCGAAGGCCTTTGGAATGATCATGCCAAAGAAACCGTTAGATTTTAAAAAGTCCCAGATATCCGGTGGCAAGTCCCTGTCCTGGATGATCTTCCAGTCATCAAGCCGAAGGCACAGCGCCTCCGTCGGGCCATCGAGAAACCGCTGCTCGTCGGCGGACAGGGGGGTGATTATAAAATCCAGCAACTTACGCCAGTCCGGATTACCGGAAAATAGTTCGCCGTCCCACCAGACCGTGCCGGCTTCCAGGGCAATGCGTTCCGTATCACCGATGCTCGGAAGGCCGCGGCCAATGATCTTCATAATCGGTCGGGAAATGATATTTCTGCGAAGCGGCCGGATGCCAAACAGGGCTGCCACCGTTACCAATATAACCACGAGGGTCCATGAAAGAGCAGTCATAAGGGGTCTCCTGATCAGTTCCTGAGTGGTTTGCCGGTTTTCAGAGTATGTTCTACCCGTGCCAGAGTTTTGCTTGTATGGGCTAAAAAAAGAACCGCGTCGCGTTCCAGTTCAAGAATTTGATCTTCGCCCACTAAATCCAGGGCATCGGTATTTCCGCCACTTAGAACCTTGGCCAGCTGGCGCGCGACAACACCGTCATGGGGCGAGGCAACTCCTTTATTGATGAAGTCCCTGATCCCCAGCTCCAGCGCCGTGCGCCCGGTAGGTCCCGGTAATCGCAGCTCAAAAGGTTGCTGTGGTGAATAGTCCGGGGCCATGGCCAGGGCACGCGCTTTGGCGGCGGCCAGCACCCGGTCCCGGTTCATGACAATGTCATCTTCGGGGCGCAGAAATAACAGATCGCGGGCTTCCGGTGCCGACTTGGAGACCTGTGCCATGGCAATGGTCTCGAAAGTTTTCATTACCGGTGGCATGGGACCGCCCGGGCGCGATTTATTTTGGCTCCAGCGGCCCAGCAATTCCTTGCAGCCGCCCCAGCCCGGTACGATGCCGACGCCGGCTTCCACCAGACCCATATAGGTTTCTCCGTGGGCGACGACGGCGTCACAATGCAGCAAGATCTCGCAACCGCCACCAAGGGCCATGCCCGATGGCGCGCCAATCACGGGAAATGGCGCAAATCGCAGGCCCTGAAAGGACGTCTGGCCCTGCTTCAGGACCCAACGGACAAACGGCCATAGCCGGAGTTTTGCGCCATATAACAACAGGGCAATATTCGCTCCGACGGAAAAGTTATCAGCCTCATTGTGAAGCACCAGGGCCTTGAACCCCCATTTGGGCAGGTCGCGAACGGCCCTGTCGATCATGAAAAAAATCAATGGGTTCAAGGCGTTCATTTTGGAAGTGAACTCGAGACAGGCGACACCATCGCCAATGTCCCATAAACAGGTCGACATGTTGCGGGCAATGGGTTGGCTTCGGCGTTTGATGTCCGTTAATAATAAAACCCCGGGCGAACGTCGTACGGGCTCATATTCAGAGCCGGTGAAATTCTGCAACAGGCCTCCTTCTGTCCGGTAAAATTTTTTGTCACCAACCGCCGATAGCAACGCGGGAACCGGCTCGCCGGCGTCGGTTAATGCCTTGGCCAACCAGGCGGGGCCGATTTGGTCGATCAGTTCAAATGGACCGGTCTTCCAGTTATATCCAAGGCGCAGGGCCCGGTCGACCGCATCCGGGGTATCGGCGATCTCTGGGATGAGCGATGCCGCATAACTTAAGGTTTTTACCAGCACACTTCTGGCATACCGACCGACCGGGCTGTCGTGGTCAAGCAGTCCACGCAAACCCTGTTTTTTCGATGCCTTCAAGGCCGCCGGTTGTGGCCGCCGGGCGTTGTCGTAGGATCCGGTTATAAGATCAATGACTTCCTTGGTTTTGTCGCCGCCCGTGCTATTCAGACGGTAAAAACCGCCCTTGCCCTTGCGCCCGATATATCCGTCGGCAATCATTTTCGCCAGCAATGCCGGTGCCGGACCGAGCTTATGAAAGGGGTCCTCCGCCGCCAGGGATTTTTCCAGGCTGCCAAGGACATGCGGCATCAGGTCGAGGCCGACCAGATCAAGCAATCCGAACACGCCGGTTTTGGGAACGCCTGCCGGACGGCCCAGAACGGCGTCAGCCTCTTCGACCCCAATTCCCAGTCGGATGGCTTCGGTTACCGCCGCATGAAGCCAAAAAGTGCCAATGCGGTTGGCGATAAATCCCGGTGTATCTTTGGCGGCAACAATACTCTTACCCATGGCCTTATCGGCAAAATCGCTGACCAGGTCGATGCGGGTTTTATCTGTTTCAGGCGAACTAACGATTTCCAGCAGCCGCATATAACGGGGCGGATTAAAAAAGTGGGTTATCAGGAATCGACGCCTCAGGTCGTCGTCCATGCCCTGGGTTAAGGTTTTCAGGGGCAGGGTTGAGGTGTTGGAACTGACAACGGCATCGGCTTTCAGGTAAGGTCCGATCGTCCGATAAAGTTGCTGTTTAATCTCCGGCTTTTCAATAATCGCTTCGATGATCCAATCGCAGTCGCTTAGCAGCTGCAGATCGTCCTGCGTGGTGCCGGGGGTTATCCGTTTGGCTGTTTTGGTGTGCATAAACGGGGCCGGTGTGGTTTTTTTCATTTTTTCGATGGCGGATCGGGCTGCGTCGGCAACGACATCCAAAAGCACAACATCGACGCCGGCGTTGGCGGCCTGGGCAGCGATCCCGGCACCCATAACGCCGGCACCAATGACACAGACTTTATTTATGGCGATCATCACAAGGCCTCCAATACGGTGGCGATTCCTTGTCCTCCGCCAATGCATTGGGTAGCAAGTGCGTAACGTCCGCCCTGGCGTTTGAGGATCTGCGCCGCCTTGCCGGTGATGCGCGCGCCGGTAGCCCCTAGGGGGTGACCAATGGCGATGGCACCGCCGTCCCTATTGATTTTGCCGGCATCCAACCCGAGATCCCGGATTGACGCCAGCGATTGACTGGAAAAGGCTTCGTTGAGCTCAATCACGTCGAGATCATCGACGGTTATACCGGCCCGTTGGAGCGCCTTTTTAGACGACCCGACCGGACCTATCCCCATGATCTCCGGCTTGCATCCGGCGACGGCGATGGACTTGATCCGGGCAAGGGGTTCGATCCCATTTTTCATGGCATAGTCTTCGGTTGTCACCAGGACCGCCGCCGCCCCGTCGGTCAAGGGTGACGAAGTGCCGGCGGTTACCGTGCCGGTGTCTTTGAAGGCCGGTTTTAAAGTGCCTAAGGTTTCGACAGTCGATTCAGGGCGAATACAACCGTCCACCCGCACCGGTCCCGCAGCCGTCTCAATGATGGCGATTTCCTCAGTTAACCGACCGGACGTTTGTGCGTCTACAGCCTTGCGCTGGCTGTCGGCAGCAAAGGCGTCTTGTTGCTCGCGAGCGATGCCATAGGCTTCGGCGACATTTTCTGCCGTTTCACCCATACTCATATAGGATTGTGGGTACCGTTCATACAAACCCGGATGGGGCATCGGATTAAACCCGGTCATCGGAACCCGCGACATGGATTCAACACCGGCACAGATATAAGCTTCGCCGGCATCCAATTGCATGGCGCCTGCCGCCATGTGAATGGCCTGCATGGATGAACCACAGAACCGGTTGACAGTGACCCCGGCGACCTGCAGTGGCAGGTCAGCGAGGAAACCAATCAGACGGGCGACGTTAAAACCCTGTTCGCCCTCGGGAAAGGCACAGCCAACAATAAGATCTTCGACGGTGTTGGCATCGATCTGGCAACCTGCAACCAGTTGACGGACGACCTGGGCGGCGATTTCGTCCGGTCGAACCCGGGCGAGGTCTCCGTTGTATGCAGGCGTAAAGGGCGAGCGCAGGTATCGGGCGATAACGATGGGTTTCATGATTTAATCTCCTGTTTTTCCTGGTGTTCGCTAACCAGCTCCTTTTTCGATAACTTGCCGATCATGGTTTTTGGCAGCTCGGCGCGGATCTCAATTTCTGTCGGGCGTTCGATGGCATTTAGCTGTTGCGCAGAAAATGTCAGCAGCTCCTGTTCCGTGACAGAGGAACCTTTGCGTCGCTTTACGAAGGCTTTGGGGGTCTCACCACGGTAGTCATCGGCGATGCCGATAACGGTAACCTCCTCAACATCTGGATGTTTATAAAAGGCTTCTTCGATAATCCGCGGATAAACCTTAAACCCCGAGCAAAAAATCACGTCTTTTAGGCGGTCCGTCAGAAAAAGGTACCCCTGCGGATCAACATAACCGACATCACCACTTAATAACCAACCGCCCTGCAGCGTTGCGGCGGTGTCTTGCGGCCGGTTCCAGTATCCGGCCATGACCTGGGGACCGCGGATCGCCAATTGGCCGCGTTCACCGGTGGCGACGGTTTTTTTGCGATCGTCGAGGTCGCGAATTTCAACTTCCGTCCAAGGTAAGGGCAGACCGATGGAGTTGGCCTTGTTCTCCGCATCAGGCGGGTTGCAGGAAATTACCGGCGAAGCTTCGGTCATTCCATAGCCTTCCACAACCACACAACCCGTCAGCGATTCGAACGTCGATTTTACGGTGGCCGGCAAAGAAGCGCCGCCGGATATACAAAAGCGGATCGACGACAGGTCGTAACGGGCCAGATCCTCAAACTCATTGATGGCACCGAAAATAGTTGGTACCGCTGGAAACAGAGTTGGTTTTTTCGCATCTATGGTTTTCAGAACCGTGACCAGGTCAAACCGCGGCAGCAAAATCAATTCCGAGCCGGTTGCAATGCCAAGGTTCATTGCGGCCGTCATGGCGAAGACATGAAAAAACGGGATGACACATAAAAAACGTTCGCCTTCCGGGTTAACGTCACCCATCCATATTTGAACCTGCTGGATGTTAGCGGTGATGTTTGCATGGGTTAACATGGCACCTTTCGGGCTGCCAGTGGTGCCGCCGGTATACTGTAACAGGGCAATATCCGTCGCCGGATCAATGGCGACCGGATCAGGTTTGCCGTCCTGGGCGATCAGCTTGTCAAAAGTGATAACCCGGATATCGTGACTGGTTTCGGATATCTGACTTCTTTTCAAGACATTGAATAACAGTTCTTTGATGGCTGGCAGGGCGTCACTTAAGGAGCATACGACGATCGAGCGCAGCGGGCTGTGGTGCAATGCAGCTTCGATTTTCGGATATATGGTTTTGAGACCTATCGTCACCATTACCTGGGTTCCGCTGTCGACAATCTGTGTGCGGATCTCTTCTTCCGTATACAACGGATTGAAGTTAACCACCGTCGCGCCTATTTTGACGGCGGCATAATAGCTGATGACATAGTACGGGCAATTCGGCAGGCACAAACCAATCCGGTCACCTTTGTTGATACCTAGGTTCTGGAACCCCCGGGCTGCCTGATTGATTTTTTTACCGATTTCCTCATAACTGTTGGATTGGCCCATAAAATCCACACAGGGCCTTTCCGGCCAACGGGCGACCGCATCTTCAAACACCAGATGAACCGACCGGCTGGTTGCCGCTGGTGGTGGATGATGGCGGGTAAAAGGGGTGGTAGGGATATCGCTCCGGGCAATAAAATCCGTCAACAATTTACAGGTTTCACCGATGTTTTCATTAAGGATACCATGCCGGTCTGCTGCGATCCAATGAAGGGATTTGTCCTGAACTGTCAGTTTGGAAAAAATCTGGCGGGCACTGTTGGGGTCGACAACAGGATCGTTATCCGCCTGGATGATCAGCGTCGGCAAATTGATTTTGCCCAGACAGGCCGGCAATTCCGACGACAGGGCGCGTAATTGGTAGAGGCCATGGAACGGCATGTGGCGGTAGTTGATGTCCGGATGTTCGGACTCGTTCTCCCGGAACGGAATGATCCCGTCGTAGGCCGGGAGCCATTCGGACAGTTTGTTGAGGCCATGCACCAGCGGCACGAACACCAAGTTTCGGTTTCGGTAATCCTGTGGGGCGCATATGGCCGCCACAGCAATCAATTTCTCCGGCCTTTGTGCGGCCAGCATTAACGACAGAATCCCACCGGCCGAAAAACCGACAACGATAATTTTTTCGGCAAAGGCGGAAATAATCCGATAGCCCTTTTCAACGGAAATTAACCAGTCCTGCCACGTTCTGTCTTTCAGATCCCAGGGCGACGTGCCGTGTCCGGCCAATCGGACCCCCAGCACAGCGTATCCCTGGTCCGATAGGGACTTTCCATAATCGGCGAGTTCTGCCGGCGACGCCAGAAAACCGTGAACCAGTAAAACTCCTTTGCCGATGGGATTTTTTTTGGGGATCAACAGAAAGGGCGCGCCACTTTCCGTCGCCGTTTCCTGATCGTTAATCTCCTGATATCGTGGTTTTGTGAAATGATTTCTGTTCCAGGTGTGGGCCCGTAACTCGTCGTCGAATAAATTGACGGCGATCTCCATATCGCTGACCCTGTTGGACGCCTCCAGGGCGTCGTCTACCGCTTGGCGGACCCCATCAATGGGGGTAACTTCATTGGCATAAACCAAAACCGGGTTTTCCAGGCGAACATCGTCAATCTCATTGACGTCACTGAGTTTGGTTGTAAACCTGTAGTGTTTTGGTGTCAGGCCGATCAGTCCGGCATTTTTGCAAATGCCGAAAAACCGCTTCAAATCCTGGGTTCCGCCGTCGAGAAGACCCTGATAACGATCCGGCCAGAACAGGCTGCGGTGGAGATGAATATTCGGATTTTCCTGTAGTTTTTTAAGGGCAATGTAAAGTGCCCGATGGAATCTTTGCTTGGCGATTTCCATATGTCCACCCGCCACAAGCCGGGTCACCATGTACGAAGCAAGGTGGCTCAGATTAACGGTAACAGCGCCATACATACTCGCCATTGCCGTGTCACGGATACGATAGGTTTCCTTTAAAATGCATCTGGCCAGAATTTTTTCTGACCAGCCGATGACGTTGTCCTCGCGCAGCCCGAACAGATCGTCAAGGGAGGTTACGGTTTCAAAATAGGTATCCAGCAGTTTTAGCTCCCACCAGTTCCACTTCTTTTGCGAGACAACCGGATCATTGAAGCGGATATCCATATCGGTGTCGCGCAGTAACAAATTGCCCTCAATGACCAGTTCTTCCATGAATTGATCGGGCAGTCCCCTGGCCAGCAACTCAACCCCGCGGCTGAGAATGTTTTCTTCAATGCGCAGGGGATAAAAGGTGATGTTGGCCGGGACAATAAAGGTCGGTTCATTTGCTTTTTTGCGTAAGGTTTCTGAATTGTCGAGCCCCAGGGAGGTGACCCAGCGTTCGATCCGCTCCCGGTCACCACGCGCAAACAGGTCGCGGACCCTTCGTTTGAATATATCCAGAGTCAAGGCCAGGACGGCACCACCCAGGTGGTGCTTGCGCCGCTCCCTGGCGGTCCGCGAAAAGATACTGAAGCCGCCGGTTTCGTTGATCACTTTACGGTCTTTGACCATTCCCCCTTCGGGAAAAATGATCACTTTGCGGCCCCGTAATATTTCGGCCGCCAGAAAGGCCAATAACCCCGGTTGTTGGTTCGACATGGCTCCCACACTGCGTAAAAACTTATCGAAACCATCGCTGGTTTCAAACAGCGAAGCATCGGCAATAGTCCGACAATAGGCACCCGTGTGTCTATGGATAAGGAAAGGCGGTATCACAGTTTCAAACCGGGCGAAGTGATTGAACAGAAAGATCTGCCCCCGTTCCATCAGGCCGTCATTGTGATGGGCTTTAATATTGAGGCCGAGGCGTTTGCGAACAATTTCAAATGATCGGACGATTCGATCATAACTGGCTTCGTTGATCGCGAATTTATCGTTGTCGGTCATGGTCTTTGCACCTCAAACGGAGCCTCCTGAAATCCATTCTGAACCAATTCATGAGATTACCAGCTCACAAATCACTTCCCCGCCATCAAAGCTTTGTGAGTAGGTTTTAATTCGTTCAAATCCATGCCCGCGGGTAATCCTCAGGTTCGGGGCCGGCGTGATCATATGCCTTCGCGTTGGCGACGGTGTTGACCTGTCAACAGCGTCGACGCTGCCATTTGTCATACCTATAGAAGCTTATTATGAAAGAACGTCCAATTTCAATTGAATAGGAAGTTTTCATCCATCGATTATGTCGTTGTCGGGCCGGAACAGGCTGTTACCACCCGATATAGGTCGGATTAGGATCTGGTTCAGCAATCTCGGCGCTACCGTTTCATGGAAGGGCCTGTAGGTCGCGTGGGAGCGCCATCAGTAGCCGATAACCGGCGCGGGCGGGATCGCTACAAGTGCACGACTTGACCGCTCCGAATGGATTGGTCGGCGGCCAGAACAATGCGCAGGCTGGCCACGGCGTCATCCATATGGTCTCGCAAATCCACATCCTGACGAATGGCGTTTAAGAAAAACAGTTGTTCGCGCTGGCACAAATCATCGTGACCGGGTTCGTCCTCGGTTCGGATAATCAGATCCTCATGGATAAACTGCGAACCACTGTCCAGGTCGGACCGGTGAAAACGCAGGGCATTGGTTTTGGTATGGGCGTCGACGTCATCAGATTTGTGACCTTGGCCAGCTTGTTCAGCTGCGACAATACTGACACAACCTTTTGGCCCGACAATGTCTTTCACAAAAAATGCCGTTTCGCTCATCATCGGCCCCCATCCGGCTTCGTACCAGCCAATCGACCGATCTTCGAATGTGACCTGCAGATGGCCGTAATTGTACATGCCTTTCGGAATTTCATCGGTTAACCGGGCACCAATCGCATGGACGGCGACGGGTTTGGAGCGGGTCATCAAACACATCATATCGACATAATGAACACCACAATCGACAAGTGGCGACAGGCTGTCCATCAGATGTTTGTGAACGCCCCAGGTTTCACCGCTGCTCTGTTGGTTTAGGTTCATGCGCATGACCAGGGGTTTGCCCAATTCCTGGGTCATTTCAACCAGTTTGATCCACGATGGGTGGTGCCGGAGAATATAACCGACAACCAGCTTTTTGTTGGCCGCCGTGGCGGCATCTACCACCTCCTGGGACTCCTCGACGGTTTCGGCCAAAGGTTTTTCCAGAAAAACATGGGCCCCGGCGGCGAACGCTTTTTTGGCAAACGCGGCGTGGGTATTCGGCCAAGTATTGATTGAGACGGCATCGGGTTTCGTCACTTCGAGGGCAACGTCAAAGTCCTGATACCGTGGGTATCCTGCCAGTTCACCGACAAGCTCTGTCTGATCCGTTAACTGGCGGCTGCACAGGCCGACGATCTCGAAGCCGTCCAATGTGTGATAGGCTTTGGCATGGGATATACCCATATTGCCCAATCCGACGATAACAACCCGTATTTTATCCGACACCTAACCCTCCTTTTGTATTAATGGGATTTCATCTGACCCTTGATCCAGGTTTTTTGCACCCGCAGGTCCTTGTCCAGGGCCACCAGGTCCGCCTGATAACCGGCTTTGATCGAGCCCAGGCGACCGGCCAGACCCAAATACTCAGCCGGATACCGTGATGCCATGCGCAACGCTTCGTCGAGCGGTTGGTCGAGCATCCGCACGGTATTGCGAACCGCCGAGGCCATATCCAAATCAGAGCCGGCGAGGGTCCCGTCGGCGGTCGCACAAACCCCGTCGCGCGCCTCAATAACTTCGCCGCGCAAGGTGAAGGATTTGACAGCCGCGCCAACGCTCGGCATGGCGTCGGAAACCAAAATCATTTTGCCTTTTTGTTTGGCGGCAATGGCGATTTTCAGGGTCGCCGGGTGAACATGGTGGCCATCGACGATGATCCCGCACCAGGCGTGGCGATCTTCGAGGGCCGCGCCGACCACGCCAGGTGCCCGACTTTCCAAGGGCGACATGGCGTTAAACAAATGGGTAAAACACGACAGGCCCTGATGCAGGGATTTTTGGATATCGGTGTAGGTCGCTGCCGTGTGACCGGCCGATACCCGTATGCCGGCATCGGACAGTTCTTTGATCAGATTGTCAGGGCAGGTCTCCGGTGCCACGGTGGCAATCACTACTCCCAGTCCGGGCGATTTGTACAGGGTTTTCGCCTGATCTTCAAAGGGACGAATTTTGCCCGGGTCATGCACACCCTTGCGGGCGACGTTCAGGTAGGGTCCTTCGAAATGCACGCCGATGATGCCCGCGACGTTTTCCTGCCGCGCCCTTTTGATCGCTTCCGCAGCGCGCTCCATGGTCACAAAATCGTCACTTATTAAGGTGGGCAACAGGGCAGTGGTCCCAAACGCCCGGTGGCTTTCTGATATGGTTTTTAGGGTTGCCACGACCGGCTGGTCGTTGAAAAGAACACCACCGCCGCCATTGACCTGAATATCAATAAACCCAGGAGCAATCAGATTATCGCCCAGATCGGTAACCACCGCTCCGCTCGGCAAGGAACTGACGGGTATGACCGACGTGATCCGGTGGTTTTCGAGGACAACGGCGTGGCCATCCAGAAACCGGTCGCCATCAAAAAGGTTAGCTGATGTTAAGGCCTGCATTATCGTGTCTCCGTTACTTTAAGCAGGTGCTCGGGGGCATCCGGGTTCATGCCCCGTGCCAGAGACAGGGAATTGGCGAAGGGATAAAAAGACTGGATCATGGTGATGGGTGCGCAAATCGGATTGACATCTGCGATGACCGGAAGATAACGCTCATCGGTGATCCCGGTTCCGGCAATAAAGGCGTTGCCACCTTTGTTTTTGATGGCGTCAATCAAGACGTCCGTGCTCGCCCGGGTTTGGTCATCCTGGGCGAACACGAGGACGGGAAATCCGTCGCGCAGCAGTTCGAGCGGCCCATGCAGAATTTCCGCCGTGCTAAAGGGTTCGGCATGTAATTTGGATGTTTCCTTGAACTTCAATGCGGCTTCCTGGGCAACACAATATCCGTAACCGCGACCCGCGACAAACAGATCATCGGCTTTGGTAAAAGTTGGTAATGCGTGCTGCCAATCCACCTTCGCCGCTTGTTCCAATTGTCCAGGGAGGCGGTGCAGGGCCTCTGTAAGCCCGTCATCATCAGACCACAGTGCGGTGATCTGCAACAGGCTGGCCAACGCGGTAATAAACGATTTGGTCGCAGCGACACTAACTTCCGGCCCGGCGTGCAGCGGCAGGCAAAGATCGGCGAGATCGGCGAGGGGCGAATCCGTGACGTTACATAAGGCAACCACGTAGGCCCCTGCGGATTTTGCCTGTTCGGCGCTAACCACCAGATCGGGGCTTTTTCCCGATTGTGAAATTGCAACAAAAAGCGCACCGGTCATGTTCAGGGAGGCCTTGTACACGGAACTGATGGACGGTGCGAAGGATGCTGTAGCCACCCCGCAACGGGTCTCAAACAGGTATTTGGCATAGGTCGCGGCATGATCGGAACTGCCGCGGGCGCAAGTGACGACGAACGGCGGAGGCGATTTCCGCAGGCGCTGGGCCAGTTCCCGGCAGGCGTCGGCATTTTTTGTTATCAATTGGGCGACGGCGGCTGGCGCTTCGCGGGCTTCTTTTTCCATAGCTGTCATTTTGCGGCTCATAAAAAAACGTTTCCTGGGTTATAATTGCAATTCGGCAACAAAGTCGTAACTGTCGCCGCGGTAGTGGGAACAGACAAACTCTATGGCGCTTCCATTGCCTAAAAAAGATCTTCGCTCAATATACAAACAAGCGCTTCCCGGCTGGACAGATAGAAGTCGCGCCTGTTCAATTCCAAACAATTCGGCGCGCAGGGTTTGCAGGGCGCGGACGGGTCGTAGGCCCCGTTGGTCGAGGGCCGCGTACAACGACCCGTCAACCAGTTCCGGCTTTGGTAAATATCTGACCGGTAACACGGCATATTCAAGGCACATGGGCCGTTCGTCTGCCGTCCGCAGTCGATAAAGGCGCGATACCTGGGCACCGGGTTTCAATTCCAGGGCAAGGGATTCCCGGGGCGTTGCCGTGCCGACGGCCCGGTCCAGCCATTCAACACCGGGAACCATGCCTCGGCTACTCATATCCTCCGTATAACCGGTGAGTTCAGACAAGGGTTGTTCGACGCGCGATGAAACGAAAGTGCCAGCCCCCTGACGCTGGTTCAACAATCCTTCTTCGACCAATCCCCGGACAGCGCGGCGCACGGTAATACGCGAAACCCCCAAGGAGGTCGCCAATTCCCGTTCACTGGGCAAGGCATCGTCGATGTCCAAGGTGCCCTCATCCATGGCCCGGCGAATGCCCTTAATCAGGCGTTGATAGAGGGGCGCGGCGTTACCACTACCCAATTCGGCGCGTAATCCATCAACAAGGGTCTGAGTTTCAGACATGACTGGCGGTCTCCTCATAGGCCAAACGGGCCAACATTAATGCACCGTCCAGGGGATCGCCCTGGGCGCGGGTGAGTTGTGCGGTCACCCGATCTGACAACCAAGGCAACAGAGGTTCGGCCAGACCACCGATCAAAACGACGCGGCCGGGCCCGTCACCCATAAGCGCCAAAAGTGTTCGTTCCACGTCTGACGCCGCCGCCCGAATTAAGGTTGCCGCCGCCGCGTCACCCTGGGCTGCAAGCTTAAAGACGTCAGGCGCAAAACGGCCATAGGATTTCGGCGTTGCCGTTTCGGACCAGATAACCATGGCTTCCGGATTGTCGCCAAAATGGGCCATAAGTGCGCTTCCCAACCGGGAACGCGCCGACACGCCGTCGTGTTCTGCAAGCGCCAGACGCAAAGCAGCCCGTCCCAAATGGGCACCGCCGCCTTGGTCTGACAGGGCAAAACCCCAGCCGCCGACGGATTTGGACCTGCCGTTTTCAAGTTTCAATCCACAGACACCGGTGCCGATAATAAGAATGGCACCATCCTTACCTTGGTGAGCACCCAGACAGGCAATATGTGCGTCTGTTTCAGCACGAAAGCTGGCAAACGGGACCTCATAGGCGTTAACCGCCTTGTGGTCACGTTGCAACGACAGTCCAGCGAGCCCGAGCCCCGCATGGATACGGTTTAAACAGGCCTTGGTAAATCCGGCCTGAGCGATGGCTATTTCCGTGGCATTCATAATCTCCGCGAAGGTTTTATCGAGCCCCAGTGTGGTATTTGCACTTCCGGCTTGGCCGGCTCCCAGTTGCTGCCCCGATTGATTGCACAAGCGCGCCCGGCAGTTGGTGCCGCCGCCGTCAATGGCCAAAAACAAAGGAGCGAAATCGGAGTGTTGGTTCACGAGACGGTAACCCTTTTAATTTTAATCGTCGGCAAAACTGTAATTGTTATTGGATTAAAATTCAATACCAATTTACTACCATTTTACGAGTAACTGAATATCATTTTAAAATAGAATTTTTTTTATACTAAATAATGGCAGAAAATAGCCAATATTATGGGAAAATATAAAAAATCGTCCCGTTAGTAAAAAAAGACTCCTTTTTTTAATTGGCCTGTGGTATTCAATTGGTATCTAATCAAAGGAACCAAGATATTGCACCAGCCCCTCGCCAAAACAGAACAGCGCGCCGGCACTTCCAAGGGGATGGACCAATGGGAGAACCATGCGGTTTTGTTGGCCCTATGGCAGGGGCAGGCGCAGGCTGTCACGGCCGTTAAAGCCGCAATCCCGCAAATGTCAGACGCCGCCAACGCCATTGTCGCCCGACTCATGGGCAGCGAAGGTCGCCTGATTTATGTCGGTGCCGGATCCTCCGGTCTGCTGGCCATGCAGGATGGCATGGAGATGACGCCAACCTTTAACTGGCCGCCGTCGCGGTTGGTATTTTTAATGGCCGGTGGCGACCAAGCCCGGTTAACACCTGTTGGTGTTGCAGAAGACGATGATCGGGCGGCGGTCCGGGATCTTGAAAGAATCAAACTGCAAAAAACCGACGTGATTATTGCGGTGGCCGCCAGTGGTACAACACCCTACACGGTTTGTGTATTGGCTGAGGCGCGCAAAATCGGCGCGTTGTCTGTGGGTATTGCCAATAATGCAGATACCGAAGTGCTGACCCTGTCCGACTTCGCCGTTCTATTGGACAGCGGACCGGAAGTCATTACCGGATCAACCCGACTTGCTGCCGGTACTGCGCAAAAAGCGGCACTCGGCATGTTATCATCGCTGGTGATGACGCGAATGGGTCATGTGGTTGATGGCTGGATGGTCGATATGATTGCTGACAACAGCAAACTGCGGACCCGAGCCATGCATATGGTCTCGGATATTTCCGCTTGTCCGCAGAATGCGGCGCAGGCAGCCCTGCAATCCAGCGCCGGAAATATAAAGCTGGCGGTGTTGATCGCCCTCGGGGCCAGCACCAACCAGGGCAAAGAGTTACTGGAAAAATCAAACGGCCACTTAAGAGCCGCAATGGAAGCCTTAACGACGATTACCTGAACTTATTTAAATGTCTAACAGTCAACAACAGGAGGACCTCATGACACATTGGACACAAAATCTGGCGAAACGCAGCGGCGTTGCCCTTGCCGGACTTATGGCGGTGGCGGCACTGGGTATTGCACCCGCTGTAAATGCCGCCAATTTGACCATCGAAAGCTGGCGCAACGACGACCTGGAAATTTGGATGGATAAGCTGATTCCAGCTTTTAATAAAAAACATCCCGATATCAAGGTGGTTTTCGCGCCCCTGCCACCGGCCGACTATAACTCAGGCCTCAATACCAAACTGGCCGGTAAAACGGCGGGTGATCTAATCACCTGTCGTCCTTTCGATGCATCCCTTCAGTTATACCAAAAGGGCAATCTGCTCAGTTTGAACGGGCTGAGCGGCCTGGAAAACTTTTCCAATGTGGCCAAAAGCGCATGGCAAACCGACGACGGAAAAACCACTTTCTGTTTGCCGATGGCGTCGGTCATTCATGGGTTCATGTATAATAAGGAAATTTTTGACGAACTGGGCCTGAGCATTCCAAAAACCATTCCGGAATTTATGGCCGCTTTGGAAACCATCAAGTCGAAAAGCAAATATACGCCCCTGGCCATGGGCAGCGCCGATCAGTGGGAAGCCGCGACCATGGGATTCCAGAACGTCGGGCCAAATTTCTGGAAGGGTGAAGCCGGCCGCAAGGCATTGATTGACGGCAGCCAGAAATACACCGATGCGGCCTATGTCAATACCTTCAAACATTTGGCCGCGTGGGCACCTTATCTGGGCAAAGGGTTCAAGGCGCAAAAGTATCCGGATTCACAAAATCTGTTTACCTTGGGGCGCGCCGCGATTTACCCGGCGGGTTCCTGGGACATTACGACCTTCAACACCCAGGCCGACTTTGAATTTGGTGCCTTCCCGCCGCCGGTACCGGCCGGACAGTCCGAGTGTTACATCTCCGACCACACGGATATTGCCCTGGGCATCAACCCGGCGTCTGAAAATATCGATGCCGCCAAGACCTTCCTAACCTGGATGGGTACGGCGGCGTTTGCTGAGATGTATGCAAATTCACTTCCCGGGTTCTTTTCGCTGAGCAATCACAAGGTAACGTTGAGTGATCCGGTTGCCCAGGAGTTTGTCAGTTGGCGGGCCAAGTGTCAGTCGACGATCCGCAACTCCTATCAGATTCTGTCCCGGGGCGAGCCTAATCTGGAAACCGGTTTGTGGAACGTCAGCGCTCAGGTATTGAACGGCACTATGACCCCTGAAGAGGCGGCAAAAACGTCCGAAGACGGTTTGGCAAAGTGGTACAAACCGCACATGTAAGACCGAAACGGGGTGTGGATACGGCCAATTTGTGTTCACACCCTGCCGTTCGCTGATTTGAAATTTTATGAATTGAATGATCATGACTGTAAGCAGGAAAACCCTCAAATCATTTCCGACGCATATCGTCGTTTTTTTGGCGCCGGCGGTTTTGATCTACAGCGTATTTATGATTTACCCATTGCTCGATTCCATTCGGCTGAGTTTTTATACAGCCGACCAAGCGGGGGTCACCACATTTTCCGGATTTGCCAATTACGTGACGATCTTTACCGATGAAGCGTGGTCCAATTCATTTTGGAATGCCTTTAAAAACAACATGGTATTGTTCGCCATACACATGGCCGTGCAAAATCCCATTGGATTGATGTTGGCGGCCATCCTTAGCTTGCCGCGATTGACCGGTCGTCATACCTACCGGACCGCCATGTTCATGCCGACGATGATGTCCGTTGTTATTATCGGTTTTGTTTGGCAGCTCATTCTAAATCCCCTGTGGGGAGTTGCGGAATCGGTGATGGATCTGGTTGGCCTTGCCGATTATTTCGAACCCTGGCTGGGCCAGGAAGGAACGGCCCTGGTCACCATTTCCCTGATCTCGGTCTGGCAGTTCGTCGGCATTCCGTTGATGCTTTTGTATGCGGCGTTGTTGAATATCCCCGAAGACCTAGTTGATGCCGGCCAAATCGATGGTGCCAACCACTGGCGGATATTCTGGTACATTAAATTTCCCATGATATTGCCGGCCATGGGGGTCGTTTCCATATTGACCTTCGTTGGCAACTTCAACGCCTTTGATTTGATTTATGCCCTAAAGGGCGGTCTCGCCGGGCCGAATTTTTCCACCGATATCATGGGTTCGTTCTTTTATCGGGTATTTTTTGGGTTCCAACTTCAATTGGGCAATCCGACCATGGGGGCGGCAGTAGCGACCCTGATGTTCCTGATTATTCTGGTGGGGATCATGATTTATCTGTTCGGCGTGCAGCGCCGACTCAATCGAATATAGGAGATGTGATGTGAACAAAAAACATCTCAGCGCGGGCATGGTGCATACCCTGTTGTTAAGCTATACCCTGTTGGCGTTATGGCCGATCTTTCTGGTTTTGATCAATTCTTTCAAAACACGAAAGGCGATCTTTAAGGATCCAATGGCTATTCCGACCGTAGAGACCTTTAGTCTGGTCGGGTTTGACAAGGTTTTGGCCCGCTCAAGTTTTGATATTTATTTCAGCAATTCCATCATTATAACCGTTGTCACCCTGACCCTGACCCTGCTCATTGGTGCGATGGCGGCCTGGGCTTTGTCGGAATATAAGTTCCGCGGTAATTTGCTGATGGGCCTGTATTTAGCGATCGGCATTATGGTGCCGATCCGGTTGGGTAGTGTCAGTATCCTCAACCTGATTGTTGAACTCAATCTAACCAATACCCTAACCGCCCTGATTCTGGTTTACACGGCGCAAAGCCTGCCCCTGACGATTTTTATTCTGAGCGAATTCATTGGTCAGATCCCCAAAGATTTAAAGGAAGCCGCGCGTTGCGACGGGGTCAGTGAATATAAAATATTTTTTGAAATCATCTTGCCTTTGATTCGCCCGGCGATCGCAACGGTCGGGATATTTACCATGGTTCCGGTCTGGAATGACTTGTGGTTCCCGCTGATCCTGGCTCCAGGGGAAGAAGCCCGTACGGTAACCCTGGGTGTGCAACAATTTATCGGTCAATACGTAACCGATTGGAATGCCGTATTGGCGTCCCTGACGCTGGCGATAATTCCGGTGATGATCCTCTATATCTTTTTCTCAAGACAACTCATTCGCGGCATAACCTCCGGTGCCGTAAAATAGACGAAAGCGAATTCCATGTCTGAAATCAAACTAGATAAAGTACATAAGTCGTTCGGTTCCGTCGAGGTTCTGCATGGCGTTAATATTGACATCAAGGATGGCGAGTTTGTGGTCTTTGTTGGTCCGTCGGGATGTGGGAAATCAACGCTTTTGCGATTGATTGCCGGGCTCGAGCCGATCACTTCGGGTGATATGTACATTGGCGAAAAGTGGGTCAATGACCTGTCACCCGTCGACCGGGGTATTGCCATGGTATTTCAGTCCTATGCCCTCTATCCGCACATGACCGTTTATAAAAACATGGCTTTCGGTTTGAAAATGGGCAACCAGGGAAAAGCAGAAATTGAAAAACGGGTGCGCAACGCCGCCGAAATCTTGCAGTTAACCCCCTTGTTGGCGCGAAAGCCATCCCAGCTTTCAGGCGGTCAACGCCAGCGTGTTGCCATCGGCCGCGCCATCGTCCGTGACCCGGAAGTCTTTTTGTTTGATGAACCCCTATCCAATCTGGACGCCGCCCTGCGGGTACAAACCCGGTTGGAAATTGCCAAACTTCATCAGGAACTCAAAAACACCGTGGTCTATGTGACCCACGACCAGGTCGAAGCCATGACACTGGCCGATAAAATCGTCGTTCTCCATGATGGCAATGTCGAACAAATCGGCTCTCCCCTAGATCTTTATAACCATCCGGCAAACCTATTTGTCGCCGGTTTTATTGGATCGCCGAAAATGAATTTTTTTGAAGGCCGTATTACCTCAATTGGAAAGGGCCAGGCCGCTGTCAAATTGGCCGATGGCAAGGAGACGGTGGTCCCGGTCGAAGGCGCGCACTTAGGCGTCGGCGGTAAACTGACCCTGGGCATTCGCCCCGAACATCTGGAACTCGAGGTTTCGTCCGGCGGTCCCGTTGTTGGCGGACATGTGGATGTTGTCGAACGTTTAGGCGATGTCAGTTATCTTTACGTGCGGGCCAATGGGGACGCGCCGTTTATCGCCAGCCTGCCGGGCACATCCGATGTGCAGCCAGGCACGGAGATTTCCCTTGGCACCGACCCCATCCACGTGCATGTCTTTAATGAAAACGGAAATGCGATTACAAATGCACGGAATCCGGCTCTATGAAACCTCGGAAAAATCAAAATTTCACTCTGGAGAATTAACGTTGCCGCTTTTGTGGCAGGTTATTTTCCGGAGGACGGGAGGTCTCTGAAAAGGCCTTTATCAGGTCAAAAATTTTATCTTTGACAACACCATCGGACATATTGTGCAGAATGCGGGCGACGCGAATAGTCCGGTCCGGGAGTTCGTGCTCGGTAGGAAAGGACGCGCGGGTGGTTTCAACTTCGTCCAATCCTTCATAAAAATAAGTAATCGGGATCTTTAGGTTTTGGGCGATCGCCCACAATCGGGAGGAACTGACCCGGTTTGTGCCGTTTTCGTATTTTTGAAGTTGTTGAAAGCTGATATACAGTTTCTGCGCCAGCCCTTCCTGTGTGAGGTTTTCGACTAATCGGGCCTGCCGGATGCGGGATCCAATTTCTGAATCAATGTGATTGGTGGCGCGCATAGAAGAATGTCCTTTGGTTTAATGAACGACTTCAAAAAAGTCGTTAGGATACGTTAATGTATCCATAATTGCTGGATAAACCCACGCTAATGGAATTTAGTGCAGATTTTTTTTCAAATTTTTATCATATGTTTCCATGAAGGCATTGGAAATCCGAGTTCTATATCCAGACGGGTCTGGTTTTTTCGGATTAAGGGATCCAAGAAGGATACGTAAAAGTATCTTTTTCCGAGTGTCAGGGTTGATTTCTTTTGGCGCTTCGGGATGCATAGGAGTACTCGTGCGGTCAATACCAATTGTTAAGGACACTGTTCTATTAAACCGTAATTATAAATATCGTATGATCCAGTATAGGTGTATTTTGTATGGTGACACATGCCCTTGACTAGAGACTTTAGTCCGAAATAAGGAATAGATGTACTAACCCGTTGAAATTATGAGGTGAATTTTTTTGGTAAATACACTCTCAGACGCTTCATAGGCGGGCTGGTATCCATCAGGTCGACGATTACGCGTACACTGATTATCGATCCATCTGTCTGCTTCACTTCGGTGCTGTCGCGGATGGGTTCGCCACCGTTTAAGAGTCGTTCAAAGGAGATCGTCGCTTCTTTTTCAATGGCATCGATTCCGCCTCTGCGTTTAATGTTATCCGGGTGCGACAGGGTGAAAATACTCGCGCCTTCCTGCGGGCGGTACAACTGTGGTGACCAGGGACCAACAATTTGAGTAATCATATTCCGGTGATTAAAATAGAGACAGGCATCCGGTCCCGACTGAAGTTCCTGATGGTCAATGACGTAAAACTTAAACCATTTCAGGGGAGGGATCGTGTCGGTTAAATCGACATGAACTTTTATCCGGACGGGTTCAAAGGTTGGACTGTTTGCCAGCATTTCGACGTTGATCGGTGCGCCGCCCTGCAGCAGTCGGTCATAGGTATTTTCGGTTTCCTTTTGGGCGTCGCGCTGGCCGCCTCGTTTTTCAATATTATCACTGTGAGCGATTTTAAAAGCGTTATCGCCGACCCGCAGACGAATGATCTCGGGCGGTAACGGATCCAGGATTTCTGTTATGATGTTCTCGCGGGTATGCAAAAAGCTTGAGGTATAGGCGTGCGCAGCGGACGACCGGATGCGAAAGGACGGAAATTCAGCTTCCAACAGCAGATTTTTAATGTGACCAACGTAACTGTCGTAGTAGGCGGGGGCCAGCATCAAAGGGCCTCGGGGGCGGTTCGGGTAGATTAACTCCAGGAAACCGTTGGCAATTATTTTGTCGACGATTTTTACCGGGGCATCGATGGTTTTAGGCCCGTAATATTCGGGAATAAGACTCATTGCCAAATCTTTGCGGGTAAAGACCCGGCCTTCTATGGTTGCGATCAGGGCCGCGTCAAGGATTTCAAAAACACCCTTGGTTTTTTTCAGGCCTGGGTAGCGTGCTTGGAACTGCCTTTGAATTTCCTTTTGCCGTCGCGACAAATACAGGTGCCGAATAACCTCATCCATTCGGCAGAATAGCCAGTGGTTTAGACGCAAAAGTCAAAACGTTGTGATTGGGGTCAAGCGGCACCCGCCCCAGGGCACCGGCCAGGGCGGCCCTGTCGGCGGCAATAAGTCGTAGAATATCTTTTCCGGTTAACCAAACAAGCCAGACATCCAGAGGTTCATCCCGGTTGGGGCGTTCCCAGTAGACAGCCCGGGGCTGAATATGCCAATACCCATAGAGTGTTGCGACACCTTTTAAGATGACATCTTTATAGGTAATTCCATAAAAAAACTCGGGCTGGAACTGCAGTGAAGCCAAGGCCATGGCCAAACGCGCCAAGGGTGCGGACAAGCCTTTTCCCCGCATTCCCTGTTCGCCCGGCTTCAGCCATAGTTCCCCATGATAACAGGTGGGGCCGGTAATTTCGCGGGCTTCAGGGGCGAAGGACTCGCACCATTCGCCAGGCTGAGCACTGACTTCGGGATCGAAATAAAAAGCACCCAGGTTCTCGAACTCTTCGGCGAGGTTGGTGCCGGTAAAATCGTCATAACGCACAGCTTGGGTGTGAACGACTTCGCCGGCATCATTTGTTCCCAAAAGCCAAAAGCCGTTTTCCGGTCCAATCTGGTGATGAAGCGGGTTGAACATTGCCGTCGGATACCCCTTGCTTGGCAATTCTTCACACAACCGGACCAAATAACCGAAATCAGTTCGCATTTCCAGATGGATTCCCTTGGCTTCTATTGTCGCCAACAGGTCGCCGATATAGTTGGCAATTTCAAGGGTGTTGGGGATGGCACTTCTGACAGGTTTTTTAGTCATCAAAAACGGAACCGATATAGAGTGGGATTGCCGGGTTATGGGATTTTAGTCCGCCGGTTTCAAATTCGTAGGCCTGGTAAAGGCACAGGGCGACGAGGGCAATGCGTTCGCCGGAAAGCGATTTACCATGGTCAATGCAGTAGGTAACAACAACATCCAGACAGTCGGCCATTAAATCGGTATTTAAAACCATATTCCGATCATCGTCATCGGTAGCGAACGGTGCCGGTCCCTCCCGATAAAGGATCCAGTCGGAAGTAATGTTTGGGATGCGTTTTTGTAAAATACTTGCATACCCTTTGGCCGTGTTTTCTCTAATGCCACGCCCCGTATTCTGGCCCCGTTCATGGGCTTTGTAGGTGGGGTAATTGATGTCGTTTTTTACGGCAAATTCTTTGGCTGTACGATAGTTGGCGGCGATTCTGGCAGCTTTCAGGCGGCCATTGGCGCGCGCCAAATCTGGTTGATTTTTTTCGGTCATTGACCACCCCGTTGCCGCGACATCATTTGGCGAGATCTTAATATTAGCTGCAATCCGATTTTAGGATACACAAAGGATACAATTATTATGAGAAAAGGTACATCTAAATATGAGCCAACCGAACCCAACCTTGGACCACGTTGCAATAAAAGTTTTTAATGGCGTGGATGGTGTAAAATACCGTTAATCGACGCCGGTGAACGGGTCACGGTCGACAGGCGAGTTGGGTATCAATTGCAAGCCCTTTTGCCGTTGGTTTTTGATTTCCCTGTCCAGGTGCCGCAACAAATAAATGCGTACGGCAATGGATGGATGAGGACCTGATCGTTGCAGGTCAATGGCCTCTGGATTTTCGATCGCCAAACGCCGCCAAAAATCGAGCGCCTTTGCAAGGTTGTAACCGGCTCGGCTCAACAGATAACCACTGATGTAATCGGCATTATATTCGACAATCTGACCCCGATAACGGGGGTATAACTGGATATGTGCCATCTCATGGGCAATAATCATGGCGATTTCGTCGTCGTTTCGACTAAACCGGAGGATTCCTGTATTGATGTAAATGGTGCCTGATCGCGTATAGGCGTTTATCAGGTCGGAATACTGCAATCGAATGGGATAATCACAGGCCAAGTCGGGTGTGACAGAGATGACCTTTGACCCCGCTGAATTTTCGATTTTCAGGTGAACGGGGGCCTCCGCCCGAAGGGCCGGCATGACAACTGAAGTCAACCAAGCCCGCGGTTTTTCGCCCGCAGTAAAGCTGTTTACGGCAAGGATTTTATCACCCGGGCGCACCCCCGCGCGGTCGACAGCGCTGCCGGGGATGACGTCAGAAACCGTGATCGCCTGTTCCGCCTCCTGGGCCACCGAGGGGGCCGCCTGAAGGGATTTCGGATAGGCTGAATTTAAGTCGAATGACGCACCGGACAGGGCCGCCACCTGGTCACCGCACAGATCGCCGTTGGCCAGGCTCAGGGCATGGTGAATACGGCGGATCCTTTGCCATTTTTCCCTATGGGCCAAACGGGCGTCAGCACGAAGTCTGGCGGCTTCTGCGGTGGCGATCCGGTTGGAATTCTCGGGCAATTTCATGGGCGCTGCACAGCCGCCCAGGGCGATAATTGAAACCGCAACCGTCCAAATTATTAGGTTTCCCATCGTACCGAACCCTGGTTGTCCTATGTCCCCAATTGATGGGAACGATTAAAGGAAAGTTTCATAATCCGTTACATTTGCGGATTTATCAAAGACCAATATCGCCGGCCCGTCGCCTGAACGGCCAAATTGCCGCTCGCCGTTTTTACAGTAGCCGATCTCGGTGAATCCCATTAGCGACGACTGGCCTTAAACCGCTCCGGCGAACAGGGGTTTTGGCGGTCCGGCATTTTTTAACAAACCTTCCGGGCGGACTGAAAGCGCGTGATAGAACGGCAGCGTTGCCGCCCCGAGGGCCGCACCATCACTGCCGACTTTTGCCGTCAAAAACTTCGGAACCATCAATTGGCCGCCCTGCCAGGTTGCCACGGTGTCATTGAGGCGTCCGACCAGGCGTTCGATCAGGCCAAGCGATACATCGCCGCTGATGACGATTGCGTCTGGGTCCAACAAACTCTGAACAACTGAGACGGGGGTCAGCAGCAGGGCCGTTGTATGTTCCAGCCAGATTTCGATTTCCGGATGATTTGAGGCGACGAGATCATTTATCGTCTTGATGTCCTGGCCAATTTCATTTTGTGCCTTCAGCCGTTCGAATATCGAGTTGAACGAAATGCTCTCTGACAGGTTCCTGTAGATTTTGTTGTCGCCGTAGGATTCAAGGGGGGTCATGGGATAAAGACCAAGTTCGCCGGCAAATCCCAGGGAGCCTCGATATAACAGGCCGTTTAAAATAAGACCGCAACCAACGCCGGTACCCAGGACGATATGAAGAAAATTAAGATGTTTCTGACCCACGCCATAAAACGACTCGCCGACGGCGGCTGAATTGGCATTGTTTTCGACCCATACGGGATAACCGGATGCCGCAGCAAACAGGTCCTGCAGGGGCAACCCCTGCCAGGCGATCATGCCAGCAGGCGGGGTCGCCAATTCACCTTCGAGGGTGATGCAGCCTGGAACAGCAAGGCCCATACCGTAGGTTTTTTGTCTCGCCTCCGGTGTTTGTCGATACAGGTCAACCACCGCATTTTTGACAATTTCCAGAGCGACGTCGACCGACGGAAACCGAATATTGTGATGGATACGACCGCACAGTATTCCCGCAAAATCGACCAGAACAACGGTGATCTGATCTTGGTCGACATTCACGCCTAAGGCAAATCCACCACTTGGGCGAATGCGAAATTCCGGCGCCGGGTAACCGCGTCCGGCGGAACGCCTGCCAGCAATTTCAATGAGGCCTTCTTCCATGAGGACCTGGGATATTTTTGAAACCGTTTGCGCCGTCAATCCCGTCGACTTGCACAATTCGGGTCTGGAAATATTGGCGTTTTGCCGGATCGCCTGAAGGACGACCTGCAGGTTGTGGGTTTTGGTATATTCCAGATTGGTGCCGGAGTGGACGAGGTTTGTCATTATTGCGGTTTTTCGTTCGCTGTTTGTTATTTCCAAAGGGGCTTTCCGGCCAACAACACCACCACGCCAAAACAGCGTTCGTTATTCATTAATCGGTCATTTGTCGTCGCTATCGTGTGGCCATAGATACCTGTCGTCGGCATGTGGCGCACCCAAAAAGTCATTAAAATCGACCAATTCCCTTAAAAAACCTGGTTCGTAACCAAAACGTCAAATCAACGCAATTAAATTACAGTTGCATAATGATTATCATAATGATATTTTTTTATTAATTCAAAGTGAAATAATAAAAAAATACTTCAACGGGCTCGGTCTGCGCCCGCTCATCAGGGGAAAGGGATCCAGTAAACCCCTTAGTTTCGTTAATCAGGGTCAAAACAAATCGATCACTGCAGAATGTGAATGAACAATAAACAGGAGCGACAGAATGAAAATCAAACAACTGACGATGGCCGCAATCGGTGCAATTTTTCTTGCCGTACCGCTGGCCCAGGCGAAGGATCTGGACATTGTTGTATGGGCGAATGCCGACAAAAATGAAAGATACCGGTTTGAAGCCGTTAAACTGGCGGCAAACGTGCTTAATGAAGAATTAAAAATAGAAGGCCGCGACATCAACGTGACTGTCTCGGCACAGTCTTATGTCGGTTCACAGGCCTGGGCGCAATTAAAACAAGGGTTTTCTCTGGCGGTGGAGGCCGGCAAGGGGCCGCATATTATCGTTGGTGGTCACGAAGATATTCCCGTCTGGGGAAGCGCTGGCCTGATCCTGCCGATTGAGGATTATGTGGACCTGGAAGCCTGGCCTTTTTCCGATGTTTTCGATTCTCTGTGGCCGATTATGTCATGGAACGGTCAAGTTTGGGGCGTTCCCCAAGACGCGGAATCACGGCCTTTCTTTGGTTGGAATCCACACTTAAAAGCGATCGGGTATTCGGACGCCGATATCCAAGCCTTGCCGGCAAAGATTAAAAGCGGCGCTTATACTCTGCAGAATGTTCTCGAAGACGCCAAAAAGATTCAAGACAAAGGTCTGGTTGAAAAGGGATACGGGTTTTATCCCCGCGCCACAAAGGGTGGCGATTACTGGCAGTTCTACGCCGCGCAAAAGGGCGGTGATATGTATGACGCCGAGAGCGGCAAACTGATTCTCGATCAAGCGGCATTGCTTGGGTATTACCAGTTTTTCAACGACGCCGTATTCAAATATGGAGTCACCAAAAAGAACCATTTGGGAATGAACTGGGACCAGTGGTACAACGAAGTGGCAAACGGCAAAGCGGGCCTATGGCACGGCGGCACGTGGCACTATGCGCGCTATACCCGCAAAGAAGGGCTCACGGACTTTTTCGATAAGGTTATGTTTTCCCTCATTCCCGCTGCAGGAAGCGGCGGCAAAGCAACCACACTGACCCACCCCCTGACCTATTTGATTTCAAAGCAGGCCGAGGGCGATGAACTGGAGATGGCGGCCCGACTGCTGACGATTGTATCGGAACCAAGGTTGAATACATTGCATGCTATCGCCTCTGCGCATCTTGGTATCACCAACGCCCAAACCAAGGTCTCGCAGTATTCGGATGATCGGTGGACAGCCGAAGCGACGGCATTACTGCAGAGTGCCTTTGCCCTGCCCAATAGTGTTGACTTTGGTCAATATGACGCCCTTGTCTGGAAAGGCCTGACGGCGGCATGGAGTGGCGACCTGACGCCTGAGAAAGCCGTCGAAACGGTCGTCGCGGAAATCAAGGCAACCATGGCCGATAAGGTTATCGTTCGTTAGGTCTCCCGGAGTTCTTTTCGCTGTACGCCCCTCCGGTTTGGTTTTCGTGAGACCAAACCGGAGGCCTTCAGCGGTCCGCCGTTGTTCCGTCAAGACAGTCTTAATTGGAGAGCAGGAAAATGCGTCGGTTACGCTCGTTCCTACCCCTGTGGTTCATGTTGCCAGCCTCGGTCATTGTGACCCTGTTCTTTGTCATTCCGGTTTTTATGACATTTGCCTTTAGTTTCACAACAATGAGCTCCGATACGGGTGTCCTCGGCAACCGTTACATTGTTTCCGAGGCGACACTGCTAAAACTAAAAGAACTAAACATTGATCCGGTTCTGGTCGCCAGTCTGGGCGAAATACGGTTTGTTTTTGACGACACCAACTTAAAAAATATCTCGCAACTTAACCTGAAACCGTCGTTGCTGAAGGAGATCAACACCAAGCTTAAGAACAAAGTTTTTGCCACCGAGAAGAAACTCTACGCGGCTCTGAAAACCCTAAAAAACCGCCCGCGTTCCTTTAAGGACCGCAAGGCGATCTCCAAGGCGACTGTCAGTTCCATGATGAACAAAGAATTTCTGACGGCCGATGAATTCAGTCAAGGACTGGTTTCGGTCGGCATTAATCTGGACGCGCCGGCTTTCAATCAACTTCTCGAACTGACCAATACCAGTTGGCATTGGACGACTGACAATTATGCCGAACTCATGGCCAGTGACTTTACCCTCAAAATTTTGGGCAACACACTTTTTTATGTCTTTTGCACTTTGTTTTTTAATGTGGGTTTTGCCCTGTTGTTGGCGCTCGCAACTTTTTACATGCCGAGTGGCCAGTCAAAAATATTTCGTGCTTTATGGTTGATTCCGCGCATTAGTCCGTCGGTCATCTATGTCCTGTTGTGGAAATGGTTCACCTTTGACAGCGGGTTTATGAGCCATTTTCTCAGTTCGTTCGGTTTCACACCGCAGGACTGGTTAAAGGAATTTCCCTGGGTTTTTGTCATTCTTGCCAATGGGTTTGTTGGTGCCAGTATGGGCATGTTGATTTTTTCCAGTGCGATTGTTGCCATTCCGGGAGATGTCCTGCGCGCGGCAGAGGTGGACGGTGCCTACCCCTTACAGCAGATCAGGCGTATAATTTTGCCACTTTTGGCATGGCCTATCCTGTTCGTCACCAGTTATCAAACCTTAAGCCTGCTGACGTCGTTTGAGTACATTTTGTTGTTAACTGACGGCGGCCCGGGTTTCTTCACTACGGAAACATGGGCTCTGAACGCTTATCACACGGCCCTGTCCAATTATTTCGGAAACCTGCGGTACGGTTTCGGAGCGACCCTGGCGGTTGTTCTGGTGGTCGTCGGCATCATCTTGTCGCTGCTTTACCTGCGCCTGTTTGACTTCAAAAAACTCGTCACAGAACCACAGATCGAGACCTGATATGGAAGACCGTAAACCCAACTGGCTGCTGACTCTCTTCCTGCTGATCATTTCCGCACCCATTCTGATCATGTATTTTTGGTTGTTCATTGATTCGATCTCAGAAATAAATACCGATGGTCTGTGGCCCGAACATTTCACCCTCAGGAACTGGCGCTTTTTGTATGAGGACATCGACGGTCACGGCAATGTCTGGAAGGCGACGCTCAACACCGCGATATTTGCCACAAGTGTTGTCTCCATCGTTGTCATCCTGTCGTCGACCGCCGGTTACGCCTTGTCGCGTCTGCGGTTTCCCTATCGTTCGCAGTTCCTTGGGTTTGTTTTGCTGTTGCATTCGTTCCCCAGCGTAACCTTGATCATTTCGATATTTCTCATGCTCCGATTGATCGGTCTTTATGACACCCTGGTTGGGGTCATTTTGGTCAAAGCCGCGCTCGAGTTGCCCTTTGGCATTTGGATCATGAAAGGGTTTTACGATACGGTACCCTGGGAAATCGAAATGGCCGGGTTACAGGACGGTGCCAGCCGGTTCCAGGTCTGGTACAAACTTGTATTGCCACAAATTATGCCTGGAATCGCCGCGTTGGCCATCTTCTCCTTTATGGCCGGATGGAGCGAATTTGTGTTGCCACTGATTTTGGTGCCCGGTTCCGAGACCAAACTCTTATCCGTTTATTTGGCGGGATTGATGATCGACGATTATCTGTCTGATTTTGGATTGTTCAAGGCCGTCGGGCTGTTTTACATCATGCCGGTTATGATTTTTTACCTTTTTACCCAGGATAAATTAATGAACATTTATGGCGGAGGAACCAAAGGGTAATGGAAATCAAACTGGAAAAATTTTCGAAATCCTTCGGTTCCGTAAAAGTGATTGAGGAGCTGGACCTGACGGTCGGCAACGGTGAAATGATCGCCCTGCTGGGTCCATCGGGTTGTGGAAAAACAACAACGCTTTATGCCATATGTGGCATTCACCGGGTGAGTGCGGGCCGCATTCTATTTGGCGACCGCGATGTTACCGCCCTGCCACCCCAGGAAAAGAACGTTGGCGTGGTTTTTCAGTCGTTTGCCCTGTATCCACATCTCAGTATTTATGAAAATATTGCCTTTCCCCTGCGCATTCGCAAAGAAAAAAACGCCGATATTGAGCGCAAGGTTCGGGAAATTTCCGCAACCCTTTATATGGAGCATCTCCTGGAACGACGGCCCGGTCAGTTATCCGGTGGTCAACAACAACGTGTCGCCCTGGCCCGGGCCCTCGTCCGCCGACCTGATATCTTGTTGATGGATGAACCCCTGGCCAATCTGGATGCCAGTCTTCGCCTTGAAATGCGCACCGAAATTCGACGCATTCAGCAGGAATCGGGTTGTACGTCAATTCTCGTGACCCACGATCAAGTCGAGGCCATGAGTATGTGCGACAGGATTGCTCTGATGAATAATGGTGTCATTCAGCAAATTGGCACGCCTGATGACATGTATCATCAACCCCGCAACAAATTTATAGCCGGCTTCATTGGCAACCCGCCCATTTCCTTTATCGATGGTGCCGTCGAGAATGGCCAGTTTACCAGCCAGGGGATGAGTTTCGGGTTGCCGGATAACCTGAAAAAAGCATCCCTGACCAGCGGTCAAAAGGTTTCCGTCGGGATTCGGCCCGAACATTTGCAGCCCGGCAGTGAAAATCCCGTTGCGGGTGAAGTGACGTTTATTGAAAGTCAGGGGCGGGAAATTCTCTATGATCTGAAACTGGGCGATGGACAAATGCTCCGTTCCATTCAGAGCGGTGCCCGGACCTGCAAACTCGGCGACCGGGTTACCTGGAGCATCAATGTCAATGCCGTATTGTTTTTTGACGCGCAGGACGAGCGGATTTTACCTGCCTGAAAAAGTGTCGACTGACGCTAAGGCCCGTTGGCACTCAAAGGAAATTCGAATATGAAAATTGTCACCTACAACATCCAGTACGGTATGGGCAGGGACGGTTGTATTGATCTGGAACGAACGGCGAGGGAAGTGGAGGGCGCCGACATCATAGCCATTCAGGAAATTGAACGGTATTGGAAACGCTCTGGCAATGTTGACGAGGTCGCGGCCCTTGCAGATCGTTTGAGCGACTATCACTGGGTGTTTGCACCGGGCTTGGATATAAATGCCAGCTTTCGAAATGCCGATGACCGCCTGGTCAACCGGCGGCGGCAGTTTGGAGTGATGTTGTTATCCAAAACACCGATCCTCTCGAGCCGTAGTTTCCCCCTGCCAAAATATGGCACCGTGCGCCAACACAGTATTCAACAGGTCCTGTTGGAAGGTGTAATCGAGACGCCGGCGGGGGCGGTTCGGGTATATACGGCGCATTTAAGTCATCTGGCACCGGAAACCCGGATCCCTCAGATTGAAGCCGTACTCGACATTGTTAGTCGCGCACCATTGGAAGGGGGTGCCTGGTGCGGTGGCCATCCCGTACCCTCCGCTGGATGGACCGAAGGTGACGCGCCGCCAATGCCGCATCCTGCCCTGATTATGGGAGATTTTAATTTTGCCCCGGAATCAATTGAATATGCCATGTTGGCTGGGCCCGTTTCGCCACGGCATGGGCGCTTGCATCGTCGTCACGGGTTTTTCGATACCTGGGTTCTGGCCGGACATGGAGAACAGGACCGGGTGACCCATCCCGCCAAACCCACTGATCCGGAACACGGTGCGACCTCCGATTCCTGCCTGGATTATTGTTTTGTGTCCGCTGAGTTATCGGAGCGGGTGCGCAGCGCGCATATCAATACAAACGCGACCGCATCTGACCATTTGCCGGTGTGGGTTGATATGGACTTCGATTGTGCCACCTCACCGTTGGCGGCCATACCCCGGTAAGTTTATCAAAAAAGGAACCCGCTTCGATATGATCCTTTCACAAGAGTGGTTACAACGCTACGGCTGGCCTCTCAGTCTGCCAACCGGGCGGCCGTTAACGATTGCCCATCGGGGCGCGAGTTTTCATGCGCCGGAAAACAGCCTAGCGGCATTTCGTATTGCCTCCGAACTGGCGTCGGAACTCTGGGAACTTGACATTCATCTGTCAACGGATGGGGTGTGTGTTGTCGCCCATGATGATGATCTGCAACGAATGACCGGCCAATCGCTGCGCATCAGTGAATCCAGTTGGAGTGATATTTCAAAATTAAAAATGAGTGACGGCGAACCTGTACCCCGATTGGAAGACGTGATTGCCACGGCCCGACAAACCGGCTGCGGTCTCTATCTTGAAATCAAGTCTGCAGGTGCCGGTCCTGCGGCCTGGCGGTTGCTGGACGAGGCGGGGTTCCGGTTTGCGTCATTGGGGTCTTTTAACGTGACCTGGATTGAAGAGCTCCGCCAGGCCGGGTGTCCATACCCGCTTTCGGTTTTTGTCCCAGCTGGAGCGGACCCGCTTGAATATGTCGGCGACCTGTCCTGCGAGATTGTGCATTTGTGTTGGGAGAACGCGTCGCCCCGACCGCAGGACCTGATTACTCAGGAGCTCTTGTCAGCGCTGCAACACAAACATTGGCAAATTGTCCTGTGGCATGAGGAACGGCCAAAGGTTTTGGACGCATTGATGGTCCTGCCGGTAATGGCCATATGCTCCGACCGACCCGAACTGCTCAAACCCTACTGGCAGTCGGTCGACTGCCCGATCGGGGTTGTCTGTCATCGCGGCGCAAACGCCCTGGCACCTGAAAATACCCTTGAAGCCGCCCAAATTTGTATTGATCAAGGATTTCAGTTCGTCGAAATCGATGTGCGCACAACGGCGGATGGTGAAGTTGTTGTCCTGCACGATGCGACCCTCGACCGGACCACCAACGGGACGGGTCTCGTCCGTCACCAAACCGCATCATTTATTGCCTCTTTGGAAGCGGGCCGCTGGTTCGGCGACCGCTACAAGCAGGTGCGCGTGCCAACCCTATCACAGGTTCTGGTGTTGGCGGCGGGCCGCATTGGTGTCTATGTTGAGATCAAACAGGCCTCTGCCGAAGCCGTACTCAATAGAGTTGAGGCCCATGGTATGCTCAACCAGTGTTTTTTCTGGAGCAGTGACACGGATGCATTACGTTGGATGCGCCAAAAGTCGCCTGACATTATATTGATGGCTCCGAGATGGATGTACGCCTCGATCGAAGAGGCGA
>JAJFII010000032.1 GCA_021775095.1 Rhodospirillales bacterium
TGTCAGCCAGACCAAAAGCCGCGGCCTGCAGGCCTATATGCAGGTTCAGTCGGCGATCCCGCCCGGATATCGGGTGCAGTTCGGTGGTGCCCTTGCCGGCGACCGCTCGCTGCTTCCAGATGGTTCTGAACACGAAGGACGGGTCGATAAAAATGCCAGCCTCGCCAGCCCACACGTCGTCGCCTATGGGTGTGCCTTGTTAAAAGACCTCATTCAGACCTATCCAAATCTCGATGGCCTGCGGGTCGACTGGCCGGAATATCCGCCCTATACCTTCGACAGCCTGTTTTTTGATTTCAGTGGCCACGCAAAAACCGCGGCCGAACGTCTGGGGTATGACTTCGAACGGATGCGGACCGATAGCCGCCGATTGCGTGATTTTCTGTTAGGCGAACTGAGGGATCTCGACATCCTGACGGCGATTGACGGTCACACCTTAGACCGTTTTTGGGAACTGCTGGAGGCCTACCCCGGGGTGATTGATTTGCGTTCGTTCAAAGGTGACCTGACGGTCGAACTGCTGAACGCCTACGCCAAGACCATTCGAGAGTGCTCCCGGGGCCAAATGGACTTTGTTGTTCAGGGGTTCCCGCCGCCCTGGTCACAGGCATCGGGATTTGATGTCGAGAAAATCGCGCCGCTGGTCTCCGGTGTGGGAATTAAACTTTATACCATGCACTGGTCGATGATGGTGCGGGGGTACGCCGACCGAATTCTCGCAGCCAACAGTAATTTGTCCGAGGGGGTTCTGCTCAAAGGGATATTCAGCCTTTTGGATATGCTTGATGAGGCACCGCCGGCCCGCCTTGCCAACGTTGTTTACCCGGCCCCCGATCAGCCGCACCTGGCCGGCCTCGAGGCCCAGGCACGAAAAATTCTGGAAACCCGGAAACTGGCAGGTGGTACGCCCGTTCACGTTTTCTCCCACGCCTATGGCCCGATGGATGACTATCGCAACCGCATGCAGGTTGCGTGGGAAACATCGGGCCATCGGATGGTGGTCAATCGATATGGATATTTGAGTAATGAAAAACTCGAGGTATTGGGGCAGGTGACAGGAGCCCAGGTGTCATGAGCAAAAACCTCCAGCCTAATGTGCTTTTGATCATGGTTGACCAATGGCCCGGCCATCTGTTGGGGGTCGCCGGCCACCCGGTAATCGAAACCCCGTCCATTGATAATCTGGCGGCCCTGGGTGTGCGTTTCACTAATGCCTACTCGGAGTGTCCGATTTGTATTCCGGCCCGGCGCAGTGTTATGACCGGGACTTCGCCCCGCAGGCATGGCGACCGGGTGTTTCAACCCACGGCGCGTATGCCCGCTCTGCCAACCCTGGCCCAGAGTTTTCGGGATGCCGGTTATCAGGCCTTTGGCGTTGGCAAGTTACACGTGTACCCAGCCCGTGACCGCATTGGGTTTGACGATGTCCTGATTGCCGAGGAAGGACGCCCTCATCTGGGGGCCATCGACGACTATGACATTTATCTGGCGGAACAGGGATATGCCGGACAACAGTTTATGCACGGCATGTGTAACAATGACTATGTGTGGCGTCCGTGGCACCTGCCGCAGGAAACCCATCAGACCAATTGGAAAGCCCGGGAAATGGCCAAAGTCATTAAACGCCGAGATCCGGGGCGGCCGTCGTTTTGGCATTTGTCTTATACCCATCCACATCCGCCCCTGGCCCCCCTGGCCGATTATTTTGATCGTTATGCGCGTAAGGATATTCCCCTGGCGCGAACTTCCAACTGGTCGGCCGACGATGCCGGGCTGCCCTATCCCTTAAAAGGGCCACGCCACTATTGGCCGCGATTGGCGGGCCAGCAGTTGGCCGATGCCCGGCGCGCCTTTTATGCCCAATGTACCCACATTGACCATTCCCTGAGAGTTGTCATTGGCACCCTGCGCGAAGAGGGGCTGCTCAATGATACGATCATATGCCTGACTTCCGACCATGGTGACATGCTCGGGGATCATGGGTTGTACGCCAAACGGGCCCTGCTCGAAGGCTCAAATGCCATACCGATGATCCTGGTTGACCGGGTCGATGGCGATCATGTGAACTCGGGGACGACCGACCCACGGCTGGTGGGTCTGCAGGATGTGATGCCAACCTTGTTAACCATGGCCGGCGTCGATGTGCCCGCCTCGGTCGAAGGTCTGTCGATGACCGGGCCAGACAGGCGCGAGATCTTTTACGGCGAATCCCTGGAGGGGGCAAAGGCCATGCGGATGGTTCGTGATGACCGCTTTAAACTGATTTGGTATCCCGCCGGAAATCGGCTGCAACTGTTCGATTTGCATGAAGACCGCGGCGAAGTCGACGATTTGGCAGATGTCGCCATCCATGAAGAGACCCGCCGACGGCTCGAAAAGGAACTGATCAAACAGCTTTACGGCCAGGATCTGGCCTACTTCGATGGCGACCAACTGATTGGCATGGACGCGCCGGAGTTCACCATTGAACCGAACCGGGGGTTCTCAGCGCAACGGGGGCTGCATTATCCAACACCGCCGCAAATAAACGCCGACAATCCGGTCGGCTCACCCTAGGGTCCTGACCCTAAGCCGGTGATCTCAATGGCGTAATAAGACGGGTGGAGGACGGAAAGCCGCAGCCGTGTAATAGAAAGAGAGGCAATCAAAAGGAGGAACGACAGCGACGATCGTGTGAGGTGTGTTTTTTGAAACTGTAAAAATTGAATAGGGAAGCATCATGAAAAAATTACTGTTATCAGCAACTGTGGCGATGGCCGCATCATTGGGTTTGACGGCGGCTGCCGAAGCCGCATGGCCGGAAAAACCCATTAAACTGGTTGTGCCGTTTAAAGCCGGAGGTACGTCAGATCAAACGGGTCGTGTCTTCCAGGCGGCCATAAAGGAGAACAATTTACTCTCTCAGCCGATCACCATCGTTAATGTGGGTGGCCATTATTCCATTGGATCGCGCCAGGTTATGGAAGCCCCGGCCGACGGTTATAATTTTTTGTTGATCCACATCGCGCTGATGGGCGGCGAGGGCAGTGGCGCCTTGAATTTTGGTTGGCGTGACTTCGAGCCCGTGGCGGCATCCGGTGAGTTCTGTTTATTTCCCATGGTCCGCAAGGATTCCGGGATCAATTCAGTGGAGGAGTTGTTAGCCGCCTCAAAGAGCAAACCCGACAGTTTGATTTTTGGTGCCAATTTGGGCGCGATCAATCACTTGGCGGGGGTCATGCTGCAGGAAGTAAATCCGGGATCGAAATTCCGGTTTGTGCAAATCGGTGGCGGCACGGCTAACTACACCGCGCTGACCGGTGCGCAAACCAATGCCACCGTATTGTCGGGGGCAGAAGTCATCAAGTTCACCCGTATGCCCGATGGTTCCGAAAATCCGGAAGCCCAAATCAAACCTCTGGCTTATACGGGACCGGCCCGGTTCCCGCAGCTCAACCATTTGCCGACCATGAAAGAGCTCGGATATAACATGGAGTTCTGCATCAAGTCCTGGTGGTTTGCACCCAAGGGTACACCAAAGGAAGCGGTCGATGGATTTGCCGCCGCCATGGAAAAGGCAACCCAAACCGATCGTTACAAAAAGTTCCTGAGTTCGAAAGGTTTCGCCAACGTCTTTTTGAAGGGTGACGCCCTGCAGAAAGACCTGTCGGATACCTGGACGGCCATAGAGCCGGTCGCCATATTGGCGAAGAAAAAATAGTCTCCCAAGGGGGGTTGCGCCGCCCGGTAAGGCGCAGCCCCCACCCTGCCACAAGGAATTGTCAGACCGATGCAAACCAGACAAAAATATGAAATCGCCGTAAGTGGCCTGATGATCCTCATGTGTTTTGTCTTTTTGTGGGAATCCTGGGACCTGCCGCCGGGTACGTTTGAGCCGCTTGGCTCTGGCCCGGTTCCCCAGGCGACGGCGGCGATCATTATCCTTTGTTGTTTAATCACCATAAACACGGCCCGCCTTGAAGCGAAAAAAAGCAGTGTTGCTGAAGGCACCGGCGAACCGCTGAGCATCGGGTTTGCGGTTTTGATGGCTCTCGCTACTCTGGTTTTTGTTATTATTTTACATTTGCGAATAATGGCTTTTGCCTGGATGGCCGCGCTGTTTTTGACGGTGACGATCTGGGGCCTGGAAAACTTTAAGAAAAAGAAATTTTTGCCGGCGGTTATCACCGGCCTCATTGTCGGGTTCGCCGTTGAATACCTCTTTACCCAGGTATTTGTTGTCGACCTGCCGGTATAGTGGATTAACTCGATGGAATTAGCGGCACTCGGAACGGCAATCGGCCAGATTTTCACGCCTTATACGTTTTTAATGCTTTTTGTCGGCACCTCGCTCGGCATTGTCGTCGGCGCAATCCCCGGCATGACCGGGGCCATGTTAATTGCCCTGACCCTGCCGATCACTTTTTATATGGATCCCTTCAACGCCATCATCCTTTTGATTTCCATGTACGTCGGGGCCATAAGCGGTGGTCTGATCACGGCGACCCTGTTGCGCATGCCGGGAACGCCCGCCGCCGTGATGACGACCTTTGATGGGTATCCCATGGCCCGCGCCGGCAAACCGGGCCGGGCTCTGGGACTGGGCATCACCGCGTCGTTTGTTGGCGGGCTGGTTTCCTGGGTGGCATTGCTGACCATAACCAAACCCCTGTCGATTATCGCGACGCGGTTTGGGCCGTTTGAATATTTTACCCTGATCATGATGGCCATGGTGCTGATCGCCTCGGTCAGCGAAGGGTCTTTGGTCAAGGGCATCGCCGCCGGGTTCTTTGGCATGCTGATTTCCATGCCCGGCGTCGATCCGGCGTCGGGCATGCCACGCCTGACATTCGATTATTATTTGCTCAATGGCGGGTTGAAGTTGTTGCCGGTGTTGATTGGTGTTTTCGCAGTCAGCCAGATCATAAACGACGCCATGGATATGGGCCGGGTTACGGAACGAATATCGATGACCAGTAAGGGCATTCTGATGTCCCTGAAGGACCTGAGACTTCAGGCGGTCAATCTTATCCGGTCGTCGGTCATTGGCACAGGCGTCGGCATCCTGCCGGGGATTGGGGCGTCGATCGGCTCGGTGATTGCTTATACGGTCGCCAAAAACACCTCAAAAACACCTGAGAAATTTGGCACCGGATCGGAAGAAGGCATTGTTGCCTCGGAAGCTGCAAATAATGCGACGGTGGGTGGCGCACTCATTCCGCTGATCGCCATGGGCATCCCGGGAAGTGTTATCGACGCGATCCTGATCGGTGCCTTGATGATCCATTCCATCCAACCGGGGCCAACCCTGTTTTTGACCAACGCCGACATTGTCTGGGGCATGGTGGCGGCCTGTCTGCTGGCCAATATCCTGATGTATATTCTGATGACAAGTTCGGTCAAATACATTGCCGGTCTGATGTATATGCCACGCAGTTTTGTTCTGCCGGTGGTCATGGTGTTTTGTGTTATCGGCTCCTTCGCCCTTAACAATACGATGTTTGATGTTTGGGTGATGTTGGGGTTTGGGGTAATCGGATTTTTGCTGGAGCGGGCCAAATATCCGTTGGGTCCGTTTGTCATCGGATTTGTGCTGGCGCCCCTGGCCGAAGAAAAATTGCGTTCAGGTTTGATGATGACCGCTGGCGATCCGTCGCCGATCCTGACCCGGCCGCTGCCGGCGTTATTTACCCTGGCGGCGATTGCGTTGTTGGTGTGGCCGCTCTATAGCGATTGGCGTAAAAAACGCCGGGCCGCCAATGCGGCTGAACCCGAGGGTTGATTGATGGCAATAGGCCAGTTGAAAAATTTCCAGGGATATCTGCGACCGGACGGACAGGTTGGTATTCGCAACGCACTGCTGGTGCTTTCGGCGACGGGTTTGACCGGTCCGACCGGGCGGCGCATCGCCGCCGCACTGCCCGGTGCGGTATCTGCCAGTATGCCCTATGACGGCGGCCTGTTGGGCGAAGACCGCGAAGCACAAATCAGGACTTTGATCGGTTTATGCATAAATCCAAATATTGGTGCGGTTCTGCTCATTGGCGGCAATCCGCCGAAGGTCGAGCACCTGGCGGAACAGATTTCAAAAAGCGGCAAACCGCTTGTTGCAATCACCCTGGACGAATGTGAACACGATGCTCTGACCCTGACCGACCGGGGGTTACGTGCCGGCGCTCAATTGGCCATGGAAATCTCCCGGTACCGTCGCCAGCCCTGTCCCTTATCATCGCTTTTTCTCGGTTTGGAATGTGGGCGTTCGGACCCCAGTTCCGGTTTGGTATCCAATCCGCTTTTGGGATTGATGGCGGATCGCGTTGTCGCCGACGGCGGGCGTGCGGTGTTTGGTGAAACAACGGAATGGCTGGGGGCGGAGCACCTGCTGGCGAAACGCGGGGTCGATGATGCGGTGCAAAAGGCGATCCTCGATGCGGTGCTTGACCATGAACGGCGGGCCATTGCTGCCGGCCTCGATCTGACGGGAGAAAACCCGGGCCCGACCAATATTGCCGGTGGCCTGTCGACCATCGAAGAAAAATCCATGGGCAATATCGCGAAAAGCGGCAGCCAGCCCATTCAGAGTGTTCTGGCCTATGCACAAGTGCCCGAGCATGCCGGCCTGCATGCCATGAAAGCGGCGACCTACGCACCGGAATCCATTACCGGATTTTCGGCGTCCGGTGCCAATCTGATTTTATTTACCACTGGGCAGGGCAACAGTTTTGTCAACGCCATCTCACCGACCATCAAAGTTAGTGCCAATCCGGACACCTTAAAACGCCTGCATCAACAAATCGATTTTAACTGCCATGATGTGTTTACCGGCGACGAAAGCCTGGAACAGGCGGCGGTGCGGTTCCTCGATCTGATCCTCGACGTCGCTTCGGGCAGTAAAACCTGGGGCGAGGTCCTGGGCGAAGGCGAAGAAGTGGTTAGCCGGTTTGGAGCATCGCTATGAATGATCCTTCGCGAAAAGGCCTGGACGCGGTTGTCCTCAATCCGCTTGATGAACTGGCGACGGCCCTTCGCCACCTGAAGGCTGGGGAAGTTGCCCGCTACCGATTGGGCGATCAGGTGTGTGAGTTGGCGATGACCACCGACGTGGCGCTGTGCCATAAATTTGCGGTCCGCCCGATTACAAGTGGCGAGCCCGTGCGCAAGTACGGAGAAGTCATCGGTGCGGCGACGTCAGATATTGCCGCTGGCGCCCATGCCCATGTTCACAACATTAAAAGTTTGCGGGCGCGCGCCGATTAACCGGCCGAATTAGATATCTGGTGTAGGCGTGCGCTGGTTCGACATCTGAAAAATGACCCGGAAAAAAATGGTATCAGTCGAACCGAGTCTTATAATCGGTCTCCGGTATGCCCTGTATGGTACGGCAAGGTTCATCAATTCTATTTGTAATCAGCATTTGATTTTACAATATCATACATGAACACTCAGACTTGGCATTTCGTCCCAAGTGCGGCCTTTAAAGGTTCGTCCCGTACGTTTTTTATTGGTTCCGCCCCATTGTTTGAAAAAGAAGTGGACATCATACTGTTCACATTGATCAAAAATTTGATCAACCCAATTAGTATCAAGTTGTCTAGATTTAGGGCCGGACTCACCTCCAACAATTGCCCAGTGGATGTTCGTTAAATTGATTTCGCCAACTGGGCCAATCAACGGCTCGAACGAAATAAAACGTACCGCCGCTTGACAGCGTTTTAATTCAGCTATGCGGTAAGTGACACGTTCATCTTCGACCGATGTTCCGAGCCAGACATTTTTGACAGCATGCTTATTTCTTTGCTTCAAGAATTCCGCCATGCGTTCAGGTTGTTTGGTCAGGATTTGAAACGTATGCAAATTGGCTTTTTCCATTGTTTGCCATACGCGTTCAACATACTCAAAAGGGATATTGTCTTGAAATAAGTCAGACATTGAATTGACAAATACCTTTCGGGGCTTTTTCCACTTCAAGGGAATATCCAATGTGTCTTCTAAAAGATGTGTTTCGCCTGTCCAAACATACCGATTCCCGCTTTTGCGTGTTGTGTTTCTATATGATCGATGGTCCATTGCCTGTAGACGAGCGGCCATTCGCATTGCGTAGCAATTAGTGCAGCCAGCAGAAAGTACTCGGCATCCTGATACAGGATTCCAAGTCGCATCCGTCCATTCAATATCAGACAATCCGGCCATGTTTCCTATCCGTTGCTTTCACTGCCGCTTTTGACAGTCGATTTGCTAATGCTTTGGCTTTTGGGGAAGCGTTCCCCCAAGCGAATAATAAATAATAGGACGGATAAGCATGCTTCCCAAGGGGGATCATCTCCTTCATCACGCCGCCCTTAAAAACGTTACCCAATCTTTCTATCATATATTGTGCGGCGCTTTCGGGTGTCACTATCTTTTCGTGGCTCATGGGCGCTCCAAACAAATCCGCCTGCTTTGATGGTTTAAGAAACGCGTTTTTCCACTCCTCCGTACCCAGCAATCGGGTCAGAGATGGTGCATGCGTCGCGTCAACAGTACCGTCACTTGAGATTTGACGAAAAACGCTTAAACCTGCGGGAAATAAATACCAGAGATCAAGTGCTTCAGTTGCTGCGACTGCTTCAATTGTTTGCCAGTGGACCTGACTTCCAAACGGATCTAATAATACAACTCCGCGTTGTGACCGCCATTGCTCTGCCGCGCAAATTTTCTGAATCTGTTCGTTCGCATCGCCTACTATATGAGTCATAAATTCAGCATTAGGATTGTCTCTAAATTTAATCTTCAGGGCATCAACGCACTTTTTACGCTTATCAATAAAGAAATTTCGTGAAAACGGTGGTTCGACATCGAGCGCCCGACTAGCTGAGCCTGAAATTATGGTCTGCACGTCTTCATCAAATAACCCGTCTTTGTGTTCTGAAAGGGGTATCTCTCCGGTGCCGGCAAAGCCATCAATGTAGAGAGTACGGAAGGAGGTATTGTTCAGCGCCCTCTGATACATCGTGAGATATGCGCCAATGACGTCAAGTTTTCTGCCAGTGGAGTCTGTACTACCAAATCGTCTTTGTGCCATATTAAATAAAGAACAAAAATAGAACAAATTGTCAAGTTTTGTGTATTTATCGAGGATCTGAAAGAGCGTGAACAAATTCTATCTGGCATTTCCATGGACCAGCCTTCGGTGAGAACCTTATTTTGTGACTGCTGGAATAACTCCAAAATACAAGACCATAGGATTTCATGAAAATACCCGGGTCCTATTGTTTTCTTCGGTAAAATACGATAATAATTGAGAACTAAGGTAAGTGCTTACATCATGGAGCACAAGCGCCGACTGCCAGTCAGGGTCAAATATTCATGGACGACAAAAAACCAAATATTATCTTTATCATAACCGATCAGCAGCGTTATGACACCATAAGTGCGCTTGGCTATCCCCACATGGATACACCACATCTCGATCGGTTGGTTAAGGAAGGAACACATTTTACCAATTGTCACGTGGCCGGGGCATCTTGCGTGCCAGCCCGGGCGAGCCTGTTTACCGGATTATACCCCCATACCACGGGCATTCTGAAAAACGCCGATCTGTGGCGTCACTCCTGGATGGAGTTGTTTGCCGATGCCGGATATCACACGGTTAATGTCGGTAAAATGCACACCTGGCCGTTGAATACACCCTGTGGTTTTCGCGAACGTTACAACGTCGAGAACAAAGACCGTTATATGGAGGGGCGTTATTATTTTGACGAATGGGATCGGGCGCTGGCCGCCAATGGCCTGGTCAAACAACAACGCGAAACCTACCGCAGCCGCGACGACTATAACGACAGCCTGGGCGCCTTCGACTGGGAACTGCCGGAACATCTGCATTCGGACATGTTTGTCGGCGGCATGGCGGCCTGGTGGGTCGACAGCTATCCAACGACGGAACCCTTATTTTTGCAGGTCGGGTTCCCGGGGCCGCACCCGCCCTATGATCCCTCAACAAAATACAGTGACGCCTATATGGCGCGGGATCTGCCGATCGACGCGGTTTTGCAAAGCGATCTCGACAGTCAACCGCCAGCATTTAAGTCGATGCGGGAACATAATGCCAACGTCGATCACGACAGCGTCGTCCACCAACTGGATCCGTCGCCACGAGCCCGGTTCAAACAACGGGCCTATTATCTGGCCAATGTGTCGATGATCGATCAAAAAGTCGGCGAGCTGATAGATGCTCTGGACCGCAAGGGTTATCTGGAAAACAGCGTGATCGTCTTTACCGCCGACCATGGCGATTGCCTGGGCGACCACGGCCACAGCCAAAAGTGGACCATGTACGAGCAGGTCACTCGGGTGCCGATGATCGTCTGGTCACCGGGTCGCGTTGCCCAGGGCCACCAGGTGGATGTGCCGACCCAGCAAATGGATATCGTCCCCGCCTTGTTCAGTTACGGCGGTCTGGCGGTGCCGGAAATTTTCGAAACCCGGTCGGCCCTTGCCGCCCTTGAAGGACGTGACTGGGCAGGACGTGACTATGTCTATTGTGAACAATCCCGGGATGGTATTTTGCGCGATACGGAGTTCATGACCATGGTCCGTTCCGATGCCTGGAAACTTGTACATTTCCTCGGCGAAACCTATGGTCAGCTGTTTGATTTGGCCGACGACCCGGGCGAGCTTGATAACAAATGGGATGATCCCGCAGCGGCGGCGGTTAAACGCCAGATGCTCGATCACCTGTTGGAATGGCGCATGAGCAGCCAGCATCATACCCGGGAATTCGCCCGCGAGCACCGTTAAACGACGCCAGCCGGGCATAGTCTGGCGGTCCGATGCGGCTTCATTGCCCGGGTGTAAAACTACCAATCAACCGGTGTTGGTCACCCGGATAGGTGAGGGTCACGTAGGTCAGTCCTTGCCCGTCCTGCCAGGTGGTCCGTTCGACCGATAGACATGCGGTTCCTGCCGGAATATCGAGGGCCTGGGCAACGGCCTCGGTGGCGTTTAGGGCCGAGACAATATGTTCGGCCTTTGACCAGGGCACATTTTTCAACAACCAATGACCGGGTGGTGTTTCGGAAAAGTCCTCCTGCAAACAGGTGGGGACGGCTTTTGTGCTGATATATCTGTCCTCGAGCAGCAACGGTCGGCGATTGGAAAAATGCAGACACCGCAGGTGTAAAACATCTAAGCCGACCGGGCCGGCCAGTTTAGGGGCAAGAGACGTATTGGTTTTCAAAAGTTTTCGCTCGAGCAGTTGATAGCCGTACAGGCCACCCTTTTCGCGTACCTCATCGACAATGTCCTTGAGTTCCAAAACCGAGTGTTCAGCCATTTGCGGCGCAACAAAGGTGCCACTGCGGCGGCGGCGAATGACCAGACCGTCGTCGGCAAGCATTTGCAGGGCCCGGTTGATGGTCATTCGCGACGTCTTAAAAAGTGCCATGAATTGATGTTCCGATGGCAACCGTGTGCCAGGCCCGGTCTGGCCGCTCAGTATCGGGCCGGCTATGGCCCGGTTGATTTGCCGATAAAGCGGCCCGCTGCCGTCGAGCTTGTAAGTGTCTACGGGGTTCACGCCGACAACCGCTTGATCGTTTGGCTGTATTGGGCTCTCAGGGTTTGCCGGTCCCGGTGCTGGCCCGCCGAGACAAGACGTCGCCCGCCGACCCACAAATCAGAAACGGCAGAACTGTTGGCGGCAAATATCCAGCTGTCGAGCCAACCGTCGAGATTGCTGCCAATCAGGGCCGGATGGCTGGTATCCAAGGACAGGATATCGCCACGGTTGCCAACCGACAAACGACCGATATGCCGTCCCGAGGCCTGGGCGCCGCCGGCCAAAACCTGGTCATAGAGGTGGCGGCCGGTCGATTTTTGGGGATTGGATAACAGATTGCGGCCCTGGTCCCGTAGCCTTTGCGAATACTCAAGGGTCCGTAATTCTTCGGCGGCATCGATCAAAACGTTGCTGTCCGAGCCAATGGCAATGCGCCCGCCCTCGGCCAAAAAGTGAACCCCGTCAAAGGTGCCGTCGCCGAGGTTTGCTTCGGTTATCGGGCACAGACCGGCGACCGCACCCGACGCCGCCAGACGCCGACGCTCAGGGCCGGACATGTGGGTTGCATGAACCAGGCACCAGCGGCGGTCGACATTTACATGGTCGATCAGCCATTCAACGGGGCGTTGGCCCGACCAGGCCAGGCAGTCGTCGACTTCTTTGGTTTGTTCGGCAATGTGGATATGCAGAGGGCCGTCCGGTTTGAAGGCCAAAATCTGGTTGAGGCTGTCGGGGGTAACGGCGCGCAGGGAATGGGGTGCAATCCCGACCCGGGCGTCGGCGAGCGAGCCGGCAATGGCATCGATACGTTCCAGCAATTTTCCGAAGCGTTCCGGATCGTTAATAAAACGCCGTTGCTGAGGCCCGGGGTCGGCCCCGCCGAATTGACTTTGGGCATAAAAGACCGGCAGAAAGGTCAGGCCAATGCCGGTGGTTTTGGCCGCTTCGCCAATCGCCTGGGCCATCTCGCCGATATCGCCATAGGGGTGGCCATCGGGACCATGGTGTAAATAATGAAACTCACAAACCGACGTCATTCCGGCTTCCAGCATCTCGCAATAGGCCATGCAGGCAATGGCATAAAGATCGGTCGGCGTTACCCGCTCCAGAAACTTGTACATGACCTGGCGCCAGGTCCAAAAACTGTCGGTGCCGTCGCCCTGGACTTCGGCCCGGCCGGCCAGTGCCCGTTGAAAGGCATGGGAATGCACATTGGGAAGGCCCGGCAGGGCAACCTCCGCGCGGTCGTCACAATTCTCGCCGTCGCTGTCCGTCTCAATCGCGACAATGGTTCCTGATGGATTGATTTCCAGGGTGACATTGGCGGCCCAGCCGCTGGCCAATAAGGCATGGTTAAAATAAAGCCGGGTCACGAGGGGTCCTCCTGTTTCTTTTTAATTGTATAGACAATTACCTTGCGACCTGTCCAGTTTAATTGTATAGACATTTTAAAGGAGGGAGTCACCGATGCTGCAAAAAGTCGACAGATTATGGCGCAACGGCCATTTGGTTACCGTCAACGATGCCGGGTATGGGGTCCTGGAAAACGCCGCCTTGGCCACCACGGATGGGATTATTTCCTGGATCGGAGCCGACGGCGACAGCGCCGGTCTGCAGGCCGCAGAGGTTGTTGATATGGCCGGGCGATGGATGACGCCGGGGCTTGTTGATTGCCATACACATCTGGTTTACGCCGGCAACCGGGCGCAGGAGTTTGAACAAAGATTAAACGGTGCCACCTATGAAGAGATTTCCAAGGCCGGTGGCGGTATCGTCGCAACGGTCAATGCGACCCGGGCTGCAACGCCTGAGCATCTGATCTCACAATCCCTGCGCCGCCTCGATCACTTGCTTGGCGATGGCGTGACGACGGTCGAGATCAAGTCCGGATATGGATTGGATCAGGCCAGCGAATGCAAAATGCTGGAAGTTGCCAGGGCTTTGGCCGGGCACCGTCGGGTCCGCGTTGTCACGTCGTTTCTCGGTGCCCACGCCCTGCCGGCCGAAGCCGGCGGCGATAAGGATGCCTATATCGATCTGGTCTGTAACGAACAACTGCCCGCCGCCGCCGCGGCCGGCCTGGTTGACGCGGTAGATGTTTTTTGCGAAGGCATCGGTTTTTCCCACGAACAAACCCGCCGGGTTTTTGAAGCGGCGAAGAACCTGGGTTTACCGGTAAAAATTCATGCGGAACAATTGAGCAATCTGGGCGGCACGGCGTTGGCGGCAGAATATAAGGCCCTGTCGGCAGATCATCTGGAGTTTGTTGACGAGGCGGGTGTTCGGGCCATGGCAAAGGCTGGCATGGTTGCGGTTTTGTTGCCTGGTGCCTTTTATTTTCTTCGTGACACCCATCTTCCGCCCCTCGACCTGATGCGAAAACACCGAGTGCCGATGGCCGTGGCGACGGACTGTAATCCCGGATCATCGCCGCTGACATCGATTTTATTGGCCATGAACATGGCCTGTACGCTGTTTCGCATGACCCCGCTTGAAGCCCTGCGTGGCGCGACGATCAACGGCGCAAAGGCGCTCGGTCTGGCCGACAAGATCGGATCCCTGGCGATCGGTAAAACCGCTGATCTCGCCCTATGGGATATCAACCATCCGGCCGAACTCAGTTATGCCATTGGATTTAATCCGCTTTTTCAACGTATTGTAGGAGGCCGCAATGCCTGACGTATTTGTTTTACAACCGGGCCAGGTGACCTTGGCCGATCTGGCCGAAATTTACTGGCATTCGAAACCAAGCCGTTTGCACGGCGCCTGCAAAGCCAAAGTCGATCAGGCTCAGGCCCTGGTCAGCAGTGCGGCAGCGGGTGACGCAGCGGTTTATGGCATCAACACCGGATTTGGCAAGTTGGCCAATACCCGGATCGCGCCTGCGGATGTGATCCAGTTGCAACGCAATTTGATCCTGTCGCATTGTTGCGGAGTGGGGGCACCCCTGCCGGAAAACATCGTTCGCCTGGCGATGATCTTAAAACTCATGTCCCTGGGCCAGGGGGCAACGGGTGTGCGTTGGCAATTGATCGAGCATATTCAAAACTGCCTGGACCGACAGGTCATTCCGATCGTTCCCGGTCAGGGATCGGTCGGTGCCAGCGGCGATCTGGCACCTTTGGCACATTTTGCCGCAACGCTCATTGGTGAAGGCGATGCGACTTTTGAGGGGCAACCTATGACCAGCAAACAGGCCCTTGAAAAAGCCGGCCTGCAAGCCATCGTCTTAAGCCCAAAGGAGGGTATTGGGTTGATCAACGGCACCCAGGTCTCGACCGCGCTGGCACTGGCGGCTTTTTTCGAAGTTTGGCGGGTCGCCATGACAGCTTTGGTTTCCGGTGCGTTGTCGACCGATGCGATCATGGCATCGCCGGCACCATTTCGGGCCGAAATTCAGGCCCTGCGCGGCCATGCCGGGCAGATTGATGCGGCCCATGCCCTGCGCCAGCTCATGGACGGCTCAGAGATCCGCGAATCCCACCGGACCGACGATGACCGGGTCCAGGATCCCTATTGCATTCGCTGTCAGCCCCAGGTCATGGGCGCCTGCCTGGATGTGCTCAGGCAGGCCGGGCGGACATTGGAAATTGAAGCCAATGCGGTAACCGACAATCCTTTGGTATTTGTCGAAGATGGCTCGATTGTTTCCGGTGGCAACTTCCATGCGGAACCGGTCGCCCTGGCGGCCGATCAAATGGCCCTGGCGATAGCCGAAATCGGTTCCATTTGCCAACGCCGTATCGCCCTGATGGTCGACCCGGTTCTTAATTTTGGATTACCGGCCTTTTTGTCGCCAAACCCGGGCCTGAACTCCGGCCTGATGATCGCCGAAGTCACATCGGCGGCGCTGATGAGTGAAAACAAACAAAAAGCGGCACCGTGTTCCGTCGATTCAACACCGACCAGTGCCAACCAGGAAGACCATGTGTCCATGGCCTGCCATGCGGCCCGCCGATTGTTGGATATGGCCGACAATCTGGGTCGAATTGTTGCCATCGAAATGATGACGGCTGCACAGGGCGTTGAATATCGCGTACCGCTTAAATCCAGCCCCCAGTTGCACCGGGTAATTGATCGCCTGCGCCAGGACGTTATGACGCTTGGCGACGACCGCTATCTGGCTCCGGATATTGAGCGGAGCAACGAACTGGTGCGTTCCAAGGGTTTTCTTGACGCCCTGGAACCAACCGCCTTGCCAACCATGGAACTCAACCGATGAACCCGGTCATCGTCAACCAAGGGAAAAGCCCGGTCGTCCTGGCGATGCCGCATGGCGGCCAACAGATCCCGGCGGCAATTGCGGCGCGGCTCAATGATTTGGGGCGGCGGATAGATGATACGGACTGGTGGATTGATCGACTTTACGACGACCTGCTTGATGATCCGACAGTCGTAAAGGCAACCTTTTCCAGATATGTTGCCGACGCCAACCGGGCACCGGACAACGAAAGTTTGTATCCCGGTCAGAACACCACCGGCATCTGTTCGCCGTTGAGCTTCGATGGAAAACCCATTTACCGGGCGGGACAGGAACCGGATTCGGCGGAGATTGAGACGCGCATTAAACAGTTCCACGAACCCTATCACCAGGCTTTAAGGGCTCAAATTGAACGGATTAAAGCCCTGCATGGGGTGGCAGTGGTGTATGATTGTCACTCCATTCGCTCACATATTCCCTATTTATTTGAGGGTGAGTTGCCGGTGTTTAATATCGGTACCAACGGCGGCGCGACCTGCAACCCAAAGATCGAAGCCTGTGTTGTCGAAGTTTGCAAAGGTGCCGAAGACTATTCCTTTGCTTTGAACGGGCGCTTTAAGGGGGGCTGGACGACCCGCCACTACGGCCAGCCGGACCAGGGGGTTCATGTGATCCAGATGGAATTGGCGCAACGGGCCTATATGGAAGAAAAACCACCCTGGTCCTACCGGACCGACCGGGCAGAACAGATCCGCCCCTACCTGAAGGCGCTTTTGCTAAAGATTGAGGCCCTGGCCCTCGGGGGCCAGCTGAGATAGAGGCCCTCGAGGGCCAGCTGAGATAGAGGCCCTCGGGGGCCAGATAAGGACCATGCCCCATCCGGGCGTTCGATTAAAAAAACGGAGAACATTGCCATGTCCAACCCACGCCATAACAGCCGAGAAGTCCGTGCACCGCGCGGCAGTAAACTGAATGCCAAATTTTGGTCGACGGAAGCGCCCCTGCGCATGTTAATGAATAATCTGGATCCGGAGGTTGCGGAAAACCCCAACGAACTGGTTGTCTACGGCGGTATCGGTCGGGCGGCCCGGACCTGGGCGGACTTCGATACCATTTCCCAATGCCTTTTGCAGTTGGATGAAGATGAAACCCTGTTGGTGCAATCGGGCAAACCGGTTGGCGTTTTTAAAACCCATGTGGATGCCCCACGGGTTTTGATTGCCAATTCCAATATCGTTCCCCACTGGGCAAATTGGGACCATTTTAACGAACTGGATAAAAAAGGCCTGATGATGTACGGCCAGATGACCGCCGGATCGTGGATTTATATCGGCAGCCAGGGCATTGTCCAGGGCACCTACGAAACCTTCGTTGAGGCCGGTCGTCAGCACTATGACGGCGATCTTTCCGGCAAATGGATCTTAACCGGTGGCCTGGGCGGCATGGGCGGCGCCCAACCGCTGGCCGCGACCATGGCCGGCGCATCGATGATTGCCGTGGAATGTAATCCGGAAAGCATCGATTTTCGCCTGCGCACCAAATATGTCGATCAACGGGCCGAATCCATCGATCAGGCCCTGGCCCTGGTCGACGCGGCCCATGGCGAAGGCCGCGCCATATCCGTAGGTCTGCTCGGTAACGCCGCCGACGTGTTTCCGGAAATGGTCCGGCGCGGTATCAAACCCCATATGGTCACCGACCAGACGTCGGCCCACGACCCGGTCAATGGCTATTTGCCCCAGGGCTGGAGTTTGGCGGAATGGCGGGAGAAACGGCAAAGTGATCCGAAGGCGGTCGAGGCGGCGGCCAAGGCGTCCATGAAAATCCATGTCCAGGCGATGCTTGATTTTTGGCACGCCGGCGTACCAACCCTGGATTATGGCAATAACATTCGTCAGGTAGCCTTTGACCAAGGGTTGGCAAATGCCTTTGATTTTCCGGGGTTCGTCCCGGCCTATATCCGACCACTATTTTGCCGGGGGATTGGACCGTTCCGCTGGGCGGCCCTGTCGGGGGACCCGGAAGACATTTATAAAACCGATCAAAAGGTCAAGGAACTGATCCCCGACGACAGCCATTTACACAATTGGCTGGATATGGCGCGGCAGCGGATTTCCTTTCAGGGTCTGCCGGCTCGGATCTGCTGGGTTGGCCTGGGCCAGCGCCACAAACTGGGGTTGGCCTTTAATGAAATGGTTGCCAGTGGTGAACTTTCCGCCCCGGTGGTAATCGGTCGGGACCACTTGGATAGCGGCTCCGTTGCCAGCCCGAACCGGGAAACAGAGGCCATGAAAGATGGTTCCGATGCGGTTTCCGACTGGCCCTTGTTAAACGCCCTGCTGAATTGTGCCTCCGGCGCAACCTGGGTCAGTTTGCACCATGGCGGCGGCGTCGGTATGGGGTTTTCCCAACATGCCGGGATGGTGGTGTGTTGTGATGGGACGGAAAGCGCGGCCAAACGGGTGGGTCGGGTGCTGTGGAACGACCCGGCAACCGGCGTGATGCGCCATGCCGATGCGGGATATGACATCGCCATCGAGTGCGCCAGGGAACACGGCCTGAATTTACCGTCATTGGGGCGGTAATCACAGGCCCGGTGGTTCAGGAAATATCCGCCGGGTTGACCTCGAAGGCCAGGGGGCGGGCGTCAAAGAAGTTTTTGATGCCATCGAGAAACAGTTGGTCCCAGCGGCCTTGAACCCCCTCACCGAAAAACGAGGTGTGGGAGGTCAGGCGGACCTGGCGATGGGTCCACAGGGCATCTGAAGTGTCGAGGGGTTCGGTGTGAAACACATCGAGGATTGCGGTCGCCAGATTGCCGTGATCCAGGGCACCAATAAGCGCATCATCAACGATCAATCCACCGCGGGCAATGTTGACGAGAATCGAATTTTGTTTCATTGCGGCAAAAAACGCCGCGTCGGCAAGGCCCTGAGTGGTCGGGTTGAGCGGGCAGGCGAGGACGACGATATCGGCATCGGCCAGATATTCGTGCAAGTCATCTGATGTCCCCATGCGGTCGACATTTGCCGATGCTTTTGGTGTCCGACGAATCACCGAAATTTGCGCGCCGAAGGGTTTAACCCGATTGGCGATTTCCTGACCTATGGGCCCGTAACCGACAATTAACCAGTTTGAGCGGGACAGTTCACGAAACGGTGTTTTCTGCCAGGTTTTTGTCGCCTGCAGGTCCCGCTGTTTTTCGATGGGGTGAAAAATGCTGAGGACCTGGGCCATGACATATTCAGATATGGCAACGGCCTGGGCGCTGCTGTTACAGATGCGCGTTCCCTTGTCGGAGATTTTTTTATAGAAGGGATTGTCCAGTCCGGCGTTAAAGGTTTGCAAGACGCCGATGGATTTGAGCTTGAGAACCTGTTCAAACACCGCGTCCTCGGCTCCGACCTGTTTGGGATGGGAACTCAGCCAGAGATAGTCGATGTCCAGTTCCTCTGCGGTCGCCGTGCCGCCTGCAATTTTGAAAACCCCCGCTTTGTCAAAAGTCACGATTTCAATCTCCAACTCGAGTGCCTGAAGGCGTTCGGCAATGTGGGCATAGGAGGCGTCGTGCATGGCAAGGGTCGGCGGCATGGTTGGGTCCTTCGTCGGTTAAGGGATCAGACCAGAAACGATCGGTGGCCCTGATCCTATTCGTTTAGCACACTATGAACGGCTTTTGGTTCCTGCAAAACAAAAATAATACTGCCAAATAGCCCTTCATTTACCGCTAATTATCTCCCGTTAACCGCCCGGAATCCTACAATTAAAATCCCTATAAACCTGGAAATGCACTAATCATTGTCCAACCAGTTGTCCTCCATCTTCAGTTGCCAGCGGTAGCTGTCGGCCGGTTTAATTGCGTGGCTCCATTGACCCAACAGTTCTTTGCCGGCGCGGCGTGCGGCCATGGTTTTGTTGATGTCTTCGGGGTCCCAGTTTGTCAGAACCTTCGATAGCAAATGCTCCATCACATCTTTTTTTACCGGATCAAAACACAGGTCATTGATTTCACCGGGGTCCGCATCCAGATCGAACAGTTGCGGCGGGTGACCGTGGTAATAATTGAGTTTCCATTTCCCGGCACGGATCATTCGTTGTTGGGTCGGCGTGCCCTGGGCCCAGGCGGCCATGCCATCGGTACAATATTCTGAATAGGTTTCATCCAACCAGGCAGCCTGGGGATTATCGATGACATTCAAAAAACTGCGGCCGTCACAATTCGGCAGGGCCGGCACCTTCAGGGCGTCGAGAACCGTTGCCGCCAGATCAATCAGATTGACAATTTGTTTGCGTCGCTGGCCGGCGGGGAAAACCCCCGGCCAGGACAGGATCATTGGCACTTTGCAGGAATCGTCATAAAAGGTTTGTTTCCACCACAACCCACGTTCTCCGATCTGATCGCCGTGATCGGATGTATAAACAATCAGGGTATTTTCATGGAGACCGGTCGCGTGCAGTTTGGCCAGTACCTGACCGACCATGGTATCGAAAGTTTCCGTCAGGGCGTAATAAGCGGCCCGGGCCCGGCGGATTTCAAGGGAGGGGATGTCGCCATCAATGCCGGTTTGTTGGCGCCACCATTTCATATAGGGATGGTCTTCCGCAGGTTTTGGTTTGCCGTAGGTCGGGTCGCTGATTTTATCCATGTAATAAGCCACCAGATCCTTGTTTGCCACATAGGGTTGGTGGGGCAACATATAACCGATGTTTAGGCTGAATGGTTCCGTATTGCCGGCCGCCCGCTCCGCCGCCATGCGGTCCAGGGTTGTCAAGGTTTCTGCCGTTACGTCCCGGTCATGGACCTCGTAGGAACTTTGCCCGGCGCCGGATCGCTCGAGACTGACCCGAAAGGGCCCCTGGGTCTCCGCCAGCACGCCCAGGGAATGGGCAATGCCACCCACCCAATTGGTTGAATGATCGCCAACCGACCGTTCCGCATAACCATGCATCTGGTCGGGGCCGATGGCGTGCAACCGGCCAATCAGGTTGGGCCGATAGCCGCCGGCACCCAGTGCATGGGCGGTCGTCGGAATATCGCTGTTCAGGGGGTCGCTGTTGGTCCAGCACTGTTGCGACGACGGGTACCGGCCCGACAGCATGGACATCCGCGCCGGTACACACAGCGGCGACGGGGTGTAGGCGTTATCAAAGACAACCCCGTCAGCGGCCAATTGATCGAAGGTTGGCGTACGGACAATTGTGTCGCCGTAACAACCGGTGATCCGGGGCGCATGTTGATCGGACATGATAAACAGGAGGTTTGGGCGCTCAGACATGACGGTTCCTTCGGTCACAGGGGCAGGACATAAAGGTCAATTATATACTACCATACCAGTTAAACGAAAGGACAAATATCCGGCCCGGGAAGCGCAATCGGGTTTTGCAGTGGCCGCCACCAGCGCCGGTGGGATATCAGGCCAACGGGCGGGTCCTTTAAGTTCATCAATAGAATAGGCCTGTCATAAAGTCAGGTCCTGAAAAAAGCGGCATCCTGATAAAAGCTGCCCGCCCGGGGACCCTCACGAACTTCGTCGTTTGGCCGCAAATTGATCAAAGGCCACGGCGGAAACAAGAATAACGCCAATCACGATTTGCTGGACAAAGGAAGATACGTTAAGCAACACCAGTCCGTTGGTTAAGACACCGATCAGGCAGGCACCGACGACGGTTCCAAAAATACTGCCGATGCCGCCGAATAAGCTGGTACCACCGATGACGACCGATGCAATCACCGTCAATTCCAGGCCCAGACCGGCGACGGCTTCGGCCGAGCTCAAGCGGGCCGATAACAAAAATCCGGCGAGACCACAAAAAAATCCGATGATGACATAGGAGAGAAAAATCACCCGTTTGGTTGGAACACCGTTGAGGTCGGCGGCCTCGCTGTTGCCGCCGACGGCAAAAATATGCAGGCCAAAGCGGCTGTGTTTTAAAACAATATGGGCAATGATCGCAAACCCCATAAAAATGATGACCGGTACGGGGACGATTCCGATTTTGCCCTGGCCCCACCAGGTGTAATCAGGCTGGAATCCACTAATCGGTCCGCCACCGGAAAACAGCAGGGCGGCCCCGCGAAAAGCCGTGAGACCACCCAGGGTTACGACAAAGGGCGGCACCCGCAGGCGTGTAACAATGGTGCCCTGGATGGCACCACCGACCAGACCGATGGCAATCGCCGCCAGGATCGCCAGGACCGCCGGGTTGCCGGCATCGGCGGCGCTTGTACCCAGGGCAAACCGGTCGGCTAACCCCCCCTTGGCCACGTAAGCCCCAACCAGACCACACAGGGCAAGCAACGAGCCGACCGACAAATCAATCCCGGCGGTGAGAATAACAAAGGTCATGCCGATGGCAACCAGGCCGGAAATGGAAACCTGACGTAAAATATTAAACAAATTCAGGGGGTGCAGAAAGCGCGGTTCCAACAAGGCGAAGACGGTGATCAGTGCAATTAAAAAAAGCGGTGCTGCATATTTTGCCGCAAATTCTAGCATGTTGAACTGTTGGGCGGGTATTTCACCCTGTTGCTGATCGTTCACGTGACGCCCCGGATTTCTATCTGTTGGCGGCCCTTCTGGGGGCCCTAGATCCGTCGGTGCACCTTACTGACGGTTTATTTTTGTTGCTCTGAACGGTTCGGCAGACCAGCGGTCTGCGGTTCCGAAGGGTTCATGAATTAAGGCGGCCCGTGACCGGCTTTGTTACCGGTCACGGCGCATTAATTTACTGAATTTCCCCGAGCCGTTCCCCTTCGGAAAGATTTTCCTTGGTAATTGCAATGGGAGTCAGCAGGACCAGGGATTTGGGTTTTTCCCCGTTCCGTAAAAACTTGACCATGGCCTGTGTCGCCATTCGGGCCTGCCCGCCTGGAAACTGCTCGATGGTCGCTGCCAAACCACCATCGCGAACCGAAGCCAGGGCTTCCGGCAAGGCGTCAAAACCAAGAATAACAATTTTCATATTACGCTCGTTGGTTACTTGCAGGGCTCCCAAAGCCATATCATCATTGGCCGCGACAATGACATCGGGCGGACTGGACAAACCGCCCAAGATCGCCTCGGTAACCGACGCCCCTTCTTCACGGGCAAAATTCGCCGTCTGCTCGGCAACAAATTTATATTTGCTGATACCGTCTAACACATTATGGACGCCTTTGTTGCGGTCAATGGCCGGACTGGCACCGGGTTGGCCCTGCAGATTTACGATGGTTGCACCGTTGGGGAAGAGTTTCATGATCAACTTGCCCTGGGCTTCACCACCCAACACATTGTCAGCGCCAATATGGGACGTGATTCCCGGAACCCCGTCGACCCGACGGTCAATGGTGATCACCGGTATTTTTGCATCGACCGCCTGCTGCAACACAGGCGCCATGGCGACCGCGTCCGTTGGCGAGATGATAATTCCTTTTACGCCTTTGATAATAGCGGCTTCGATATCGGCAGTCTGTTTCGGAGTGGAATTCTGGCCATCGGAAACCATAAGCTTAATACCGCCAATCGCAGCGGCTTCCGCTTCCAGTTCCTTTTGCATGTGCACGAAAAACGGAAAGCCAAAACTTGGCATCGACGTTGCCAGTTCCAGTTCCTGGGCAATCGCGCTGCCGCCGCCAACCAGTGCACCGGCAAACACTCCGGCCACAAGTACCTTTTTTAGATTATGCATCATAACGATCTTCCTCTCATAGAATATTGTTAAAGTTTCGTCGCACGTTGTTTTTCACAAAAGACGGTTTTAGGCGGCTTCGATGGCGCCGGTAATCAAACCTGTAACCTCCTCAGGTGAACTGTCTGCCGTTGGTTTATCGGCAACCTTATTGCCACGCCGCAAAACCACAACCCGGTCGCAAACCCCAAAAACATCGGGCATACGATGGCTGATAAGAATGACCGCGTGGTTTGTTTCTTTCAGATGTTTGATCATGTTCAGAACCTCGGCCACCTGACGGACGGATATGGCCGCCGTGGGTTCGTCCATTAGGACAATTTTGGGATCGGTAAGCCGGGTTCTTGCGATGGCCACAGCCTGACGTTGACCGCCGGACATCCGTTGCACCAGATCCTGGGGCCTGGTTTCTGACTTCAATTCCGCAAACAACTCGCCGGCCTTTTGGTTCATCGTTTTAAAATCAAGAAACTTGAAGGGACCAACCCGGCGGACGATTTCCCGCCCCAGAAAGACATTGTTCGATGCCGTTAGATTGTTACAGAGCGCGAGGTCCTGGTAGACAATCTCGATGCCGCGCTGGCGGGCTTCGATGGGTTTGTTAAAACGGACCGTTTCGCCTTCGATCAGGATTTCACCGGAGCTTGGCGGAAAATTGCCGGCTGTAATGCGTGCCAATGTCGATTTGCCCGCACCATTGTCGCCCATCAATCCAACGACTTCACCGGCATTGATCTTAAAATCAACACCGGCAAGCGCCGTTATGCCACCAAAGGTTTTTTTAATGTCCCGTAATTCGAGGACCGCCATCAAAGTATCTCCGAACCCTTCACAAAATCCGGCCTGGGGCAAAACCACGTGGGGCAAAATATTGTTGCATACAGATGAAATCATATCTGAGTTATTACTTAAAAACTGACAAATAAACGAAAATGAGTCAACGGGTATTATGGGTGATCAAGCGATTGGCCGCTTTTGCCCGCACCCGATCACCGAAAATAACTCCCTGGCCCACCCGTTTCTCGACAAGTCCTTTTTAATCCAGGAGGCGGAAAACCCGCGGAACCTGTATCTTCCCAATGCCGAGACTTGGGTCCTGGAACGTGATGGTTTGTCCGTTTGGTGGCGGCAGTTCGTCGAAACCAATCTGCCTTAACGTGATTGTAATGGCTGTTCACATGTTTTTAATGCGCCAGTCATCAACAGTTTGCATCACCAAAGTAGAAATTTAAAAAAAAGTTGGCATAGGGCATTTATTTATGACCACACGTTCTCGTCGCCGGCAGGTTATTTTTACAACGCAATAAGAAAAATTTTTTGTTTCACTTCAAATATGATGAAAGAGAATACATGACCTTCAACGATATAAAAACCAAACCAAAGATTTTGGTGGGCATCTGTTCTCCACTTGTCTTGCTGCTCGCTTTGGGCTTGGTGGCGATTTACAACATTAATACGATCACCAAAACGGCGGGATGGGTCGATCATACCCGCGTGGTTCTTGCAGAATCTGCGGCAATTGTCGGCTCCGCTGTTGATATGGAAACCGGCATGCGGGGTTACCTGTTGGCCGGGAAAGAAGGTTTTCTCGATCCTTACAAAGCAGGTCAAGTTGCAACCTACGAAAAAATTGCCAGTTTAAAACAGACTGTCAGTGATAACCCGGGTCAGATGGCGCGTTTGGATGAAGTCGAAAAAACCCTTCGCCAATGGCAGTCCGATGTCACTGAGCCGACCATTCAATTGCGCCGTGATATCGGCGATGCAAAAACCATGGATGATATGGCGGATCTTGTTGGCGAAGCCCGAGGTAAGGTCTTTTTTGATAAATTCCGGGACCAGATTTCAACTTTTATTGGCCGCGAGCAAAAGCTACTCGAACAACGCCGGGCTGATTTTGCGAAAGCCCAAGGTAAGGTTAGCGAACAATTCGGGATTGTTGACAAAACCGCCGGCTGGGTTGGACATACTTATAAGGTGATCGCGGCGGCTAATGAAATATTAGCCAATGCCGTTGATATGGAAACCGGCATGCGCGGTTATCTGCTGGGCGGCGAACCCGAGTTTCTGGAGCCCTACAACGCAGGAAAAATCACTTTTTACAAGAATGCCAAAGCGCTTCAGGAAACGGTATCTGACAATCCACCGCAAGTTGGGCGATTGCTAAAAGCCGAAAAACTGATTTCTGATTGGAACAATCAGGTCACCGAACCGGCCATCAAATTGCGTCGCGCAGTGGTCAACGGGTCGGGGTCATTGGCAGATGTCGAAGCCTTGGTTCAACAAAAGCAGGGGAAAAAATTCTTCGATGCCTTCCGTGGCGTGATTGCTGAATTTATTTCGATTGAGGCTAAATTGCTGGTTCAACGTCAGAATGACGCCCAGGCGGCCTCGGCAGCCGTCGGCAAGAACCTGAAGGTTATGAAAGAAAATGAGGGCTGGGTGACCCATACCTACAAGGTGATTGGCACGGCGAACCGTGCGTTATCGGCAGCCGTCGATATGGAAACAGGGATGCGTGGATATTTGCTGGCCGGTGAGGACGGCTTTCTTGACCCCTATAAAAAGGGTCAGACGAGCTTTACCGAAACTACCGACGGATTGTTAAAAACCGTCAGCGACAACCCGGCGCAGGTCGAGCTAATGTCAGCCATTCAGGCAACTATTGGTGAATGGGTCGGTAAAGTCACTGAACCAACCATCGCTCTCCGCCGTCAGATCGGCAATGCAAAAACCATGAACGATATGGCACATCTAGTCGGGGAAGCCCGTGGGAAAGTGTTTTTCGACAAGTTCCGTAGTGTCATGGCTGAGTTCCAGGCAGAGGAACAAGGATTGATGGAACAACGCGCCGCCGATAACGTCGAAACGGTGGATAATACGTTTGTATTGATTGTCGCCTGTATCGTAATTGCCCTGTTGATCGGTTTGGCTCTTGCCTGGTTAATCGGCAACAGCATCGCCAACCCCATTCGCAACATGACTAACGCCATGGAGGAAATTGCCGGCGGTAAGTTGGAAACCGAAGTTCCGGGTGTCGGTCGCAAGGATGAGATTGGAAGCATGGCGGACGCGGTCGAGGTGTTTAAGGACAATGCCGTCGAAAGGGTGCGTCTTGAACAAGAGCAAGAACAGTCGAAAATTCGTGCAGAAGAGGAAAAACGTACGTCCATGAACAAATTGGCAGATGACTTTCAGAGTTCTGTCGGCGGGGTCGTTGAAATGGTGGCTTCGGCCTCAACTGAATTGCAGGCATCGGCCCAAACATTGACGGCGGCATCCAGTGAAACCTCTGAACAGTCGGTGGAAGTGTCAGCGGCTTCAGAACAGGCGTCGACCAATGTGCAGACCGTGGCGACGGCTGCTGAAGAGCTTTCCAGCTCGATCAACGAAATAAGCCGTCAGGTCCAGAAATCGACGACGATCGCCGATAATGCTGTCGCCGAGTCAGATCGCGCCAACGATATGGTGCAAGGTCTGGCGAATGCCGCAAACAAGATTGGCGAAGTTGTGGCGCTGATCACTGATATCGCCGAACAGACCAACTTGCTGGCGTTGAATGCAACCATTGAGGCGGCTCGCGCAGGCGATGCTGGCAAGGGGTTTGCAGTTGTCGCATCGGAAGTTAAAAATCTGGCGAACCAGACTGCCAAGGCTACTGAAGAAATTGGCGGGCAAATTGGTGGAATTCAAACAGCAACACGGGAATCAGTCGAGGCCATCGGCAGTATTTCTGGAATTATTCGAGAAATCAGTGAAATCGCGTCTGGCATTGCGGCTGCAGTTGAAGAACAGGGTGCAGCAACTCAGGAGATTGCTCGCAACGTGGAACAGGCGGCTGCGGGTACAACTTCCGTATCTTCAAGCATCACGCGGGTAACAAAAGCGTCTGAAGAAACCGGGGGTGCCGCCGGCCAAGTGTTGTCCGCATCAGAAGAGTTGTCGCAACAGGCTAACGTATTGAAATCTGAAGTTGACGGCTTTATCCAGCAGGTACGACAAGCATAATTGTAATGTCGACTGTATATGATTTCCGCTTAATCCGTACGGCCCGGCAGTTGAGGTTATCTTCTTATCTGTCGGGTCCACACGGCAAAGAGCCTGTGTACTGTGTTGGAGAATTGGAACGTATCACACATTGGTTACGGATGACTGCAGAGAATTTATCCGAAATTGAGCGTTGTCTGGATTTATACGAGAAGGAGTTGGACGATACGTTGGAGTTTAATCGCCAATGTCAGACTGCATTGTTGCTCGAAGATATTGATCAAATGTCGGTTCGTTACGATCAATTGGTTACACGAACCAGACGTGCCAGACTCGCCAACAAGTAAGATCAAGACAGGGCAAAAGTGTTCGTATCCTTAGGAAATCCCATGAGAAAAAGCACCTGACGGGCACTAACATTTCGCACCGGCCCAGATTTCGCGCAACAGCGTCTAACGGAATTTGGCCTGCAGTAACGACCCTTTGATCTATTGGTAGCGGATCGTCGATTGTTGGCGGCTGCGGATTCCGGTTATCCGTTCACCGGGCTAACCGGTAACGGTCCGCGCCGCCGGGAAATGCAGGGTCGCCGTTGTGCCTTCGGCGATTTTGCTGACAAGCGACAATCGGCCACCATGCATTTCGATGAGGTGATTGACCAGCGCCAGACCGAGACCAATTCCACCGCCACTTCTGACCATGGAATTTGAGTTGACCTGGTTAAACGGCAAGACCACAAGATCGAGCTTGTCTTCTGGAATGCCGACACCGGTGTCAGAAACTTTAATCTCAATGGCATTGTCTGCAACCATTTCGATGGTAATCGATACCGACCCGGCGTCCGGCGTATATTTGATCGCGTTGTCGGCCAAATTGACCATCATTTGTTTTACCCGAAGAATGTCACCGCGCAATTTCGGCAAATCTTTACGGATATGAATCGAAATGTCCATATGACGGTCCTTCGCTTTGGCTGCGACCAGGCTAACAACAGTCTCTGTAAGGGCCGCCAGATCTATTGGTCCTTCATCAAGAGCGATCGCATTGGCTTCTATTTTCGAGAGATCGAGTATATCGGAAATAAGTTGCAGCAGATACTCTCCAGCCGTGGCGACGATGGTGGCGTTTTCCCGGTACTTGGCATTCCCCAGGGGGCCAAACGTTTCGTAGGCGGCCAATTGTGAAAATCCGATGATCGCGTTGAGCGGCGTTCGGAGTTCATGACTCATATTTGCCATGAATTCACTTTTTGTCTGATTGGCCGAAATGGCCTCGTCTCGGGCTTTTTCCAGATCCAATGTTCTCGCTAAAACCCGGCGTTCCAGATCATCCTTGGACTCGACCAGTTCCTTCGTCGCCTGTTCTCTTTCGGTAATATCGGTATAAACGGCGACATGTCCGCCCCGTTCCAGCGGGAACCGGCGAACATGCATTTGGCGACCGTCCAACATGTCGAATTTTTCGTCCAAGGCCGCACCGGAACCAACAATTTCTTCAATTTTTTGGTCGACGATGTCACCGGCAGGCCCGTCGCCAAAGGCCCCGCACTGGGCCAGATGTTTGAGCAATTCTGCCATGTGCATGCCGGGTGTCAGCCCCTTGGGATGATACCAAAAATCGACACATCGTTTGCTCCAGACCACCAGTCTTTGATCGGCGTTCCAGACAGCAAAACCCTGGTCGATGGAATCCATTGTCAGTTGCACCAGCATGGAATTTTGCGATAATTCAGCGGTACGGTCTCTGACTTGTTGTTGAAACTGGATGTTTCGCATGGATACCACGTATAAAATCCAGCCGATCATCAGCGTAAAGACAGAGCCACCAATACTAACCATATAGGCCAGTTTGTCTGCCGGACCGTTAAGATAGTCCGGCATTATATCCCAATGCAGATCCCACCGCGCCTGGCCGCTGGTAATGCGAATTATTTCGGTTGCCGCCGCTTTCAGAGGCGGTGAAGAAGAGCCGATGATCGGAATAAAGGCGTTTCTGGCTCTCGACTCGCTATCGCGTTCGATCAATCTGACTTCAATGCCATCAGGCAGATAATCGGCGGAAAAACCCGAAAAAAACGACACCAGATTGATCGTTGCCGCCATGATGCTGGTTCCTTGCGCCAGGTCCGTGACCGTCGCAATGACGGCTTTTTTATCGCCATTTTTGCCTTCAAATGCCGGACCCAAAATAACATGTCCCGGGGTTTGGCGGGCCGTTACGACGGGTACTCTGACAGCTGGAAGTGTCGCTAGATCGGTGTGCTTTTGAAACAACCCGTCATCACGCGAGAGCAGTTGGACGGCGAAGCTCTCGAACCGATCCGGCGCGCGTTTATGCGGTTCTCCGATGACTTTCAAGGACGCGCCCTGCTGTTGTTCATAGCGCGCTCGGGAATTACGGAGAACCCGTTTGGCGTAGACGACGCTGTCAAAAGTAACATCCGGGTCCCAGGATTCCGCTTTATCAATAAACCGAAAAAAGGCATCCTGATCATAAATTGGTTGATTTTGGAACTGGCCAGCCAGTGCGCGCAGGTTAACTTCCGCCTTCGATATCCAAAACAGGACACTTTCCGTCATCCGCCGGGCATCGACTTTGCCCTTGTCAATCCAGCCGTCATAGGCCGCCGCTCTTAATCTTTCTCCGGTTAACAAAGACGCGCCAACCCCCAGAAAAATGAAACAAATAAGGGCGGCACCCACTGCCAATTTACGCTTTGTGATCGTCATCGAGATGCGTGCTCCAGTTTTTCGCGATGGTTAACAGCCCTGGTCCGACATTCCCCCGATGAACCTCACATTTTTCGTTACATTAGTTTGGATAACCTGCCGAGGCAATATTGAGCAGGCGGTCGAGGCGCTTATTCCGGAATAAACTGGAACGCTGTCTCGACCCGGGTCAAAGACATGATCCGGCGCAAATTAGAAATCAACAAAGAAACCAAAATAAATCGCCAGGCGCATCCAGGCCAGTTAAGCCGTTCGCCCTAAAACCCGTTGGCCTGGCCATCGCTGCGCGGATCGTTGGCTCCTTCCAGCAATCCATCGGGGTGACAAACGATGGCACCGGCATGGCCCATCACTTCGTCAAAATCACCAACCACGTCGATGTCGTGACCGGCCTTGATCAGGGCCTTGTAAACCGCGCCGTCGAAACGGTTTTCAATCCGTATGTTGGTCGCTTCACTGCCCCAGGTGCGGCCCAGCAGCCAGCGCGGTGCGGTCACCGCCTGCTGCAGGTTTTGTCCATGCAGAACATGGCGGGCAAAAATCATCGCCTGGGTTTGCGGCTGTCCTTCGCCGCCCATGGTGCCGTAGGGCATGACCCGGCCATCGGACAATTGGGCCAGGGCCGGCTGGATCGTGTGGAAGGGGCGGCGGTGGGGTTGCAGGGCGTTGTGGTGGTTTTCGTCGAGGCTGAAACTGGTGCCGCGGTTTTGCCAGGTAATCCCCGATTGTTTTAGGACCGTGCCAGAGCCAAATTCCCAATAAATACTTTGAATGAAACTGACCGCGCGACCATCGGCGTCAACTGCCCCCAACCAAACCGTATCGCCCTTTTGTGACAGGTCCGGCCAGGGCAGGGCGCGGGCCGGATCCACATCCGCCGCCATTGCATCGAGGGCCGGGTTTTGCAGAAACGACGACGGATCCCTGTCCATATAGGCCGGGTCGGTGAGATGGCGGTCACGGACCCGAAAGGCCCGTTTGGTGGCTTCCACCAGATTATGCACGAACTCAAAAGTTTCTGCTCCTTGAACGCCCAGCCGGTCGTACACGGCGAGCAGGATAAGCGACGCCAGACCCTGGGTTGGTGGGGGCATGTTGAAGACCCGGTGACCGGCGACGTTGACTTGCAGCGGGGTCACCATCAGCGCCCTGTGGCGGTGCAGGTCGGCCAGCCGCAGGGGCGAACCGGCGGCTGTCAGGTCGGTTGCCAGACTGCTGGCCAACTCGCCCCGGTAAAAATCATCGAGGCCGGTTTTAACCAGCTGTTCCAACGTATTGGAAAGCCGGGTGTTGATGAATTTCGCGCCTTCACGGGGCGGCGCGCCGGTTGGTAAAAACAACTCTTTAAATCCGGGCGACGCCGCTAATTCGTCTAACTTTCCGGCGGTATTGCTGGCCTGGGTCGCGGTCACCGCAATGCCGGTGCGGGCATAATAAATGGCATCTTCCAGGAGTCTAGAGAGCGGCAGGCGGCCGCCCAGTTTGCCGCTGCTGTAGGCCTGCGCCGCCTGCCAGCCGGATACCGCGCCGCCGACGGTCAACGCCGCCAGCGGGCCGCGCGACGGGATCGCCGCCAGGCCCTGGTCTTTGTAAAAATCGATGGAGGCGTTTGCCGCGGCCGCGCCACAGGCGTCGATGCCGACGACCTTATTGTCCGGCGTGTGCACCAGCCAAAAGTTATCCCCGCCGAGGCCGTTCATGTGGGGATAAACGACGGCGATGGTACTGGCTGCGGCGATCATCGCTTCGACCGCGTTGCCGCCTTCCTGGAGAACTCGCAAACCGGCCTGTGACGCCAAATGATGGGGGGCGGTCATCATGCCCCGGTAGGATCGAACGGTTTGTAACATTTTTATTTCCTTGTCATGGGTTCAGGAGCCTAGGCGGCGACGGCGATGCGGGACGGGTGGTGAACCTGTAGGGTAACGTAGAGGCCGGCCAGGGCATCCCAGCCAGAGGTGTGGCCGACGGCGCTCAATCGATCGAGGGCTGACAGTTGTTTGGTTGCGTCGGTTGTACAAAGCGCCCGCAAAAGGTCATGCAGGGCGGCGCTGCCCCATCCTTCGGCTGCTGCATACAGGTGTTGGGCGCTGATCGGGTTGCTGGCTGCCAGCGCCCTGGGGCAGACCGCTGCCGCCAGGGCACAGGCCCGTTCGGTTTGTCCAAGCCAGCGCAAAGCGATCAACAGGGCAGCTAAAAAGTCATCGCCCGACGGGGTCAAACCGGGCCCCAGTCCCAACAGCTCCGTGACGGCGGCTGGCGGTGCGGCCATGGGCCGGTGCGGCCCATAGGGCGAAGTCAGCCAACTCTTTAGTTCTGCCACGGCTGCCTTGGCCTGCGCCAAAACCGGGTTGCTTGCACCGTAAAGCAGCGGTGCCAAACCGTCCTTTGGTTGGTGGCTCCGGGCGTAGGCCTCAAGGACCTGCAGCCCATCGTCGCACAGGCCCGCAGCCGAACGGGCCGCCGGCTGCCAGATCGTGCCCGGGGTGATATGGATCTGTAACCTTGCGCCGATTGTTAAGCGCCGATTGATCAACTGCACTTGGTCAGCCAGGGTTAAACCGCTGGCCAACCACGATGTGGTCGCCGGTGCCGTTGTTGTTATATTGAGGGGGCCCCGGGCAAAATCAGTGGGTCCGATGCAGACAAAAATGCCGTTGATCTGAATATAAAAACTTGATTTAAAAAGCGCTGCGACCCGTCCCCGGGCCGGACAGGACAAGGCCCGTTCGGCAAGGACGCCGGTGCAATGGGTTTTTAGGGAAAAGGGATCGGCGTTATTTATCATTGGGAACGATGCGAGTCCCGGTCTTGCCTTCGAGGGCATCCATGGCCTGGTCGATGGAACCAATGATCACCCGCTCGCCGCCGCCTTCTAGAAACCGAATGGCGGCATCGATTTTCGGCCCCATGCTGCCCGCCGGGAAATGACCTTCGGCCTGATAGGCGCGGATGTCGCGCAGGGTTACCCGATCCAAATATTCTTCGTCTGGCGTGCCAAAATGAATGGCGACCTTGGGTACGGCGGTCAGGATCATCAGCGTATCGATGCCTAAGACATTGGCCATGTGCGCCGATGTCAGGTCTTTGTCGATGACCGCAGAGACCCCGTTGCGAACACCTTTCGGTCCACGAACCACGGGAATTCCTCCGCCACCACCGGCGATGACAACGGTTCCCCGTCGGGCCAGCATCTGCACCAGGGAAATATCACAGACATGTTTGGGTTTTGGAGACGGCACCACGTGGCGCCAGCCGCGGCCGGAATCTTCTTTCATCAGCCAGCCCAGTTCGGCACCAATTTTTTTGGCTTCTTCCTCGTCGAAGAACGGGCCAATGGGTTTGCTTGGGTTTTCGAAGGCCGGGTCTTCCGGGTCGACCTCAACCTGGGTTAACAGACAGGTCACATGGCGGGCGTTTCCCTGTTCACGCAGGGCATTTTCCATCGCCTGCATTAACAGATAGGCAATGCCACCCTGGCTGTGGGCGACACAAATATCCAGCGGCATGGGGGCGATGGTATGGCGGGTCAGGGTTTGCCGCATCAGGATTTTGCCGACCACGGGACCGTTGCCGTGGGTGATGATCAGTTCATTGTCGAGCATGGTCAGGGGCAGGAGCGCCTCTGCGGTTTGTTTGGCGATGGCCTTTTGTTCCTGTGACGTGCCTTCGATATCCTCCGGATGGGTTGCGTTTCCGCCAATGGCAACCATTAGACGGTCCGGGGTCACAGGGGAGTTTGGCATGATGACGTCCTATCGGTTCAAACGGATGCAGGCGAGGGCAAGAACCGTCGCATCGGCATTGCAAGGAGCAACCAGGATGCCTGCCGCCTGCAGTTTGGTTATTTGTCCCCTGCGGTTTTGCGGGTCGGCGTCGGTCCCGGTTACCGAGGCAATAATAAGGGTGTCGCCAGCAAGCGCGGTGCCGAGGGAGTCGACCAAATGGCCGGCCGGGTCGTTATGGGCGCCATATCCGATGACCACATCGAGCAGAATCACGCCGACGGATTTGTCCTTGATGGCGTCCTGTAAGGCCTGATCGCGGACACTGGGATCGATCATCGGGTGGGGCCGACCCTGGGTATATTCGTCACTGCCCAGATCAATGATCTTATGGGCGTCCGCAGGGGCGGCGAGGTCCAATACGCCGGGAATGGCAGCGTTGGACATAACCTGTTCGCCGGCCGCTTTGAACAGGGTCTGGACTTCGGCACAAAGCGTGCCACCGGAAAACAGACCTCTGACTTTTGCCGCTGGGGCCGGTTGGGCAAGCGCCCCGGCCTGGAAATCGGCAAACAGTGCGCGGCCGCCGAGCGCCTGTTCCGCCGCTGCTTTTAAGGACAGCGCGAGGCTTGCATTGTCCGGCAATTGCCAGCTTTCGGCACCGATAAAACATACGGTGAAGGTTTTTTGGCTGGCCGCAATGCGTTCCACAACCCGGGCCGCCACAGCCGCCGCCGGCGGTTTGGAGATCAGCACAATATGGCGGGTCTTGGGGTCCGCATCGAGGGCATCCAAGGCCATCAGGGTGGTAATGCCACCGATCTCGTCCTTCAGGTCGCGTCCGCCGACGCCAATGGCATGGGAGATGCCGCCGCCGCCCTGGGAAATTAAACAGGTGATTTCCTGGGTGCCGGTACCGGACGCGCCAATGACCCCAATGTCACCGTCGGTGACTTTGTTGGCAAAGGCCAGCGGCGTGCCATTGATAATGGCGGTGCCGCAGTCCGGACCCATGACCAGCAGGCCCAGGGATTGGGCTTCGCGTTTTAAGGCCAGTTCGTCAGCAATGGAAACGTTGTCGCTGAACATCATCACATGTAACCCCCGGCGCAGGGCCTTGCGGGCTTCGGCGGCGGCAAAATCGCCAGCCACGGAAATCAGGGCGAGGTTTGCATCCGGACGGGCCTTGACTGCGGCACGGAGGCTCTTGGGCCGCCAGCTTTGCCCTTCGCCCTGTGCGCCGGTTGGTGTATCGAGCAACAGATTGGCCTCTGCCCGGGCGGTTTCCGCCGCCTCGGCGTTGACCGCACGGATGCCAATGATCAAATCGCCGCCTTCGGCACCGTCGCTTGTGGCATCCAAAAGTCCGGCATCGGCCATGATCTGGCGGTTCGATGGTGAGGCCATCATCAGCGCCGCTTCTTCGATCCCGTCGAGGCTGGCGATGGCCCGGGAAAACCGCATCAGGGCAACCGAATCCAGATAAAAACCGCGGCGCACTTCGTTGATAATCGTGCTACTCATTTGACACCGACACTTTCAGCCAGGGCGATCAGGGCGCCTTCAAAACATTTCATGGGGGCGCGAACCACGCCGGCACCGACCTGACCGACACCGGGTTCGCGGTGGGCGATGCCCGTATTGATGGTCGGCGCCAGTCCGGTTTCCAGAACCAGGCGGATGTCGATACCGGTCGGTACGCCCAGGTAATCCATGGCCGGTATGGTCCATTCCGGATTTTCGCCGGCGGCGATTTCGGACATGGTTCGGGTGAAGTTGCCGGCTTCGGAAGCGGCGCCGGCACCGACAAAACCGGCGACGGCTGGCGATGCACCCATGGCAAAGCCGCCCAGGCCAATGGTCTCGACGATCGTTGAATCGCCCATGTCCGGATTGGCGTCGGCTTCGGTGAAACCGGGAAAATAAAGTCCCTCCGGCATTTCGACGGGTGCCGTGAACCAGGTATCACCGGTGCCGCTGACCCGGATGCCAAAATCCGTTCCGTTGCGGCACATGGCGGTGACAATGGAGGATCCATGTATGTTGCGGACCGGGTCCATGATCGATTTGCCCATGGCCATGGCGACATTTAAAAAAAACTGATCATTGCCGCCGATGAATGCCAGCGCCTTGGCCAACTCATCGTTGTCGTCGGCGGTTCGGGCCAGGGCCGGTGCCAGTTCACGCAGCAACAAGCCGGAACAGGCAACATTGCGCTGGTGCATTTCGTCGCCCATGGTCAGGCCCCGGGCGATCAGGTGTTTGAGGGGAATGCCGTCACCGGACCTGAGCGCCCGACCGACGGCCGGGCCAAAACTGTCGCGCAGCCAGGCCAGACGGGCCAGCACACTGGCATCGTTGCCGCCAAACCGCATGACTTTGCCAAGCCCTTCATTGAGTGCGCAGTAGGCGCGGTTTTTGTAGGTCCGGTTTTCCACTACCATCAATGGCTGACTGAGAGTTGTCATGCCGGTCATCGGGCCGACCGCATCAAAATGATGATTGGGGTGAAAATCAAAGGCACCGGTCGCGGCCTTTGCGGCGGCGTCTTCGAGGTCCGACGCCCAGCCTTCAAACACCGCAATGCCGGCAATGGCACCCTGCATGGGACCACACATGTCGGCCCAGGCGACGGGCGGGCCGGCATGCAGGATCATGTGATCCTTCAGCGCCGGGATCGCTTCGGATGCCGGGATAACGTCGATCAAAACCGGATCCGCTGACAACATGCGGGTCACGGCTTCCTGATTGGCGTTTTCAATAAGTTGCATTTTATATAGGTCCTCAGGTTCCTAATTTTGAAAGCAGATCGGCAATTTTCGGGTCGCCTGCCGCCGGCGGCGACCAGTCCACATGGGTGACCGCGACGCCCTGTTGTTTTAATTCCGTGGCAAACCCTTCTAGGCCGATGTTGATGACATCGAGCGGATCCGTTAACAGATTAGTGACCTTATTATTTTCCATCGTAGGCTCCATATACCGCGTCAATTCCGGCACCGGCGGGTGCTCCATATCCGTTTCGCCGCAGGACCGCATCGAGCGACGCAATACAGCGCAGGATGTTTGTTTTCTGGCACACGTAACCCATGGTTCCAATGCGCCAGATGACCCCGTGCAAGGCACCAAATGACGTGCCGATTTCAATCCCGAAATCGACCAGCAATTCGGTCCGCAACCGGTCGGCGTCGACCCCGTCCGGGATGTAAACCCCGGTGACGTTATCCATGCGGTTTTTTTCGTCTCCATATAGCTTGAGGCCCATGGCCTGCAGGCCGGCCCTGAGACCGGCGCTGGCCAGTTGGTGACGGGCAAAGGTGTGGTCGAGGCCTTCGCCCAGCACCACCCGGGCACATTCCCGCGCCGCATAAAGCATGGAGGTCGATTCCGTATGGTGATTTAATCGGTCCGGTCCCCAATAATCCATCAACATGGCCAGATCAAAATAGTTGGATTGAATGCGCTGGCCGGGTGCCGCGACATACCCGCTCGGGCGAATGCCTTCTTCGATGTGTTTGCGCGACGTCACAAGATCGGCGACCCGGTCGTTAAAGGTGATCGGTGACGACCCCGGCGGCCCGGACATACATTTTTGCAAACCCGACGTGACGGCATCCAGTTGCCAGCCGTCGACTTCTACCGGCATGCCGCCCAGGGTCGCCGTTGCGTCGACATAAAACAAAGCGTCAAATTCCCGGCAGGCTGCACCGATTTCGGCCAGCGGTTGCGCCATGGTTGTTGAGGTGTCGCCGTGGACCGTGGCGACGATGCGCGGCCGGTGGCGTTTGATCGCGTCACGAACCGCGTCGGCTTCGAAAACGGTGCCCCATTCGGTCTCGATGGTAACCACACGGCCGCCGCAGCGTTCACTGATTTCCTTGAGCAAATGGCCAAACCGGCCAAAGTTCAAAACCAGAACCACATCGCCCGGCGTGATCATCGATGTCAGGCAGGCTTCGATGCCGGCCCGCGCCGTGCCATTGACCAGCAGTGTCCAGCGATTCTGGGTTTGAAAAATCTGCCGGTACAGGACCATGACTTCGTTCATGTAACCGGTAAACTGCGGATCGAATTGACCCAACATGGGGGTCGCCATGGCCTGCAGGGCGCTCGGATATGCGTTAACCGGTCCGGGACCCATGAGCAGGCGCGGTGCCGGGTCCAGGGCAGTAAAAATTTCCGTATGTGTTGATTTGTCTAAGGGCATTCTATGTCTCATTCAGGGGTTCGAAATTTTGAATAAAATGGAGCACGGCGCGGGCGCTGGCGTCGGCGTCGGCCTCGGTAATGGATTCCGCCGGATGATGGGAAATGCCGCCTTTGCAGCGTACAAACAACATACCGACGTCGGTAATATGGGCCATCGCCATGCCATCGTGGCCGGCGCCGCTCATCAGGCGTTTGGCCGGGTGTTGGGTTCTGATCAGGGCGCTTTCCAATTGCTCCATGAGCCAGGGTGCGCACTGGCAACCGTCGGATTCATGGATAACGTCGATGGTTAAATCGACTTCCCGCTGCTGACAGAGGGTTTCGATTTCGCCGCAAACATCTTTGACCGCCTGGCGGCGCAGGGCATCGTCGCCGGCCCGGATATCGATGGTAAATATGGCTTTTCCCGGGATCACATTAACCGCCCCCGGGGCGGCGGAAATCCGGCCGACGGTACCGACCAGTCCGGGTTTTGACGAACAATAGGTTTCGACCGTCAATATGGCCTGGGCGGCGGCCGTCAAAGCGTCGCGCCGACGGTCCATGGGCACGGTCCCGGCATGGCCGGCAAAACCTGTTACGGTGGCCGACAAACGGGTGCCGCCGGCAATTGCCGTGACCACGCCCAGGGCCAGACCTTCCTCTTCGAGGACCGGCCCCTGTTCGATGTGCAACTCGAAAAACGCCAGCACGTCCTTTTTACTGCGTGCCAGCGACGGGATGTCATTGGGTTCCGTGCCAAAGGCGCGCAAGGCGTCGGCCATGGCGATATTGTCGTTATCAGTGGTTTCCAGGGCTGCCATATCAAAGGTGCCGGCAATGGCCCGGCTGCCCAGCAAGGTGGAATTAAACCGCACCCCTTCCTCATCACAAAAGGCGATGATTTCGATGGCAAAGGGAAACCGCTGGTCGGTATTGTTAAAATGTTCGACACAACTGATTGGCACCACAACCCCCATGGCACCATCATATTTGCCGCCCTGGCGAACCGTATCCTGGTGGGAACCGATGACCAATGCGGGCGCGTCGGCGGCGGTGCCTTCATACCGGCCAACAACGTTGCCAACCGCATCGACGTGGGCTGACATGCCGGCATCGCGCATCCACGCCTGGATCATTTCGGCGGCCTGATGGTGTTCCTTGGTGGCGAAGCAGCGGGTGACACCGTCACCGCCTTCGCTAAATAGAGAAAGGGCTTCCAGGCGGCGCATCAAAGTTGCCCCCGGATTAAACTCACTGGGATTTTTTTGCATTGGTCCTGCCATTCCGTTGATCCCTGTGTTATTAGCATTTCAGGGCCCGTGATCACAGGCGGTTGGGCGGGGCTATTGCCAATTAATTTTTGATAGAGAATTTAATTTTATTTGAAACCAACCGGACCCACCGGTCCTGATCGCGCTTTCCGGTGCCTCCTCAAGAAACGTTTACATGGTCAGCACGACCGGACATCCTTCGATCACGGGTCACAGGTATCTCCGGCCCCGATAACTGATCTGAGACGATTTTTCTCAACCACCAGCCAACAGATGGCAGCCCGGTTGTACAGGGGATTGGCGGCCTTCCGTCGGTATTTAACTCTGTATCGCGCCTATCGTTGGTTACAAGCACTTAGTGCACCGTGTCGGTGTTGGGTTAGGACGAGACGTGGAACGAGCGAGCGGGAAGATGTTGATCGATGATCAGACACCTTTTGGTCTCACCAACAAAAGTTTGATGATATCCTTGTAAAGGAACTTCGTTTCCACCAACTCCAGTCCGGCGGCTTCCAAGTATTGTTCGGTATTTCGGTCGAACTCGGCACCGTAGGCATAGCGCACCCAAGGTGCCCACAGTTTCATAATGAAACGTTGCAGGGGTTTTTCCGAATAAGCGTATTCCAATATGTGGATGACACCATCGGTACGGCATACCCGGCACAGTTCTTCGAGGGCCGGTTTCTGATATTCAGCGTCGAGCACGCAAAACAGGAAAGTCGAGACGATGGCGTCGAAACTGTCGTCGGCGAAATCCATCTCCGTCACATTCATTTCCTTAAGGTTGACCATCGTGCCGAGCTTATCCCGGCGGTGCCGGGCACGGGCCAGCATGGCCGGGCTTAAATCGATGCCTGTTACCATGGTGTTATGGGGGTAGTAGGGGAAATTACGCCCAGTACCAACGCCTGCATCAAGCAAATCGCCCTTCAGTCCATTAAACAGAACTTGGCGTAAGGGTTTGTAACGAACCCACTCAAATGGTAGGTCGAGGATGTCATATAGCCGGGCAATACGGTTATATATTTTTTGTTTGCTAATAAGAATCTCCTTGGGTCGATATTATAGGCGGAATTATCTTTCCAAACTTCGACCAAATAACGCTTCTTGGCCATGACTGGCGGTCTCCGCAGCATATCTTTTATCCTGTGGTATTCTATAGATTACCAATCAAAAAAGATTGATTATTCGGATTCGATCCAGACGCCCTCAACTGATGTTTCCAAGATTGGCTCCTATTGATTTAAGTTTGTTAATACATGCAGCCAAGTCGACCTCCGGCGCTACCGATCCGGGCTGTCCAGTCCGGTAAGCCGCAGCAGATCTTCATTGGCGCGGCGCATGTGGGCCTGCTTGGCGGCCCGGGCTTTTTTTTGGGTTCGCGCTTTCAGGGCTTTTAATCTGCGTTTAGGGTCGCCTACGGAAGCAGTTGCGATGTCGCTCGAGTTCAGGTGCGCGTGCACCTTCCCCGACACAGGTTCGACGTTGTGCATGGCCGACAAATCGTGAACAAACCGCCCAAAAAACCCCCTGGACCCGGACTGACCCATTGGTTAATAAAAGTCAATTGGCGAGGGGGTCAGGTCAATTTTACGTCAAAAAAATAAATCCATTTTTTAAAAGTTCCGCCGGGTCTACTCTGGCAAAAGAATTTTTGTTGATGGACAGCAAAATATATCTTTTACGCCCGAGGAACTGACGCAATGGGAACACAGCGGACACAATTAGACGATATCGGTGGCAAAACCGCCCTGGTAACCGGAGCGGCCGGCAGTATCGGGGCGGCGATAACCCGGTTTCTGGCGGAAGACGGGGTCCGGGTGGTTGCCGTCGATATGGATCTGGACCGGTTGCGGTCAGTCACCGGTGATTTTGAGGGCGAAGTGTTGCCCTACGTCATGGACGTATCCAAGGAAGCCGATGTGGCCACGGCCATGGCAAAAATCCGCAGTGAGGTGGGCGACATTGATATCCTGGTCAACGTCGCCGGTATATTATCCAATAACAAACTGATGCAGACATCGGCCGAGGAATGGCATCACATCCATGCGGTCAATCTGGATGGCCCGTTTTTCCTGTCCAAAGAAGTTTTGCCGGCCATGGAAAAAGCCGGCTGGGGCCGGATCGTCAATATTGCCTCCTATGCCTGGAAATCAGGCGGCAAAACCTCGGGCACCGCTTATTCCTCGTCGAAGGCGGCAATGGTTGGTTTGACCTTTGCCATTGCCAAACAGGCGGCGGAATTTGGCGTGACCGTCAACGGCATCGCGCCGGCTTATGTCATGTCGCCGATGGTGACCGAACAACTGAGCGAACAGCAACGCCAGAAAATGATGTCTGAAATTCCCGTGCGCCGGTTCTCGGAGCCGGAAGAAATTGCCAATTGTGTGCGCTTTCTGGCGTCGCCCATGTCGGCTTTCATCACCGGTGAAATTATTGATATGAACGGTGGATTTCAGTTTGACTAGGAAACCCCTGGATACGACCACCATGGCCGATCTGGGCCCGGCGGTGGACAGACCATCGGCCGTGGTTTTGGCCGCCGGGACGGGGATCGTGCATTTGGGCATCGGCGCATTTCACCGGGCCCACCAGGCGGTTTATACGGAAGACGCGATCAATCGGGCCGGTGGCAACTGGCGGATATTGGGGGTCAGTCTGCGTGGTGCCGCTGTTCGCGACCGCATGCGCAAACAGAACCATTTGTATTCGGTGACCGAACGCTCTGGCGGCGGCGACCGGGCCCGCATTATCGGCGTGGTTGGCGCGGTTTTATTCGCACCGGAAAACCCGGGCGCTGTCATCGCCGCCATCGCCGACCGGAAGATCCACGTGGTCTCTTTGACGGTCACGGAAAAGGGTTACAACCAGGATCCCGCATCCGGATCGTTGTTGAGCGAAGGGGCCGACATTAAAAATGACCTGGATCTGACAAACCCGCCAAAAACCGCCATTGGCTATTTGGTCCGTGGTCTGGCCGCACGCCGGCAAGCGGCGGCCGGACCGCTCAATGTCATCAGTTGTGATAACCTGCCCGACAATGGCCGGGTCCTCGAAGGACTGGTTCTTGAGTTCTGTGATTTGGCCGTGCCCGACCTGGCCGGCTGGATCAAAACCAACGTCGCCTTTCCCTGCACCATGGTCGACCGTATTGTCCCCGCCGCCAGCGACGAGGCCCTGCAACTGGTTGCCAATAACCTGGGGCTGGCCGATGATCTGGCGTTGCTGACAGAACCCTTCAAACAATGGGTGATTGAAGACAAATTTGTCGCACCACGGCCCGCCTGGGAACAGGTGGGCGCGCAGATTGTCGACAACGTTGCGGCCTTCGAGGCGCTGAAATTACGGTTGCTCAATGGCAGCCATTCGACGATCGCCTATTTGGGCTATTTGGCCGGGTTTGAGACGGTCTCGGATGCCGTCGCCGTTCCCCAGTTTAAAACCTTTGTCCGCCAGTTGATGGATGAAGAGGCAACGCCGACCCTGCAAATTCCACCGGGGTTTGATGTAGCGGGTTACAAAGACCAACTGCTGGAGCGGTTTTCCAACCCCACACTGGCCCACAAAACCTGGCAGATCGCCATGGATGGCTCGCAAAAGTTGCCCCAGCGGTTGCTCCATATGTTGTATCAGAACATCCGTTCCGGCGGCGCAACAGGGGCGACCGCTTTGGCCGTTGCCGCGTGGATGCAATATGTCGGCGCTAGGGATGAGGCGGGTCAACCGATCGAGGTTTCTGATCCCCTGGCCGAGACCTTTAAACAGATCCATGACAAGGCGGACGGCGACGCAAAAAAAATCGTCGACGGGTTTTTGGCGCTAAAGGCGATTTTTGGCGATCCGCAAGGGCAGCCGGCGGGGCTGGATTTTCTCTTGTTTGATGCCTTAAGCCAGTTGCGCGCCCACGGTGCCATGGATTGCATCACCAACTACTGTTGACCACGAGGAGATTGTTGCCATGATCGCTAAAATCCAAACCCTGGAAAGCCGCTGTTACCGGTTACCCCTGCCGGTCACGTTGTCGGATTCTACCCACGGCGAGATGACCCATTTTGAATTGATTACCGTCCGCATCACCGACAGTGACGGGGTAGAAGGGGTCGGTTATTCCTATACGGTCAACCATGGCGGCCGGGCCGTGCAAACGATGATCGAACAGGATCTGGCACCGTTGCTGGTGGGCGACGATCCGACCCGTATCGCTGCCATTTGGCAAAAAATGTGGTGGGCAGTCCATTATATCGGGCGCGGCGGCATTGCGTCTTTCGCCATTTCCGCCATCGATATCGCGCTCTGGGACCTGGCGGCCAAACGCCAGAACCTGCCGCTCTGGAAGCTGCTGGGCGGACATGATGCCAAAGTCAAAGCCTATGCCGGCGGCATTGATTTGATGTTCACCTTGGACGAATTGCTGGCGCAAACCGATGGTAATCTGGCGAAAGGATTTAAGGCCATTAAAATGAAGGTCGGGCGCGACAATTTGGCAGAGGACGTCGCCCGGGTCGAAGCCATGCGGGCCCACCTGGCCGACGATGTCACCTTGATGGCCGATGCCAATATGCGCTGGTCCCGCGACGAAGCGCTGCGCGCCTGCAAAGCCCTGGCCGATACCGGCCTGTTCTGGATCGAAGAACCCTTGATCCCCGACGATGAGATCGGCCACGCCAATTTGTTGCAGGCCTGCAACCTGCCCATTGCGACCGGTGAAAACTTCCATAGCTTGTATGAATTTGAACGGATGATCCGCGCCGGTGGTGTCAGTTTTCCGGAACCCGATGTTTCGAACTGCGGCGGTATCACCGTATGGATGAAGGTCGCGACCCTGGCGGAAGCCGCCAATTTGAAAGTCACGTCGCACGGGGTGCACGACATTCATGTCCATCTGCTGGCGTCCGTCAGCAACAAATCCTTCCTCGAGGTGCACGGTTTTGGCCTGGAACGTTATATCGCCGAACCCCTGCAGATCGTCGACGGGTTTGCCACCGCACCGGATCGGCCCGGCCATGGGGTTGAATTGGATTGGCCTGCGTTGGATAAGTTTTGACCCTAATTCCCTTTTGCTGCCGGTGCGCCTATTATTGGTGAAGGTGTTTAAACCGGCTCATCGACGTGGGAGGTTCGGCTGTCCAGATTAACACAATCCCGGTTGCGGCTGTTTATGGTACTTGTTGTCCTGTCGACCCTGGCCGGACTGCTCGAGGGGTTTTTGGCGCACCACGAGGACAGCCACACCATGGCCATGCACCTGGCACAAAGCGGGACCAACTGGCTGGTTGGCAGTTGCCTGCTGTGGTCGTTTGAGATTTATTTTCTGCCAAGCCGGTTGGGTGTGGCGATCCGGCGCATGCATTTTATCGGCGCGATTGCCGTAAAGTCGCTGCTGGTTGTGGTTACGGTAATCGCTGTCGCGTTATTCGGCCGGTTGGTTTTTCAGGGGCTTTTTGACTTCGGGTTTTTCCTCGAGCCGGCGTTTTACCGCATAATGGCGATGGTTTTTATTGTCATCATCTTGTTGCAGACGACAACCCAGATCGTTCGCATTGTCGGTGGCCGCGCCCCGGTCAATTTTGTCCTGGGTCGATATTACCGCCCGGTTCGGGAAAATACCGTGTTTTTGTTTCTGGATCTGGCCGGGTCAACGGCCCTGGCCGAAAAACTGGGTGACGTCGGTGTACAAACCATGATCACCAATTTCTTTTTTGATATCACCGAACCGATCATTGAATGGGAGGGCGAAATCCACCGCTATGTGGGCGACCAGGTTGTCGTAACCTGGCCCCTGGCAACGGCACCGGAAAACCTGCGGGCCATAAACTGTTGTTTTGCCATCCAGGATTTTGTCGAAAAACGAAAATCCGTCTACGCAAAAAAATTCGGCACGGTGCCGGAATTTCGCATTGGGTTACACGGCGGGCCCGTTGTCATCAGCCAGGTTGGTGACCAGAAACAGGAGATCTCCTACTTTGGCGATACGGTCAACACCGCAGCGCGCATTGAACAAAAATGCAAGGAGCTGGATGAACCGCTGTTGATTTCCGCCGAACTGCTTGCCGTGACCGACCTCGCCGGAAAGTATCAGGCCGTCAGCAAGGGCTCCTATGTCCTAACGGGACGACGCAATGCGACGGAACTTTTTGCCCTGGCGCGGCAATCGGTGTCGCCCGAAATTAATGGGTCCTGACCCTATCGACAAAAAGCAACGGTTTACAGGGTGCCGCGGGGGTAAGCCTTACCATTTCAGGCGTTCCTTGCGGCCAGATAAAGTTGCCGCCACAGGCGGTACTCAGGCCAACGCCTTATACAAAATGACTAATGCGGACAAGGTGCAAATTGCCAGCACCAGGGGCCGGAACTGCTGGTCGATATAAGCAAACAGAAAGCGCGCTGCCCAGGTGCCGAGCAACAGCGAGGGAAATAACATCACGGCGACAACAAAATGTTTGGTTTCGACCAGCCCATAAAACCCGAGCACCACCAGGGTGAGGACCGTGCCGGCACCAAAAAATGCATTGAGGGTGGCGCGCACACCGGCTGCGGCCCGGCTTTGGTAAACCAAACCCATGGGCGGCGCGCCAACCGATGTGATGGTGCCCATAAATCCCGACAGACTGCCGGCAACAAAAATCCTTGCCGGCGTTGGGTTAAATTTTTTGGTTACCAGACTGAGGCCGACGGCGAGCAGGATCAGCGCGGCAAACAGCAGGTTGAAGTGGGTGGACGCGGCGACCAGAACCATCACTTCGGCGGCCAGAAATATGCCAATCAGCCGACCGCCGAGGGCGACCGTCAATTCGCCATAGACGATATCGCGGCGGCCCCGATAGGCGCTCAGGCAGGCGACCAACATGCCCATCATCAGGATCGGTACGGGCACCAGGGTCGGGTCTATGAGTAACAGGAAAGGCGCCGCCACCTGACCAAAGCCCATGCCAAATGAGCTTTGCACGACGGCGGCGACAAAAATAACAAATGCCGCAAGGGCATAAACGGCAAGGCCATAGGGCGGCAATGAAAATTCAGGCATCGGAAATTCAGACGTCGGTTACTGGGAAGTGAGGGTATATTTTTTAAGTTTTGCACGGTCCACATCAACGCCCAACCCCGGTGCCGTTGGCACTTCAACAAAGCCGTTCTTCACCGGGAACGGTTCCGCCAAAATGTCTTCGGTCAGGTAATAGTTCGACATGTAAAATTCACAGCCCAGATCGAGCTCCGGCAATGCGGCCATCAGATGGGCACCTGCGGCATGGGCGATACCGGTTTCAAACATACAGCCTCCATAGACCCCGATCCCGGCAGCTTTGGCGATGGCCGCGACCTCCAGCGCCCGCCGAAGGCCGGAACTTTTCATGATTTTCAGGCTGAAGATATCGGCCACTTTCAGGCGCGCGCCAACCAGCGCCTCGCGTGGGTTAAAGACCGACTCATCGGCCATGATCGGGGTCGTCAGGGTCCGGGTGAAATGGGCCATGGCTTCCAAATTGTCGCGGGCCACGGGTTGTTCGATAAAGGACAGGCCAAAACTTTCGAAATCACGCAACCGGGGCAGTGCCACGTGGGCTTTCAGGCCCTGATTATAATCGATTCTCAAATCCAATCGGTCGCCATACCGGTTGCGCAGTTTTTCCAGGCGCATCAAATCAAAAGCGTGATCTTTAAATCCGGTTTTTAATTTAAAAATACCAAGACCCAGTTCGATCAGGCGCTCGACCTTGCCGAAGTCTGCATCGAAGTCCGGATTGGCAATGGAAAAACTGAGGCCCACCCGATCCCGATGGCAACCGCCCAGAAGGTTATGGATCGGCACGCCCTGGGCTTTGCCGATGATATCGAGCAGCGCCGTCTCGAGTGCCGCCTTGGCTTCCGAACAATGGACAACCGCGCGGTCCGCTTCGGCCATAAATACTTCCACGTCATAGGCACTGCGGCCAAGCACATTGGGGATAAAATAGTCCGCGAGGGCACTGGCGTTGGCCTCCGGGGTGCCGGTGAATACCGGCCACGGCGAGGCTTCTCCCCAACCGGTTATGCCGTCTTCGGTGGTAACCTCGAGGATCACCGATTTAAGGCGGCTGATATCGCCACTGCCGTGCGAGTGGGTTTCCGTAACCGGTATTTCAACGACGTGAACCCGGCCGGATTTTAGCGTTAGGGGCGGTGCCATCGGGTTATCCTGAGTTGATCGGTTTCATGTTTTCCGGCAGATAGGTGGCCATTTCGGGGACAAAGATAAGGACAAAGACCATGGCCACCATAATCAGGAACATGGGGATTGCGGCTTTTGATATGTAACCCATTTCGTGTTTTGTCATGCCCTGCATGACAAACAGATTAAATCCGATGGGCGGTGTGATTTGTGCCATTTCGACAACAACAACGATGAAAATGCCAAACCAGATGACATCAATGCCGGCGTTGCGAATCATCGGTTCAACCACAGCCATGGTCAAAACCACCGACGAAATGCCGTCCAGGAAACAGCCGATGACAATATAAAAAACCAGCAGGACCATCAGCAACTCGAACCGACTGAGCTCAAGAACCGCAATCCATTCAGCCAGGGCGCGGGGCAGGCCGGTGAACCCCATGGACAGGGACAGGAAGGCGGCACCGGCCAGAATAAGGGCGATCATCGCCGAGGTGCGGGTCGCTCCCATCAGGCTTTCGGTGAATGTCGACCAGCTCAGGGATTTTTGCCCGGCGGCCAGGGCCAGCGAGCCAATGACACCAAAGGCGGCGGCTTCCGTTGCCGTCGCATAACCCAAATACATGGAACCAATGACGACGGAAATCAGCAGGATAACCGGGATCAGGAATTTTGAGTTGGCGACTTTTTCGGAAAACGTCATTTTCGGTTCCGGGGTCGGGTCAAAATTGCCTGAAACCTTGGAGTAGATCGCCACGTAACCCATGAACATGGTCGCCAGCACCAGCCCCGGCAGGATGCCGGCCATGAACAGTTTGGTGATCGATTCATTGATCGTCACGCCGTAGACAATGAGGGTCAATGACGGCGGGATCATCAATCCCAGGGTTGCCGCGCCGGTTAACGTGCCGATGATCATGTTTTCCGGGTAATTGCGTTTGCGCAGTTCCGGGATCGACATTTTGCCGACGGTCGTCAGGGTCGCGGCGGACGAGCCCGATACGGCGGCAAATATGGTGCAACCGACGATGTTGGTGTGGATCAGGCCACCGGGTAAAGGTGCCAGCCAGGGGGAAAGGCCGCGGAACATGTCTTCCGACAGGCGGGTTCGATACAGCACCTCTCCCATCCAGATGAACAGCGGCAATGCGGTCAGGGTCCATGACGACGAAGCTGTCCAAATGGTCGTGATCATCACGTCGCCGACGGGGCGCGAAGTAAACATTTCCATGCCGACAAAAGCCACACCCAAAAGCGCCAGGCCAACCCAAATGCCGGTTCCCAGCAACAGAAAAAGAATAAAAAGAAAGATCGCGATCAGTTGAAATTCATCCATAACCCTTACTCCCCGTGACTTTGTTCAACGATATCGGAGGAGATCCGATGGTCGCCGGAAATCAGGACATGAACCAGATGGTCGGTCAGCGCGATGGCAAAAATAAGACTGCCGATGACCATGGACATCTGCGGGATCCACAGGGCCGTGGCGTCCTGGCCCTGGGAAATGTCGTTGAATTTCCAGGACCAGTAAGTGGCTTTGGTGGCGTAATAGGTGAAATACCAGCCGAGCCCCGTGGCGACGGCAAAACACCAGATTTCCAAAATGTGTTTGGTCCGCGGCCCCACCGAATTGAGCAGAATACTGACGCGAATATGGGCACCGCGATTCAGGGCATGGGCAAAGGCAAAAAACGACGCGGCTGCCATGCAATAACCGGCATAATCCGGTGCACCGGAAAACACTTCGCCGGTCCAGCGGGCAAACATCTGAACAACGATGAGCGATAAAATTGCAATTAAAAACAGGGCGGCGACAATACCGCTGCCCAAATATATGCGGTCCAGCAGCAGTCGAACCGTCCCTCCAAATCCTTGCATATCTGATCCCCCAACCGTTGGTCTTAAGTAACCGGGAGGCCGCCTGGGCGACCCCCCGGATGGGCTTATTTCATGGCCTTAAAGGCGTCGACGATGGCTTTGCCTTCGGCACCGGATTTTTCCAGCCACTCCGACGTCATGGTTTCGCCGATTTTTTTCAGCTCATTAACCAGGCCTTCGCCGGCCGGGCCAACTGTCATGCCGCCGGCGCGCAGGCCGTTGAGCGTGAAGTCGGTATATTGGATCGAACGATAGTTGCCGGCATATTCGGCCAACTCGGCACAACCGCGGATGATGTTTTGATTGGCTTTGCTGGTCCCGCCCCAGGAATCCTTGTTGACCATGACGTAGTTTCTGGGCAACCAGGCATCGACCTCATAAAAGTGGGTCAGGCTTTCCCAGACTTTCCGGTCGTAACCGGTGGAGCCTGACGAAACCATGGCTTCTGCAACACCGGTGGCAAAGGCCTGGGAGATTTCAGCCGCTTCAATGGAGACCGGAAGCATGCCCGTCAACTCAGCCAGGCGGGCGGTTGCCGTGTTGTAGGAGCGGAACTTAATGCCCTTCATGTCGGCAACGGAGTTCACCTCTTTTTTGAAGTACAGTCCCTGGGGCGGCCAGGGCACGGCGTACAACAGGACCAGGTTTTGTTCGTCCAGGAGTTTGGTTAACGTTGGTTTTGCGGCTTTCCAAAGTTTCGCGGAATCGTCAAAAGAAGTTGCCAGGAAGGGAATCGAATCAAACCCGAACAGGGCGTTTTCGTTCTGGTGGCCGGAAAGCAGGCGCTCGCCGATCGGTGCCTGACCGGTTTGCAGGGCGCGTTTGATGTCGCCACCCTTGAACAGGGAACCGGACGGATGGGTTACGATTTCAATGTCGCCGCCGGTTCCGGTGGTCACACATTTTGCAAATTCCGCACCCGTAGCCGAATGGAAGTTGGTGGCAGAATAGGCCATCGGCATATCCCATTTTTCTGCATGGGCGACACCGGCAGTGGCGACGATTGCGCCGGCTGCCAATACTGTTTTTATCGTCATATTCATTTGCTCTCTCCGTTAGTTGTGAATTTTTTTGATTTAATTATCTTCAACCATAGCGATCGGCACGATAGGCGTGCATGTCAATATTGGGTTGAAGCCCCGCCACCATTTCGGCCAGTAAACGCCCGGTCTTTGGGCCTGCTGTTAGTCCGATATGGTGATGACCGTAACCGAAATAGACGCTTTTGGATATGGGAGAACGCCCGATTACCGGCAAACTGTCGGCTGTTGCCGGGCGGTGACCCATCCACGTCACTTTCGATTTATATTTAAAATTAGGGATAAGGGCAGTAACGCCGCGCATCAGCAGATCAATCGGTCCCTGCGACGGCGATGCATCAAGACCGCCAAATTCAACAACCCCGGCCAAACGCAATCCGTCCGCCATCGGTGTCGCGACAAATTTGCGGGTGGTATCCATGACCGGCATGGTGGGTTGGCTGGACGGTTCAGCCAGGATAACGTGGTAACCGCGTTCCGTTTCCAGTGGTACGTTCGCCCCGTGCGGTTTGGATAAAACCGATGACCAGGCGCCGGTTGCAATAATTACCGCTTCCACGTCGATCTCGCCGTCGTCGGTTTTCAGGGTCGCGCCGTCGTCGCCTTGCACCACCTCATGAACCGCGGTAATCCGAAGTTCGACGCCGGCGGCGACGGCCGTTGCCGCCAAATCTTTCACATATTGGCCGGGATTGGTGACGAAACCGTGGTCCTGCAAAATCACCGCGCAGTCGTAATCGGCGGATACGGCGGGTTCGCGTTGGCGGATCGCATCGCCTTCCAGAACTTCCCATTGAAAGCCGTTTTTACGGCGCAGATCCCAGCTATAGGCGTCCGCCTCAAAGGCCGCGCGGTTTTTGTAGACAAACATGTAAGGGGATTTTCGCAGCCACTGTTGCGCTTCAGACCCGTCGCTGACGTTAAAGTGTTCGTCAACACTGTCGACCAGTAAGGGTGTCAGATGTTTGGCGATGTGGTCGACGGTTTTAGCGTCTGCGGTTTTTAGATAGGGGATGAGAAATTTAAGCAGCCGAGGCATATAACGCCATTTTAAAAACAACGGGCCGTCCGGGTTAAACAACATTTTTGGCACCCGTGACAAAATGCCGGGAGTGACAACCGGGACCACCGAACAGCAGGCAAGGACGCCGGCATTGCCATGAGAGGTGCCCTCAGCCGGCCCGGCGCGGTCGATGAGCAGGACCTGTTTGCCCAGGCGCTGTAAATGGATGGCGCAGGAAACACCAACGATTCCCGCGCCAATTACCGCAACTTTCCTGCTTTTCTGTGTTTTTGCCCTGGTCATAGTTATCGATCGCCTGCCCCGTTGTTTGGCTGTCTTTGTTTTGGGATGATTGCCGCATTTAAAATGTTGTTCGGATGGTGGTTGATTTGCGGTATTAAGTCAAATTACTTGCCCTTGTATCTTTATAAGGTGGCTTTATGATGATTCCTTTGGCGTTGGGGGTTTCAGGAAAGCAGGTTAAATCATGAATATTCGCCAAATTGAAGCCTTTCGGGCGGTCATGAAACAGGGCTCCGTAACCCAGGCAGCCGCCATTATGGGGATTACCCAGCCGGCGGTTTCGGCGCTGATCGCCAATCTTGAGGAGTCCATGGGATTTTTGTTGTTTGACCGGCAGAACGGGCGCTTTCATCCGACCGGCGAAGCCCTTGCTTTTCTCGAAGACGCGGAACGGGTAATGACCAGCCACAACCGGGCGGTGCGTTCGGCCCGTGACATTCGCGACCTTAAATCCGGTGCCCTGCGGATTGCCGCCCTGCAGGCCATATCGATGAATTTCCTGCCCAAACTCATTGCCCGGTTTGTCGCCGACCGGCCGGACGTCAAGGTTTCCCTGCAGACCCGCAGCAGCACGCAAATCCGCGAATGGAATTCGGTTCAGTTCTTTGATATTGGGATTGTCGAATTGCCAACCGACAACCCGACCTTTGAGTGCGAAACCCTGTCCTTCGATTGTCTCTGTGTGTTGCCAGCAGCCCATCCGTTGGCGCAAAAAGCGATCATTACTCCCGGTGACCTGGCAAATGAACCGTTGATCGCCCTGAATCCGGAACATGCGACGCATTTTCAGTTGAAAGCGGTGTTCGAATCCGAAGGCCTGACCTGGGCGCCGCATATTGAGAGTTTTTTGTTTGCCCCGGCCTGTCGAATGGCCGCCGAGGGCGCGGGTATTGCCATTGTTGACCCGTTTTCGGCCAGTGATTTTGCCCATTTGGGATTGGTCGGCCGACCGTTCGCGCCGCGTATTCCCTATGACCTGGGTTTGATTTATCCAGCCCTCAGACCGCAGACCCGGCTGGTAAAGGCGTTTGTCAAAGCGCTTAAATCTGAACTGCTCGAGTTGTTGCCCGATAATCCCCATCTTCGCGCCCCTTAGGCAACCCATTCACTGACCGGTGCCTGGGCGTCCTGCAGCGGTTGACTGATGATATCGACCAGGGTCGGACCGTCGTGGTTGACGGCCTGTTCAAAGACCCTGGTTAACTCGTCGGGATCCTCGACCTTCCAGCTTTTCACGCCAAAAGATTGGGCGACGGCGGCGTGGTCGGTTCGGTTAAAATCGACCGAATAATAGCGTTCGTCAAAACCGGTCTTTTGCCCGGCTTTGATCCAGCCATAGACACTATTGGAAAAAACGATGAACAGGATCGGCAGGTTGTAACGGGTAACCGTTTCAAGCTCGCCGACGGTAAAGCCAAAACTGCCATCGCCCATGACCGAGACAACCTTTGACGACGGTCGGCCAATTTGTGCACCGATCGACGCACCGAGGGCATATCCCAAAGCCCCATGGGCCCGGTTGGTAATAAAATGTCGACCGCTATGGGGGACTTTATAAAAGGCCGAAAAATACGGACAGGGGGTTCCCGGATCGGCGACGATGACCGCGTCCGACGGCAGCACCGCGTTAAGATCAGCAATCACCCGTTCCGGTCGAATAGGCGTTTCCGAACTGCGCGCCAAGGCCCCGAAGTCCCTGAATTTGATTGCCTTGGCTGCGGCAACCCGGCGGTCGCCACCAAAATTGACAGTCCCCGCCCCCTGAGCCGCCAGCGCCACATTGAGGGCTTCGAAGGCCAGTTTGATATCGGCAACCACAGCGACCTGCGTTCGGTAATTCGCCGATATCACCATCGGGTCTGAATCGAAATGGATAACCTGGGTTGACGGTTTGGGCGACCGCCAGCGTTCGGTCGTTACCGACCCGGCCCGACAGCCGACAAAGATCACCAGGTCCGCCGCATCAACAACCGCGCGGGTCGCCGGCACACCGCCGTTCGAGCCAACCACGCCGAGATGATTGGGGTGGTCATCGGACAGGGTGCCCTGGCCGCTGACCGTCGTCGCCACGACCATGTTCAAACGTTCAGCAAAAGCCTGCAGGGCCGCTTCACCGCCGGCCAGGACCGGTCCGCCACCACAGATCATCACCGGGTTTTTGGCGGCGAGAATAACCTCCAGGGCATTGTCAATGGCCGCTCCCTGGGGGGCGCTTGGCCACGCCGGGTAACTGCCAAACTCCGGTTGCGCCCAAATGTCTTCCGGGTCAACGTCGGCTTTCTGGACATCGAACGGCAGGCCCAGGTGGGCCGCTCCGGGACGGCCCGTGGTCATCGCGCGAAATGCCGTCCGCACCATATTGGGCAGGCGCTGGGCGGTGTTTATGACACCGTTCCATTTGGTCAACGGGCAGAAAAGTTCGTCCTGGCGCAATTCGGTCAGGGGGTAACGACCGATTGACGATACCGCCACATCAGACGTGATGGAAAGAACCGGGACGGAGGAATCATTGGCTTCAACGACACCCGGCAGGATATAGGTGGCACCGCCGCCGCTTGGTCCCTCACAGACGCCAACCCGTCCGGTTACCCGGGCATAGGCATCAGCCATATAACCGGCGCATCTTTCGTCGCGGGTTAAGATGTGTTGCATCCCATGGTCCAGACGATAAAGCGCATCATAAAACGGCAGGGTTGTATCACCGCATAATCCGAAGATATGACGGACTCCATGGGCTTCTAACAAACGGACCATGGCTTCCGCCCCATTTGTCGCATTTCCGCGCGTCTTGGTCATTGGGCATCCTTATCGAGTATGGAGAATTGAATACTGAACTGTATACAGTAAAAAACAAAACTGTTAAATGAGTCAATAAGAAAGTTGCATAGTCTCCATAAATAGCAGAAATTAAGGAAAATTAGAATCTGTTCCACTGAATAATTGTGTACAGAGTAGCGATGGCAAACAATGACAGACAAAAAACCCAAGGCCCTGAGTCGTGTTGATCATTTGTATCTGCTGATCAAAGAGATGGCGATCAGCTTCGAATTTAAACCCGGCGAACGGATAAATGAAGTTGAGCTGGCGGCCCGACTGGGGGCCAGCCGCACGCCTCTGCGCGAAGCCCTGAACCGGTTGGTGGCCGAAGAGTTTTTAACCTTCCAACAGGGTCGTGGGTTTTTCTGCCGGCAACTGAAACCGCGGGAAATGTTTGAACTGTATCAGTTTCGATCGGTCCTCGAAGTCGCCGCGGTTCGCTTGACCTGCGAAAATGCAACCGAAGACGACGTCCAGGAGTTGGCAGCCTTTCTCGACGAAACCGGCCCGGAAGATGGTGGGCGGTCGAGCGAGCAGCTGGTTTCCCTGGACGAGGTTTTCCATCAAAAACTGATGACGCTGAGCCGCAACAAAGAAATGTCGCGGGTTCTGGATAATGTGAACGCCCGGATTAAATATTTCCGTTGGGTCGATATGGACGCGCGGCGGACCAAAACCCAGGGCGAACATCGCCAAATTGTCGATGCCCTGCAGGCCCGCGACGCGGATTTGGCGGCCCGCTTGATGGACGCCCACATATCGAAACGCCTTGACCAGATTACGGCGGCAATAAAAGAGAGTTATTCACGGATTTATATGGCGAGTTAGGGCCAGGACCCGAGCTTTACAGGCCTGCTAAAAAAGAAAGAGATATCTATGAAGCTAGATAATCCCGCCCTCGGCGGCAAAACCATCTACGGCGCGGCCGTTGGTATTTTGATGTTGGATACCCGGTTTCCGAGGATCCCCGGCGACATGGGAAATGCCCAGACCTGGCCGTTTCCCGTCCTCTATAAGGTGGTGCGCGGCGCCTCGCCCGACCAGGTGGTCCGCCATGGCGCCGAGGGGCTGGCACAGGTGTTCATGGATGCCGCCAGGGAACTGGTTGCCGACGGCGCCGATGGCATTACCACAAATTGTGGGTTCCTGGCCCTGTTCCAGGACCAACTCGCTGCCTGCGTGGGGGTTCCGGTGGCCTCGTCCTCGTTAATGCAAATTCCCCTGGTTTATCAAACCCTGACACCGGGCAAGCGGGTTTCCGTACTGACGATTTCGGCGGCGACCTTAACGCAAGCCCACCTCAAGGCCGCCGGTGCGCCCTTAGATACACCGGTCGGCGGCACGGATTCCGGGCGCGAGTTCACCCGGGCGATCCTTGATAACGAACCGCAATTGGACGTCGCGCTGGCCCGTGCCGACATGCTGGACGCTGGCAGGGATCTGATGACGGCCCATCCCGAGACCGGAGCGGTTGTTCTGGAATGCACCAACATGGTGCCCTACGCAGCCGATCTGCGGCAGGTTTTGGGGGTGCCCGTTTACAGCATTTACAGTTTTGTGAACTGGTTTCAGGCCGGCCTCATGCCACGAATATTTGAGTCCCGGTTAACTGACCCGCGCTTTTTCTAAAAAATCTGTTTAACGGACGGGTGTCTGACAATCAGCCAGGCGGATTATAATAGGCTCCCCATCGGCGATGGGCCAGATGGGGCGGCGCTTTGCGGTCAAACGGGTCGGTAATAGGACATGGCATTGTCGTGGAACAGTTTGCGCCGGTCGGGCCCGCTCAGGTCAGCCGTTATCGATTTGAAACCGGAGAAAATCTCATCGTAACTCGCGCAAACCCCATCCACCGGGAAATTGGACGCGAACATACAGCGATCCATACCAAAAATTCGCAGCGTTTCAAGGACGATGGGCCCGTTCAGTTCGGCCGTCCATTTCTGACCGGGAACACAAATGCCCGAAATCTTTACCGCCGTATTGGGTTGGGCGGCAAAGGTTTCCATGGCTTCCGACCAGGCCGATAGCCCGTCGGCACTGCGGTCCGACGGCAGGCCCGTATGGTTTAAAATTATCGTCGTATCGGGAAAATCGCCGGCCAGGTCGGCGGCTTCGCGCAGGTGCCACCAGGGGGTTTGCAGATCAAAATGCAGTTTATATCTGGCAAGGTGTCGGTATCCCTCGCGAAATTTTGGGTCGGCCATGGAACCGGCCCGCCCCGGCTCGAAGGTGTCAGCGGTCGGGGTCGCGGCCGGTTTCTGGCGGACGCTGCGGACCAGCGGGTAGGCGGCGTGACCGGCCAACGTCGCTTGTAAGTCGTCGCGGCCAAACCAGGCTTGGCCGATGATCGCGTGCGGATAACCTGTTTTGTCGTGCAGGGCGTGTAACCAACGGCTTTCGCCGAGCGGATCTGAGGGCTGCCATTCGGCTTCCATATGCACGGTTTTGACAACATTGTGGTTTGCCGATACCGCCTTGAACTCTTCAACCCCAAAATTTTTGCAAATCGACGAATAGTCACCGTAACGGAAAACAACCCGCTCCGGGCCACATAACCACGGGTGTTTGTTCAAAGACAGGTCCCAGAAATGATGGTGGGCGTCAATGATGGGCAGGTCATCCATGGCCTCTTCCTACAGGCTGTCGTTCGGGTCGTATAGTTTTAAGATCGCCATTCCATCGAGTTCTTCGTGGCCCTTGGAGTTGAGAATCCGAAATAATGATGCCGTCTGAGCCGACATCGGTGTCGGGGTCCCTAATCCCTTTGCCAAATCGTGCAGCATATCCAGATCCTTTAAAATCTGACGGGCATATCCCTTCGGGGCAAAATCTCTGGCGATCATCCGCGGGAAGGCGGCGTTGAGCAGGTTCGAGCCCGCATGGCCGGTTGCCAGGGCGGCCGGAATTTTTGATGCATCGATGCCACCGGCTTCGGCCAGGGCGAGGGCTTCGGCGATAACCGCGTAATTATTAAGGACCAGGACCTGATTGACCATCTTGGCAACCTGTCCGGAACCGACCGGACCAAAGACCGTAAAGGCCGACGCCAGGGTATCCATCACCGGCTGGACGGTGGCAATGTCAGCCTCGTCACCGCCGGCCATGATCGCCAGGGAACCGGCTTGCGCCCCTTCCGGCCCACCGGACACGGGGGCGTCCACCCAGCCCATGCCGGTTGCGCTTTTTAACCGCGCCGCCATGGATTTGGTTTCTTCGACAATCGTCGTTGAATGGTCAACCAGGATCGCCCCTTGGGTTGCCGTCTCGGCGATACCGCCGGCCCCGAAAACAGCCGCCTCGACGCTGGCCGTCGAGGTCACACAAAGCAACACAATATCACTGTTGGCGGCAACTTCAGCCGGGTTGGATGCGGCGACAACACCGTGGTTTGACGCCCTGGATACCTTATCTTTATCGAGATCATATCCTGTGACCTGATATCCGCTTTGGTTTAATCGTTTGGTAAACCCCTGGCCCATTAGGCCGAGACCAATAAAACCGAGTTTTGGTTTTGTGCTGTTCATTGTTTGCGTTTCCCCTGGGTTTGATCACGTCGGCCCTGGCAGCAGACCCGTGTCAGATAAATTGTCGTCCGTTTGTTTTCCGATACCCTTATCACTACTCGTCGGTATAACTCATATGAGTTTTAAAGAACACCACCAGGGGATTAAAAGCCTTTGGCTGCAACCGTGTCTCATAGGGAACCCGGTGGATGCCAAGGGCCCCTCCGGCTTTTTGGTATAATTTGGCAAACCGCTCCGGTTCATTAAGGTCCTGGTTCGAGGCGGGATCATGGTAATCGTGGACAATGTCCGGTTCGCCCTGCAACCACAGGGCAGGGGGTGTTTCGACGGGTTCTCCGCGCTCCAGTATCAGCATCGGATTTCCCTCGCTCATGGCCGCTTCGTCGACCCAGTAGGTGTCATGAAACTCGGGAATGCGTTTGACCCAGTCAGCCGTGCGCTTGGATTTGCGAGATCGGAGCGCATGGTGATACCTGGACAGGGGATTGATCACCGGCCACTGCATGGCAACACAGCGCACCCGGGCATCGACCGGCGGCTCCGCGTCATAGGCAATTGCTGCGTAACGCGGATCATCGGGAAGCAGGGCAATAAGCGCCGCCAAATGGCCGCCGCTGGACTGACCGGACAGGCCGACGCGCTGGGGATCGAGATTTAAGGAACTGGAATGGCCCTTTAACCAGCGAATGGCATAATGAATGTCTTGCAGGGAGGACGGGTATCGGTCGGCCCCCTGGCGAAAATCCAGGGCGGCTACGGCAAACCCGGCATCGACCAGAACTTCATCCCGAATTTGGCATTCCGTGCGGTCGCCCGTATTCCAGGCACCACCATGGAGATCAACGATCACCGGAAAAGGGCCAGTGCCCCGGGGTTTAAACAACCGCAACAGCAAGGGCCCAGATCCATGACGAAGATATTCCAGGTCCTCGGTGGTAAATTCCTGATCGGTATTCGGCATAGGAGGTCTCCGTAAATAGCCGTTGGCAAACGGGTTTCATCGAACCCACCCCACCATATCGTCGAACGCGATTGATCGCACCCATGATTTTGTCAAAGATGGAATTACGAATTCGAATTTCCTGTGCCGCCGCACGGCGCATCTCATGAGACGGTTAGCAATGTTGATTAAACTTAACTATTGGGTTGACTGTATGGGAAAATTTTAATACTAAACCATATTGTTGAGTGTTAAGCTATGCTCGAAGTTATGACTTTAAATGGAAATTGAAAAGGACACAAAATGGCTAATTTTATTTTTGCCTTTCACGGGGGACATCGTCCCATGAGCCCGGAAGAGACAACCGCTATTATGGCAAAATGGGGGTCCTGGATGGAGGGGCTGGGCGCAGCAATCGTCAACCCGGGTGCACCGGTCGGCATGTCCAGTACGGTCAGCGGGCCGGGGGTTGTCGCCAATGACGGTGGGGCAAATCCGCTGTCTGGCTTCACAATTGTCCAGGCAGAAACCCTGGAGGGGGCTATCGAGTTGACCAACAACTGCCCGATTTTTGAAACGGGCGGGACCATTGAGGTTGCCGAAATGTTGGCCATGTAACCGTCATCTGGATCACGAATGGCCTGCCGTTCCCGCAAAAGGCCTGGCCCGGCTTGCCGTGCTTTTGATCAGTGCCAATGGCGTTTGAGCTGCTCCAGTGCGCCATCGATGGACCGGCCATCGACGTCCATATGCGTGACCCAGCGCTGGCTGGCGTAGCTGGTGTTAACACCGATCCCGCTGCTTTCCATATGTTGGGCAAGACCATCGGCGACCGAGGCATCGGTTGAAACAAACACAATATTGGTGTCCGGTTCGACGACGCTCAGGCCCGGTAACTGGGCCAGTTTGTCGGCCAGTTTCCTGGCATGGGCATGGTCGTCGGCCAGGCGGTCGACGTTATGTTCGAGCGCATAAATGCCGGCGGCGGCCAGCAGCCCGACCTGCCGCATGCCGCCGCCCAGCATTTTCCGGATCCTGCGTGCCCGATCGATCAACGCCGCGTCCCCCACCAGCACCGAACCGACCGGTGCGCCGAGGCCCTTGGACAGACATATGGAGACCGTATCAAAAGGCGCCGCCAGTTCGGCGATGGGGATGCCCATGGCGACCGCCGCGTTAAAGGCTCTTGCCCCGTCCAAATGGCAGCCCAAACCCCGTTTGCGGGCAAGCGCCGTAGCATCGTTGATGTAACTCATGGGGATCACCCGACCGCCAATGGTATTTTCAAGCGCCAGAAGCCGGGTCATGGCGTAGTGGGAATCGTCAGGTTTTATGGCCGCTTCAATATCTTCGAGGGCCAGAGTGCCATCGGTTTGATTGGTGATCGGTTGCGGTTGAATGCTGCCCAGAACCGCAGCACCACCGGCTTCCCACTTATAACAATGTTGGCCCTGGCCAACGATATATTCATCACCGCGCCCGCAATGGGCCATCAGGGCGGCCAGGTTGGATTGCGTGCCGGACGGCAGATACAGGGCTTTTGCTTTGCCCAGGCGTTCCGCCATCATCGCTTCCAGCCGATTGGTCGTCGGGTCATCGCCATAGACGTCATCGCCGACTTCCGCATCGGCCATGGCTTTTCGCATGCCGGCACTGGGGCGGGTAACGGTGTCACTGCGAAAATCGAAGGTGTAGGTGGGGTCATTGCGCATGGCGTGCCGTCCTCGATGTGTTGGCGGAAACTGAGAGTTTCGTCAGCCGGGCCTTTACAGTCAACACTGATTCCAGAATAGGTCCCGGGAACCTTGGCTTGCGCTTTTGATGCAAATCCGATACCTGCAGGGCATGCTGAAAAAGATAATCTCATTCCTTGTTGAAGGCGTCACCGCGTCACTCGCTATCTACGCGACGTTGCTTAAGATCGTCGTGCCGGTGATGATTGTTGTGCGTATCGGCATCGGATACGACCTGCATGTGAAACTGGCAAACGTTATGGAGCCGGTCATGTCGGTGTTTGGCCTGCCAGCGGAAACGGCGCTGATCCTGGTAACGACCCTGTTTGCAGGAATGTACGGGGGCGCAACGGTTTTTGTCGCCATGGTCGGTGATTTGCAGATGACCGTAGCGCAAGCGACGGTTCTGACGTCGATGATGATTGCGGCGCACGCCATCCCCATGGAACAACAGATTGTACACCGCGCCGGTGTACGGATTGTCATCGCAACAGGGATTCGATTGGCGGCAGCCTTTGCCTTGGGCTGGATTCTGAAAGTGATCTACGGCGTCCTCGATGTGTTAAACCAACCGCTGGTCGTCGTTTGGGCGCCAGAGACAAAGATTGACGCCCCCTGGCTGCAATGGGCCGTGGACACAGCGACGTCGCTGTTTTTTATTTTCTGGATCATTCTGTTCCTGATTTATGTTCTGCGCCTGTGTGATGTGACCGGAGCGACCCGTTTCATTACCAAGTCCCTGTCGCCGTTGCTCGCGGTCATGGGGATTTCCCGGGAGGCAACAACTTTGACCATGACCGGCGTGCTGTTGGGCATGATGTTTGGCGGGGTGTTAATCATACGCGAAGCCAAAGCCGGCCTGTTAGGTCCGCGCACGATCTTTTTATCTTTGGTTTTTATGTCGCTCTGTCATGGTTTGATTGAAGATACTTTGTTTGCCCTGATCCTGGGCGGCCATATCAGCGGCGTGTTATTTGCCCGCGTTGCTGTCGATATATTTGTCATGATTTTGCTAAACAAAGGTATCCGGGCTTTGCCGGACAGGTTGTTTTATCGATACCTGTTTGCAGGGAAATAACCGCCGAAAGAATTTTCATGCCGTCCGTTGGTTCGGGTGGGAGAGGGCTTGTATTGTCCGTGGCTTTTTGTAATACCGCAGTGACCCGAACCCGAAAAGAGACCAAACCATGAGCGACTGCCCCTGTGGATCCAAACAACCCCTCGAAAAATGCTGCGGACGGTACCACGATGGAGCGCCGGCACCGACGGCGTTAAGTTTGATGAAGTCCCGGTACTCGGCTTTTGTCTTGGGCAATGGTGCTTATTTGTCACAAACCCTGTCGGCCCGCCAGCGCGAAGATTTTGACGTTGAGGCCTTTAATGAAAATGCCGGCGATACCAAATGGCTTGGCCTGGAAATTCGCAAAACATCGGCTGGCGGTGAAAAGGACAAAAAGGGTACGGTCGAATTTGTCGCCAAATATCGCGAACAAAAACAGTCCGTGGTTCACCATGAATTGGCAACCTTTATCCGCGAAGACGACAAATGGGTCTTTGACGATTGTGTTATGAACCCAAAGGAACCACAGCGGTTCGTCGAAAAAGTTGGCCGCAACGACCCGTGCCCCTGCGGGTCCGGTAAAAAATTCAAAAAGTGCTGCGGCGCCTGAACCGATTCCAGACACCGATCGGGTGACGGGCCGACATCAATAAAATGCGGCACCGCCAGTCCCGACCGGAGCGCCTGTGTTTATTTACCCCAGCTAAGAACCAGCGGATTAAGGGTTTTGGCGATGCGGATCAGCTCATCGGCTGTTGATTGGGGCAGGGCCGCCGTCGGGTGACGGACGAAATCAGACTTGATTATGCCGCCGTATTTCATGGCGGTTTTGCACGCCCGGAACCCGCACTGACGATTTTCGAAGTTAATCAATGGCAAAATCCGGTTGTATTGGGCCTCCGCAGCGGCTTCGTCGCCGGCGGCAAAATGGTCGAGCACCGGTTTGATCAAATCCGTCAACAGGGCCGAACTCATACTGCCGGTGGCACCGGCCTGCAGGTCGGCCATCAGGGTAATCGCCTCTTCGCCATCAAACGGGCCGATAATGTCATCCCCACCGGCAGCAATCAGGGCTTTTAATTTGGCGGCCGTTTGCGGCATTTCAATTTTAAAATACTGCAGCAGGGCAATTTCTTTTGCCATGCGGGCCAACAGGGCAACAGAAAGCGCGACGCCGGCGAGCGGCGCGTCCTGGACCATGATCGGAATTCCCGCCGCTTCGGCGGCCCGCTGATAATGTTCGATGACACCTTGTTCGTTGGCGTGCAGACTGGCCCCGTGATAGGGCGGCATCAACATGATGATCGCCGCACCGAGCGCCGCCGCATGACGACAGCGATCCTCAACAATCTGGGTCGAAAAATGCGAGCAGGTAACCATCACCGGCACCCGGTCGGCCACATGGGCGAAACTGAGTTCAGTGAGTTTTTTTCGCTCCGCGTCGGACAGGACAAATTGTTCGGAATAATTGGCCAGAATACACAGGCCGTCCGAGCCCTGATCGATCATAAAATCGAGTACACGGTTTTGACCCTCATAGTCGACGGAGCCGTCTGCGTTGAAGGGGGTCGGCACAACGGGCCAGATGCCACGGTAAATTTTATCTGTCATAGGGGGGATCTCTTCTGATTACGGGTTTCCAAAGGGATGACTTAACGGCTCTTCTTTGACCAGAATTCCAGACAAAAGGCAAATTTCAAAGGCCCGCAACCGGTGCAGCCGGTTGCCCGGTCGAAGCGCTTGATTGGCAATTGCCGGAAACCATTTGTAAATTGACAAACCAGGTTTTTGAATTGGGACGGATTTTTATGCGTTACACCGTGGCTCTGGTGGTCTGTTTGATGGCCTCGCCGGCCCATGCCGATATTGCCGGGCTGGCTGTGGTCGGCGATGACGCAACATTGCGTGTCGGGCAAACCGTCATTCACCTGCAGGGCATCAAACTGCCGGACCCGGGCCAGCGCTGCCGGGATACACAGGGGCAGATTTTTGCCTGCGGTAAACAGGCCGTGTCCTGGATGCAGGTTCATCTGGGTGGCCAACAGATCCTCTGTCTGGGGCAAAAGACGGGTCGTGACGGTCGGCTGCGGGCGACTTGTTTTAAAGCGGCGTTAAACCTCAATGGGGCCATGGTCAGCGCCGGATGGGCGACCGCTCATGGACGTGCATCGGATCGTTATGATGGTTTGCAGCGCGCGGCCGAGGCGGCGCGGCGCGGATTGCACCGGGGGACATTAATAAATCCCTGAGGTTGCAGTTGCACTGCCGCCGATTAAATCACCGCCTTTTCGACAAACGGATGCTTGCGTTTAATGCGCTCATAATGGAACGGTGACAGATCAAGACTGCGGTACTCCCCGTAGCTGATCATTTCAGCCGTGCCGCGGCCGAGGGCCGGTGATTGTTGTAACCCGTGCCCGGAAAATCCATTTACAAAAATAAAATTTACAAGCTCGGGGTGGGGACCGAGAATGGCGTTCTGGTCGAAGGTATTGTAGGCATAATGACCGACCCAGGAATTGATCAGTTTGATTGCCTCAAACTGTGGGATGCGGTGGGCAATCAACGGCCAGACTTTTTCCTGCCAGAGACTGTGGTCCTCGACGAAATCGTCATAGGCGACCGCCGGGTCGTCATCCGGTGCACAACCGGCCATATAATAGGTGCCATCGGTACGGACGTGGACCCCGCTGGGATCAATGGTCAGGGGCAAATCCCGATCAAGTGGCGTTTGCGCATCGAAAATAAACGTGTAGCGTTTTCTGGGTTCAACGGGAATGTCGATACCGGCCATGCGCGCCGTGCGGGCCGCCCTGGGGCCTGATGCATTGACAACCGTGCCACAGGCAATTGTCTCGCCGGAATTAAGAATCACGCTCTCGACCCGGGTATTTTTGGTGTTGGTGTGCATGGCAACCACTTCGTTGTTGACATATTCGACACCGTTCTCGCGGGCCGACCGTTTCCACCAATCGAACAGGGTATTGCCGTCAAAGTAACCTTCATCGATCCTATTGTGATTGCCGGCAATAATATCGTCGAGATTATAAAACGGGAAATCAGCGGCGATCGCAGCCGCTGTCAGGTGCCGTGTGCCGGCACCACAGGCAACCTGCAGGGTCTGGTTCTCGCGCAATACGCCGGCGAATTCCGGAGTGTTAGCCAAGTACATATAACCAAAGTTTTGAATGAATAGGTCAGGTATTCGCGGATCATTACCCATAAAAGCCCTGAAGTTTTTTACATATTCTGCGGCAAACTGTGAAATTTGAACGTTAATTTTCCGAGAGAATTGCTGGCGCATACAGCTGTTGGTATGGGCCGTCGAAGTGAATTCATAACTCGGATCCTTTTCGACAACCAAGATTGTGCCGTTGAAATCCGGGTTGTCGGTGAGAAACCAGGCGACGGCTGAACCATACATGGCACCGCCAACGATGACGACGTCGTAATGAGCGGCTTGCGGTAGCTGCGCGTGGTGTGCCCCAAGGGAGGTCCTGGTGCGGTCCGCATTATCGAGTTGGCTCATCGCTGTCTCCCTGTCAGCCGTTGCTGTAGCCGTAAAATTCTATAATGCGGTAATATCAGGGTCTAAACAAATTAAGAAGTAACCGGCTGTTTTTGGTCCGAAGGGCACGCGTTGAGCAAAAAATCGAGGCGATAATCTTCTGGTTCTATTCCGACAAGATGGGGTTGCCCTGCGGCGAAAATTGCATAAGCTGACGGCAGCGAATTTAATTTATCCCAGCAAAGGAAAACCCCCATGTCCCTGGTTCATGTTGTCGCCGTGATCACCACCAAACCCGGTAAACGTGCCGAAGTCCTTAAAGCCTTTAATGAAAATGTGCCCAACGTCCATGCGGAGGACGGTTGCATCGAGTATGGCCCAACCACCGACACCCAGGGCGTCGGTGATTTCCAGACCGCCTGTGGGCCGGACACCTTCGTGGTCATTGAAAAATGGGAAAGTTTAGACCATCTGATGGCCCACGCGGCGGCCCCGCACATGGCGGCCTATGGGGCCCAGGTGAAAGATCTGCTGGCCGACCGGGTCATCCATGTTTTGTCGTCGGCGTGAGGTTAAACCTGCTGCGTCGGTATATAGCTGCCCGTCGGTCCACAAACCGGCGGCCATTGGGGGCCAAATGATTTACCACGCTGCGATCTGCCTGACCTTGTGCAGGCCATAACAGGCCGTTACAAGTGAACTATGGTCTATCCTCCGGTCCCTCATACCTCGATCGATGGCAACGTGTGGCCTGCCCTGCCCGGCCAAAAGGGCCAGATCGTCCTGAGCCTGCTCTATCAGATGGAGCAGACCCAATGGTGGTCGGCAGAGGATATTCGCGACCATCAGTTCCAGCAATTAACGGCCCTGATATCCCATGCCTGGGACAAGGTGCCGTTCCATTGGTCGCGGCTCGAGCAGATGGGATTAAAACCGCCCTTTGACGATCTGCAACAGCGCTGGTCAGATATCCCGATCCTGACGCGTCGGGATATTCAGGAACAGGATAAATCCCTGTATTGCGAAGCGTTGCCGACGGGCCATGGCGCGGTTTTTGACATCCATACTTCGGGATCGACCGGCAAACCGATCCGTGCCTTGCGCTCACAGCTAGCGCTATGGTTCTGGAGCGCGTTTACCCTGCGTGATCACCTGTGGCATCGCCGTAATTTGCGTGGCAAGTTGGCCGTGGTTCGGGATTCAACGCCTGGGGTTGCCCCTTATCCGAAGGGTTCACGGTTTAAATATTGGGGGTCATCGCGCCAGACCTTCGATACGGGAACCTGTGTTACGCTGAACATAAATTGCTCAGCGGCCGAACAAGCCGAATGGTTGGCCCGGGAAAACCCCGATTACTTTTTGTCGCACCCAACCAATATTATGCGGGTCGCCAACCATTGCATCGAAAATAAAATCCGGGTATCGAACCTCAAACAAATTAACACGTTATCTGAAATCCTTCGGCCGGAAGTGCGGGACCTGTGCCGTGCCGCCTGGGATGTTGAGGTTACCGATAATTATACCAGCCGCGAGATTGGTTATATGGCCCTGCAATGCCCCGAGCATGAGCATTACCACGTTCAGGCAGAAGGGGTTTATCTGGAAATCGTTGATGAAGAAGGTAAACCCTGCAAAGTTGGAGAAATCGGTCGTATCCTGGTCACTCATATCCACAATTTTGCCATGCCGTTCATCCGTTATGAAGTGGGTGATTTTGCGGAAGTCGGCGCACCTTGTGCCTGTGGTCGCGGTTTGCCGGTCCTCAAAAAGATCCTGGGGCGCGAACAAAACATGTTGACCAAAGCAAATGGCGAAAAGGTCTGGACGTTGCTTTCCGAGGGAGCGATCCGCAAACTGCTTAAAATTGCACCAATTCTCGAGTATCAGTTTGTGCAAAAATCCCGGACCGGGCTGGAAGCCCGATTTATTGTCGGGCGGGATTTAACAAAGGCCGAAAATGCCGCTGTGCGGGTCTGGCTGGCGGAAAAATTTGGCCCGGAGTTTGACTTCGATCTGGTGTTCCCCGAACAGCTGCAGAGATCAAAAAGCGGCAAACTTCAGGATTTCCTGTCAGAAGTTTGAGTATCCGTTGTTATCGAGGCCTGATTTCGGTCCAATTGCGATTATCCCAGAAATGCGCTAGGGTCAGGACCCATTAATTTCATGCAATTTTGTTTGTCCGTAAGCTTACGAATACAAGAAAACAAGCGCAAGGACATGCTGGGCCTATTCGAGCCTTGTTTTCGCACAAGGCGTGAGCTTACGGACAAACCCCTTGGGGCGGGGCGCTTTATTTCTCTGGCTTCGTTGAAAAAACTTGAAAACCGTGGGGTTTCCTGCGTCTTTC
>JAJFII010000033.1 GCA_021775095.1 Rhodospirillales bacterium
GAAATCCTCTGCGAAAAACTTGTTCCGACTGAACCGCATGATATTCATCACTACCTTGAAAAGAGTGGCCTTTCACTGGACCGCGTCGGCTTGGAGGCAAGCAATCTTTCCATTTGGCTGCACCGCGAGCTTTCAAGCTTGGACGACAACATTATAGGCATCGAAACCCGTCACGCAAAAGCTGCAATGGCAGCACTGAACGTCAAGACTGACAAGAATGACGCACGCGGCATCTCTCACATGGTGCGCACCGGATGGTACAAATCCGTGCACGTGAAAAGCGATATGAAGCAGAGACTTAAAATGCTCATTAATAATCGTATGTGTCTCGTAAACCGGCACGTTACTATTGAAAGCCCGATAAGAGGCACACTAAAATTTTTCGGTATGAAAGTTGGTGAAATAAGCCGGCAAAGTTACGAAAACCGAGTCCGCGACTTAATCGCTGGTGACGGCGAACTCGAAATTGCCATTTCTCCACTATTGGAAGTGCGCGCGCTCATTATGATACACACAAGGGCGCTGGACAAACTTCTGATGATCGCGGCAAGGAATGACCCGATCTGCCATCACCTCATGTCAGCCCCTGGCGTTGGCCCATTAACAGCCCTGCTATTCAAGGCGAATATCGATGATCCCACCCGCTTTCGAAAATCAAAGGAAGTGGCTGTTCGGTTAGGGCTGACTCCCAGGAAATATGCGTCTGGTGAAGTTGACTACAACGGAAGAATAACAATATACGGCGATCATCTTCTCAGGAACCACCTATACGAAGCTGCCGCAGTCGTGTTGAGAAAATCCACACCAAAGAATTCATTGAAAAAATGGGGCCTCCAGATCTCAAAGAGAGGCGGCGTCAAGAAAGCCCGTGTAGCAGTAGCCAGCAAATTGTCGGTGATCCTGCACAAAATGTGGGTTAACCGCCAAGAGTTCCAATGGGGGATAGAAGCCAACTCTGAGCGGGTCGCATAAAGCTATATCGCGTTCTCTGTGAGCAACGCGATGTGAGAGTCCGGGAGGACGGAAGTCGAGGCGATAGCGTGGGACGCCCCCGATAGACAGCATCTGAATTGTACTACGTGTTGCGGATTGCTGCGCCTCAACTTTTCGAACTTCATCCTGTGCCATTGAGAATGAGCACGTAGAGAGGGAAGAACGCCCCTGGATAAATATAAGGTTCAAACCACTTGTGGAACACAGTGGAAACGATTTGACACGGCCTAAACAGGTCATATTTTGACAAGGTAATGGACTGCCACTCGTGTTTGTCCGTTACTGTACGCAATGCGTCCGCGAACTTTGGGTCGACATTTCGGCAGTGTTTGACCCAAGGCGGACATTTCTCAGAGCAAGATGACAATATATCCATATAAAGCCAAATCCATATAAAGCCGATATGCGAGAATTCTTTGGGATTGGACCTGCTCCAGCCCGCTTAGTGGCCTCATTTGAACGTATTTGAGAATGTTTTTTTATGATCCACAATAACATGTCGTCTGTATTTGAGCACGGACCTTGATTTATTGGGACCGACATAGACATCTGTAATAAAAAAATCTGCCTTGTGCATGGTCGTTAGTCAGGCAAGCCCGCCTCTCTCAACCCCTCGACCAGGCGCGCCATGTGTTTAGGGTTGGCGTAGGGAAATTGTTGCCCAAGACCAGAGACGGTCGCTCCGGGAATGCGCTTGCGAATTTCCACACCGGCCTGCTGGGCACCCGCCGAATCTCCCGCGGCCGTCCGGGTAGCAGCTAGGAAGATATAAGTGATCGGAAAGTCCGGGGCCATCTTCCTGACAATATCCAGTTGCCTTTCCGCTTCATCGTATAGACCCATTTGAAGGTACATATTACCATAATTGATGAGGAAGTTACCATAATTGATGAGGAAGATTGGAGGATAATGAGGATCCAGTTGCAAAGCGCGGCTCATGGGTTCGACAGACCGTTCGGGGTAGCCGCTGTAGATCAGTGTGGAGGCATACCACACATAGCCTTCGGCAAAATTCGGGTCGAGGCTAAGGGCCGTTTCATGCTCGGCGAGGGCCTCACCATGATTGCCACCCCACATTAACATCCAGCCCAGATAAGAATGAGACGCTGCCAAATTTGGATCGAGTTGCACAGCCCGTTCCGCATCAGCCAAAGCCGTACTCAACGAATCAGACACGTTGTTCCATTTGAAAAACCAGGCATGAAACCGAATATAGGAACGAAGGGCATAAGCCCAGGCAAAATTAGGATCTAAAGCCAGTGCCTCATTAAGCAAATTACGCGCGTCTGCGTTGGCTTCCGGGCCCGGTTCCCGGTAACGAATGCGACCGCGCATAAACCAACTATGGGCCTCGGCGCTATCGGTATATTTATTGCGTAACCGTCGCTGTTCATCATTGGCCAGTTGAACTGAAAGAGCCGAGATAATCTTGCCTGTAATCTCGTCTTGCAGGTCAAAAACATCGTCCAGTGTGCCATCGTGATTTTCTGCCCACACGAGATGACCGCTGCCAAGATCCGTCAACTGGACGGTGATGCGAACCCGGTCGGCGGCCTTTCGAACGCTTCCCTGTAGGGCGAAGTCGACGCCGAGGTCCGCGCGCACCTTACCCGGCTCAATGGTTTTCTCCTTATAGAAAAAGGAAGAATTGCGGCCGATCACGATCAAGCCTGACAATTTTGAAAGACCAGTAATCAGATCCTCGGTTATGCCGTCGGCAAAGTACGCCTGTTCGCTATCATTGGAGAGATTATCGAATGGCAGAACAGCTATGGAGGGCTTGCCGGAAACGGAGGAGATTTTAAACGGCTGTTCATTGCTTGTTGCCCTCTCGCTGACAACCGCCACAAATCGGAAACCCCGGCGCTGAAAAGTCTTGATCACGGCTTGGCGCTTCCCATCGTCGCCAATGGCCCGGCGAGCGGCATTGATCCGTGTATTGAGGGCGCTATCGGTAATAATTCGGCCGCCCCAGACCGCCGTGATCAACTCCTCCTTGGTGACTACCCGGTCGCGGTTCTCGATCAGATAGGCCAATAGGCTGAATACTTGCGGCTCGAGGTTTATTGGTTCGTCATTTTGTCTGAGTTCCAGACCCTCGAGATGGAGTGAAAAATCGCCAAACCAATAAACCACACGTGCCCCAGTGCTAATTTCTGACTTCTGTCGGCATAGTAAGAACAAAACAAGGAGTTCTGAACAGAAAAAAAAGCCTTTCTTCAAGAAATAAGCTGCGGGAGGGGCCAGATTTAGGATGGGTTTAACCATTCTGATAGGGGAAAACAAAATGCAAAACAGCCAAGTCGACATTTATGCCGAAGTGCACAAGGGGCTACGCCGCGAGTTGGGCATCTGGTTAGGACGGATGGGCAGTCTTGATGCGGAAAATTCCCAGGAAATCGCAAAGGCCAATTTGGCGTTTACTGTATTGTCAACAATGCTAACCACCCATGCCAATCATGAAGAGCGATGGATCCATCCCCTGCTGATCGTTTGTGCGCCAGAACTTGTGTCAGATCTTGAGCGTGAACATCGCCAACTTGAACGCCTGTTTGACGCTGTCGTCGACGCCTTTGATCAACTCAAAAATGGTAACCACGATGCACCATGGGCGTTTCAGCAAATCCTCTATCGAAAATTTGCCAGTTTTTGCGGGCACTATATAGTCCATATGGGACGCGAAGAAGATGAAGCCATGCCTGCACTGCAAAAGGCACACAGTGATCAGGAGTTGCTTGTTCTGTCCGCCGAGATTCGGGGATCAACACCGCCTCAGGAAATGGGAATCTTCCTGACCGCCATGATTCCCGCGATGAATTTGGAAGAACGAGTTCGGATGGCAGGTGGCATGAAGGCCAATGCTCCAAAAGAAGCCTTTGAAGGGTTCTGCGCGCTTACTTCAGAGGTCCTGAATAAAGACGACTGGGCCGCCATCTGCAAGCGAGTTAGCATCTAACTCCTCGCAGCAAGCACTGCAATCCTGCGAAAGATTAGAGTTTTCCGCTTTTGGCCTTCCCCGCGCAATACCACCCTCACCTATTCCGCCTGAATACCAAGGAGAGGCTGGATATTTGGAGATTTCAAACGTAATTCATGAAAATTTTGGCTGCAGATATACAGATACCGGACGGCATTCTATCGCCTGCGGATCGGCAGCACATGACCCAAACCGGACCTTTTTTAGTTCCAAAGCGGTTCCGAAAATCCACGTGTTGGTAGGCTGGCGTTCCATTGTCATGGGGGTTGGAATTTGGTGAATTTTGCAAATAGCTCCATTTGTTGATCTAGATCACAGCGCTTTTCCAAAATTGTTGGGATAGTTAATTGGGAAATTTCCCTTCTTTACATTTCTCCAAAATTGAAAAGGGATATGAACATGGCTCTTCAAAAAACATCAATATTTGTCGCCATTATGATGGTGACCATGGGTTGGCCTTCCGACCAATCCCAAGCTTCGGACCGGGATGAGTCCTATCACAAGGACTTCATCTATGGTGTTCCCGCCGACGCGAGCGAAGCTTGGATGATCACCTCCGGCGGTCGAATATACGACAATTGGTACAAAGCTCTTGATATGGAAGAGCCGGAAGGCACCCACAAGTCGTGGCCAGCGTCAAACACCAAGAAGAAAGGTGCTGTGACATGGCGCTGTAAATCTTGTCACGGTTGGGACTTCGCAGGCAAAGACGGAGCGTATGCCAAAGGCTCCTACAAGACTGGTATTACCGGCGTAAGAAGTTTTGAGAGTAAAGACCCGAAAGCACTTCTCACGGTCTTGAGGGATGCGACTCACGGCTTTACCACCGATATGATTCCCGACGATGCGGCGATGAGAATCGGAACGCTTCTCTCGAAAGGGCAATACGATACCAATGCCTTTATTGCACCAGACAAAAACGTGACGGGGAATATCGAGCGTGGTAAAGCCGTTTTTCAAACTATTTGCGCCGCCTGCCATGGTTTCGATGGGAAGGCATTGAATTGGGGTGATGAGAAGGAACCTGGATATGTTGGTACAGAAGCCAAAGGCAATCCTTGGGAGACCGTGTTCAAGGCTCGCCATGGACATCCAGGAGTTGAGATGGTTGGGTTAGCGGGTCTCCCGATGAGCACGTCGATTGATTTGCTTGCCTATCTAAGGACACTGCCAGCGAAATAGTTCGTTGACGAAGTCAACATTGTTAAGCGGAGGCGGTGGTGATCACCGTCTCCGTTTCACGCGTTAGCATATGCAGATTTTTCATCTATCTTGCGGGTTAGTCTCTTCAAGTAAGGAAGCCCAAAAACGAGTTCCGACATTCCCCAACTTCCGTTCATGGCCCTTCTCGCTCCTAGAATTCGCTCACGCTTCGCGACCGTAACTGTGGCATAACCGGACATCGAGCGGCTAAAACATTCAATTTTTCAGAGAAATATATCTCACTTGACAAAAATTCATACTTAAAGGGTTTCCCGTTCCGGCTCGGGCGACGTTAATGTCGTTCAAAGCCCCGCAAGCAAGGGCCTCAATTCGCCACATTGCCCCTTGAGTTGGTTGACCACACTCAGAACTTCCTTCGACTTCCTGCCGATATCGCCGATGCCATCTCGGTCGCTTCGAACGGTTGAAGTATATCTCGTGTGGTCGTCTTTGCCGGCGTCGATCGAAGGCCCTGCTCAATGGATCCAAAATCATCGGTTAAAGCACTTTTTCGCGACGCCGCGAGAGCTTCGAGCTTTCCGAAGGTCGCTTCCTGCAAGGCCGAACACCCCATTGACCTCTGAACAAAAAGTTTCAAAGGAGTCGCGATGGCTCCTCTTGCACGCTTTTCCAGGCCGCGTCATACTTTGATCAAGCGTGGAATACCACGGACGTTCAATACGGGAGATATATGATGACACCCCCCACACCGACCCAACAGATAACCGACTGGCTGTCGGCTCTGGACGCAGCGCTATCAGCGAAAGACGGCGATCGGGCCGCAGCCCTGTTTGCCGAGGATTGTTATTGGCGCGATTTGGTTATCTTTACCTGGAACCTTAAAACCTTTGAGGGCCGCGCTGACATTTCGAAAATGCTGCACCACGTTTTGCAAGACGTGACGCCCGACCGCTGGGCTCTGGAGGGTGAGGCAAGCGAGAGTGACGGGACCTGCGAAGGTTGGATATCCTTCGAAACCGGCGTTGCCCGCGGATATGGCCATGTCCGTTTGAAAAACGGCAAATGCTGGACTTTGCTAACCACAATGCGGGAACTCATTGGATATGAGGAAAATAAAGGACGCCGCCGGGAAACCGGTGCTGTTCATGGTGTTGTTCCCGGACGGAAATCCTGGCTCGAATTAAAAACCGAACGCGAATCCCGACTTGGCTACGAAGATCAACCCTATTGCCTGATCGTCGGCGGTGGCCAGGGTGGTATTGCGTTGGGTGCCCGGTTGCGACGTCTTGGTGTTCCAACGCTTATTGTCGAATCCAATCCCCGTGCCGGCGACAGTTGGCGCAAACGTTACCGGTCGCTGTGTTTGCATGATCCGGTTTGGTATGACCACCTGCCCTATCTGCCCTTTCCCGATGACTGGCCGGTATTCGCCCCCAAAGACAAGATTGGCGACTGGCTTGAAGCTTACGTCAAAATCATGGAATTAAATTACTGGACGTCGTCGATGTGTAAATCTGCATCCTTCGACCAAACAACCGGTGAATGGACTGTTGAAGTTGTGCGGAGCGGCAAAACCGTCATTCTCAAACCCAAACAGCTGGTATTGGCAACCGGAATGTCTGGTGTCCCTCACATGCCCGAGTTGCCAGGTTCTGACGGGTTTCAGGGGACTCTTGTTCATTCTTCTGGGCACCGCGGCAGTGATGGATATGAAGGAAAAAACTGTGTCGTCGTCGGTTCCAATAATTCAGCCCACGACATCGCCTCTGACCTGTGGGAAAATGGTGCCAACGTAACGATGGTTCAACGCTCATCCACTCATGTTTCCAAATCGGAAACGTTAATGGAGTTGGCAACCTATCCCCTCTATTCAGAAGATGCCATGGAAAGGGGTATCACCACCGAAAAAGCCGATATGATTGCAGCTTCCGTTCCTTATCGGCTCATGGGCGATTTTCAAAAACCAATTTATGAACAAATGAAAATTCGTGATAAAGATTTTTACGATAAACTGCGAGGCGCAGGATTCCTATTGGATTTTGGCGACGACGAGAGTGGTTTGTTTATGAAATACATGCGCCGCGGTTCGGGATATTACATTGACGTTGGCGCTTCACAGCTGATTATAAATGGTGACATCAAATTAAAATCCGGCCAAGTCTCTTCATTAACTCCTCATGCGGTTAAACTGGAAAATGGTGACGAACTTGCTGCCGACCTGGTGGTGTGCGCAACCGGTTATGGGTCGATGAACGGTTGGGCTGAAAAGCTCATTAGCAAGGAAGTTGCCGATAAGGTCGGCAAAGTCTGGGGTTTGGGTTCGGCGACAATTAAGGACCCCGGCCCGTGGGAGGGAGAACCACGCAATATGTGGAAACCAACCCATCAAACGGCGTTGTGGTTCCATGGCGGTAACCTGCACCAGTCGCGGCATTATTCGAAATATCTTTCGTTTCAATTAAAGGCCAGAATGGAAGGTATACCGACGCCGGTATATGCGCTGCAAGAGGTAAATCACAAATGCTGATTTCTATAAAATGATCACGTCGCGATCTTGAAGCACCGGTTATTCCATGCCAGCCTGTACGAACTTATTGGGGAGATAAAAATGGTACTGCGAAGACACCACGATATGGGTGGCCTGGAAGCGGGCGCTGTTGAACAGGGAGAGCATGAGTATGGTCCCTGGGAAAAACGCACAGACGCTATCATGCGGCTTGTCTCCGATAAAAAACGCAAAATCATGAGCGTTGATGAACTGCGTCGCGGCATTGAGGAGATCGGGCCAAATGTTTATGACGAAATGAGTTATTACGAACGATGGATCACTTCAATTACCAATAACCTGCTGGAAAAAGGCGTGATCAGCGTTGATGAATTGGGGCGCAAAATGGCGCAAATTGAGCAACGATGGCGGCAACAGGGCGCAACCAAGCCATGAGTTATTCTGTCGGTGATACGGTTGCCGTCCGCCGGGCCTTCCCCCCGGGACATGTACGCACGCCCTATTTTATCCGCGGCAAAACCGGGATCGTCGATCAGGTGGTTGGTGCCTTTTGTAATCCGGAAGAGTTAGCCTACGGGCACGTCGATACGGAACCCCTAACGCTGTACCGCGTGCGCTTTAACCAGCTCGACCTGTGGGTTGATTATGACGGGTCTAGTAGGGATTCCCTTATTGTTGATATTTACGAAAACTGGCTGGACGCACCGCGAGGAGACGCACCATGAGTGATCCCCATACCGACGATCACCCACATTCCCACGCCCCATCCGACAATCCCCATGGACCGCACCCCTACCAAGCGGATTTGGAGGATTCACCCCATACCCATTATCAGGTCATGGCCGAAGCCGTCGGCGAATTATTGATCGAAAAAGGAGTGGTCACGGCAGATGAGTTAAGAGCAATGATCGAGTTGATCGATTCCAAAAGTCCGGCCGAGGGCTGCCGAGTGATTGCCCGAGCCTGGGTCGATCCCGAATTTAAGGCGCGTGTTCTTACCAATGTGAACGACGCTGCTGAAGAACTTGGTATCGATCCGGGAACCATCCCCATCCGTGCGGTTGAAAACACCGATGACGTCCATAATGTCATCGTTTGCACATTGTGTTCGTGTTATCCCCGTCTGCTGATCGGTTTACCTCCGGACTGGTACAAATCCCGTGCCTATCGTAGCCGTGTGGTTCGAGAACCGCGCACGGTACTCAAGGAATTTGGAACCACTCTTGCAGACAATTTGGAAATTCGCGTTCATGACTCAACGGCTGATCTGCGGTATTTGGTAATCCCTAAGCGCCCCGCTCATACCGAAAGTATGGGCGAAAGCGAGCTGGCGGCTTTGGTCACCAGGGACAGTATGATCGGTGTAACCACTCTTTAACGTTAACCCAGGATAGATAGTAAAATGGCCAATAAACCCACATTCCAATGGGATGATCCCTTTCTGTTTGAAAACCAGTTGGAAGAAGACGAGCGCTTAGTCCGCGATACGGCTCACGACTTTGCCCAGGAAAAACTCATGCCGCGGGTTTTAATGGCCAACCGCAATGAAACCTTTGACCGGGAAATCATTAATGAAATGGGCGAGCTTGGCCTTTTAGGACCGACAATCAGCGAAGACTATGGGGGGGCCGGTGTCAATCACGTGTGTTATGGGCTGATCGCCCGTGAAATTGAGCGGGTAGATTCCGGTTACCGGTCGGTCATGAGTGTGCAATCGTCACTCGTCATGTACCCGATTTCCACCTATGGATCAGAGAAACAAAAACAAAAATTCCTGCCTAAACTTGCCCGCGGTGAATTGGTCGGGGCCTTTGGTTTGACGGAACCGGACTTTGGCTCCGATCCCGGGGGCATGCGAACGCGCGCCGAAAAAGTTGATGGCGGGTATGAATTAACCGGCAACAAACTTTGGATCTCCAATGCCCCCATCGCCGATGTTTTTGTGGTTTGGGGCAAACTGAATGGCACCATCCACGGGTTTTTGTTGGAAAAGGGAATGGCCGGCCTAAGTGCGCCGAAAATCGAGGGAAAAATGAGCCTCCGGACCTCCATAACCGGTGAAATCGTCATGGATAAAGTGTTTGTTCCCGACGCCAATCTGTTGCCCCATGCGAAGGGTTTGGCAGGGCCATTTGGCTGCCTGAACAAAGCGCGGTTCGGAATTGCCTGGGGATCTTTCGGTGCGGCCGAGTTCTGCTGGCATGCGGCCCGGCAATATACGTTGGATCGCAAACAATTTGGCCGACCCCTTGCGGCCAATCAATTGATTCAGAAAAAACTGGCCGACATGCAGACGGAAATCACCCTTGGCCTGCAGAGTTGCCTTCGGGTCGGCAGGCTTTTGGATGAGGGCAATTGCCCGCCTGAGAACATTTCCATGATCAAACGCAACGCCACCGGCAAAAGTCTGGACATCGCCCGAATGGCCCGCGACATGCACGGCGGCAATGGCATCTCAGATGAATTTCACGTTATCCGCCATATGATGAATCTGGAGACAACCAACACCTATGAAGGCACACATGATATTCATGCCCTCATACTGGGCCGTGCGCAAACCGGCCTGCAGGCTTTTACCGGCACCTAATGGATATTATGGCAAAGCCATACCACGCGCTCGCTTTGCCCTAAAACGGCATCACATAGTAGCCAAATAGCGGTTCATGAGCGACGATAAAACCCAGGTAGAGGGCGACGGATAACAGGATTTGCCACCACCTGTATTCGCCACGCTCGACCCGTGTTTTGCCTTTTAAAATGGCCAGCATGGGCACATGCGAGGTGACTTCACGATATTGGTCCCAACCCGGCTGTCTCTGCGTTTGCCTGTTTTTATCAATATGGCTGGCCCCGGCAATGGCCAAAAAGGCAAGGGAACCAAAAAAAATAACGGCCGCCACATGGCCGTTCGCCAGCAGGTGGCTAAGGGCCCACAACGCGACACCCCACATTACTGGGTGCCGGGTTACTTTTAACACACCAACCGCGCCGGCTTTTAACCCGGCGGATTCCATCCCGACTGCCGTTGGATTGGCTTGAGTATATCCGCATACCAGCAAAAAACAGGCCACGGCCATAACCGATAACGACAGATGTTTGAGCCCGATTCCCGGGTCAAAAAGTTCGACGCGCGGTGCTTCATTAAAAGCCATGATCATCCAGGTAAAACACACACCGGAGATGACCGAATAAACAATTCGGAACGGCCAGACTCCCAGGCGCTCGGTCATGGGTTGGCGAACGGCGGCTGACGACATAAACATATGAAGGCCAACAAATGCGGCGGAGGCGATTGCCAGTTCGCCGAACGTTCCGAGTATATTCATAACTCACCCTCAATTTTTTATGGCCGCGAAAATGACGGAACCATGGCGGCATCAAATTTCAGGAGGCTTACCAAACATTGCCCCGGCAAATCAACCTATTGTGTAAAACCTCCACTCACGACCAGCAGTACCATCACGAATATACCTCACGAGCCGTTTCCCATTTTTTGATTTTATCCCAATCATAGGTCACGCCCAGACCGGGCCCGTCGGGCACCGGAACACATCCATCTGCACCGACATTATCGATTTGATCGCCATAATCGCAGGCAAAAATCGGCGGCTGCAAACCGTTCCAGGCATCGCCTGGGCGGACCAACCCCAGTTCGTAAAAGTGTGTGTTCAAAAGCGCTGACATACAATGCCTGTGGATCGGTCCGGCCGTATGCAATTGCACTTCCATGCCCATGGCGTCGGCAAAATGGGCTAATTTCATGGTTCCCGTGATGCCGCCATCCAACTCAGGGTCTATATGAAAAATATCAGTACCGCCAGCCAGTACAAAGTCCGCTTTTTGTTCGAAGCCACGAACATGTTCGGCGATCAACATAGGAGTGCGAATAAAATCCCGCAGCCGTTTATGGGCGACAGCACTGCTCGAACCATCGCGAAAGGGGTCCTCGTACCAGAAAAACCCGAGATCGTCACAAGCCCGCCCGACCTCTACCGCATCGAGAAACGATGGTAACGACGACGCTGGATCGGTCATCAACTTCAACCCATCGCCAACACGCTCGCGGATCGCCGTCATTATGGCGATTTCGGATTTTGGATTGCCGTCCATAAACCCATGAATTTTAAAGGCCTGGAACCCCTTGCCCAGACAATCTTCCGCAAAATCCGCATAAATGTTTACGTGATCAAATCCACCGGGCGATTTTTGCCCCGGAAAGGTACTGGCGTATACCGGCAGACGTTTGCGGTAGCCGCCTAAAAGGCGCGAAACGGACGCCCCATATTTTTTACCCGCCAAATCCCATAAGGCGCAATCGAGGGCGGCTATGCCGACCTTGTCAAAATGCCGCCAAGCAATTTTCAGGTGCTCGAAAATTGCTTCACGTTGCTCGGCATCCCGACCGATCAGCGTCGGCGCCATTTCCTTTATCTGTGCCAGGGCATGGGTCGTCGCACCGTAGTGAGGTGCATAACAACCTACCTGACCGTCATTTGTCTCGATAGAGACAACAAACTTGGAAACCGTTGTTTTCCCACCCTTTTCGAAGACCATGACGCTGGCACCAAAGTCCTCCAGCTCATAGGCATAACTTTGCACAATTATGCGGTTGATAATGCTCATCGGTTTCTCCGTTCACGGCCCGTCAAAATATATGATCATCTTCCATATATATGACCGAAGTTCCAGAGAAACATACGACCTGAGTCCATGCCAGGTGCCCGACTAGGACAAGGTTTATAAAGTTAAACACGGTAAGTGGCCTGCGCCGTCGATACCGGGCCTAAATCCATAAATCTGTCAATTTAACCAAAATAACACCGTCAAAATTCGAAAGGACTATCCGGCGGAAAGTTGGTTGATACGCTCGCTGATTTCGGAAACCGCCAGAGCCGCCTGTTGTGTGCTTGACGAGATTTCGCCGGTCACCGCGCTTTGCTGTTCGACCGCGCTGGCGGCATTACTTACATACTCGGTTACTGACGAAGCCGCTCCGATAATTTCTGAGATACTGCTGGCGACTTCTCCCGACAGCACTTGAACTGCAGAAATTTTCTCGGCAATATCGTCCGTTGCTCGGGAAGTTTGATTGGCCAGGTTTTTCACTTCCGAAGCAACGACGGCAAACCCCTTACCGGCATCACCGGCGCGCGCCGCTTCGATGGTCGCGTTCAAGGCAAGCAGATTAACCTGTTCCGCAATATCGCGGATCAATCCAACGACATTTTCCATGGATTGCATGGTTTCGATTAGTCGATCACTTGCATCGCCGGAGATGGAAACTTTAGCCGTAATATTGTCTGTGGCTTCTTTGGACTTTGACATGTTTTTGCTGATTTCAAGGACCGATGCAGACATTTCCTCAATGGCTGTGGCGACGCTTTGCATCTGTTGCGATGTGGTGTCCGTAAGATCTGCCGCCTTCATGAGTTCAGTGACCTCGGTTGCAAATTTGACCACTTTGAACGGCTCGCCGTTCATATCAAAAATTGGATTGTACGAGGCTTGAATGTAAACTTCCTTGCCACCTTTGCCGATGCGTTTATAGACTTTTTGCTCATTTTCCCCGCGGTGCAGTTTTTCCCAAAAAGCCTTATATTCGACACTTTCTGAAACGGATGGCTCAACAAACATACGATGATGTTCGCCTTTTACTTCATCCAATCGATAACCCATAGCCCCTAAGAAATTTTCGTTGGCATTAAGAATATTACCGTTCAGATCAAACTCGATCACCGCCTGCACCCGGCTGATCGCATCGAGGCGCCCAGTTGCATCTGCGGTGTTCATTTTTTGCGCGGTGACATCCGTGGCGTATTTAACAACTTTAAACGGTTTTCCGTTCATATCCATAATTGGATTATAGGAGGCCTGGATCCAAATTTCCTTACCACCCTTTCCAAGACGTTTGAACTCACCTGCCTCAAATTCGCCACGGCCCAATTTTTCCCAAAACCCCCGATACTCGGCGCTTTCAGCGAAGGACGGTTCGACAAAAATTTTATGGTGTTTGCCCTGCACTTCGTCCAGCCGATAGCCCATTGCACCAAGAAAATTTTCGTTGGCGTCGATGATCGTACCATCCATATGAAACTCGATGACCGCCTGTGATTTACCGATGGCGTCAATTTGTCCCTGATAATCGGCGTTAATCAGCTTTTGCGCCGTCACATCGGTGGCGAATTTAACCACTTTGCAGGGTTTATCGTTTTTATCCATAACCGGATTGTAGGAGGCCTGAATCCAAACTTCCTTTCCGCCTTTACCGATGCGCTTATACTCTTGAGATTGAAATTCACCCTTTTTAAGGCTTGACCAGAACGCCCTATATTCGTCGGATTTCGCAAAGGAGGGATCGACAAACATACTGTGGTGCTTGCCCTGAATTTCCACGAGGCTGTATCCCATGGCAGTCAGAAAATTTTCGTTTGCCGTCAGAATAATACCATCCAGGTCAAATTCAATCCCCGCAAAAGACCGTTGAATCGCATCATATTTTCTCGAAACTTCATCATCTTTTGAAGAAAAACCAAACATTACATGTATTTCCTTTTATTGAGAGCTGAGTTCCCGAAAACACCACAACTCGTTAATAAATTCCCATCCACGGGAGCGGAAAGGTGGTAAACTGGATAAATTAAAGGTCGACTAAAAAATTCGATATCCCGTTTTGGGCCATCTAAAATTCAGATGATTACAAAAATCGTAAGCTGCAACAGCAATATCTTCCATGTCGATTAGGTCTTCTTGCGGCACCTTAAACTGTGTCCCATCCTGTTTGCATTAGGGCGGTTGTTAAATCCTATCGGCAAAGCACGGTGCCGACCCCGGATAAATTGCTGAACAAAAGGGTTTGGATCAAACCCGCTCACCCCCAGCACAGTGCACCTAGGAGTTATTTTTTTAAGCAATACTCTGTTAAATAAACTCATACACAAATTTTTGAATGGCTAATTTATTAACTCGCAATACTCAAAATTCGAATAATATAAATCCAAATATGAAACGTTTACAATTTAAAGGTTTGTAATATATATGAATACTTGTGAACAATCGATGGGTATTGACCTTTCACAGCTTCCCCCTGGAACTGAATTAGAAGACGGTGGCGTTTGGTGCCAGGTTCTAAATCGTGTTCAGGACAGGCACCCACGCCCAACCCTTTTTTTGGACCGTGATGGGGTCATTGTCGAAGAAGTGAATTATTTGAGCCGCCCGGATGACGTCCAATTAATTGACGGCGCTGCACAGGTAATCGCAGCGGCAAACGCGCGCGGCGTCCCGGTGGTGATTGTTACAAACCAAGCAGGCATTGGGTATGGCAAGTTCGAATGGCGGGATTTCATTGATGTGCAGGAAAAAATAATAAATGAACTGGATCATCAAGGTGCGTATGTAAATTGCGTATTTGCCTGTCCATTTCATGAAAAAGCGCGCCCTCCCTACCAACAACATGAACACCGGTGCCGGAAACCAAACCCCGGAATGTTAGAAAAAGCCGAACGTCATATATCCATTTTAAAACCGTCATCATGGATCATCGGAGATCGGGCGAACGATTTGGAGGCTGGTTTTCGATTCGGTTTGGGCAACGGGATCCACGTGCAAACCGGGCACGGGTCCAATTTACAGGAACAAGATGCCGCGCGTTCGTTAACCACCAGTAATTTTCAGGTCACTTCGATCCCCTCTATTGCCGATATTTTCTCGCTTGCGGAATTTTTCAAGTAATTATTGGTTTCATCGGTTCGATGTCGATCACATCAGATGCTGAGGTCATCCGCCACGTCGATCTGTGCGACGGCTTCAACGAGCGTCATAACTTCCGCCCGATGTTGTTGATAGTTTTCGACGTTTACCGGACCATCGGTATCCGTGAAATCAGATAAAGACCTTGCGGCAACGGACATTTTAGGGAGGCCAAAGGTACCTGACGACCCCGCCAACTTATGGGAAGCGGCATGTAATTGCGACAGCGCCTCGACAGCACTTTCACGAGACGTCGCCGCCATAAAATGGGTTGCACTGACAGATACCGCCTGCAATTGACTAGGTAACGCTTCGTTCACATACGACTCCTTGATTGCCGCCAATTTTTTGGCGAATTCGTTACTTGCTTCTGCCATTACAAAATATTCCGTATCCCATGCACCTAAACCTTATGGACTATACCATACAGTTCAAAAATCAAACGCATGAAATTGCCCGAACAGGAATGCAAACAGGTCTAAGCCGTGCGTTTTGTTAAAAACCATATTGCTATGCACTGAAACCCGTCCAAAAGTTGGACCTATTGAAATCTCAATTAAGTCTAGAGAATTTTGTAAAATTGGGGTATTCGGCTGTAGTTTGACTGTAACGTTGCGTTCACTTGAAAAAGGACCTGCGCGCTAACTTGGTGCCGCCGGCAATAGGAGGAAAGATGAAGCTTTTAAGATATGGGCCTGCGGGAGAAGAGAAACCGGGCCTTTTGGGCGAAGATGGCCGTGTTCGTGACTTGTCCGGACATTTAAACGATTTGGATGGCATTGCTCTTGCCCCGGAACGACTTTCGGCTCTCGCAAAACTAAATACAGAAAGTTTGCCTCTTGTTGAAGGGAGCGTGCGTTTTGGCGCGCCCGTGGCTGCCATTGGTAAAATCGTCGCTATTGGACTCAACTATTCAGACCACGCAAAGGAAACCAATCTTCCGATTCCCGAAGAGCCGATCATCTTTGCGAAAGCAATAACCTCTTTAAATGGTCCCAACGACGATGTCATTTTACCGCGCAATTGCGAAAAAGGCGACTGGGAGGTCGAACTGGCCATAATAATTGGTCGCAGGGCCCAATACGTCAAAGAGTCTGACGCCCTTGATTATGTGGCGGGTTACGCGGTCGCCAATGACGTTTCAGAGCGCGCCTTTCAGATGCAGTGTTCTCAATGGGACAAGGGCAAAGGCTTTGATACGTCCTGTCCGCTTGGCCCCTGGCTGGTGACCACGGACGAAATCTCAGATCCGCAAAACCTGAACATCTGGTTGGAAGTTAACGGCGAGCGGGTCCAGAACGGTAACACCCGGACCATGATTTTTAGCGCCGCGCACATTGTCAGCTACGTATCCAATTACATGAGCCTAGTGCCTGGTGATGTGATTGTTACCGGTACGCCGCCAGGTGTCGGAATGGGTTTTAATCCACCGCGTTACCTTAAAGATGGCGACACAATGCGCCTTGGCATCGAAGGATTGGGCGAACAGACACAGCACGTGAAAGCCTACCGTCCTTAACATCTATACGGATTGAAATGGGCTTCCTATCCCGTAGATAGAAGCCCATTTCAGACCGTCTACTGTGCGTTTTTTGGGCGTATATTCACATCCAATCCACCCCTGATATCCGACCGTGTCCAAAAGTTCAAAAGTTGGCCTAAAATCGACCTGGCCAGTATTCGGCTCGGCCCGCCCGGGAATACCGGCGACCTGGATATGTTTAATGACGTCGAGGTGGGAGCGGATCGAATCGTCGACATCCTCGCCTGCCATTGCACTGTGGTACAGATTATAGAGCAGTTTAAGATTTGATGAATTGACGACCGCCATCAGCGCGCGCGCCTGAACACTGTGATTTATCAAATAACCAGGCATATCTTTTTCATTAAGCGGCTCAATCAGTGCGGTGAGACCGGCATCCGCCAAACTGTCGGCAGCAAAACTGAGGTTTTCGGCCAGGACCGACAGGGCACTCTCACGGGCAACGCCGGGAAGTAAGGTACCAGCCATAATATGAACATTGGTGCAGTTTAAGGACGTGGCATAAAATATTGCGTCTTCAATGGATTGTCTAAATTCCGTCTCACGGCCGGGGACACCGGCCAAACCCCGATCACCATTTTCCCAGCGTCCAGGCGGTGAATTGATGACTGTCAATTGCAGGCCATTTCCTTCCAGGGCACGTCGTAATTTCGTCGGGCTTTCCGCATAGGGGAACGGGTATTCGACGGCGGAAAAACCAACTGCCGCCGCCGCATCAAACCGCTCAAAGAGGCTAATTTCCTGAAACAGATAACGCAAATTTGCAGAAAATCTTGGCATCAGTCCCGGCTACTTTAGTTCAAATTGACAGCGGATACGTTGGGCGATCATCGCAGCCGTATTTAAGGGGACATAGGTCCACTTTTCAAAATTACCCTTCAGCGGCCGCGCGCATCCCTTTTGATAGAGTTCCTCATGCAGGCGAACATGTTTTTCCGACACCAGTTTTGCAGGCGCATAAATATAGACCGGCTTGCCGGTCGAACAGGCTTCAGAACACATGGACATGGAGTCTCCGGTAACGATAATTGCGTCGGCCGCGGCCAGATAGGTGCGATAGGGATTGGCCCCGGGATCCTGCCAGCGGTGCACACGACAAGGCGAATTAATTTCATTAATAAGGCTTTCCGCCGCGTCACCGCTGCGACGACTGGTTAGGATCAGCAGGCTGCCGTGACTTTGATTTGCCATTTCGGCAGCCCGACGACCAAGGGCCGCAGCCATCTCTTTAGTAAAGCGCCGATGTTTGTTAGTTCCCCCGCAAAGAAGTGCAATCCTGGGTGACGGCAATTCATCGAATGCGGCAGTCACGGGCTCAGTATCGCTGCCATTTGGGGTTATCAGATTGGGCGATCCAGGTATCCGAAAGATGTTTGCCAGATCTGGCACGTCATCATGATTGGGGATACACATCAGATCAAAATCTGCCGCGCCAATGGACCCGGGCCACATGATCTGAATGAGTTTGGATTTACCGCCAGAACGTTCTTTTAGGGCCCGTGCGATTGCTCCAGCTCGGCGCCCCGCCGTAATAATCAGATCGGGCCACGGCGGCACCAATTGGTGCCGGCTTTGCCGACGGATCCCGAACATCAATCGGGTCGTGAAAATATTGGGTAACTTCGCCCAGGCCGAATAGCGCAGTTCTTTCACGTCGTACGGCATCGACAATGCGCTGGCAACACCCAGGCATTGATTTCGATTTCCAGCTCTGTCATCAAGCAGCAACCAGACCTTCGCCATGTTCGAATTCACATATACCATCCGCCGCCATTCACATCTTTAAGGGCATTTCATCAACAATCCGGACGCACCATCGCAGCCAGAATTTCAAAATACCAGTATATTCTTGTTTCCCTTGCGGCTTTGTAGTTGAGTAGATAACCATTCACACCTTAGGGTCAGGACCCATTAATTGCATCCATTCTGCGGAGGTGATTTTTCTTATCGGTTAGGCGGAAAGACGCAGGAAACCTCACGGTTTTCAAGTTTTTTCAACGAAGCCAGAGAGATAAAGCGCCCCGCCCCTCGGGGTTCGTCAGGAAGCTCACACCTTGTGCGAAAACAAGGCTCGAATATGCCCAGCATGTCCTTGCGCTTGTTTTCTTGTATTCGTAAGCTTACGGACAAACAGAATTGCATGAAATTAATGGGTCCTGACCCTAGTTGATATTTTCGCCATGTTTTGATTGACTACATTGATCAATCGCTTCATTTTTTAAGCACGGGGCCTCCTCTGAATAATAGATGATGAGCTGATTAATTCGTTTAATTGATACATAAAGTTTCCGGCTCTTGCCTCAGGTCGACGATTTTTTTACACCCATTAGGTGAAAAAATAAATTTTATGAGTAACAGCGACCTCAAAGCTCTCATTGTCGATGATGACAGAAGTATATGTTCGTTTATTCAAAGTTTTGTGGAGAATGACGGTTTTCACACGACAGTATTAACAGAGCCCGAAAAATTCGAAACTGTATATAATTCAGATTTCTGTTTGATTTTTTTGGACTTAAATATGCCTAATGTCGACGGCATTGAACTCATTCGCTATCTTGGCAAAATCAACAGCCAAGCGGAAATCATTTTGACCAGTGCCGCTGAAAAAAGCATCCTTCGCGCCGCACAAGGTTTGGCACTCAGCCAGCAACTCAACGTTTTGGATATTCTGGTAAAACCCATTGAGGCCGAAAAGTTGGCGAAAATGGTAACCAGCTGTCGCGAACGGGTGCGTTCCAGATCATCCTTTACTAAAACATCGGATCCCCTAAAAACACAGGGAACTCTGGAATTACCATCATTAACAGAATTCAAAAAAGCCCTGGCAGACGACCATTTTGACGTCTATTTTCAACCCAAAATCAAACTCAGCGACAAACGGTTTGTCGGTATCGAAGCCCTGGCACGGTGGCACCATGAGACGAAGGGAACCATCCCGCCCGACTTTTTTATCGTTTTTGCAGAACGCTATGGTTTGATCGGTGAGCTTACGGAACAACTTCTAAGGAAAATCTGTCAATACATCCGAAGCTGGTCCCATATACCCGAACCCTACCAGGTATCCGTTAACATTTCCGAAATAAGTCTTGGTGACCTGGCGTTTCCGGAAATGATTTCGCGGGTGAGCACCGAATATGACATTGATCCGTCGCGGTTTATGCTCGAAATCACCGAATCGACGCTTTCGTCTAATCAAATGACCGCATTGGACGTGTTGACCCGATTGCGGTTAAGGGGATTTCAATTGTCACTTGATGACTATGGCACGGGTCATTCCTCCCTGTCCCGGCTCAGTCAATATCCGTTTAGTGAACTGAAAATTGATCGCTCATTTATTGACAGTACGGACACTGATCCTGAGTCCCGAATTATTATCAAAAACACCATAGAACTTGCCGAAAATCTAGGGCTTAGTGTGGTCGCCGAAGGCGTTGAAAGACAGGCCCACATTGACATTCTGACGGAATTCAAATGCGACACGGTACAGGGATACTTTTTCTCCAAACCCTTACCCAATGACCAGTTTCTGGAGTGGTTGTCGGTTTGGTTACAGGATTCACAAGAACCCTAACCCCCTACCCTCAGATTATCGGCTCGATAAACGACCTATAGGGGGCGGCGCGGTTTACTGCCGTCGTATAAACGGGTTTTCGAACCTGCCAATTCGAGGCACTGAATGACTTGGCCCCCGACGCATGAAAATCCAGACAACCGGCATCCCAGTCCAGTTGCAAAAAGTCGAGCAGTTCACGCGCGACCCGCTCTGTGTTTTCTACAAGGTTTTCGTAATCGATGGTAAGGATTGGCAACGTCGAAACGTCTTTCCAATGATCCATCAGGCGCTTTTCGGCCGCCATAAAGGTGCGGATGTCCGCAAGCTCCGTCGCCCAGGCATAATCGCTGATAAAATTTTGAAAATAGCACGATAGCGCCACATCATCCGGTCGCCGCCGGCAATGGATAATCCGGGCCCGGGGGAAAACCCGTTCAATTAGGCCAATCGACAAAAAATGAAAAGGTGTTTTATCAATGATTCGCGTTGCCAGCGTCTGTTCAATAAAGGGTTTGGCCAATGCCCGTAAAGTTGCTTCGCGCAGATCCTCAAAGGGCTCTTCAATACCTAAAAAGGAGGCCGCCTCACCCAGGCTATCGATCTGCTGATGGGCAACAAGAATTTGCTCAACGAGCGTTGTCCCTGAACGCGGCATCCCGACAATAAAAACAGGACGATCAATGTCCGAATGGACGGTTTCGCGCGCCGGTTGATGTCCAGCGGGAAATGCAGCAATGATTGCGTCGACGTCACGCTCCAGGGAAGCCGGGTCAAATCGGATTTCATTTTGTAAGAGGGCCTGTTTTCGCAAGGCATTGCCTGCCCTGAAGGCGGCAAAAGCATCTTCCACCGCCCCCCGTTTATCGGAAATTTCGCCAACCGCAAAATACAGGGGTATTTTCTCGGCGGTTGGTGTTATTGTCTCGGCCAACAGGTTTTTCATTTGCTCAAATTCGACATCCTTCACCGCCGCACCCAACGCACAGGCCAAATTGTAATGGGCATTCCCGAGGGCGGGCTTCACTCTGATTGCGTCTCTAAATGCCGCTATTGCATCGTCCGTTTCACCAATGGATAACAGCGCGACTGCCAGCCCGAAGAACACCTCTCCTGCGGCTTTCCCGTCGACAATCAAATGCCGATAGGCCGTCACCGCATGGTCAATTTCGCCCTTTTTTAGAAGTGCCGCAGCCCGATTGAGTGACGCTTCAATATAGGTGGATTGCAGCGCCAGGGCCTTGTCAAATTGGCAAATGGCCTCGGCAAAACGGTTTTGCGCCGCCAAGGCGTTTCCGAGGGCATTCAAGGCTTCTGGATAAACCGGATTTATACCAAGGGCTTGCCGCGCGGAGGTCTCCGCCGCGTCTACCTCCTGCAGGCGGAGCAGGGCGACACTCAGATTGGCGTGTGCCACCGGGTTTTCAGGTGCCTGTTCAATTGTCCTGACGTAGGCCTCAACGGCACCGATCACGTCGCCGGTACGCACCAGCATATTGCCCAGATTAATACGGGCTTCAGGATAATCCGGTTGCCGGCTCAAAGCGTGCCGTGCAGCCTCGATGGCCTCGTCCAATCGCCCCTGCATTTCCAAGGCAACGGCGAGGTTGCCATAAGCGTCAGCGCGCCTCGGGTCCAGTTCAATCACATGCCTGCAAGCGGCCTCGGCTTCCGGATAACGGCCCAACATATTCATTATCGCGCCACAATTTGAATGTATTTCCGGGTCGTCGTCGTTGCGGGTGATGGCTTCTAAAATGAGTTCGCCGGCTTTAGGTAAATGACCCAATCTGTATTGAATGACGGCGCGCAAATGAAAAGGCTCGGCATCAAGCGGAATACTGGCAGAAATGTCCTGACAAAGTTCATCGGCATTCTGCAAATCACCGGTCTCCAACAGGTGGCGGGCACGCCCGAGGGCCTCGGCTTGGGCCCTATCCACGGGCGGGATGTTTTCTTTGGCTCTTTCGCGTTTCCTCTGGCGTCGTCGTTGTTCACGGTTCATGGGTAATTGGCCTGTCATAAATGTTAAGTCCTGCCCCCGGTGGGTTGCCTCAAAAATAGGATACCCGGAAGATAAATGCCGACGATCACCCGAAAACGCGTCCTACAGGTCATGACATCATCGTCGCAGGGACCTGACAACACGTCCAGTCGCCATCATAGATTAGAGTCCCACCACTAGTCATGTGACAAATTCGCCGTCGTTTGCACGAATGCCGATTGTGCGGTAACCGGAATTCCAATAGAAATAGGACAAACCTGCCTAAAATAGGATGCATCAGAAAGGATCAACAATGTCGAATGCCACGGCTTCTCCGCAAGCCGCCCACGAAACCGCAAAATGGCTTTTGGATATAAAGGCCGTAAACTTCCGACCGGAAGAGCCTTACCGGTTTACGGCTGGCTGGGCCAGTCCTGTTTACATTGACTGCCGATGGATCATTTCCTTTACTGAAGCCCGCCGTCGGATTATCGAAATGGGCGTTGAAATGTTACGAACTAACGGTGCATTGGATGGCGTAGACAAGGTCGCTGGCGGCGAAACAGCAGGCATTCCCTATTCCGCATGGATCGCCGAAGCCACATCCACACCAATGCTGTACATAAGAAAAAAACCCAAGGGATTTGGCCGCGATGCACAAATCGAAGGACAATTGGCGGAAGCCGAAAAGGTTTTGCTTGTTGAAGATTTAGCGACGGACGGCGGATCGAAAATCAACTTCGTCAATGCCATACGTAATGCCGGAGCCAATGTATCCGACATTTTTGTCGTCTTTTTTTATGATATTTTCCCAGGTGCCTTGGACACCCTCGAAGAAGCGGGCGTCAAACTTCATTTTTTATGCACCTGGCACGATGTTCTCCGAGTGGCCACGGAAGGAAAATATTTCAGCCCACAGGCCCTGGAAGATGTCAGCAAGTTTCTCGATGATCCCATCACCTGGTCCGGTGCCCACGGCGGTCGGGATTCTTACTGATCAGTGGGCGACCCCGTCATACACTTGTGATCGGGGACGCCGTTTCCAGAGTTGATATTTTTGTTATCATCAAACAACGACGAAGCGGAGATGCGGATGAGTGGATTTTTAGAAAACCTAAAACGCAATTATCTTTCCCATATGGAACGGCAGAAAAACCGTCCCTTTCTCGAAGGTGTAATGGCGGCCTGCGCCATGGTTGCCACGGCCGACGGCGAAGTCTCCTTTGCTGAGCGGGTTCGGGTTGATCAAATCATGCAGAGCCTGCAGCAACTGAAAATATTTGACCCGCACGAAGGCATTGACATTTTTAACGAATTTACGGACCTGATCCTCGAACATCCAGCTACCGGACACGAAACCGCTTTTCTGGCAATGGATCGAATTGCCAAGAATGCCGATAACGGCGCTCTTATGTTGCGGATTTGTATTGCCATTTGTGAAGTCAATTCGGGAGATCGCATGGCGGATCAAATCGAAATCGTTTCCCTATGCTCTCGGCTCGGCCTCGACCCGACGGACCTCGGACTTTATGTCGACAAACCAATCGAGCATCTCGCCAAACCCGATTTGCAGCAGTGATAAATTATGTATCTTCTCCGGCTCCTGGTACTTTTGCCTCTGCTGTACGTCCCCACTGATATCAGCGCAAAAGAGGTGCCTGCATTTGAGGTGCCTGCATTTAACGGAAAACGCCGTCCCTTCACGGTCGTCGTCCCTGCCTATCGGGCACCCATCGTTTCCTGGTACACACCAACAAACGGCATCACAAATATTCGCCGGTATCAGGGCAAGGTAATTTTACTTAATTTTTGGGCGACCTGGTGCGCCGCCTGCCTCTATGAAATGCCGGATTTGGATAGACTGGCCAAGGCCGTCGAAGATCGCGATTTTGCAGTGGTTACCGTCAATCTCGACGAGACCGACTCGGCGGTCATCGCCAGATACTTTAAACGCTTAGGCGTTTCGGCGCTGCCTCAATTGTCGGATCCCCTGTCCAAATCCATCCGCTCTTACGGGATTCGGGAGGGTCTGCCCTGGTCGTTTATGGTCGACAGGTCAGGACAAATTAGGGGTTACATGATGGGGGCGGCCAACTGGTTGTTGCCCGCCGGTCGGGCGCTAATCGCCTATTATCTCAATGAAGAGGATAAGTCCCATGCAATTCGCTAAACGACTGGCATGTGCCGCTTTGACATTTGTGGTTTCAAATATGTCTCCGGCTTTTGCCGCCAGAGAAAAACTTGTAATCGGAATCACCCAGTTTCCGTCAACCTTTCACCCCAATATCGACGCGATGGCTGCAAAATCCTACATCCATGCCATGGTTGCACGGCCATTTACGACCTATGACAAGGACTGGAATCTGGTCTGTATGTTATGCACCGAACTTCCGACCATTGAAAATGGGTTGGCCAAACCGGAATTAACGGCTGACGGTAAACAGGGAATTGCCGTCACCTATACCATTCAAGCCAAAGCCACATGGGGCGATGGTGTTGCGGTCACTACAAAAGACGCGGTATTCACCTGGAAGGTCGGGCGACATCAAAAATCCGGCGTCGGTAATATTGAACTCTATCGCAGCATTTATAAAATCGACACCCTCTCCGACAAATCGTTCACATTGCATTTTGATAAACTGACCTTTGACTACAACGGAATTAATGATTTTAACCTGTTGCCGGCCCACCTTGAGGAAAAAAAATTCAGTGAACCGGGCGCTTACAAAAACAGAACTGCCTATGATACGGACGCCCTGAATAAAGGTTTGTTTTTTGGCCCCTATTTAATGACCGAAATGGCGACGGGCTCACACGTTGTCCTGGAACCCAATCCGACGTGGTATGGCAGACCGCCCAAATTCAAACAGATTGTTGTCCGTGCCATCGGCAACACGGCGGCCCTGGAAGCCAACCTGCTGTCCGGCGGCATCGATATGATTGCCGGCGAACTCGGTCTGACCATCGACCAGGCTATTTCTTTTGAAAAACGCCACAAACAAAAGTATGACATCCTTTATAAACCAGGGCTTGTGTATGAACACATTGACCTCAATCTGGAAAATCCATTCCTCCAGGATCTGCGGGTGCGTAAGGCATTAGTTCATGCCATTGATCGCCAAACCATATCGGAACGTTTGTTTGGGGGGCGTCAACCTGTCGCCCACACCAGTGTTAATCCATTGGACTGGGTGTTTGCTGATGATGTGCCCAAATATGGCTACGACCCAAAACAGGCTGCAACTTTGCTCGATGCGGCAGGCTGGCGCATGGGCGATACGGGATTCCGAATTAATGGCCAGGGGCAAAAACTCGGTTTTGAACTTATGACAACGGCCGGCAACCGGACTCGCGAATTGGTTCAACAAATCTTGCAAAGCCAGTGGAAAGCCGTTGGCATTGACGTCAGAATAAAGAACGAACCGGCCCGCGTGTTTTTTGGCCAAACCATGACCGAACGCCGTTATACGGGAATGGGTATGTATGCCTGGATGTCGTCGCCGGAGAACATCCCCCGGACGACCCTGCATTCCAACCACATTCCCACCAAAAGCAATAATTTCTCTGGGCAAAATTACACGTCTTACAAAAACCCCGCAATGGATGAATTGCTGGAACGGATCGAAACGGAACTGGACAAATCCAAACGCCTGGTCCTATGGCGCCAATTGCAGCATATTTATGCCCGAGACCTGCCGGTAATTCCCCTCTATTTCAGGGCCAACGCCTTCATATTGCCAAAATGGTTGTCCGGCGTGGAACCAACCGGCCACCAGTATTCGACAACCCTCTGGGTCGAGAATTGGGAGATACGCCCCTAGGCACGATATGATCCAATTTGTCTTCAGCAGGCTGTTTCAATCGATGGCCGTCATCGTGATCATGTCCTATGCCATCTATGGCTTGATGGGCTTAATGCCAGGCGACCCCATTGATTTAATGATCACATCTGACCCCAACATGACGACCGAGGGCGCGGCGCGGCTAAGGACCTTATACGGCTTAGATCGGCCAATAACCGAACGGTACCTGCATTGGCTGGAAGGTGCCGTCACCGGGGATTTTGGCTATTCGCGGTTATTTTCACGCCCGGTTTTTGAGGTCATTTGGCCGGCCCTTGGCAATACCGCGATATTGCTCGGCAGCAGTTTTGTAATAGCCCTTGGCATCGCCCTGCCGCTTGGCATCCTAGCCGCCATCAAACCCTATTCAAAACTGGATTACAGCATCAATTTGTTTGTATTTGCCGGTATCTCTGTCCCACCCTTCTGGCTCGCCTTGTTATTGATCACATTGTTCTCTGTCATATTTGGTATTTTACCGGCCGGCGGCACCGCCGATGCCGCAGGCGCATCCGGCCTCTGGGAACGGGCAAAATATCTGGTTTTGCCAATTGCCAGTTTAACCCTTGCCAGTATTGGCGGTCACGCCCGATACATGCGGGCGTCAATGATTGAGACATTACGCCACGAGTTCATACGCACCGCGCGGGCCAAGGGTTTAAGTCAAACCCAGGTGATCACCAGACATGCCCTCAGAAATGCCTTGATACCGGTAACAACGGTGATCGCCCTTGATTTTGGTTACCTGTTTTCAGGTGCCCTGGTCACCGAGACCATATTTGCCTACCCGGGCATGGGAAAACTGATCTTCGACGCCATAATGGGCAACGATTATAACCTGGCATTGGTTTCCCTGCTGTTTGCCACCCTGTTAACATTGCTCGGCAATTTCATGGCCGATGTGGCATACACCTGGTTGGATCCACGCTTAGGATTTGCAAAGGGCGACGCGTGACAACCCGCAAAGATCACCCGACAAGCCTGGTGTGGCACCGGTTCAGTCAACACCGACTGGCCATTGCAAGCGGTTTCCTGCTGATCTGGATGGGACTGCTGGCAGGTGGCGCGCCGTTATGGAAATCCCTGTTGGTGCTTGACGGGCAGACCGTCGATCTGTTTATGCGGTTTCAGCCGGCGTCATCCCTGCACCCCCTTGGTACCGATGAATTGGGCCGTGATTTCCTGGCCCGGTTGCTCGACGGCGGTCGGGTGTCCCTGTTGGTCGGTATCACGGCCGCTTTATTTGCGTCGCTTATTGGCACTGTAGTCGGTCTCATATCCGGTTATTTCGGTGGCCGTCTTGATGCCCTTATGATGCGGTTTACTGACGGCATTATTTCCCTCCCCCTGCTGCCCCTTTTGATTGTCCTGGCGGCCATCGATTTATCCAAACTGGGTGTGCCTGTGGCCCTCATCAACGCCGAAAACGCCAGCCTGTTTCGCATTTCTATTATTGTTGCACTCGCCGGTTGGACAACTGTCGCGCGGCTCGTGCGGGCAGAAACCCTGGCCTTGCGCGAACGCGACTACGTTCGGGCATCGCGTGCCCAGGGTGCCACATCCTGGCGCATTATGCGGGTTCATATTCTGCCAAATCTTGCCGCATCGATTATCGTCGCGACGACGTTGTCGACTGGCAATATCATTCTGCTGGAATCGGTCCTTAGTTTTTTGGGCCTTGGTATCCAGCCGCCGATCGCCAGTTGGGGAAATTTGCTGACCAACGCCCAGGAATTAATCTGGGAAGCTCCGCAATTGGCTTTTTATCCCGGCGCCCTGATATTTTTAACGGTCATTGCCTTTAATTTTCTCGGCGACGGTCTTCGCGACGCCCTGGACCCGAAGACGATCCATTCTCAAGGATAGATAAGGACCGCCGTCGGCATGTTGTGGGTAAAACTGTAAGGGTCAGGACCCTAAGTAAGGAATGCAACGCGGATCCGTATACCGCGCCGCAGGCCCTGGTCTTTTTTCCGTGACAGTGTCGCGCCTTATCCCCGTTATGCCGCATCGCGTTGTGGTGCCCGCCTTGTCACGAAATAAAAGTCAGGGTCAGCGGGCACGCCATTATTCCGGGAATTCTCTAGACGCCAAGAATTAAAGGTGTATCTAAGATTATGGAAATCAATTGAATAAAGGGGTCCGACATGAACACTCGCGTTAATTCTGCATCCGCACGAGATATCGCCTACCATGTACATGGTTATACCAATCTGAAGACGCACCAGGAAAATGGCCCTCACATCATCGAAAGCGGCAGCGGTGTACGGGTTACCGATGACAATGGCAATTCTTATATTGAAGGTTTGGCTGGACTTTGGTGCACGTCTTTGGGATTCAGCGAGGATCGATTGATTGACGCCGCCCTGCGTGAGTTCAAACGCCTGCCCTATTACCACGGATTTGGCGGGCGAACGCCTGACGTCACCATTGAACTGGCAGAACGGCTGGTGAAAATGGCACCGGTTCCCATGTCTAAGGCACTTTTCGCCAATTCGGGATCGGAAGTTACGGATTTAGCCGTCAAGCTGATCTGGTATTATCATAATGCCATCGGAAAACCACAGAAGAAAAAAATCATCTCACGAATTAAGGGGTACCACGGTGTCACTGTATGTTCGGCCAGCCTGACGGGGCTTCCCCACCTGCACAATGAATTTGATTTACCCATTGATGGCATCATGCACACCAGTTGCCCACATTATTACCGGTTCGGCGTCGACGGCGAAAGCGAAGAAGAATTTGCCAGCCGCTGCGTTCAGGATCTGGAAGAATTGATCGAACGCGAAGGGGCGGAAACCATCGCTGCGTTTTTTGCCGAACCGATTATGGGTGCTGGCGGAGTCCTTGTGCCGCCGGCGACCTATTTCGAAAAAATTCAGGCCCTGTTAAAAAAACACGACATTCTGATGGTCGCCGACGAGGTCATCTGTGGGTTTGGACGTACCGGAAACATGTGGGGAACTACCACATTCGGCATGAAACCGGATATGATAACCATGGCCAAACAGCTGTCGTCGGCCTATCTGCCCATATCGGCACTGCTGATCAATGATAAAATATTTCAGGCAATGGTCGGACAGAGTGAAAAACTTGGCGTTTTTGGCCACGGCGGCACCTATTCGGGTCACCCTGTCTCGGTTGCTGTCGCCCTGGAAACCCTCAATATATATGAAGAACGTAACATTATCGGCCACGTTCAGGCCATGGCCCCCCACTTGCAAACCGGTCTACGCACCTTACAGGACCATCCGCTGGTCGGCGAAATACGGGGCCTCGGTTTGATTGCCGGCGTTGAACTGGTTCAGGACAAATCAACAAAGACCTCCTTCGACCCCAAAGATATGGTTGGTGCTTATTGTCAGGCAAAAACATTAGAAAATGGACTGATAATTCGGGCCGTTGGTGATACACTGGCATTCTGCCCACCATTGATCATCAACGAAAGTGAGATTTCGGAAATGGTCGCCAGTTTTACCAAGGGCCTGGATGAAACTTTGATCTGGGTCAAAGCGGAAGGGCTTTTGACCTGATAAAACAGGCCAAACGATGACAGGAGTGACATTGTGGATTACGAAGGGTTTTTTACCGACCGTATTGAAGACCTCAAACAGGAGGGGCGGTACCGGGTATTTGCGGACCTGGAACGTCGGGCCGGGCAATTTCCGTCTGCGGCGAACCATACGGAAGATGGAATCCGCGATGTAACAGTCTGGTGTTCAAACGACTATTTGGGACAGGGCCAAAATCCAGAGGTTCTAAAAGTCCTGCATGAGGCCGCCGACAAGTGCGGCGTTGGTGCCGGTGGCACCCGTAATATTGCAGGGACAAATCATGCCCATGTTTTGTTGGAAGGGGAACTTGCTGACTTGCATGGTCGTGAATCTGCGCTCCTGCTGGGTTCCGGTTGGATGGCGAATATGACGGCCCTGGCGACGCTTGGCGAAAGAATACCTGACCTGGTCATTTTATCTGATGCAAAAAATCATAACTCCATGATTGAAGGGATCCGCCATGGCAAATGCGAAAAGGTCGTATTTGCCCATAATGATGTGCTCGATCTGGAGAAAAAACTGAAGGCCTATCCGCTTGACCGTGCCAAACTTATTGCTTTTGAATCTCTCTATTCGATGGACGGCGATATTGCGCCGATCAAGGAAATCTGCGATCTGGCTGACAAATATGGTGCCATGACGTTCATTGATGAGGTCCACGCCGTTGGCTTATATGGAAACCGCGGCGGTGGCGTATGTGAACGCGACGGTGTGATGCACCGACCAACCATCATTCAGGGGACCTTAGCCAAAGCGTTTGGTGTTGTTGGTGGATATATAGCCGGTTCTGCCGCACTTTGTGATTTTGTTCGCAGTTACGGCAATGGCTTTATCTTCTCGACCTCTCTGCCGCCGGCGATTGCCGCCGCTGCCCAGGCCAGCGTCCGTTATTTGAAAGACCACAACGAAGTGCGGGACCACCATCAGGAGCGCGCGCAAACCCTGAAAAACAGATTGCGCGAAGTCGGAATCGATGTCATGCCGTCGGTCAGCCATATTGTACCTGTTTTGGTGGGCGACCCGGTGCTTTGCAAAAGAGCCAGTGATATGTTGCTCGATGACCACGGCGTTTATGTTCAACCAATTAATTACCCGACTGTCGAACGCGGAACCGAACGTTTGAGGTTTACCCCTACTCCGCTCCATAGCGACACCGATATGGATCATCTGATTTTGGCTATGAAAGATGTTTGGGAACGATTGGGTTTGAAACTGGCGGCATAGGCCAATTTGGCCTATACTTTTGCCAGCTACGATATTCGCACCGTGACAGGGACACTTAATGTACGCGGATCATACACTCACTCCAAAAGAAGCCGTGCGGTTTTGTGCGCTGGGTATCTTAGCGGACCGCGATTTGTCCTACAGCCGATTGACGGTCGCGGTTCGGCATTTCATTGACCGGGTACAAGGTCCTTCGCTGGACGTCCTGGGTACGTCCATCGAACTGTTAAAATATGAGGGACTGGTCGAAACAGCTAACGAACAGGCCGATGACCCGCTGTTCGAAATTACCGACAAGGGACGTCATGAGCTGGCCGACCTGCTCACGGCGAATATCCGGGCAACGGATTCAGATCACAATAAGCTGATTGAAGCCCTGAAATTCAGATACCTTCATTTGCTGGCAAAACCGGACCAACTCAACCAGGCCGACCTGTTATCGGAGCGGGCAGAAATTGAATTAACACGGTTAATGGATTTGCACGAACACTACGCTCAAGATCCTGGGCATTTTCTCGATTGGCTGGATCGTGAAATCGGCGAGATAAAAAACCGCTTGGTTTGGCTGGAACGTTTTCGGGCCAACTTGACCCGCGCCGCCCCGTGATGAAATGGCTGCCTACAATTCGGTTTAATCGGAATATCGATCCGGGCACCTTAACCAATGACATCACGGACTAAGCTTGACGTTTTCCTTGTAAGATTGAGGAAACAACAGGATGTTAACAGGAACGTTAGAGTATCCGTCTTGATCAAGGCCTGCTCAATTTATGTCTGGACAGCATGAGAGGACCACATATCGACCAGCGACCGCAAAATGTCGTGCCGGCTAATTAGGCCAACTAACCGACCGTTTCGAAGTACCGGAAATCGACGATAACGACTATCCAGAAATCGCCGCGAAGCCGTGACAACATCAGTTGCCGAATCGATCGTCTCCACTGGAGAGGTCATATACTCAGCTACCCTCCCCCCCCATTCTTGATAATAACTCGCACTGAAGGCGACGTGCATGCAGTCCCGACTTGTAAGAATACCAACGACCCGGTCTTCCGCATCGACAACGGGTGCACCAGAAACGTCCTTCTCAAGCAGGATACGCATGGCTTTGATGATTTCCAGATCGGGCCCAAATGTAACCAGAGATTTCGCCATATAGTCTGCTACTGTAGGGGCAATGCTCATGAGGTATTTCCATCGCACGTCGTTTCCCGTCCACATGCGGGACAGAGCCCATCGTCTGAGATCATTGCTGTTGCGCAGCTTGCTTGAAGTGCTCGACCCCCAAACAGCAAGCCGATACCAAGGCCAGCTGCTGACAGGGCAATAATACAAAAGGCCAATGCAAATTCCAATAACAAGTCGCTCTCCCTCGTCTCTATGTTATCAAATAATCGCGAAACGCTGCTGTCGCAATGTCTCGATAGGACACCCCTTCGCGCAAAACAAATAAAGCCGGTATTGCCTCACGTTCAGCCAATGCAAAGCCACTGCCCACTCCCATTGCCATGAAGGCCGTAGCAAGGGCGTCGGCCGTCATTGCCGAGCCCGCCAAGACAGAGACCGAGGCGACACCATTATTGACCGGAGCTGTCGTTTGCGGGTCGATGATATGACTGTAACGTCGGCCTCCAACCACATAGGCATTGCGCCGGTCACTTGAAGTCGCAAGTGCGCCGCCGGCCATTGTAATTGCATGTCGCGGGTTCGGGGCACCCGGCGTGGGATCTTCGATTGCGGTTCGCCAGAGTCTGCCCGACGGATGGTGCCCACAGACGAGAACTTCACCACCAAATTCGACGAAGAAGGAATTTACTCCGCGGTCGAAAATCAGATCGCCGAGACGATCGAGCGCGTAACCCTTGCCGATACCACAGGGGTCGAATGTGCAAGAACGGCCGGATTTGGTCACTGTCAATCCAGCCAGTTCCAAACCACGGTAATCTGATATAGGCGCTGTGGCGGCCACGTATTCCCGGAGTGGACCGAAACCGTATCGGGCGACTGCGGGCCCAACCGTCGGATCAAAGGCACCATTCGTCAGGCGTGCAATTCGAAGCCCTTCGTATAGGACATCTGCCAGCGATTTAGAGACGTCAATCTGATGATCGGCGGCATTAAGTCGGGCAAGCTCAGATGTTTTGTGAAATGGGGATAGTATGGCGTTGAGGGAACCAAGCAACTGCCTGATGTCGTGCCCCAGCCGTACGGTCTCGGTGCCCGGTGCGAGCAGAGCTCGCCAGGTCGTCCCGAAGGCAATACCGCCGATTTCGACCACGTTCGTTTTAGCGTCCTGGGGCTTGGAAATCCCTGGTGTTAAGGCTGTCCCTATCATCCCGAAGGCACCAACCATTAGTTCACGTCGTGTCCAATTCATGGGTCAACTCCCGAAATCATCGAAGTAAATGCTCTCGGAATTTACCCCGATTTCGTCGAGCATTGTGCGCACAGCCGCAATCATCAGCGGAGGGCCACACAAATAATACTCACAGGCATCCGGTGCCGAGTGCTTGCTGAGATAGAGATCATAAACCACATCGTGAATAAACCCTGTTGGGCCTTCCCAGCCGTCTTCTGGTTTGGGATTGGACAGGGCAACCGTCCAGGTAAAGTTTTTGTGGTGCCGGGCAAGATCCTTAAATTCGTCGTCGTAAATTATGTCGAGGCCGCTCCGCGCGCCATACCAAAAGCTGATGGTGCGGTCCGTTCCGACTCCATCCAGTTGGTCGCTGACCATCGCGCGCAACGGTGCCATTCCGACGCCGCCACCGATAAAGATCATTTCGCGTCGTGTTAGCTGAACCCGAAAATTACCAAACGAACCGCGGACCGCTACGGTATCGCCCGGCGCAAGGCCAAACAGCCATGACGAGACAATCCCCAGCGGAAAATCCGATCCCGGTGGCGGCAAAGCAAGCCTGATATTAAATGTCAACGCGCCGACATCGGAGGGTCTGTTCGCCACCGAATAAGCGCGCGTCACGGCATGTTTGCTCCGTGCCGAAAGGTGGACCAAACCCAATTGATCCCAAATCCCCTGATGCTCAGGCATGACGGAAATATCAGCGAAAGACAGCTCGTAGGGCGGCGCCGTCACTTCAACAAAAGCGCCGGGTTCCGGTTCCAGCCCGCAATTCGTCGGCAAATCAATAACCAGTTCCTTGATGAGTGGCGCAATAGTCCGGTTGATCCGAACCTGGGCCGTAAAACTTACCACATTAAGCAATGACGGTGGCAGGTCGATAGAGACATCTTCACGCAGCGTAATTTGGCAAGCCAGCCGAAGACCTGCGTTTAGGTCTGTACGGCTGAGAACAGCCCGTTCTGCCGGCAGCGGTTTGCCGGCACCGCTCAGGACCTTGACGCGGCACAATCCGCAGGTTCCGGCCCCACCGCAGGTTCCCGGCAAGTCGATACCGGCGTCCGTCAGTGCGGTCAGCAGTTTCCGTCCGGTCGTGTCGTTGAGCGTTTGTCTTCTTTCAATGCTTATGGATACCGGATCGCTGGGGAGCAGGACCGATTTCGCGACGACCACAGAGACGACGAGGAACAGCACGACGAGGGTGAATGCGGCGATACCGAACAAAATATCTGTCATGGCAAGCTGATCCCGCCAAAACCGTTAAAGCCAAGTGACATCAGCCCGGTCACGATGAAAGCGATACCGAGGCCGCGGAGGCCTTGCGGAACATTACTGTATCGAAGTCGTTCGCGGATGGCAGCCATGGTAACGATCGCAAGCATCCAGCCAGATCCAGTACCGATGCCATAGACAATGCTTTCGGCGAAGTCGTAGCGGCGTTCGACCATGAACAGACTGGCACCCAGGATTGCACAGTTGACTGTGATAAGCGGCAGGAAAATTCCGAGCTTGCGGTGAAGTTGCAGTGCAAAACGTTCGAGAACCATCTCTAAAATCTGGACCAAAGCAGCGATAACACCGATAAAGCAAACGAGTTTAAGATAGCCCAGATCCATGTCTCTTAAACCTGCCCATTGCCATGCCCCTTTCTGCAAAAGATAGGTGAAAATGAGGTAGTTGACCGGGATCGTGATGGCCTGAACCCCAATTACAGCGACACCAAGTCCTGCGGCCGTGGCAACACGGGTCGACACGGCAAGAAACGTGCACATACCGAGAAACAGGGACAACAGGAGGTTTTCAGCAAATATCGTTTTAGCGAGAAGTTCGATCATCTAGTCGCCCTTTGCTTCCATTGTCGCGGCGCTAAATTCTGGCACTACAACCTGATGGGGACGGACTGTACGAATAATCCAAACCAAAAATCCGAGCATAAAAAAAGCGCTTGCCGGCTTCAGCATCAAATCAAGCGGCTCAAACCAACCGCCGTTCTTTGTCGTTGTAAGAACTGTTATTTCCAACAGGGTGCCCGCCCCCAACAACTCGCGAACAGTCCCCAGGAGAATCAGGACCAGGCTGTAACCCAGCCCATTCCCAAGCCCATCCATCAGGCTCGGTAAAGGTGGATTCCGCATGGCAAAGGATTCGGCGCGAGCCAGTACGATGCAGTTGGTGACAATCAATCCGACGAAAACTGAGAGGCGTTTACTGGCCTCAAACGCGTAGGCCTTAAGGACTTCATCAGCAATGATCACCAGCGAGGCGATGATAATAATCTGCACAATCAGGCGAATGGCCGAAGGGACATGGTGGCGGATAATGCTGATCGTCCCGTTGGATATAACAAGAACAGAAGTCAGGGCAGCGCTCATAATGAGTGCCATTAGAAGCGACGTCGTCACTGCCAGCGCCGAGCAGATACCCAGTATCTGCAGGGTAACCGGATTGTTGTCAATGAGAGGGTCTGTCAGAAATTTTCTGTCGGGTCCAAGCATTACGAACTTTCCTTCCGCAATCGGTCGAGCAATGGCCCGAACCCGTGTTTGCCTAGCCAGTAACGCAGCATATTACTGACTCCTTGTCCGGTGCGTGTCGCGCCAGAAATACCATCGACCTCAAACGGCCCCTCGGCTTTGCCACGTGCCACCGTGATCCTTATTGCCCCGCTTTCGTCGGCTATCTTGCGATCACGCCAGTTGGTTTGCCAGTTTGCTTCGGTGATGCGTGATCCCAGCCCGGGTGTCTCCCCCTGGTCGTAGAAACTAAGTGCGGCGACAGTGTTAAAGTCCCCGCGCAGGGCCAGATAACCAGAAAGCAATGACTGATATCCGAGACCATGCACCGGCAGTACGATCAGGTCGATTTTACTGCCCACTTCCTGGATAAAAATCCGTGCATGTTTGGCGCGCCGTCCAAGCCCTGCAAAATCGTTTTCAGTGGGAATAGCGACGCTCCTTGTCTGGTCGCGTGCGGCCTCGCGCTGATCGAATGTTACGGCATCAATGTCAGGTTCGAAATTGCCTGTGCTAAGATCGACCACCCGGGCTTGGAGCGGCCCGACATCGCCTATGGCTGCTGAAACCAGTGCGGTAATCTGCGCCTGCCGTTCACGCTCACGGTTTTCTTCTTGAATGGGTCGCAAAAGAACCGACGCAGTAGAAACGAGAACTGCTGCGGACAACGCAACAAGCATTGCCACTGCCAGCGTTTTTGTTCTGCTGTCATTGGGCAAGGCAAGCAGGCGCTGCCACCAGTATGCGGGATTGAGGTTAGCCATGACGCGCCCCATTTCGTCTTAGCCGCCGCCACATTTGGATACGAACCATGCTAAAATCTATCAGTGGTGCGAATAACCCTCCGAGCAAAACGACGGATATAAATACTTCTGTTTGTGGTTTTCCGCTCGCCAACCCCAATGCCGCCAGGCAACCTGCCAAAATTGCATAGACCCACCGGCCGGAGTTGGTGCTCGGCGTCGCAATCGGATCGCATCCGACAAATACAAGAACGAAAGCAAATCCTGAGACCGCCAGGAACGCATCTGAACTGGAACCTGTAAGAAGGTAAAGGGCCAAGGCCGATGAACCTGCGGCGGCCAGAATAATACGCCATGATATGATCCCAGTAAACACGAGCAGAATGGTGCCGGGCACACACCACTGCCAGGCGACCGGAAATGTATTGCCGTAGCTGGCGTCTGGAAATGAAAAAACCAGGAAAATTAATGCCACCGCCACAGGATTGAGAAAATTCCAGCCATACCCGCCAAACAGATGTACACCAACGACCGATCCGAAGGAGATCCCGAGCGCGATTTGCCAAAGTTGCGCGTCTGCGGGCACGACCATCGCAAAAATGATCGCCGGCACAACTGACGAAAAATCCAGGCTTTGTTTGCGTAACCTGGCGAATAACGCATGCCAACCAACCGAAATAGCAATACTCAACGCAAGCACCGGCAACACCTCTTCGCCATAAAAGACAAAAGACTGACCTAGGATTGGCAGCAGCGAGACGATGAACAACAATTGGATGCGTGGGCCGCTTAACCAGCCATGCAGCCGTAGTGCGGGCAATCTGGCGGTAGACATCCGGGCGTCCAATGATCGCATCAAAGTTCATCCCTTAATTCGTCAAGGACCGAACGTAACAGGGGCCCGTAGTTATTATTGCTGGGGCAGATGTAGGACAACACAGCGACGTCTTCCTCGATTAATTCAAGGCACCCGAGATCCCTCGCCATTTCGCTGTCGCCTACGACCAATGCGCGCAGCAGAGGAACAACAGGCAGATCGAACGGAAACGTATCTTGATGCGCGGCAATGGGGATGATCGGACCCACAGCGTTTGAGTGGGCAAAGATCGACAGATGACCTTCCTTCGGGCCGGATAGCTGGACACAGACTTCGAGATGTGCACGGCCCAAATACTTCGTTTCGCGACCCGACAGAAAAGGGCCGGATACGATACGACCGTATTTCTCGCGAAGGCGCCCGCGCGTTAGATCCTCTATGTCGGCGCCAAGTGGTACATGCAAAAAAGTCGGTATTAGAACCCCCGGGCCAGCGAGCGTGACGATACGATGTGTTTCAAGTTGCTCGGTATTAAAAAGATGGCCGATTGCCAAGACGTCCTGATAGTTCAATGTCCAGACGTGGCTGCCGCTTCCAGACGGGCACAAATGATGAATATGTGTCCCGGGAAGGCCAGCTGGATAAACACCAGAAAAGACAACTGAATTTGCAGCCATTTCAGAACCGGGAGCCCGGCAGACGTGAACGGGACAGTCAGCCAAATGAGCCAGTGCCTCAATTCCGGTCGAAAAATCTGCTGCGCGGCCCGCTAAAACGACCGTCGGATCGGGGGCCAGCTCATCTGCCGGCATTGCCGTGACCAGTATGGCATCTGGCCTGCCGTCGGGGTCTGGTATCCTGCCAAAAGGTCGTTCTAAAAAACTGCTCCAAAGGCCACTTGCTAGCAAGGTTTCACTCACCGCATCGCCGCGTCGCCAATCCTGCGGTACGTTGAATTCTGCCGGGTTAACGTCGCTCACCGATAGGCCGACAAAAAAGGCCGCCGTCGAGGGGTCACGACGGGTTAGTCCGGTTACCGTGCCGGCGGCGGGCGAAGTCACGATAATTTCCGGTCGCCTGCGATCACGAAGCAGCGGCTGACCCGTAATCACTGACTGACCCTGTTCGACCAAAAAATCAGGCCGCACGTCGGGGTAGTCGAGGCCGGACAAACCAACGGATGAGACCGCTGGTCGATCAATATTTATGTTGGCCGGTTTCCCGGCAAGTCGCAAATTTAGACCGCGCTTGAGGCGAATATACATAAACCCGATCTGCCCTTCTGATACCCGACTACCGTCACAGTTTTTAGTATTGCTATTGGACCAATTCACACGCCATCTCGGAGGCGGATAATTCTCTCAAGTTGTTTTCTGCACGAGTGAAAATTTGCAAACCGACCTAAGACCAGAAACTGTAACGCCGATGCTCAATCCGCGTATTGATGTAGATCATAAACTGAATGCAGCGTTTAGATTATGATCTAAACATAGCGATTTGTTGTCGATTGAAATACGGACGCAGCAACCATTATCGAGAAAAAGGAGATATCATGGTTAAGAAAATGACGGTTTTGGCCAGCGCGGCAGCGATGGTTGCTACGGTATTCTCGGGATTGGCATCGGCGGCTGATATCGTTACAGCACTAAAGGTCAAGAAACCGCCCGTATTGACGGCCGGAGCGACTGATCCCGCCTGGGCAAAGGCAAAGGCGCTGACCATTTTGTTGATGGGTGGCGCGAATTTTAAGGACGGCAAAACAAATGCTTCGATTAAGGCCGTTCATGCCGGTGACAGGTTATACATTCTGGTCCAGTATGAGGACGCGACACAATCAGTGCGCCGGGTACCCTATCAAAAACAGTCCGACGGCTCTTGGAAAAAATTACGCGACCCAAATGACAAGGGCGGTGACGAAAACCTGTATTATGAAGACAAGCTGGCATTAATCTGGAACATCGGGAATTCTACTAAAAACTTTAGCCAATTGGGCTGCATGACCAGTTGTCATGCCGGCGAACTGGATAAGCCCTACGGTAATAAATATACGATGAGTGCGGGTGAATTGGGCGACATTTGGCACATGAAATCGGTTCGTACCGGGCCGGTTGGTCAGGTTGACGATCAGTACCTCGACAACACACGCTTCGACAAAGAAATGGCGCCTGGTGCCGGTCGCAAAAGCGATCCGAAAACGGCTGGAGGATATCGCAATATTGAATTGGAGAACGGCAAGCCAGAGTTCATGGACAAGCGGGCAATTGCCTCAAATAAAAAGGGTGGCACCTATTATATAAATGAAACCGACAAAATTTCGTTTGATGACGGTAAATTTGGGAGCGGCGATGAAGTTGCTTCAATTGTTATTGCCCCCTTTGCCGGAGACCGTGGCGATATCGATGCGGCAATGAACTGGAAAAACGGTATGTGGACAGTTGTCATATCACGCAAGTTGGTGACCGGTAGCAAATATGATGTACAGTTCGAAAATCTCGATGAAACATTCGAGTTCGGTCTTGCTGCATTCGACAACGCACAAGTGCGGCATGCCATGCATATCGGCCCGCTCAAGCTGCAATTTCGAAAGTGAATATGACAAACATAGACCGTTTGTGATGGGGTTGATTTAGCGACGGCCTGCTTCCTGCAGGATGGCCTGAGCGCAACCGGCAAGTATTGAGAACTCCGGGAGTAGAATATGTTATGGCATTGGCCGGAGCGGAATTGATAGCTCTGGTAAATGCCGGTAAGCACAACAACTCAAAACCGCTGGTTCAAACGAAGCGACTGTTTTCCCAGAATCCATTTATGCGACCGGTCGTCACCGTCGCTACAGTCCCGACGAGAAGTCGGGATAGCTACTGTTATTGGCAATGCCGTACAATTCACCAATATGGGACGGAATACGGCACATTGGTTGACACGACCGACACACGGTGTGATGACGGGTTAAGCTTGGTGGATTGGCCTGCTGAACCGATTTAAAGGTTTAAAAATCAGATAGTTCCCGGATTAGGAGGTGAAATGTCAAAGCGGTTCCGCCATTTTGTCATCGTAGGTAAAACCGCCAGTGCTGATCAATGGGCCGGCTTCATGATGATCGCAGCATTGATATTTGCGTTACTTTCTGTAAATTCACCACTGAAATCGGCTTATGATGTGTTTCACCATACGAAGGTTGCGGTAAGTTTCGGCGATTTTATTCTGCACAAATCTTTGGTGTTCTGGATCAACGAAGGCTTGATGGCTTTCTTTTTTTTGTCGGTAACTCTTGAAATCAAGCGTGAAATTCTCGAAGGCCATTTATCAGGTGCGCGGAAAATACTTTTACCTGCATTCGCTGCAATCGGCGGCATAGTGGTCCCAGCGGCGATTTATCTGTTTATAAACCGCAACTCCCCGGAATTGATACACGGTTGGGCGATCCCTACGGCAACTGATATTGCCCTTAGCCTAGGGATTTTATCTTTGCTGGGCAAACAGGTGCCGCTTGAATTGAAGCTTTTTCTTGCGGCATTGGCCATTTTTGATGATTTGGGCGGAATACTTATTATTGCGTTGTTCTATGGCAGCCAAATGACCGTAAGCCATCTCTTTTTTTCACTTTTGGGCATTTTCGCTCTGTTTGTCCTGAACCGGTTCGGGGTGAGCCGGGCTTCCCTCTATATCGTCACAGGAATTTTTTTATGGTTGACGTTTCAAGAATCCGGCATTCATCCAACCATCGCCGGTGTTGCCGTAGGTCTCGCCTTGCCCCTACGGCTTAATCTGCCACGCCCAAATATTCCGCTGCTGTTTGTCGAACAAGGTCTGCATTTTTGGGTGGCGTTTATTATTGTGCCGCTTTTTGCGTTTTTCAATGCAGGAATCGTTTTGGACGACATGTCGATAAAAAATCTGGGGTCTCCGCCGGCTCTGGCAATTGTCGTTGGGCTGGTGCTGGGCAAGCCTGTCGGGATTATTATCTTTGCCTGGCTGGCGCACATATTTGGCTTCAGCACCCTGGGAGAAGATGTGAATTGGCGACAAATGATCGGCGTAGCGTTGCTTGGTGGTATGGGTTTCACGATGGCGTTATTCTTCAATTCCCTGGCTTTTTCGGGAAACGGAATTTTGGAAATTGGTAGAATAGCCATACTGGCCGGGTCTCTGGTTTCAGGTGCGGCCGGTTTTTTCTGGCTTCGCTTTAATTTGCCTCAATCTTGAAACATCCTGATAGGTTAAGAGAGTCAATTGCGCTGCACGGTTGGCATGTCGGTGATCATCTGTTGAATCGCCTGCCGACGTCCTGTCAACATCACATCACTCTCTGTCCTGAGCGCAATGCGTAATCCGTCGGACTTCTGCATCTCACAGTTAATTGTCTGAGATAATGCCTTCGATGCGGACCTGCCAGTAATTTGGCCCTGCCAAACTGCTTGGCTCATTGCCATTGTCGCCGTCAACTGTGTTTGGCCTGCCGCCAAGTCTGATGAGATGATCTTACTCCTCGGTTACATCGATCCAGTTTCTGCCGATCTGCAACGGACGACCCTATAAGATTTTTGCCACTTCCGCATCGGTCAAAGCGCTCAGGGCTATCACTGTTTTTTGACGCCCCTATGCCCTATAGTTCCCTGGGTTTAAATAACAGGCGAAGAAACCAGGTCCATGGCTTTTTTTACAAAACGTTACCATCCTCCGGGCACCGCGCCGGGGACCTTGACTGCGGTGCCGGCAGATCAAGCGGCGCAATTAAAAGTTCACCTTACCGATTACACCGCAGACCAGATAACAGCTCTGGAGGATATCGAACCCGTCGAGTGCCAACCCTATCTGCAACGCGACAGCATGACCTGGGTGCATGTTCAAGGCCACCCAACAGAAGCTGCATTGCACGAACTTCAGGCAGCCTTCAAGCTGCATCACCTGGCGCTGGAAGATGTGCTAAACAGGGGTCAGCGACCAAAAATCGAGCCTTACGACGACCAGTTGTTTATCGTCATGAGTATGCCCTTGATGAAGTCAGGTCTTGTCGAAGTCCAGCAGGTCAGTTTTTTTCTGAGTGGCACCTTTGTTATCAGTTTCTGCGAAGGGGACTTTGCGCCCTTTAGGAAAATCGTCAATCGACTACGGGAACCCGGCAGCAGGTTGCGTTCTCGGGGAAGTGATTTCCTTTTATACGGGCTGCTCGATCTGGTGATTGACCAGGGCTTTCCGGTGCTCGAAGACTTTGGCCAGCAGATGGAAGACCTCGAAGAACAAATTCTCAGGACTTCTGATAATGAGACCCTGGAAAGGATTCATACCGTCAAGCGTGAGCTGATTTTGCTGCGCCATATGTTATGGCCGCATCGGGAAGTCATCAATCAACTGCTGAGAGATGATCACGCGCAGATCAAAGAAGGCACAATGATTTACCTGCGCGATTGTTATGATCATACCATACAACTGATGGATTTGCTCGAGACCTATCGCGACATGATGGGCAGCATGCTGGATATTTATTTATCCAGCGTCAATAACCGCATGAACGAAGTTATTCGGGTCTTGACGGTGATCGCGACGATCTTTATTCCGCTCACATTCATAACAGGAATCTATGGCATGAATTTCGACCGAACTGCAGGGTTCTGGAACATGCCTGAGTTGGGTTTACCTTATGGCTATGTGCTGGTGTGGCTGCTGATGGTGGGCGTCGTCGCATCCATGTTGATTTATTTTCGCCGCCGCAAATGGTTCTGAGGCCATATCGGATCCGCTGATAGTCTTGTGGAGTGACCGATGCCATCTGGTTCTAATGTAAATCGGTGTCACCTCACACATCGGGATTTAACCAAAAAGAAAGTATTACCAAATTGACGATTTTTAACATCAAGTACGGGAACCTCAATAACTGGGAGCAAATAATCTTCGTCATTGGGTTGGCGATAGCCTCCCATCTCATCGTTAGCCTTGTTCGATGGACAAGCCGTCGATTGATGATGTCGGCCCTACATGGTCGACTGCTCAAAATTCGAACGGTTATCAGTCTGGTCTCGAGCCTTCTCGTTTTCATGATCTATTTTGGTGCTTTGGGCCTGGTTCTCGTCGAAAGCGGTATCCCCATCGGAACCTATCTGGCAAGCGCGTCTATCATCGGACTGGCCGTTGCCTTCGGCTCCCAAGGAATTGTTCAGGATTTTGTTACTGGGCTGACGATTATCTTTACCGGCCTGTTCGACGTCGACGAGATCGTAGAGATCGGCGGACAGACGGGTATTGTCCGTCGACTCGGTATGAGATTTACAGTCTTAACCAACGCCATGGGCGCAGAGGTCTACATTCCGAACCGCTCGATCGCCAACGTGATCCGGTACCCACGCGGATATCTGCGTTGCATCGCCGATGTAACGCTCACCGGCGGCCCGCAACAGGTCAAACAAATGGAACAATCCGTACGCCAGATTGTTACCGGCGTCTATGAACAGTTTCCCGGCATTTTGCGCACACCTCCCGATTACGAAGGTATCCAGAAAACCAGTTCGGGGCGCCAGTATCTGCGCGTCAAATACCGGATTTGGCCCGGTCGCGGCACGCCCATTGAGATGATGTTTAAACAGGAAGCCATCCAGGCTATGAAAGCCATCGACGTCGGTTACGCGGACTGGATGATCGCCATCAATTACGAGGTCGAGGAAAAAAAATATTCTACCCATCCATGAGAGCAGCTTGAGTGTACGTCAATTTGCAATGGTCGTTGATGCAACTCTTCTTATAGCGGTGTGGATTCCACGAGTTAGGGTAAATACTTACCAACTGATCAAAGTAGCGACCAAGGCCGCGAGCCGCGCCATAACTGGCAGTTGGCTTTTCCCACTATTGACGGTTTCCCGAAAACAATGCGTCTCAACATTACCAACTGTTAATGTTCCAGAAATGCTTCCGAAAGGGGCGTTCTTGTATCTTCGCGGGCAATTCAACAGCCCTTAAGGAGACTTACAATGACCACCTATAAGAAATTCAGTAAAAAACAAATAATTGTTGCAAGCTTGCTGGCGACAACAATGCTGGCAGCTCCCTTTGCCGCAGCAACGGCAAAATCGATATCCGATGCGCCGGTTCGCGTCGAACGCGCCGCCGCTATGGTTGACTTTTCATCCGTTATCAAAGCGGTCAGGCCCGCCGTCGTCAGTATTTTTGTCGAAAAATCGGCAACTTCTGGCTCCGATATGGATGGCCCTCAAATACCGGAATTTGGAAAAGACAGTCCTTTTGGCCAATTTTTTGATCGCTTTAAAGGAAACAGAATGCCGGGTCCTTCCGCAAAACAGAAGGGCCTGGGGTCGGGCTTTCTTGTCTCTGCCGATGGCTATGTTGTAACAAATGACCACGTCGTTGGTGAGGCTGATAAAATTACCGTCAAACTCAGTGATGGAAAGGAACTGCCAGCAAAACTGGTCGGCACCGATCCTAAAACCGATCTCGCGTTATTGAAGGTCGAAGGCTCAGACTTCGTTTATGTGGCATTCGGCGACAGCGACCAAACGGAAATCGGGCAGTGGGTGGTTACAGTCGGCTCTCCCTTCGGACTGGGTGGCACAGCAAACGCCGGTATCATTTCAGCCCGCGGACGTGATATTGGCTCTGGTCCCTACGACGATTTTCTGCAAATTGACGCTCAGATCAATAAAGGTAATTCCGGCGGACCGGCCTTTAATCTGGCTGGTGAAGTGATTGGCGTTAACTCTGCCATCTATTCACCAAGCGGCGGGAATGTCGGGATCGGATTTGCCATTCCAGCAAATTTGGCGGCCTCGGTAATCGAAGACCTCAAGGACGACGGCGTCGTTGAACGGGGATGGCTGGGCGTAAATATCCAGCCCATGACAGAAGACCTAGCCTCTGCATTGGGCCGAAAGGATCACGATGGTGCCCTTGTCGCTGCCGTTATGGAAAATACGCCGGCACAAAAGGCGGGGCTTAAAGCAGGTGATTTGATCGTTAACATTAACGGTAAAAAAATCAAATCTATACGTGATCTGACGCGCGAAGTTGCCGCCGCCGGACCCGATAAAAAGGTTTCCTTTAAAGTGATCCGGGACGGTGCCGAAATCAATAAATCAGTCACCCTGGGCAAAATGGCAGGAACCAAAGTCGCTGCTTTGTCTGACAGCGAAACCCCGACCGGGCCCAAGATCGGTCTCTCCCTGAGCGATTTTGAAAACAAGGCTATCATCCGCGCCGTCACGCCCGGATCGAAAGCCGCCGAAAAGGGTGTCCGTCCCGGCGATGCGATCATCGCCGTCGCCGGTAAGAAGACATCCTCATCCGCCGAAGTCGTTGCCGCAATAAACGCAGCGCAAAAACGCGGCGACAAGACCTTGCTGATGTGGCTTGAGAATCAACAGGGCAAACGATTTGTCGCCTTTGATCTTGAACATGCATAGGTCATTGGTTTGATTGCGCGGATTTTGAATTGAATCAGACGGTTTCGGGGGCCTGGCGTCCCCGAAATTGTTTGTCTTCAAGGATCACAAAATTATATCTTGGTGTTGGAACGAGGTTTGATTGCCATGCACATTCTGACCATTGAAGATGATGAGGCCGCAGCCCGTTACATCATAAAGGGATTGTCGGAACACGGCCATGTAACAGACCACGCTTGCGATGGGGAAAGTGGTCTGGAGATGGCCCTCTCCGGTTCTTTTGATGTTATCATCGTTGATCGCATGTTGCCGGGATTGGATGGATTGTCCCTGGTCAAACGATTGCGCGCCCTCGACGTGATGTCACCGGTATTGTTCCTCAGCGCACTTGGCGCGGTGGATCAAAGAGTTGAGGGCCTCAAGGCGGGTGGGGATGATTATTTAATTAAACCCTTCGCGATGTCTGAACTGCTGGCCCGGGTTGACAGTCTTGCGCGCCGGCATGCACCCGATCAAGCTGCAACCAGACTGGAAGTCGCCGACTTAACACTCGATGTTTTAACCCGTGAAGTTCGCAGGGGCGGTGGCCGCATCCTGTTGCAACCACGAGAATTCCGGTTACTGGAATTTTTAATGCGCCACTCCGAACAGGTTGTCACGCGGACAATGTTGCTTGAGCATGTTTGGGATTACCATTTTGACCCCCAAACCAATGTCATAGATGTTCAGGTCTCCAGACTTCGCGGCAAAATTGATAAAGATTTCGATCTTCCTTTGTTACATACGGTTCGCGGCGCGGGTTACATGCTCAGTGGCAGGCCCCACTAACCGATGACCCAGGCGTTCAGCATATTTCGCATATCGGTCGTCCGAATTGCATTCGGGTACACGATCCTGTTTTTTCTGGCAGCCGTTGTCCTGTTTGGCTTCATTTATATCACCAGCACAGAACAACTTTCCCGTCAGACGGACGAAACAATCAAAGCGGAAATTCAAGGATTGGCCGAACAGTACACGAGCGGCGGGATAGCGCAACTGGCCCGGACCATTAACGGACGAAGTGGTCGCCCGGGTTCTGGATTATACTTTGTCGGCAATATTAACGGCAACCACATTGTCGGCAATTTAGAAAATATCCCAGAAAACATGGTCGAGAAAGACGGCTGGCTGGACTTTTCCATAAACTTTTCCACCGGTTCCGGTGATGTCGGATCGACAATCACCACACATGCCGCCCGCGCCCGCCTGTTCCGCCTTTCTGAAGGGGCAATTCTTTTGGTTGGGCGCGATATTCAATCGATCATAGATATCCAACTCACCTTGCAGAAAGTGCTGGTGTGGTGGCTTTTGGCGACACTGGTTGTCGGCGTCATCGGGGGTGTATTGGCCGGTCATCGCATGTTAATTCGGGTCAATAAAACCAGCATCGCAGCAAATAAAATTTCTGTCGGGGACCTGTCGGGACGGCTTCCTTTGTCGCGAAACGATGACGAAATTGATCGCCTGTCCGAAACCTTCAATGTGATGCTCGAGCGCATTGAACGGCTGATGACCGGAATGAGCGAAGTGTCAGACAACATCGCGCACGATTTACGGTCGCCCCTGGCACGGGTCCGGGCAGAGGCGGAAAACGCACTCGTAAATGCGACGTCTGTCGAGCAGGCAAAAGAAGCCCTGGCGACCATCATTGAAGAAATTGATCGCTTATTGCAGGTTTTTACATCCTTGCTTTCCATCGCAAGGCTAGAGTCCGGAGTTAACCATGAAGCATTTCGAAAGATCGATATTACAGAAATGTTAGCTGATTTAGTTGATCTCTATGAGCCCAGCGCGATTGATTCTGACGTGGTTTTTATGGCCGATCTTGAACCCGGGGTAATCGCTGCCGCAGATCGAACATTGTTATCCCAATCAGTGGCCAATCTGATCGAAAATGCACTCCGCTATGGCCGCGAGTCCGTCGCCGTTTCCCTGCACAGAGGATCCGACTTTTATGAGATCACTGTGACGGACCGGGGACCCGGAATCCCTGAAAACAAAAAAGCAGTCGTGTTCGAACGCTTCGCCCGGCTGGACAGTCAGCGGACTTCGTCGGGAGCCGGTCTTGGGCTTAGTCTGGTCCGCGCTATCGTCACGGCCCATGGTGGAACGATATCTTTAAACGATAACAAACCGGGCCTAAGAGCGACCATCAAATTGCCAATTCGTTAGGGTCAGGACCAAAGGCCCGATGTATTTCCCCTAATCGGACGAAAAAACCACTGCGTGACAAAATCAGAGGTGATAAATATCGAGCGTATTTAGGGCACACATCTATGAGGCAAAAGTTTCTTATGCGCCCGTTTATTCGCCGATTGGCCAAGGCGCTTACGAAATAGGAAACGACGGGGACGGCTGGCCCATTTAACCGAGCACCTTTTCGCAGACCTTTTGCAATCCGGCGAGCATTAATTCGCCGTCTCGGCCGCCATTGCCCTTCATTTGGTTTTTCACAATCATCTTCATGGCTTCCACATGAACATCGATAACATCGACAATATGGGGATCGTCGGAATCCGCCTTCTCGATCACCCGGCAAACCTGATTGCCGATTACGGTCATCAAATCAAATCCGAAACTACCGCCCTGCCCTTTGATATCATGGGCGACCTGAAATACCGCCTGAAGTTTCGCTTCCCGGTCCGTTTCATCGGCTTTCAGTTCCCGGCATGCGGTTTCGATGCGGGCAATGTCCTGGACGACCCATTCCAGGTATTCGTCGGTCATGCCGGCAATTGCCTCTTCGGCGCGCTTGAGAGCAGCTTCGTCAACCGCGCCAGCCCCACCTATGGAAACCTTGGATTTTAAGGTATTCGGCGGCGTTATGAATTCCAAATCGTCGTTACCCATCGTACAGCTTCAACTCTCAAGGTTGAAATTATTCAAATTTTCCATCATTGCAGGTAGTTTACCCCCGAAACCAGCCGTTCGACAATAGGACACTGTCAAAAGATCAAGGTGCTGATCCTAATGGGATTATCTTCTTGCTATTCTACGAGTTATTAAAAAGTGCCTGAAACGGTTAAATCAAGCCCAATTCCCGCAATTCATCGGCCATCATTTCGGGCAGAGATTCTGACGGATCATAGCCTTTGGCAAGATCCGGGGGTGAGTCTGGCGTGGCCAGATACCGCCACCCTTGAAAGGGACGAAAACTCCGTGGCCGTGTCCGCACCAGTTGCGGATGTAAGATCATGGCACAGGCCGGTTTGCCATCTTCGCGTTCTACAGGACGAAATTCCGTTATACGTTGACGGACACGAATAACCCGGCGTATGACCCAATAAAGTGAGCCCTTGCCATCCAGCAGTTCCTGCGCTCGCTTTGGTGTATTGCGGGTCACATGACGGAGCTCTGGTTCGGCAATTCCGGCCGCATCGGCCGCTTCAAGGCGCCTGCGTTGGGACATTTCCAATTGCTCGACATCATCAATGCCGACACATAATTTGATCAGATTGACGCTCAATCGACTATTCCACTATCCATTCAGGGCCCGGGCGACTTTACTTGATGGCAGCCGTCCCAGTTCCCTGCAAATAAACGCCGAAGCGCGCAGGAGACCTGTCATATCAATACCGGTCTCTATACCAAGACCGTTCAGCATATACAAAACATCTTCCGTCGCGACATTTCCCGACGCACCCTTGGCATAGGGACAACCGCCCAATCCGGCAATCGAACTATCGATGGTGGCGACACCCAATGGCAATACCGCAAATATATTTGTCAATGCCTGACCATAGGTATCGTGAAAATGGACAGCCACACGGTTAATGGAAATCGCCTTTGCAACACAATCCACCATCTGCGCCGCGCCTTTGGCTGTACCGCAACCGATCGTATCCCCCAAGGAGACCTCATAACATCCCGCTTCGACCAACTGTGACGCCACATCCGCGACGATGTTGGGACTGACGTCTCCTTCATAGGGGCAACCCAAAACACACGATACGTACCCCCGAACCCGCATGCCGTGGGCCAAAGCGGCGTCACAAACCGGAACGAACCGTTCGATGCTTTCTTTTATGGAGCAGTTGATGTTTTTGTGGGAAAAGGTTTCTGACGCTGCGGCAAAGACGGCAACTTCTTCAACGCCTGAGGTAAGGGCCCCGTCCAAACCCTTCAAATTTGGCGTTAATGCGGAATAAACCACATTGGATTTTCGTTTTAAGGTGGCAAATACATCTGCCGTATCGGCCATTTGTGGCACCCACTTAGGCGAAACAAAAGCCCCGGCCTCAATTGCCTGAACACCACAATTTGCCAACATTTCGATCAGTTTGACCTTGCTTGCGGTTGGCACCAAGCCGGGTTCGTTTTGCAACCCGTCGCGCGGTCCGACGTCGACCACCTTTACAAATTCAGGTGTTTTCATGATCCGCATCCATAGCCAAGAGCACGACCCCACCATCAACCTGTTGATCTTGCTGAACACAGACTTCACGGATGATACCATCGAACGGCGCGGTTATGGCGTGTTCCATTTTCATGGCCTCAAGCACCATCACCACATCACCCTTGGCAACCCGATCATCGACCTCAATATTTACTGCGGTTATCTTGCCAGGCATGGGCGCGATAAATTTGTTTTTTGTATCATCCGCAGAATTATGAGCCTGCAGCGGATCAAAACGAATGACTTTTATAGGGCCCCCAAAGCCGAACAGGTATAAACTGCCGGCCTTTTGTATGATCTGTGCCGATGTAACCGCAGCTTCGTCGATCACCTGTCCGTCGATATCAAACCAGCGCGCCTCGCCATCGGTTTTAATAACGACTTCAAACCGACTGCCGCCACAATCAAGATGTAACCAACGGGGCGCGACCCGACCCAGCCGCCACCCCGCCATTTCGTGCCACGGTGAATGGGGATCAGAACCCGATTGCCCGGCTTTTTTGGTTTGATGGTCGTCACTGTTGGCCAGGTACCGGGCCGCCGCTGCCAGGGCTAACCGTTTCCCGTGGTTCGATATGACAAACCCTTCCGTCGGCTGCGCGTCAATATAGGATGTATGTGCCGTCCCATCGACAAAGGGTTTGGCGTTCAAAAGATGGATAAGAAATGCCAGATTTTGCCCGGGTCCAATGATACCGGTTGTATTAAGCCCGTCGATCAATCGGTTTATGGCCGTCGTTCGTGTTTCCCCATGGCTCGTCATTTTCGCAATCATCGGGTCATAATGGGGAGACACCCAATCGCCAGCTTCAACCCCCGTATCAATGCGCAATTCGGCGTTTTCCCTCGGCCAGTGCAGGTATTCGATCAGGCCTGGCGTCGGCAAAAAATTATTCTCAGGAACTTCGGCGTAAATTCGCGCTTCGATGGCATGGCCATTCATGACAATTTCGGATTGTTTAAGCGGCAATTTTTCACCACTGGCAATGCGCAGTTGCCATTCAACAAAATCCTGCCCTGTGATCAATTCACTGACGGAATGTTCGACCTGCAATCGGGTATTCATCTCCATGAAATAAAACTGATCGTCCGCCGTTAGCAAAAACTCGATGGTTCCCGCCCCTTCATAAGAAACCGCCTTTGCTGCGGCGATCGCCGCCCGACCCATCCGCTCCCTAAGGTCGCTGGTCAACCCCGGTGCCGGCGCTTCTTCGATCACCTTTTGGTGGCGCCGCTGCAGGGAACAATCGCGCTCAAACAAATGGACCACATGTCCATGGCTATCGGCAAAAACCTGAACTTCAATGTGGCGGGTGTTGGACAAATACCGTTCAATCAACAATCGGTCATCGGCGAAAGCCGCCTGGGCTTCTCGTTTTGCACTGTCGATGGCCTGCCTCAGGGTTTGTTTGGAGGGAACGATGCGCATCCCTTTGCCACCGCCACCGAGAGCGGCTTTCAGCAGCACCGGAAATCCCATGGCCTCGGCTTCGCCTGTCAATCGTCTGGTAGATTGATCCGCACCATAATAACCCGGAACAATTGGCACCTCGGCGGCGTGCATCAGTGCTTTGGCGTTGTCTTTGGCACCCATATCACGAATGGCCTGGGTGGGCGGGCCGATAAACACAAGGCCCGCATCCCGTACGGCCTGGGCGAAGTCCGCATTCTCGGCCAAAAACCCATAACCGGGATGAATAGCATCGCTACCAGATTGTTTGGCGGCCCGCAAAAGGGCCGTCCGGTTCAGATAACTGTCAACCGCCGGCGCCGGACCAATCAAATAAGCCTGATCGGCGTTTCGAACATGCATCGCCGACGCATCGGCTTCGGAATAGACGGCGACCGTAGCGATACCCATGCGGTTCGCCGTGCGTATAATTCGGCAGGCAATTTCGCCACGGTTGGCAATCAGGAGTTTTTTAATCATTACCAGCCGATCACTTTTCAGCCAACCAGGAAGGGCTGCGTTTTCCCAGAAAGGAACCGAGCCCTTCTTTGCCTTCAACCGACGCACGGACCCGGGCAATCCGCACAGATGTGTTTTCCATCAGCGCTTCATCAATCGGCCGGTTAATGACAGCCGCAATCAAATCCTTGCATTCGCGCATGGCCTGCGGCCCATTCTTCAACAGTTCACCGGTCATCGTCGCAACGGCATCATCAAGGCTGGCGTCGGCGACCACCTCATGCAGCAGTCCAATATTTTTGGCTACCCCGGCGGCAAACCGTTCACCGCTCACCATATATCGGCTGGCTTGGCGGCCGCCGATGGCTTTTATGACATAGGGGCTGATAACCGCAGGGATCAATCCCAATCGGACTTCCGACAGAGAAAAAACCGCACTTTCCGACGCAATGGCAATATCACAAGCAGCGACCAGTCCAACGCCACCACCCAGGGCCGCGCCATGGACCCGGGCAATGACAGGTTTGGGGAACGTCGATATTTTCGCCAATAACTGCGCCAGCTTTTGGGCATCCGCAACGTTCTCGGCGTCCGAAAAGGCGGCCATGCGCCGCATCCAATTCAGATCTGCACCGGCCGAAAAACTCTTCCCTGCTCCTGCCAAAACGACAATACGAACGTCGGGGTTTTCGCCTAAGGCAATAAAGCAGGTGGTCATTTCTTCGATCAGATGCTCATCAAAAGCATTATGAACTTCCGGGCGTGCCATCGATAGGACGGCGACGCCTTGCCGGTCGATTTGACAGGCGAGTCGGGTAAATTCTGACATGGGGTTACATCCTAAAAAGGCCAAATTGTGTTTCTGAAATGGGCGCGTTCAAGGCCGCTGAAATTCCGAGGCCGAGAACTTTGCGGGTATCGCGCGGGTCAATAATCCCGTCGTCCCACAACCGGGCACTGGCATAATAGGGATGCCCCTGGCGTTCGTATTGTTGACGAATGGGTTCCTTAAAAATTTCTTCCTCCGCCGTTGTCCAGGTTTCACCCTGGCTTTCCAGGGTGTCACGTTTGACCGTTGCCAAAACGCCAGCCGCCTGTTCACCGCCCATTACAGAAATCCGCGCGTTGGGCCACATCCACAAAAACCGGGGTCGATACCCGCGCCCGCACATGGAATAATTGCCGGCGCCAAAGCTACCGCCGATAATGACAGTGAATTTCGGGACCTGCGTTGTTGCCACGGCGGTGACCATCTTTGCACCGTCTTTTGCAATGCCCCCATGTTCGTATTTTTGGCCGACCATAAAACCGGATATATTCTGCAAAAACACCAAAGGTATTTTCCGTTGTGAACACAGTTCGATGAAATGCGCGCCCTTTAGTGCGGATTCCGAAAACAGGATGCCATTGTTGGCAACAATACCTACGGGATACCCGTAGATCCGGGAAAACCCACAAACCAGAGTGGACCCATAATTGGCCTTGAACTCATCGAAGTTTGAGCCATCGACAATCCGGGCGATCACTTCCCTGACATCATAAGGTTTGCGCAGGTCCTCGGGAACAATTCCCAGAATGTCACCGGACGGGTATAGGGGTGCCTTGGGTTGACGGATATCAAGGTCAACTTTTTTGACACTGTTCAAGTTATCAACAAGGCGGCGGGCGATGGCAAGCGCATGGAGGTCATCTTCCGCCAAGTGATCCACAACACCCGAAATTCTGGCATGGACATCCGCCCCACCCAAGGTTTCGGCGCTGACGATCTCGCCGGTCGCGGCGCGAACCAACGGCGGTCCACCTAAAAATATTGTGCCCTGTCCTTTGACGATAATACTCTCGTCACACATCGCCGGCACGTAGGCCCCGCCCGCCGTACACGACCCCATAACCACCGCAATCTGCGGTATTCCGGCTGCACTCATATTTGCCTGATTGAAAAAAATTTGGCCAAAGTGATCGCGGTCCGGAAATACCTTATCTTGTTCCGGCAAAAATGCGCCGCCGGAATCGACCAGATAAACGCAAGGCAAATGGTTCTCCAAAGCAATTTCCTGGGCTCTCAGATGTTTTTTAACAGTGATCGGGAAATAGGTGCCTCCCTTGACCGTGGCATCGTTGGCGATAATGACAACTTCACGACCACTTACCCGGCCAATTCCGGTGATTACACCACCCGCCGGCACGGGATCGTCATATAGCTGGTAACCGGCGAACTGCGAAAACTCCAAAAATGCCGCCCCGGGATCGATCAGTTCCCGCACCCGATCACGGACCAGTAACTTGCCACGGTCCGTATGTTTACGACGCGACCGCTCTGTGCCACCGACTTCAAGGGTTGCCGCGATATCCTGAAAATCAGTAATGGCCTTGCCCATGGCTCGTGCATTCGCCTGACTTTCGTCGCTATCCACCTTAAAAGTAGAATTTAAGCTGGGCATCTTATTTCGACTTTTTTGGACGTTCCGCTACTGGACCTCCGGCGTCTTTCCAACCGCCAAAACCATTTTCAAATTGTTTAACGTTTTTCATACCCATATCCATCAGGGTTTTGGTTGCCAATACGGAGCGCCAGGCCGACTGACAATACAGCACAAAGGTTTTGCTATCGTCGGAAAAAATTTCCTTGTGGTAGGGACTGGCAGGGTCGACCCAAAATTCGAGCATTCCGCGGGGCGCATGAAAAGCCCCGGGAACCATCCCTTCGCGCTCCAATTCCCGGACATCACGGATATCCACGAACACGATATCGTCGTTGCCATGGGCGGCGATGGCTTCTTCCGTCGACATGGTTTTAATCTGCCCCATGGCCTCATCAATTAGTTTTTCAATACCTTTGGTAACGGGCATAATTATAATCCTTGTTTTTACCAACCACCGGTTTTCAACCAGCGTTTAATCATCCAAATACGATCCGAACCCCAGAATTTTTCATCGTCGACAATAAAAAACGGCGATCCGAACACCCCTGCCTGAATTGCCGTCAAGGTTTCATCTTTTAATCGTTCCTTGATGGCATTATCAGCAATCGCCGCCTCAAGTTCTGCGGCATCGATACCTAGAGCGCCACCGATTTCGCCAACCACGGGAGGTTTGGTAATGTCTGAACCACCGGAAAAATAGGCGCTGAAGCAGGCCTTCGCAAAATCTTTTGCCAGGGCCTTATCCTGATCATAAATCCAGTAATAGGCACGGGCCGGTGCCAACGAGGCAATGGGAAATTTTTCGGGCAACTGCCAAGGCACCTTCATGAACCGGGCCAGGCGGTCCCAGTCAGCAGTGCAGTACTCACCTTTCATGGGCTGATGGGCAAGCGGTTGGTTTTTTGTACTCTGCATGGCGACACCCAATAAAAACGGTCGCCATTCGACGTCGCGACCGCCAAACTCCATGGCCACGTCGTCAATTTTCTGAGCAGCAAAATAGGCATAGGGTGACGAAAAATCGAAATAAAAATCGATGGCTTTAGGCATATTATTCTCCCTGCAGGGCACGGCTGATAACCAGCCTTTGGATATCACTGGTGCCCTCATAGATTTGACAAACCCGAACATCCCGACAAATTCGCTCGACCGGGAAGTCTTCCACATACCCATATCCGCCCAAGGTTTGAAGGGCCGCCGAACAGACACGTTCAGACATTTCCGAGGCGAACAGCTTGGCCATCGACGCCTGCTTTAAACAGGGTTCTCCTGCATCCCGTAAACGGGCGGCATTCATATATAACAGCCGCGCGGCTTCAATTTCCGTTGCCATGTCAGCCAGGCGAAATCCCACCGCCTGGTGGTCGACGATGGCCCGGCCAAATGCCGTGCGTTCCTTGGCATAATCCTTGGCGCATTGATAAGCGGCACGTGCCATGCCAACCGCCTGGGCGGCGATGCCGATGCGCCCGCCTTCCAAGTTGGACAATGCAATTTTATATCCGTCTCCCTCGTTACCGAGCAACAAATCAGGCGCGACGCGCATGTCGTTAAAACGAATTTGCGCCGTATCCGAACAGCGCTGTCCCATCTTTTTTTCAACAGCAGTCACTTCGTAGCCCGGCGTATCGGTTGGGATGATAAACGCCGACAAACCCTGTTTGCCGGCTGTCGGATCGGTCACCGCAAAAACGATGGCGACGTCGCCTTCTTTGCCGGACGTAATGAATTGTTTCGTCCCGTTCAACAGGAATTGATTTCCATCGCCAACCGCCTGTGTTTTGATGGCCGCCGCATCGGAACCAGCGCTCGGTTCCGTCAGGGCGAAGGCACCGATCATCCGGCCCTCAGCCAAGGGCCTTAAAAACCGTTTTTTTTGCGCTTCCGTCCCATGGCCAACGATCGGCATTTGACCGACCCCGTTGTGGACACTGGTTATTGTTGAAATGGCACCGTCAGCAACGGCAATTTCTTCGAGGACCAGGGCGAACCCGACCATGCCAATGGCCGCACCGCCCCATTCCTCCGGCGTCAACATGCCCATCAAACCCAAAGCGCCCATTTCAGCCAGTTCCGCAGTGGGAAAGATCGCCGACTTATCGCGCGATGCCGCAGTCGGTGCCAGTCGTTCCCTGGCAAACTTCGCCGCCATATCACGAACCAGAATGTGTTCATCGGTTAACAGCATCATTGTACCAAAGTGGCCAGCGGTTTCAAAAACGGTGCTTTAAAGGTGAACGCCTGTTGGCTCGGTCCGTGTGATTGTAACCGGTTTAACTTTTTTTGTGCCTGTTCCAGGGTCGGCTCCGTCCCTGCTTCGATCCACCACAACACATGATAGGCCTGTTTCATCACCTCAAACCATTCCCGGCGGCGGGCCATAACACCCGTATGGGCAGATTTGTAGACAAAATCAGCCAGGGGGGCGATGTCTTGCCAAACCGACATGTTGACAATAATACGTTGATCGCCGTCGAAACTCAAAGCGGTAGCATTTCCCGTTTCATCTTTTAATCGCCAGACAAATCCGGGGCTCCGTTCCGCCAGGCTGTTGATTTCGTCGAGTAAGGCGACAAACGGCGCCAATGTCTCTGAAGCCATGTCATCAACGGCCCTTGCAATATTTAATTGTGCCAAGTGAAATTGTGTCATCACAGGTGCCCTACCAGGGGAGTTCAGTGCCGTTATAATTATAAAAAGTACCGCTGCTGGAAAGCTCAAGACTGTCAATCACGGCACGCATTCCCCGGACACTTTCTTCCGCCGAAAGGTCAGCGCTGGCCCCGCCCATATCGGTTCTAACCCAACCGGGATGCAAGACCCGTACGGCAATGTGCCGCCCTTTTACTTCCGCCGCGAACCCTCTCATCACAGAATTGACGGCGGATTTTGAGGACCGGTAAATGGTGTCACCGCCGCCCGTATTCGCCCCGATACTGCCCATCATCGAAGAGATAGTAATAATCTTTTTATGCTCGGAACGGGCAACATGGTCGGCAAAGGCAAGGCTCACTTTTAGCGGTGAAAACACATTGATATCAATGACCTTCATCCATTCCTGGTAATCAATGTCGGCGGTTGTATAACCCTTGGGTCCAAATATTCCGGCACTGTTTATCAACACATCCAGCGGTGTATCTCCAAGATCTTTGGCGAGATGGTTTATCTGATAGGGATCCGACACGTCGAGCCCATGGACTTCGATATCGCCGGCGATGGTCGCCAGTTCGCCGACCCCAATGGGGGTCCGGCAGGTTGCGATCACTTTCCATCCACTGGCCGCATATTGACGAACAAATTCTAACCCAATTCCCCGGTTGGATCCGGTTATCATGACAGTTGGCACCTTTTTATTCACTCCCTACAAAGTTTAATTCAGGCGTTCAATGGCAACGGCTGTGGCTTCGCCACCGCCAATGCACAGACTGGCGACACCTTTGGTTTGATCGTATTTGTGAAGCGCGTTGAGCAGGGTCACGAGAATTCGTGCCCCAGACGCACCCACCGGATGGCCAAGGGCACAGGCCCCGCCATGGACGTTAACCTTATCATGGGGAATATCCAGATCCCGCATGGCGGCCATGGTAACGACGGCAAAGGCTTCATTGATTTCGAACAGGTCAACATCACCGAGCGACCAGTTGGCTTTTGCAAGAACGCTTTTGATCGATCCGATGGGGGCTGTGGTAAACAGGTTTGGGGCCAGGCAATGGGTCGCATGTCCCCGGATAACAGCCAATGGCGTTCGCCCTCGTTTTTCAGCTTCAGAGCGCTTCATTAAAACCAGGGCGGCGGCACCGTCGGAAATCGAGCTCGAGTTTGCGGCGGTCACCGTACCGCCTTTGCGAAAGGCCGGGCGCAACAGGGGGATCTTTTCGGGTTGTGCTTTAAACGGCTGTTCATCGACTGCAACCGTGACTTCCGCCTTCGGCGTTGACAGGGTAACGGGGATAATCTCAGAGGCAAAGGTGCCGTCTTCAATGGCCGTTTTGGCGCGGCGAAGAGACTCCATGGCAAAACCATCCTGTGCGTCGCGGGTAAATTGATAGGCCTCCGCCGTGTCTTCCGCAAAACTGCCCATTAAACGCCCTTCCTCATAGGCGTCCTCCAGACCATCGACAAACATATGGTCCCTGGCCTGGTCGCCGTGTCCCATCCGATAACCGGATCGTGCGTTTTGCAAAAGATAGGGGGCATTTGTCATGCTTTCCATGCCGCCAGCCACCATTACCGCATGGGATCCTGCGACAAGGTTGTCATGGGCCAGCATGGTTGCCTTCATGGCGGATCCACACATTTTTGACAGGGTCGTCGCCCCAGCAGACCACGGCAATCCCGCCGCATGGGCGGCTTGACGGGCCGGTGCCTGTTTAACTCCGGCAAACAGACACAAACCCATGATCACCTCGTCAACATCTGCCGCCGCAACCCCCGCTCTATCCAGGGCTGCCCGGATCGCCGCGCCACCCAGTTGTGGTGCCGTCGCAGAGCTAAGATCGCCCTGAAAACCACCCATTGGCGTTCGCGCGGCACCAACAATAACAATTGGATCTGATAGTTCCATTTTCGCCTATTTCCCGACTTTTGATCCGTAGGGTGTCCCATCCTTATGCACATATTGCGAACCCGCATCATCGCGCACGGCGCGCATATCGATGTCCGAATATTCGCCGCCATCCCCTGCCGTTCTATCACCGACTTCCATATAATAGGCATCCCTATTGGTGCGATTGATGAGATGATGACCATCGGCATTGCCGGCCGGAAATCCGGCGACCATTCCCGGGCTCAGAACCTGTTCACCGGCATCGGTGATGAGGCTCAGATTGCCCTCGATGATATAGATAAACTCATCCTGTTTGGTGTGCCAATGCCGTTGCGACGAGGCACAACCCGGCGGCAAACAGACATAATTAACGCCGAAATTATTTAACCCCAACGCGTCGCCCAAGCGGGCTTTTTTACGGTCCGCACAAATTGCTCCATGCGGGTCGGGGTAGGTAGAACCGGTTTGCATCTTGAGCGAACGCGGATCAAGGGCCGGCGCCGTCGGTTGTTTTGCAGTCATTGGATATTCACCTCACTCGGTTTTTCGTTTCGGTCGAACAACAAGTTCACCAGCACAATTAGGGCAAATGTAATCCATCTGTTCAACACAGGTTTTACAAAACGTACATTCATAGGAACAGATATAGGCTTCACCATCCGGGGCCAGGCCGCCATTGCATTTTTCGCAATGATTTTTCAGTTGCAATGCCATGTTAACGCTCAGTTAACCAGTTTCGACAAGGGGATCGCGATACCGATCCCATAGACGATAACAATCAATCGGGCGGCATAGGTCCACAGGGGATTTATGCAGTTCTTTGCACAACGCCACAGCGATACGCCGCACCACAAACCGTAAGGAATAATCGCCAGAACCAAAAGGACAGCTCCCGTTGCCATGCCGGCAAACCCGGCGTTTAACGAGCCTGGATCCGTGGCAAAACCCAGTATCATGGCAAGCACCATGACCCCAAACGAGCAACCCAGAACCACTCCATGGCCGAAAAAAAACCAGCCCCAAAACATCTTCCAGAGCATCTCCTCGCCCCGCCAACAGCGTTTCCAAGACGGATCAGGGACGGACGGTCCGGACAAGTCAATAAACATCGGGCCCGGTGCAGTCATGAGGTTTCCTCGAACAATTCACGGCCAATGAGCCAACGCCGGATCTCGGAGGTACCAGCACCAATTTCATAGAGTTTGGCATCACGTAATAAGCGCCCGGTCGGCGCTTCATTGGTATACCCCGTACCGCCCAGGCACTGGATCGCTTCCAGCGCCATCCAGGTGGCTTTCTCGGCTGCGTACAAAATCGCCCCCGCCGCGTCTTTTCGGGCCGTCTCTCCCCGGTCGCAGGCGGCGGCGACCGCGTAGACATAAGCTTTGCAGGCGTTCATGGTGGTATACATGTCAGCGATTTTGCCCTGCATCAGTTGAAAAGTTCCGATCGATTTACCAAATTGTTTTCGGTCATGGATATATGGAACCACCACATCCATACAGGCCTGCATGATGCCAATTGGGCCTGCCGCCAGCACCGCCCGTTCGTAATCAAGACCACTCATCAAAACGTTGACGCCCCGCCCTTCACCGCCCAGGACATTTTCCAGCGGTACCTGACAATCGACAAACACCAGTTCACAGGTATTGGAGCCGCGCATGCCCAATTTGTCGAGTTTTTGTGACGTCGAGAACCCGGTAAAAGACTTCTCGATCAAAAAGGCTGTCATTCCACGCGCCCCCGCCGAAGCATCGGTTTTGGCGTAAACCACGAGGGTATCAGCATCGGGACCATTTGTGATCCACATTTTATTACCGTTCAACAGGTAATGGTCGTTTTTCTTTTCGGCCCGCAGTTTCATGGAAACAACGTCAGAACCGGCATCGGGTTCACTCATGGCCAGGGCACCAATATGATCGCCGGATATTAACTTCGGCAAATAGGTTGCTTTCTGGGCCGGCGTTCCGTTGCGGGCAATCTGATTGACACATAAATTTGAATGCGCCCCGTAACTCAGGCCGACCGAGGCCGAAGCCCGGCTGATTTCCTCCATGGCAATGCAGTGCTCAAGATATCCCATGCCTGCACCGCCATGGTGTTCGTCGACGGTAATACCCAGGACCCCCAAATCGCCCATTTTTTTCCACAAATCCAGGGGGAACTCATTGGACTGATCGATCGATTGGGCACGTGGCGCAATTTCATCATCGGCGAAGGACCGCACGGAATCGCGCAACATATCAGCCACCTCGCCATGGTCAAACCGCAGACTTGGATATTCATTGGGTATCATAATTGTTTTTCAAACCTTTCTAACCAATCACATCCTTGTGCCCGACCATACGCATCATTGTCTGCTGCATGACGGCACAAATAATTTCCCTGTTCTGTTTGACCGCAATGACTTCGCCTTTGGTTACTGTAAGCGTTCGGCCGGGCCGCACAACCTCACCGCGGGCAATAAATCGTTCCCCTTCGGCCGGTGCCAACAAGTTTATCTTAAATTCGACGGTAAGCACACCGTCGCTGGCTGCAAACAGGCTGAGGGCGGCAAATCCACCGGCAGTGTCGACTATTGCCGACAAGGCTCCGGCGTGAATAAACCCATGTTGTTGGGTCAGCTTTGTATCGAAGTTAAAGCCAATTTCAACAAACCCCGGATCAATGGTTTCGAGCGATGCCCCAAGGGTCGCCATAAAACCCTGTTTCGCAAAACTATCCCGTATGCGATCGGCGTAATCGTCGGTTTTTGGCTGAAAACGGGGCACGGCAGGTTCCTGTCCGGTAGGCATGAAATATTAGTTAACGTTTACGTAAACGTCAATTTATCTGAAATGCCGGAACCGGGGTTCAAAACTCGGCCCCGGCCCGCCATTCTTTCCACCGCAGATATGCATTGGCACCGATCCACGCAAGCGGTTCGGGCGGTACAGGCTGGGGCTGCTCCTGGACCAAAAACCGGTCAAGGACCGGACAGGGAACGCGGGCCGCCAGTCGGGCCGCCATAATCCCGGCAAATGTTCCCCTGGCTGCGCCCAGGCCGTTTTGGCAGCAGGCCGAATATAAACCGGGTTCAACTTCGCCAAAGGCATGTACATTGTTTTTTGACAGGCACAACCGACCGCCCCACGTATGGGCCATCTCGACCTGTGCCAGGCTCGGAAAGCGCGATTTGAAAGCCGCCAGATGTTTGTGTTTCACGATCTGAAGTCGGCGAGCGGAGACTTCCATGCGCGGATCATAACTGAAACAATTTCGGATCACCAGGCGCTCGCCATCACTGCCTGACAACCGTCGTACCGTGGTTCCCATGGGGTTGGCCGGCGTCACAGACCACCGTGCGGTGCCGCCCAATGCGGCGATCTCTGCTGGGCGCAGGCTACGCGTCATGGAGGCGTAGGTAAAAACGTGCATCAACCGGCGTTTAAAAAATCCAAAGTTCTGCACATGACCGTTAACTGCAAGCACGACCTTCGGTGCCTGCACGGTGCCCGCCGGCGTTTGCGCCAGCCATCCGCCCTGTACGGTCGCCAGGCCAACCACCGGGCTGTTTTCAAACAGGTGAATGGACCCGGCCAAACCGACGGCCATGGCCCGGATAAACCGGGCCGGCTGGATCATCGCTGTTCCCGGGGTGTATAAACCACCCCGGTAATAATCGCTGCCGGTCAAGCTCGCCATGGCGTCGGCGTCCAAGTGTCGGTAGTCTTCACCGATGGCAGTCAAATGTCTGGCAAACGCGGTATTGTATTGTAACCCCTGCACCGTTGCGGCACCGTTGATTTTGCCGCAAAGATCGAAAGTCTCCTTCGAAAACCCGTAGGCATCCGCCGCTCGCGTGGCAAAATCGATTGCGTGACGATTAAAAACAATCTGCCGGCAGTCCCGGTCCCGGTCTGAGGTATAACTTTCCGATGAAAGATCATGGGGCAAGTCGATCATGAAACCGGAATTCCGCCCGGCCGGTCCTTCGCCCAAACGGACGGCGTCCAACAGGACAATTTCACTGCCGGGGCAGCGCAGTGTCAATTCCCGCGCACAAGCCATTCCGGCGAACCCGGCACCGATGATCAACCAGTCCGCCCGAAGGTTTTGTTTGAGCACGGACGCCGCGTCGTCGACCGGCAGAATAGCGCGCCAACCACTCACCCCAGGGTCTTTGGGTAAACGCCGGATGGTCCTCTTAAAGGCCATGGCCCGCACCGGGTATTCGATCCGCCCTGCTCATATTTTCAATAGACCCCATCAATCACAAACCTTTGGGTGCTTGCGCTTTCACGGATTGAATTTAGGTCCCCACCCGAAAGGTTGTCACCAACCCTTCGAGGGTCGCCATGACGGACAAGGGGGTGAGTTTACCGGTCCCCGGTGTTTCTTTGGTCGGCACGCCAGCGACGGAGATTTCAAATCGAGTAGAGTCCGCGTCAACGGCTACCGTGTGGCTATTGCGGTCGACCCCGGGATCGGCCCAAATTTCATAAAGGGTTTTTTCGGGTCCGATGCCGGCAAACGCCAGAGCAACGGCGATATTTACGTTCGCCGGAAACATCGCCGCCGCCTCGGAGACGGTACCCGAATAGAGCATCATCGGTTCGGTCAAGGCATCCAGGTCATAACCCTGTTCCACCACAAATTTTGCATCCCGAAGCGACTTCGGCGGTTTGCGGGTTTTCATGACCACTGAATAAATGGTGCCGTAGGAGGCTGCCCGTACCGCATCGAGACCGACAATGGCACCAGACGGCACAATGATCCGCGTACCGAACTGTTTCGCCAGATCCACCAGATCGAGACGGGGCAGCAGCGATGTGACACTTAACGGCATGAATATCTTGCCAGCCCTGAGGGTTGCTTCACCCAACTCGGCGAATAATTCCGGCGGTGCACATTCGACAACTATATCGGCCATATCCGGCAATTGCCCAAGCGTCACTACCGGTGGCGGCGTCCGAAAATCGGCAACCTTTGCCACGGCCCGGTCAATATCAGCCGCCGACAGGGCAACCAAAGACAGGCCGGGGACTCCGGCGTCCAACCAACGAGCCACGGGCATTCCAACGGCTCCCAAACCACAGAGGGCTACTTTTATGGTCATTGCGACGTGTGAACTCCTGTTTTCACTGCCAGTAAACGGATGCAATCGTCTTCGCGCTGATCCAGTTCGGCCAAGGTTTCCGCAATATCCGATTGATGTCGGCGCAGGGCCTGCTGACGCATACGGATCATTTCCAGGAATTTGTTGAGTTGCGATACTTCTGTTGCATCCACGTCATACAAGTCAATCATTTCGCGGATGTCTTCGAGGGAAAAACCCAGCCGTTTTCCCCGCATAATGAGCCGCAGGCGGACATGGTCGCGGGGCGCATAGATACGGCGCTGGCCGCAGCGAGTCGGCGATAACAACCCCTTGTCTTCGTAATATCGGATGGTACGGGTTGTTACCTCAAATTCACGCGCCAATTCGGTTATTGTATACATCATTGTCATTTCATAGAGATTACGGAAGCTTTTGGTTTAGGTAAAGGAACGCCTTAACGCCACTTAAATTAAAAACAACGCGGCCAATCCGAGAAACACAAAAAACCCGACCACGTCGGTAATGGTGGTGATAAAAACACTGGAAGCAATCGCCGGATCGATGTTGTTTTTATCGAGATAAATGGGAATGGTTGTTCCCGCCAGCCCGGCGACCATCATATTGACAACCATCGCCATGGCAATGACCGCACCAAGTGCCGAACTGTCGAACCAAAACCACGCAACTCCGCCCGCCAACAGAGCAAACAGGCAACCGTTAATGGCACCAACCAGCAGCTCTTTGCCAATCAATCGACCGGCATTTGTTGCGGTAATTTCTTTCATGGCCAGGGCCCTGACGGCGACGGTGAGGGTTTGAGTTGCGGCATTGCCGCCCATGGAGGCGACAATCGGCATCAAGACCGCGAGAGCGACCATTTGACTTATGGTGGCATCAAACAGGCTGATCACACTCGAGGCCAGAATGGCTGTCAGCAAATTAATCACCAACCAGGAAAAGCGCGCTTTTGTCGTATTCAGGGCCGCCTCATACAAATCGGTTTCGCGCACCCCACCCAACCGCATGATGTCTTCTTCATGTTCTTCGTCGATAACATCGACAATATCGTCAATGGTTACCACGCCGACCAATCGACCCGCGTCGTCAACCACGGGGGCCGATGCCAAATCGCGTTGTCTGAACAAAAAAGCGACATCTTCCTGATCCGTCGTAACCGGAATTTGTTTTAAATCGGAAGCCATAATATCCAATAGATTTATCGGGCGCTTCGAACGCAACAGGGTATCTAAGTGAACTTCTCCGACCGGACGATGTTTTGGATCAACAACATATACACTGTAAAAATGATCCGGCAGGGGATTGGCTTCCTGCTCCGCCGACTTGCGCAGATAATCAATGGTATCGCCGACGGTCCAGAAAGTGGGAACCGTCACCAATTCACGCTGCATGAGACGGCCGGCACTGTCTTCGGGATAAGATAATCCCTCTTCGATCAGTTGACGGTCACCATCGGGAATGGCGTCGAGAACTTGTTTTTGATCTTCTTCATCCAGTTCTTCGAGCACTTCAACCGCATCGTCGGAATCAAGCTCGGCCAGGGCGGCGGCAAAAACATCGACACCAAGTAATTCGATAACCTGTTCGCGAACCGATTCGTCTAAGTCAGGGAGGATATCAGGATCAAAATTAACACGCAGAATTTCCACCAGCGTCGCACGATGATCATCATCCAGGCGTTCCAGCAAATCGGCAATGTCAGAAAAATGCAGTTCTTCAACCAGCACTCGAACCTGGTCTGTATCGCCCACGGAAAGTGCATCAAATACTGCTTCTTCGATGCCCGTATCGAGGTCATGGACCAGGGCTTCGCCCAATTTTCCCGCAGAATCAGATGCCGTCGGCGGGGATTCAATCTCATTTAACTGCTTCATGGAAGGTCCCCGTTTTATACCGGTGTTTCGGCCTGCCCGCTGGACTCTGGTTTAGCACCTCACCCCAATTCCAGCAAGCCAACGTCCCTTGGGCGGGCTGGCAAATTCCGGGTATTGCGGCCCGGCTGTGACGGCCATCACGTGATATGCGTCACTGCGCGAGGTGCCAAAATCCGGTAGATTTTGTTTTATTAAAGAGCCCTTGGGTGTTCCCGATGAAGAGCCCGCAGGCGTTCACGTTGAAAGGAATCGATGATGACGACATTCAAAGCATTCGGTCTTGCCATGCTGTTAGTGGGATTGACCATTTCCTTGTCTTACGGCCAGGAAATTGCAGACCAGCCGATTCCGGAAACGATCCTCATTACGACCGTTTCGGGAACTTTTTAGAATCCCGCCAAAACACCCCGGCCGGTGCGAATTTGGTTCTCGTCGGCCGGGGTGCTGCCGTCAACCAACCCGCGCGATCCTGAATTTCGGTTGCAAGCGCAAGAATTCTTGAACGGCAGAACCGCTGTTTCGCTTTTCAAGGGTGGGCCATCTCGTATACTCTGAGGTGACTGATTTGTCATAAGGTTGAAGGTTCATGATACGCCCTGTTGTCTATGCACTTGTTTGTGCTTTGTTGTTAAGTTTACCCGCATCGGCAGAAAGTTTTTTTGCCTCCGATAGTTACTGGAACGGCAAAAAAGCCTACGATAAAGGCGACTTCGCTGGCGCTTTCAAACAGTGGAAAACCGCAGCCGATCAGGGAATCGGCGAAGCTCAGGGATTTTTGGGTGCCCTCTACCACGGTGGCTTAGGTGTTGAAAAGGACTACAAACTGGCCATGGAATGGTACATGAAAGCGGCCGTTAAAGGGGTGTCTCAGGCCCAGCTTGGCGTTGGCAGTATGTATGGCGACGGGCATGGTGTAGAAAAAGATCTCGTAAAAGCACGCATGTGGTTCTCCATATCAGCCCACAACGGAAATGAACGGGCCGAACATTATGTGAAACGAACCGAAAACCTTTTAACCCCGGAACAGACGACCGCAGCGGAAGCAATGGCCATGACCTGGGTCAAACAACACGAACGTTGAGTTGAGCTGACCCGTGAAAATTCATCGCACCGATCTGGGCACCCGACTGATCGCGACACTGCTCGGTATCGCAGTTTTTATCTTTGGCGGCTTTGCCTATTCAGTGCAGGGCCAGGCACCGGACGCCTATCTGGCGGACCGGGCCCATTGGTTTGGCATCACCTTTATGCTGGCCGGATTCGCCGCTGTTACCGTGTCCTGGCTGGTTGCCGATCTGTCCAACATCTGGTGTCGCCCGCCGCGCCGTTCGGGTTTTAAATAGGCCGGTAAATTGCTTCGAACCCGACCAGTTATCAGGCATTAGTGCTCTTGCGAGTTCATAGGGCGTACTCTGTTTGGGTAGAGCGGTTCGTTCGGATAGGTGCGTCCGCCGCGCCATTCCAAGCATCGGGCAAGAAATGCAACGGGACCGGCGCAAACCTTGGATTATTCTGGATGATCTGAAATGATCGAGGTTTGGAGGTTATCTCCCTCCCGCAGTCATTTTCCGATGGTTCAATCTGGATACATGGGATACGGTTTATTCGGGAGGTTTCGTAGAGCCCTAGCCGGCACCCCAATTATGGCGAAAGGCCGTCGCGAGCATCTACGCTCACCAATCTTTGTTGCGACGTCGCCGGAACCCGGCAATTATCAAGTCAATAATCCGATCAACGGTGAATATCGGCAAGCCGGTGCCACTATTTATGACATGAATTAGCTCAGTTCCACCACCGTACCTGGACGCATTGGGGCCCATTAACCGAGTACCCATAGATCGCGTCCCGCCCCTTTAGACAGTCAGCCCATAATTATTTTTCATCCGAGGCAAACAACCAAATAACTGGGATAATAGTTAATTGAGACGAAAAGCCGGAGTAAATTTGTGAAATGACCGACAATAGGAACAATTCAAATGCTACCAATGGGCAACAGACGTTGACCCTGCAACAGGCGATTGACCTCGCATTGAAATACCATACCGCAGGCGACTTGCCTAAAGCGGATAACATTTATCGGCAAATTTTACAGGCCGAACCAAACCATCCGGTAGCTTTGCATTTACTTGGTGTTATTGCTCATCAAGTTGGCAAGAATGATATTGCAATCGATTTCATCAGGCGAGCCCTCGCCCACAAACCTGATTATGCGGAAGCCTACAACAGCCTGGGCGCCGCGCTTAAGGGACAGGGAATGGTCGATGAAGCGATTGAAAGTTACCACAAAGCTCTGGCAATAAAACCCGAATATGTGGAGGCCCATTGCAACCTTGGCAATGCACTCACGGAACAGGGCAAATCAAACGATGCCATTGCGCGGTATCGCGAAGCCCTGGCCATTGATCCCGAGAATGCGGAGGCCCATAACAATTTAGGCAACGTGTTTTTTGAAACGGGACAAATTGACGATGCCATAGCAAGTTGCCGTAAGGCTGTGGCCCTTAAACCGAACTTCGCTGAGGCACACAACAACCTGGGCAATGCATTAAAAGAGCAGGGGAAGCTGGACGAGGCCATCGCAAGATACCGCGAGTCTTTAATTCTAAACCCTAAATTCGCAGAGGCGCATAACAACCTTGGCAACGTGCTTAAGGAACGAGGGGAGCTGGAAGATGCCGTTTTAAGCTATCACCAAGCCCTAACCCACAAACCCGATTTCGCTGAAGCCCATAATAACCTTGGCGCTGCGCTCATGGAGCAGGGCATGGGGGACGAAGCCGTTTTATGCTACCACAAAGCCGTGACCCTAAAACCCAATAACGCAAAGCTACACAACAGCCTTGGCAACGCACACAGGCGTCAAGGGGCGCTGGAAGAAGCCATCGCCAGTTATCGAAAAGCCATCGCCCTTAAACCCGATTTTGCTGAAGCCCATGGTAACTTGGGAAATGTGTTTAATGAAAAGGGACAACTCGATGATGCCGTTGCAAGTTGCCGACGCGCCGTCGCTATTGAGCCCGATTGGGCCGCGGCACATGACAATCTCGGCAATGTCCTTAAAGAACAGGGAAAGCGGGAAGAAGCCGTAGCAAGTTATCTCAAAGCCCTGGCGATAAAACCCGATTACGCTCAGGCCCATAACAATCTTGGCCTGGCGCTTCAGGACCAGGGGAACCTGGACGATGCCGTCGTCAGTTTCCGCAAGGCCATAACTATCGCACCTCATATTGCAGAGGCGCACAACAATCTTGGCAATGCGCTTAAAATCCTGGGTCACCTGGACGCCGCCATCTTCAGCTATCGCCAAGCCCTGGTGCTCCAACCCAATTACACGAAAGCCCATAGCAATCTTATCTTTTGCATGGGTTACAGCGCGAAATTAACCAGCGCGGAAATTTTACAAGAGGCCAAACGATGGCAGGAAACACACGGCTTTAAGGGCGATCTGCCAAGACACGGGAATACACCAGAACCGGATCGCCGTTTACGCATTGGTCTGGTCTCCGGCGACCTGCGTCATCATTCGGTAAGTTATTTTCTGGAAGCCGTTCTTTCGCACCTCGACACGAAAAAACTTGAACTATACGCCTATTCCAGCTTTGTCAAAGAAGACGACATGACCGCCCGGATAAAATCAATTGTCGCCAAATGGCGGAACGCGTCGGGCCGTAGCGACAGCCAACTGGCCGGTGATATTACCGCCGACCAAATAGACATTCTCGTCGATCTGTCCGGCCATACGGCCTATAATCGATTGCCGGTTTTTTCCAGAAAACCCGCACCGGTTTCCGTGACCTGGTTAGGTTACGGCGGTACCACCGGGGTCGATGCCATGGATTATATTCTGAGTGACCTTCAGGTTTTGCCGGAATTCGATACGGCGGCATTTACCGAGAAACCCTGGCGTTTGCCCGAAACCTGGCTTTGTTTTTTGCCGCCGAACCTGAATATTGAAGTCGGCCCGCCGCCAGCCTTAGCTGAGGGCAACATTACTTTTGGCAGTTTTAACAACCTGACCAAAGTCTCGGACCAAACTGTCGCTTGTTGGGCCCAGGTATTAAAGGCGGTTCCCAACAGCCGCTTGTTGCTCAAGTCCATGCAACTGGGCGACGCGGCGGTTCGGGAAACGACCTTCACCCGATTTGCAACCGAAGGAATTGACCGCCAACGGTTAATCCTCAAAGGCCACGCTTCGGAACAAACTGACCACCTGCGAAGCTATGGCAACATTGATATTGCCCTCGACACCTTTCCCTATGCCGGCGGGGCAACATCGATCGAGGCCTTGTGGATGGGAACACCTGTCCTCAGCCTGCGAGGCGACCGGTTTGTGTCCCACATGGGAGCGAGTATTTTGCATAATGTCGGGCTGGAGGCGTGGATTGCCGATACCGAGGAAATTTACGTGGAAAAAGCCAAGGCTTTCGCAACCGATCTATCCGGGCTTTCGGCCCTGGGCAAAGGCCTGCGTAGCCAGCTTCTCCAATCCCCTGTTTGCGATGCCCCTCGATTTGCGGTGAACCTGGAGGGCGCTTTCCGGGGAATGTGGAAAACCTGGCTTGAACAACGGAAATAGAAGCGGCAGATAAATCCGGACCGTCGCTCCGGTGAACCCGGCAATCTATAATCTACTGCTATCCTAAAAATGCTTTCAACCTTTCGCGCAAATGGCCCGCCAAATGAGTGACCCGCGAGTGCACTTCGTGAATAATAGGGCGCACTCTGATGGGGGAGAACGGTTCGATCGGTTAGGCGCAAGCGCGATGCCAAGCATCGGGTAAGGAATGTAACGCCACCGACGGGCCGTTAGACCCCACCGAAGACCCTGTGTTTGTACAGCCATTGCCGCCCAGTCGATAGGCGCAGATTAATTCCGGATGTTCCTCCATGGTAAAGTTGGTTCTCTTTAAATGGCAATTCAGAAAATATTAGTGGATATGGCTGAATTGCAAAAGACCTGTAATCGTACAGGAAATAAGCAATACTTGACCCTATTATCATTCTGACGACGGTGGATCATTCTTAATCTATTCAACGGCTTGGATCTAAATATGCAGATAAAAGATTTAGTTGGCAACCTGTTAGGCAGCCAGTTTATCAGTTCGGTTTTATTGATTGTTGTCGCAAATGTTTTGCGTATTTCAGCAGAACGTTACCTGAGACCCCGTACCAATGATACCTGAGACCCCGTACCAATATTGATGCGGACCAACGGC
>JAJFII010000034.1 GCA_021775095.1 Rhodospirillales bacterium
GTTCGATGTCCAGTGGCATCGCCACACTGGTCAATGGTTCCGAGTCCATCAAGGCTTGTCCCTCACAGCCGCCCTTCACGCCATCGAGACCAGCGAAATCCTTCATCCTGTCTGATCAACCCCCTTCACCGGACGGACACGTTATCGCCACGGTTTTTGCCCTGCACTGGTCATACTTACCAATAAAAAGATGGTTTAAAAAAATCCGACAACCGATCATCACGACCGGATAAAGACACTTTGGCAGGATTATACCCCCCAGGAATGCGACGCGTCACCTGGCATATTCGTCACCAGGCCAGACGATCAAGGCTTCATCGCTGGGCCGCACCACCCGAGCCTTTCAGGTCGGCTTGGGAGTGCCGGTCGGCTTGGGCGTAGCGGTCGCCAGGGAGCGAATGCACAGGCTTGCCAGTTCCTCCCGGGAAAACGGTTTTTGCAGGAGCAACACCCCCTGGTCCAGGCGTCCATGGTGGATAATCGCATTTTCCGTATAACCGGACATGAAGATAACCGGCAGTGTCGGATATTTTTTGTGCACGGTTTTGGCAAGCTCGGGGCCGTTGATGGAGCCGCGCAGGATGATATCCGTCAGCAAAATATCCGCCGTTGCAAAAACCTCGATGGTGTTAAGGACATCCTCGGGCGTGGTAAACACGTGCACCCGACAGCCGAGGTTTTCCAGATAGGCGGCGACGACCCGGCCGACCTCAACGTCGTCGTCGACAACCACACAGCTCAACCCGTCGAGGCTTCCGGCAATAGTGGAAGCGCTGGTCCCGCCAACAGGTGCCAAATTGTCATTTGCCCTTGGCAGATACAGATTAACCGTGGTTCCGGAGCCCGGTTCCGAATAGATCTTGATGTGGCCGTTTGACTGTTTGGCAAAACCGTGCGCCATCGACAGCCCGAGACCGGTTCCCTTGCCGCTTTCCTTGGTGCTGAAAAACGGATCGAAGGCCTGGGCGATGACCTCGCCTGTCATACCGGAACCATTGTCGGAAACCGAGAAACATACGTAGTCGCCGGCACTCACCTCGAGATGTTTGGCCGCATAGACGGCGTCCAGTTCGGTGTTTCTGGCTTCGATGATCAGGTGGCCGCGTTCGCCCAGGGAATCCCTGGCGTTGATCGCAAGATTAAACAAAACGGTTTCCAGTTCTCCGCGGTCGGCATAACAGCCCCAGACCTGGCCGTCGCAGAACAGGCTGAGCTCGATATTGGCGTCGACAGAGGCTTCAAGAACGGTCTGCATTTCGTCCAACAGATCAGCAACAGGGATGTGCCCGGGTAACAGGGGCTGTTGTCTGGCATAGGCAGTCAGGCGGTGGGTTGTCGTCGCCCCCCTTTTCGCCGCCGCGAGGGCGGTCCGCAAAAAGCTGGCAATTTCAGGCGGCGGGTTGTTCAGTAAACTGAGTTCCAGATTTCCGTGGATGATCGATAAAATGTTATTAAAATCATGGGCAATACCACCGGCCAGTGTTCCGACGACTTTCAGTTTCTGATCCTGGCGCAAGTGTTCTTCAAGGGCGACCGTGTCGGTAATGTTTTCGACCAATCCGGCGCGGTAGATGGCGGTACCGTCAGTATCGCGGATGAGCAGTGCCCGGTCGCGCAACCAGAGTTGGCGACCATCGCCGTGAACAACCCGGTATTTGACATCAAAGGTTCCCTGGCGTTGCTCCGGCAGGGATTGTTGAACCCGCTCCAGATCGTCCGGGTGAATGGCCTGCATCCAGGCCAGGGGGTCTTTTTGTAACCTGTCGGGAGCGTGGTCGTAGAGGTTCTGATAGTCACCAAGGTTCATAAGGGAAGCCGATTTATCAATCGTATCAACCCATAATACCAGACCGGCTTGGCGCATGAGCCGGTCAAGAATCGAACGGTCGTTGATTTGCGGTGTTATTTGCAAGCACCGGCGCCAGCGTGACAGGGCAGACCGGAGAAACTCAAACTTCATGGTAATTTTAATTCGGCCGCAAAAATCGAGGCGAGCGCGTCAACGGTCAAGGGTTTTAAAAGCTGGCCACGGACGTCGATGCCATTCATTGCGGCAATTTTCTGGGCTGAATCTGCATTGAGCGGAGCGCCGCCGGTCATGACATAGATCGGCAAATTCTTAATCCCGCTTTCGATCAACTGGGCAATCGCTTCGATGCCGTCCATGCGCGGCATATGGATATCCAATAACATTAGAGATATTGAGGGCGTCGCTTCGAGGGCGGCAATAATCTGATCGCCGCGGCCGCATTCCTGCACCTGCCAACCGTTTTTTTCTGCCACATAACGGATAAAATTACGTATTTCCGGTTCATCATCGACGATCAGCAGTGTCTTGATTTTCATGAGCTCCTCTTCATTTCCATGAGCTGCTCTTTCCGTAAATGCCAAAAACAGGGAACCGGGTTGTCCATCGGATTTTGACAGAACGTCCGATCTTACAAAAGCCCAAATTCGGTGCCGGTGCGGGCCTGCCCGTTGGCAAAAGACAGCAACCATGGAAAGCAGTGACTTTGGCCCGGATAAATCCAAGTCCGCAGATCACCGGGACGGCAAGCGGGCAGACCTGCGGTGTCGGTTGAGATCACCGGCTCAGGGCGATAAAAACAACCGAAGGAACGACCATAAAAAGGGCCGCGACCAGCCGCAACGACACGGGTTCGCGTTTAAAGATAAAGATGCTCAGCAGCATCGAAAATATCGGTGACGCGGCGACAATGGGCACCACCGTGGTAATCTGACCCTGCATCAATGCCGTATTCAGCGACACCACAGCGCCGCTCATCAGCAGGCCCGCCAGGGCAAACCAGTAGGGGCCCGTGCGGCGCCAGGATACGGGCGTTTTTTGCGGTCGAAACTTAACCGCCAATTGGGTAATTACCGCCGACACGGAAAATCCCACGAGACCCGCAAAATACGGATCGGCGATATCTTCCATGCCGAATTTCGATAACACATGGGCCAGTGATCGAATTGCCGCAGCCCCGACCGGCAAGGCCAGCGCCCAAAGGGGCCAGTTTGATTTTAACCGGCGCTTGCCCGTGGCCAGGATAATGATCGCAAAGATAATACCGAAGGTCCCGCCGGCAATTTGCCATGTGAACCGTTCGCCAAGCCACCACACGCCCAATGCGGCGGCAAATAAGGGCGACGTTGAACTGAGCGTGCTCGACAGTGTGGGACCGAGATAATGGGTTCCGGAAACCGCCAAATTGGCCGACAGGGACGGCCTGAATATGCCGACCAGGGCGAATATAAAAACCGCCGGATTAAGAAAATGCGCGGGATTCAGGAAAAACGGTGCTGCCAGCCAATAGGCAATTGCCGCCGTTGCAATTGATATGGCCGTGCCATTGCGTGCATTCACCTCAGATAAACCGATGTGTTGGAATTGCACGGCAAGGGCAAAGAGAAATGCACACAGGAGGGCGAGCAGTATCGGTAAGAATTCAATATCCATTTAAGCACATATTAGAGAGTATGCCGTTTCCCGCAAACCAAACCACATCTTCGTCCGGATCTTATTTGAGATTGACCTTCAACACCGGATCTCGGCACGTAACCATCAAAGAATTTTGTTTGGTAACATATTCAATTTCAAAATTTAAAATTCTGGAGAGTTCTTTGCCAATTTTGCTAATGTCGCCACTTTCGCTAAAGATTTCATCGGCCTGAGCCGACGATTCGTGGGCAAACATTAATCCGATACGGCGCCGAATGCGTTCACTATAGGTAATATCGGACCGATATGCCGTCGTCCCGATCTGTAACACTTCCCTGATAATTCGAGCGCGCGCGTCCCAGCAGCTTTGTTCATCCACGCTTTTTGACGGCGTTGTCGTGGTAAATCGAACTTCAATCGTCCGGGAATCCGGTTTATACCAGACGCGGGATTTAACGGGTTGATCGGCTGGCGCACTCATTCGCCGTGCCGCCTCCATGGCCGAACGCCTTAACCGTTTCATGCCCGCGTCGAACAGGGTCGTTGGTTCCTGTCTTAGGTAGCTAATGATATTTGAGTCACCCCTTGTTTCACTCGATTTTGCCACCGAGAGGAAGAGCACAAAGGCCATTGAAAACGCGCCTATTGCCAATCCAACGGGTTTTTTTAAATAGCTCATGAATAGCCTTCACGCTTCATCGGCGCGTGCTCCTAATTTTACAATCTCCGTTCGAAGGAGATTGTCGTTTTTAAAACCATTTAAACGTTTTGAATAACCAGAGTTCGATCACGATCAGAGAGCCTAACCCGCCACAAACCGCCCAGAATGCCCACTTTACCTCAGCCCCGGGGATGCCACCGACATTGATCCCGAGTAATCCGGTCAGCAACCCTAACGGCAACATGATGGTTGCGACCATGGTCAAGATATACATGGTCTTTTCCATCCGTTGCGATATGCGGGTCATCAACTCATCTTGAACGACAAGAGAGCGTTCTCTGATTTCGTCCAGGTCCTCGGTAATTCGAATGACTTGATCGAGGGTCTCGCGCAACCGACCGCGGACCATCTCATTCAACCAGGGTTCTTCAATTTGAGTTAACCGGTTCAACGCGTCACGTTGAGGCGATATATAGCGCCGCAGGGAAATGGTTATGCGGCGAAAGTCGACAAGTTTATGTCGAAGAGAGCGCATCGGTTGCTGGTTTTCCGCAACGTCGCCGAGCAATGTTTCCTCCAGTTGCGATACCTGGTCACTAATATCTTCAATAACCGGCCCCATCCGTTCGGTTAACCGCGCCGCCAGTCTGGCCACCAAATGGGCCGTTGAAAGGGGGCCTTTTCCTGCTTCTAACTGGGCCCGGATGTCTTCAATGGCCATGAGTTTACGAAAGCGGGTGGTAATGATCCGGTTTTCTTCAATCCAGATTCGGATCGATACCAAATCCTCGGGGTCGGCACCCGGGTTCAGATTGACGCCGCGCAGGTTCAGCAAAATGCCGTCCTCGTACCCGGTGCACCGCGGGCGCGTTTCACTGGCAAGAATTCCGTCGATATGAAAGGTGTTTAAACCACTATATTGGCGGAACCAAGCTTCCGTATTCCTGTTTGTGCCATCCAGATGAATCCATATGGGGCCCCGTTCCGCTGGCCAGTTGCGTGCCGTCGGCCAGTCTAACTGTTCACCATAACCCGTGCCGTCCAGTCGATAGGCGCAAATTAATTCCGGATGATCCTCCATGGTGGCGTTGGTTCTCTTTAAATGGCAATTCAGAAAATATTAGAGGATATGGCTGAATTGTAAAAGACCTGTAATCGCACAGGAAATAAGTAATACTTGGACCTGTTGTCATTCTGATGACGACGGATCGCCCATCGTCTGTTCAACGGCTTGGACCAAAATGTGCAAATAAAAGATTTACTCGATAACCTGTTAGGCAGCCAGTTTATCAGTTCGGTTTTATTGATTGTTGTCGCAAATGTTTTGCGTATTTCAGCAGAACGTTACCTGAGACCCCGTACCAATGATACCTGAGACCCCGTACCAATATTGATGCGGACCAACGGC
>JAJFII010000035.1 GCA_021775095.1 Rhodospirillales bacterium
CGAATGGGCACCATACGGCTTCGATGCAAACAACGCCCAACTCAATGATCTTAAAGCAGGCGTCGCAAAGCTCGCTAAAAGATGGAAGCCCCGGAAGAAAAAGAACAAAACCGCCTGAAAACAAATCACCGTACGCTTACGGCGATTATTCTCCCCGGGTCCAATCTTTCGAGAAATCGCAGCTCAGACCGCCTTTTTCGGTGCCTGTCATCGACACACATCGCGCCCCCGTCGGCGTGACAAATTCGTAACCGCGCATGTTCCAGCCTTTTGCTTCAATGGCAAATGACGTTGTCGGAACGGTTGTGTCCAAAAGCGACGTCGCCCTTTCCCACAGGCCGGCTTTTGCTGTGCCAAAGGCGATGCCGCAGGTTATCAGGACGGAGGTCGTGACGGTAAGTATCGTTTGTTTCATTGAAAAGAGTTCCCGGGGTTGATTGTTCTGTGAATTACGAAGATCGGACACAATCGAGCGGCGATTGTTTCCGTCACCCTATATATGGAAGGCCCCAGGTTAATCCGCCACAGCAATTCCCAATTCCGAAGGTTTATCCATGGCGCAATAATAGCCCAATGGGAACGATTGAGGCACCGGAAAAACGCCGTGGATTGACCAAGATCAATGATTGCAGCGGGGCACGACCGTAAAATAACCAACTCGCTATTTTGCTCCTTATTTTCGCTCCCTATTTCCGATCCCTATTTCCGATCCCTATTTCCGCAACCGATGAGGAATCACACCGGCAAATGAAAAATCAAATACCGCGCCCCCGTTGGGCCCTACCCCTGGCATTTTTCGCTGGACTATTTGGCCTGTTGACCCTGAAATCCGGCGGCGAAGTTCTGTTCATTGATGGCGCTGGGCGCCAGGCGGCAGGCAACTACATGCCCTTTGTCGTGTGGTTCAACTTCCTCGCCGGGTTCGCCTATATGGTCGGCGCAGCCGGGTTGGCCCTGTGGCGCCCTTGGCTTCCTCATCTGGCTTTTGGGATTGCGATATTGACAGCTGTCGTTTTCATCACTTTCGGGTTTTATATCTGGAACGGTGCGGTGTTTGAACAACGCACCCTTGTAGCACTGTCATTTAGACTATTTGTTTGGACGGCAATAGCCTTCGTCGTGCGCGGGAAAATACCAGAATAAATAATCGACGCCGTTATATCTGCCAATCCCCGCAATCGGTTACATCGGTTAACGGCCTCGGTGCCAAAGCCGTAGACACGGCAAATTGCTGACCCGGGGCAGAAGGCGTTTTCAGAGATAGAGGGCCCGCACGGGCCCCCTGCAACAGCCGCCAATACCATTTGAAATAATGCGAATATTGCCGACACAAAAGCCAAATAATATGATATTAAATGACGTAGAAAGAGAATGATTATGCCTAAAATTCAATTCTTCGTCGTTGTCATAAGCACAACAATTGTCCTCCTATCTCGATTGGCCTGGGCGCAAACAGAGGTTCGCGTCATCGGGTATCACTTCCCTCCGTTCGTCACCGATAAAGCGCAGGGATTGACGCAGGGATTGGCAGAGCTGCTTAATTCAGTGCAATCGGACTATACATTTAAATTTTACCTGACGTCACCCAACCGGCGTTACCGCGAGTTCAGGCAGGGCACAGGTGATTTAATATTCTTCGAAAATCCCGAATGGGGATGGAAACAAAGCGGCATTTCCTATGGGATGACTGGCCAAATGTTTATCGGTGGCGAGGTTTTTATCACCAATGCCAAACCGGGTCGCGACCAAACCTATTTTGATGATGTGTCGTCGAAACGGATTGTTGCCTATAACGGCTATCATTATGGTTTCGCGCAAATGAACTCAGACCCCACATGGCTGACGCAGAACTTTGATATTATGCTGACAAATAACCACCAAACCAACATTCGGGTTTTACTGGCGGACCGGGCCGACATTTCGATTATTACCCAATCTTTTTTAAATCAGCATTTACATAAAAATCCGCAAATGCGCAAAACATTACTGGTTTCGACAAAAAAAGATCAAATTTATCGGCTCGGGGCCCTGGTTCGGGAAAACGGACCGATAACAGCACAGCAATTAGAGCAGCTTCTCGACCAACTTAAAAAAACCGGCCAATTAAAGGCGTATTTTAAAAACCACGGGCTGGAATCTCATTTGACTTATTGACGTTTATCCGTGTTTTAAGGAAGTGTGACGCACCAAAATTGCAGCCAACAACTGATCAACGGTTTGCTTTTTGCCGAGCCGTCAACACCGGCGAAACCTGTGCAGACGCTTACACCAACCTGCCCACTTTTAAGTCGTTTTATCGGTCCAAAGGCTGCCGGTCAGGGCCATCAGCAAGTCTTAAGGGGCCAGTTGGGAATTACATTTTGTGTGAGGTAAGCAGAAGGCTCGTCTCGGTATTTGCTACGCCTTCAATTTCGCGAATAGAACTCAAAGCCGTGTCGAATTCCTCCAGGTTTTCCGTATTCAGTTCGGCAATGATGTCCCACCTGCCATTGGTCGTATGTACGGCACAGACTTCCAGCAATCCCGATAAAAATTTCAAAACTTCGTTGGTTTGTCGCGCCCGAACCTGCACCAGGGTGAGGGCGCGAATTCGGGATGTCTCAACGCTGGTTTTCAAACGCACACTAAATCCCTGAATAACACCGCTGTCGGTCAGTCGAGTAATGCGATTTTGTACGGTTGCCCGCGATACGTTCAAATGCAGCGCCAGTGATGTGACGGGTATACGGGCATTTTCTCTTAAAAGAGAAATGAGTTTTCGGTCCTTGGCGTCCAGTTCCATCTGAAATTCAAACCAATCATATTGTCAAATATATATAACATAATGATACATACATTTGAAAAATGTATCAATTTTTTATCTAGATGGTAACTGCAATATTTTTTATCTTAGGTACAACAACCCGTTCGGTGATTTGAATCAACAACCCGTTAGGTGATTTGTCATGCAATCCAAAATGTGTTCGATCCTGGGGGCGCCCATTGGAACTGGTGCCAGCCAACATGGATGCCAGTTGGGTCCCGATACACTGCGGATTGCCGGCCTGCCTGAGATGTTAAGGGAACTGGGGTATGGTGTGGATGACAGGGGAAATGTTGCGCCAAACAAGATCGCCACCCTTTCCCACTCGTTTACGGCAAAACATTTAACCGAAGCCGTCGCCTGGACACAAGCCTTACAAGTTGCATCCTACCAGGCGGTTTGCGACAGCCAGTTTTCGATATTTTTGGGCGGCGATCACAGTCTGGCATTTGGCAGCATTCCCGGCGTCAGCCGACATACAAAAGAACAAAATCGACCGCTTTTTGTCTTGTGGATAGATGCCCATACGGATTTTCACGCCCTGGATACAAGTGAAAGCGGTAACGTTCACGGCATGCCGATTGCTTACTTAACCGGTGATCCTAGCTTTGGTGGTTTTTTCCCCGACCTTGAAACACCACTTCCCGCCGAAAATATCTGTCTTATGGGCATCCGTTCCGTTGATCCGGCGGAACGGAAAAACCTTTCAGCGGCCGGAATAATCACCCACGATATGCGGCAAATTGATGAATTCGGCGTGATCGCCTTATTAAGTCCGTTTCTTGATAAGGTTCGTGCCGCCAATGGCCAGTTACATGTGTCTTTGGATGTCGATGGTTTGGACCCAGATATCGCCCCAGCCGTGGGCACAACCGTTGCCGGCGGACTGACATTCCGGGAAGCCCATCTGATGATGGAAACCGTTCACGACAGCAACCTCGCCAGATCGCTCGATCTGGTCGAATTGAACCCCTTGTTAGACCACTCGGGTCGCACGGCTCGTTTGCTCATTGATCTGACAGCCAGCCTCCTGGGACGCAGCGTCCTCGGATAATACCAATATCATTTAGGAGAATATGATGACGACCCCGACACCCTCAAAGCTCGCCATGGTACCCTTTGTCAGCGTCGATAACATGATGCAAATCGTCAACAGCATCGGCCTCGAAAATATGTTGACCGAACTGGCGGCCTACATCGAAGACGATTTTAAACGATGGGAACTTTTTGACAAAACCCCGCGCGTTGCCGCGCATTCTGCCGAAGGGGTGATCGAGCTGATGCCGACTTCAGATGGTGAGGTTTATGGTTTTAAATATGTAAACGGGCACCCAAAAAACCAACAGCAAGGCTTCCAAACGGTAACGGCGTTTGGCGTATTGGCAGATGTTTCAAACGGTTATCCGCTTTTGTTATCTGAAATGACCATCCTGACCGCTCTGCGCACGGCAGCAACCTCCGCCCTGGTCGCAAAGTATCTGGCTCCGACAGCGGCAAATACCATGGCGATGATCGGCAATGGAGCTCAGTGCGAATTCCAGGCTCTGGCCTTTAAATGCATCTGCGGCGTTGAGACGGTCCGGCTCTACGACATTGATCAAAATGCGACGGCGAAAGCCGCCAGGAATTTGACCAACCAGGGCATCAAAGCGGTATCGTGTTGCTCGTCGCAAGAAGCGATTTCGGGCGCTCAAATAATCACAACCTGTACCGCCGACAAACAGTTGGCGACGATCCTAACCGATAACATGGTTGGTTCCGGCACCCATATAAACGCCATCGGCGGCGATTGTCCGGGCAAGACGGAACTTCACCGCGATATTCTTCTGCGTTCTGAAATATTTGTCGAATATCCACCCCAAACCCGCATCGAAGGTGAAATTCAACAACTGGATAACGATCATGAAGTGACAGAAATTTGGAAAGTTATGACCGGCGCCTTAAAAGGTCGTCGCAGCGACACCCAGATCACGCTTTTTGATAGCGTTGGTTTTGCCATCGAAGATTTCTCGGCCCTGCGTTATATCCACGATCAGCTTTCCCGAACCGGCTGCTATGTCGATTTGGACCTCATCGCTGACCCGGACGATCCACGGGATTTGTTTGGCATGGTTTTGCGGCCACAAAATTAACGGTTGATATCCGCTTAGCTCCCATATGCCCGTAGGTTTAGCAAATAAAAGGAGCGCCGAATAATCCTCCTACTACCAGCCCTTGCTGTCAGTGCCCCTCGTCAGATAGGCTCGGATGAAAATTCAGGTTCTAATGAATGCCACCTATGCCACCATAGGAGCGACTAAACAATGAGGCGGACGAAAAGCGAAAAAATGGCAGTAATTCCGCGATTTATCTATGGCACTGCATGGAAAGAGGAGAAAACGCAAATCCTGGTTGAGTTGGCCCTTAACCTGGGCTTCCGTGCCATTGATACAGCCAACCAGCGCAAACACTATTTTGAGGCGGCCGTCGGCCACGCCATTGCTACAGCCATAGAGGCCCAGGTGATCCGGCGCGAAGAATTGTTTTTGCAGTCCAAATTCACCTTCCAGCGGGGCCAGGACCATCGCCTGCCCTACGATCCAAAATCTTCAACCGGCGACCAGGTCGAACAATCTTTCACAAGTTCCCTGGAGCATCTGCAAACTCCTTATCTGGATTCATTTGTTCTGCACGGCCCGTCTTCAGGTGACGGTTTGAAAGACGCCGACTGGGCCGCCTGGCAGCGCATGGAAGATATTCAGGCCGCCGGTCGTTGCCGTTGGTTGGGGATCAGTAACGTCACCCTGGAACAGTTAAAGGCTCTCTGTGCCGGTTGCCGTGTTGTGCCGCTGTTTGTCCAAAACCGATGTTATGCCAGCAAACGATGGGACAAAGACGTCCGCCAGTTTTGCACAGACAACGATATCCTTTACCAGGGATTCTCCCTGCTGACTGCCAACCGGAAGATCTTGCGGCATCCGACAATTTTGGAAATCGGCAAAACCCATGGCATGTCGATCAGTCAAACAATTTTCCGATTTGCCCTGGACGCCCAAATGATCCCTCTTACAGGAACCAGCAAGGCCGAGCATATGGCCCATGACTTGTTGGTCCATGACTTCAAACTGACCGAAGAAGAAATGTCGGCAATCGAAACCGTCTGTTTCACCTGAGCCGTAATCAGCCGAACCCCGAACACCAGTGGTGCCAATAAATGACGCCCCAGGAGCAACAACGGGGCGGCCATTGAACCGACTGCCATTAGCCTGAAAAACAGGCAGTGTTTAACGACAATTATATACGGTGTTATGGGCGACCGTTTGCACGTGGTCGCACCAAATTACTTGTATTTACGAACCGGGTTTTTGGCACCAAAACTGGTACATCTCACGAAATGTGTCCGGATTTTCTTGCTCATAAGTGTGCCAATGGGCAAGTGAAGACATTGCGGCTGGCTCCGGGTATTGGGCTTTGAAGTTCGCCAATGCCCTGCTGTCGGACAATTCAAAGCCCATAAATCGAAGCCCCAATTCGGCCATTTGGGCTTCGATTTGCGGCAGGGTAAAATAGTGATGTTGCACATGGAATAAGATGTCCCGGCATTCGCTAATACTGAAAAAATCACTAAAACAGATAATTCGAGCCATCTGCTGATCACCGGCACTGGCCTTTTTGATAATGTCCTGCCGACAACGGCGAATGTCTTCCGGCGATGTTGAATAACCCATTTTGGCCACATGGGCGCGCCCTTCAACAACACATTGGTGTGCCGCCCGGCTGTACAGGGCAATCTTCATAATCCCGCCGGGTCTGAGCAGGTCCACCAGTACCCGCCAGCCCGCATCGGGACGACCGAGGTGGTGGAGGACACCGACACATTCAATCAGGTCGAACCGTTTATCGATCCTGCCCAGCTCCATAATGTCGGCCTGGGCATATGCGATATTGCTAACCTGCAGGGCGGTGGTTTTTCGCTGCGCATAGGTCAGACTGGACAGGCTTAAATCGACGGCAAGAACCCGGGCATTGGCAAACCGGGTTGCTGTCCACAGAGCCTGTTGACCGGTTCCACAGCCGGCGATCAGGACATCCGGGTTTTGCGGGCAGCGATAGTCGCCCAAATCAAATTTAAAAGGTGCGCCCTGCAACACGGTTTCAACGGGTTTGGCATCAACGCCAATCGACGTTTGCATCCAACGCGGATAAGGGTTCTGTTCATATTGCTGACGAACAGCCTGAGAGATTTTATCCTCAACGGGCGTAAGATTGGAAATATGTTCGCGCAGCAATTTTTCGGTCGTCGGTTCGCAGACTTGTCGTTCGATCACTCCCAGAAGAGCATCTCCGGGGCCATATTCGGACAGGGACTTGGCCCACGTATAGTCATGCAGGGGTCGATAACAGGCAAGAGCCGCAACCCACAAAGGAGGTGGCGGATGGTTGGAATTGGTTAAGTTTTCGATTTTCTCTTCCAGACGTTTGACGTCGCGGGTTTCTTCGTCGGGTTCAAAAATTACATATTCATTTATGTAACATTGCACGGCCAGCGCGACCGCCGCCGGCAGGCCAGTCGTACCGAGGTCACCGTTGGTTACCGCACAAAGTAAAGATCTGCGCAGCTCGCTGAGCAAACTTTCCACCTGCAGGTCACTCATATGAGCTAATTTGAGGACTTGGATAAATAGCGGGATGGCCGACAGGGTTTGAGAAAGATCTGCCCAGGATCTGGACGTCACCGCCGACGACGATACGGTGTTCTCGATGATCGGCTTAAATTCCGGGACCTGCCAAAGCAAATTGACAACCGCCGAGATCAACGTGGCGGGCCGTGTGGTCGGTCGGTTGAGGAGCTGAACCACGTCGTCGAGCAGGTCGTCATCTAGAGATGTAAATGTCAGTGTGGCCAACGTCTGAGCCATCCCCTGCCATCCCAAATGATTGTCGGCGTCAAGCGCAATCACCCGCCGAAAACAGTTAAATGCCGCAGCGTCGTTACCCGCTTGTTGCAGGGCAATACCCAGATTTATCTGTGCGTCAACATAACCGGGTTTACGGGCAATGGCGTTTTGAAAGCTGGTGACCGCATCGCCTAACTCATTGAGTTCGTACAACAGCACCCCAAGACTGTTGTGTGCTTCGGCGTAATCGGGTTTTAAATCCAAGGTCTTGCGGATAGTTTCCAGGGCGGCCGGCCAATTTTGCTGCTCCTTAAAAACACCCGCAAGATTATTATGGGCGGCGGCAAAATCCGGTTTCAGGGCTATTGCTTTGGTATAACTGGCGGCGGCCTGCTCCCAAAGGTTGAGTGATTTCAGACCATTTCCGAGATTAAAATGAGCCTCTGCATAGCCCGGTTTGAGAGAGATCGCCTGGCGATAACTGATGACCGCTTCATTGGGTTGATCAAGCGATATCAGCACACTGCCCAGATTATTATGGGCATCGGCATAACCGGGTTTGAGCGCGATAGCCCGGCGGTAACTATCTGCCGCATCGGCATACTGACCGAGTTCCTGTAGAACATTACCCAAATGACAATGGGCGTCTACATAATCGGGTTTTTGGATTAACGCCTGACCAATCAAATCGACGGCCCGCTGTTTGTCACCTGCCTGTTGCGCCAGAACGCCGAGCAGATGTAGGGCAAAGGGGTTCCTTGGGTCTACGGCCAGTATGTGTTGGTAAATGGTTTCCGCTTCACTCAGCTTGCCGGCCTGGTGATTTTGCAAGGCAACTTGAACTGCCTGTTCGACCATTGAATTTTGCTGCGCCGCCGACAGGTTAGGAGCGGTGGCCGGAGTTGTTTTCAAGGATGCGTCAGGCCCTGAATTGGCTTGTTGGTCGTTTTCGCTGTCATTCATAATTATATATCTATCAGCAGCCCAAATTTTCCTTGGAGAACCTATCAGACAACATCTTAATAAACCGCAAAAGCCTAACGGATTGACCCCGGTCCGACGGCAGATATCGGGCGCTATGGACCGCCCGTTATGGGGCCTTGGTTATGGCCCCCTCCCCAAATACATGGCGTAATTCCAGTTGTCACCCTCCCGAGCCTATATTACCGGGTCATATTGAATGCCCCAATGGGCTAATCAAGGAGAGTGATCATGGGAGAATAAGTAGGATTTGACCTATCGACGGAAGAGACAAGTTTTTGTATGGCGGAGCCGATCCGCGCAGATGCTGCCATTAAGGAACATCGTACCCGGATCCACCGCCTGCGTAGCGGCGATGCAGCGGCCAGTGAAAAGATGTTACTTTTACACCTCTAACAATCGTGGCTCAGTATCCGTAACCTGCTGGCCGGTTCACTGCCGTGAACTGACGCCAACCAACGGGCAGCTATTAATGTCCTCCGCAACAGTTTCCGGTCACCGTGATGACCACATCTTGCCGGCGCTTTCGGGAGGTCTGCAACCGCCGGTCTGTGGGCGTTATGGGTTAAATTTATATCACTAACGATTGGCAATGGTGTAAGATAAGCGGCAAAAGAGAAATGCCTCCAAATCAATAACTTCGGTGGAACTGCCATGGCCCTTCGTCACTTATTCGCCTTTGTGTTTTTGGTTTTGTTTACCCTGCCCGCCGAGGGCCAGCAACTGATAGATCCCAACCCCGAAATCGAAGCGAGGCGTGTTGTGGAAATTCAACTGCAATCCCTACAGCACAACGATGATCCGACACCGGATGCCGGCATTGCCCAAACCTGGGCCTTTGCCCATCCGGACAACAAACGAATGACCGGCCCCTTGGCGCGCTTTGGTTTGATGATTAAAGGTCCACATTATCAAAATATGATCAATCACCGGAGCCATCGAATTGAAGCCGTGGTGAAGACCGACAATCAAGCCCTCTTCGCCGTTTCCATTCAAACCCGCGAAGGCCAAACCTTGTCTTTCCAGTGGCAAGTTCAAAAGGTCCGCCACGGCAAACACGCCGGCTCGTGGATGACGACAACAGTCTCGCCCCCCTTGCGGGATAATGACGCCACATGATCGCCGTTCAGCTAATCTTGTCGGGCGTTGTCCATCAAAGCTTTGATCTGTGCCTCGCCAGTGCCAACGACAATCCGAGCCAATTCCTGTTTCTCCGGTAAAACCCGCAGGGCCCGGCCAACTTTTGTGCAAAATTGAAGCCAGGGCGATCGGCAGAACGCGCAGATCACACGAATTGATCAGGGTCACTACGCCGGCCGGATAAACAAAAAGCGTGTACGCCTTTACAGGCACCGCACTAGGGTCAGGACCGCGCTTTGACCAAAGCATCTCGCATAACCCGGGAGATCGGAGGGGGTGCGGGTAACGTATCGGTGAAACAACGCGATTTGCCAATTTATGCCGGGTTGCCTAAATGTACGTTGTACGACGGCCTTACCAAGAACCCGTAACCATTGGAACGCATTTCATGGCGAAAACTCGATCACCTATTATTCGAATCTTTGTTGTTTCCGCCCTGGTTTTTTGCCTTTCGGGGTTCAGCGCATTGGAGGCGTTGTTCGCACCAAAACCAAATCTATGGAAACGATGGCAAACCCATGATCCGCATTCGACACGGGTTGTTAACCACGATCAGTGGGATCGGTTTTTGAAGAAATATGTGGTCACGGATTCAAATGGTCTCAACCGGGTTCGCTATGATCACGTGACCACCGCAGATACACAAGCGTTACATGGCTATATTGTCAACCTGCGCAGGGTTCCGGTTGATCGCCTCAACCGGATGGAGCAATTGGCCTTTTGGATTAACGTCTACAACGCCTTGACCGTTCGATTGGTCCTGGAATTTTATCCGGTAAATTCAATCCAGGATATCGATTTGGGGAGTGGCTTTTTTTCCAGTGGCCCGTGGAATAAAAAACTGTTTAAAATTGATGGTGAACTGGTCAGCCTCAATGATGTGGAACACCGTATCCTGCGCCCGATCTGGCAGGACCCACGGCTGCATTACGCGGTCAATTGCGCAGCCATTGGCTGTCCAAATCTGCAAATCCAGGCGTTTACAGGTGCCAACGTATCGACGCTCCTGGACCAGGGCGCGCGCAGTTACATCAACAGCAACCGCAATATATCCTTTCGCGACGGGCGGTTAGTGGTCTCGAAAATATACACTTGGTTTCAAGATGATTTCGGCGGTTCCGAAGCCGCCGTCCTTGCCCACATGCGCCGCTATGCAAACACCGGTGTCAAAAGCATTTTGGAACAGGTTACGGATATTTATGATTATACCTATGATTGGGACTTAAATCTCGCTAAACCCTGATCACTCGGCACCCATCGTCCGGTCAGGTGCAATGTTCCGTCGTCGGGTGGAATTATAGATCCAGGCCAATCCGGCTGAAGGAAATCCCATATAATACAGGCCGTGGATGATTAACCACTGGCTTATGATCGCCCACTTTCGGCGCCCTTCAAACCGCCGCGATGAAGTGACAAGAGGTGGATCGGTGATTAACCGGGTTCCGCCAATGCGTTCCAGCCGGCGGTTAAAATCATAATCCTCCATCAATGCTAAAACCCGAATACCGCCGATCTGATGGTAGGTTTTGCGGCGGACAAACACGCCGGAATCGCCATAATAAAATCCACGCGCGCGGATCCTCTCATAAAACCCGTTAAGCCATCGGCTAAACCCGTCGTTACCGTCAAATAACAATCTGAAATTTCCACCGGGCGCATCGGGGTGATTTGCCATCTCCCGGTCGATGGCCGTGAAGGCTCCCGAACCGACCCGACAATCCGCATGCAAAAACCACAAAATGTCGCCGTTGGCTGCACTTGCGCCGGTTTTCAGTTGCCGGCCCCGGCCTGGAGCCGTCTGTAATAGGTGCGCCTTGTGTGCGACGGCAATCCCTTGAGTTCCGTCAATACTGCCACCGTCAACAACAATAAATTCTGCCGCACACTGGCCGCCGAGACGGTCTAACAGGTTGTTCAGGTTGGACGCCTCGTTGAGCGTTGGAATAATTACCGATATCATCGCTCCCCACCTAGGCCCGCGCCATATCTTGTGCGTTCAACAGGCCAATATCCGTTAAAGACCGGCGATGTTGCAACCAACCTTCGTTTACCCAGCGACGGCGTAACGATTGGGTAACGATCCCGGTTATCCGGAACTCCAGAAACATGCCGCCGGTGCTTTCACACCACAGCAACTTAACAAACCGATATATGGCCATTCTTTCATCCAGCCCAAGGTTTGCCAGTCGTTGCCGCAGATAGACCTTGCCAAAGGCCACGTGACGGGCTTCATCGCGGACAATCAGTTTGTTCATCTGACTAAATAACGGGCAAGGCATCTCGTCTGAAAGGTCCTGCAGGGTCCGCAAAGCTTCTCCTTCGAGCAACACATGAACCGCCACGATCAAACCCAGGTAGGAACCTTGCCACTGGATGATGCGCTCTACAGCATGGGCCAGAGACGGATCTAGGGGCGCTGCGTCGCCCAGTTTCTCAAGATAACGGCGGTAAACCTCGGCGTGGCGTTCTTCGTCGGCTATTTGTTGAATGAGTAACTCCTTTACACCGGGTTCCGTCACCACATCGAGCAAATGCCTGCATATTTTGATCGTGATCAATTCGCCGTGACGAAACTGACTGATCATAGCCCCGTGAAAACGTCGCAGGAGCCAGTTCGGGCGCACGATATCCTGATTCCAGTTGATATCCTGATCCGCCGTCCATTGCCGCTGGCGGCTGTTAAGGGCCAGTGTGCGAAGGCATCGACGAGACTGCGGCAAACGGGTTACGGGCATGGTTTCCAATCAATCGTGAAATGTTAAATCAGCAATTCGGCAACGGCTCGTTGTCCGGGTATCGTCAGAATTCGACGAAATAACCCCTGACATAGGGGCTGGCGGCGGTTGTCAATATCCAACCTGACAGCAGCAGGCTTAAAAGTCTCGACCACACGTTTAAATCCATACTTCCCTTCGACAACCACATTTTAGAAGGGGAATTTTAGAGACAAGCCGTTGATAAGAAAATTCAAGTTACATCGCAGGATAATCACATTCCTGTTAGGATCCTGTCATCACAGAGGATCCGGCAACCCCATCGCCCCGGTTCGTACTATATAATGGAAAATTCGTCGGGACGACATCTTAGCCGATGCTCAGGAGCCTGCCCCAACCGGTCAGACGTTCAGATTAACAGAATTCCCACGGGTCGGCGTAATCGCCTGAAGATCCTGTTGCGCCCGTTGCAGCATGCCAACAATTGCCTGATCTTTTTTAAGGGCCGTTTTGATGCCCACCTGGGACGCGGCTTGCTGAGTTTGAGCCGATTGCAGGGCAACGGCACGGCTGGCACTGATTTCACTAGACAACACAGATCTCCTTCATCTACCGCTCTATCTATACATATCGAGATATATTTTGCACCTCTTTTTCTCTTTTTGTGATGCCGGAGGGATACGGATCCGTCCTCTTCTCCTAACCACCAATCGGATGAACTGGTGAAAACTGGCGCTCGTTATGCGGTTATAAGCATTTGTTTGGCATGTTTGGAAAACCTCGGATAGATTGTCGCCATGCAAGAAAAATTCCGATTGATTTCCAAACGCTGGTTCGCGTTGCCGGGCAATGTCCGTGGTGCATTATTGATTCTTCTTGCGGCGTTTTTTACGGCGGCCATGACTGCCCTGGTCAAACACATCGGCCAGAAGTTTGCCGTTGCTGAAATTCTATTCATCCGCCAAATTTGTGTGTTGATGATCCTTTCACCGGTCATATTAGGAAACCGGCAAACGGTTTTCAAATCAACCTACAAGCGGGTCTACTTCCTGCGCGCTTGTTTTTCGACCATCGCCATGTTCACCGGATTTACGGCAGTGGTGCATTTGCCCCTGGCGGAAGTCGCCTCCATCAGTTTTGGTCGGACCCTGTTTGCCACATTGCTTGCCATTGTCGTCCTCAAAGAAACCGTCGGCATCCGCCGATGGACAGGAACGCTGATTGGATTTGCCGGGGTTCTGATTGTCGTTCGGCCGGACAGCGACAACTTTAATATATACGCGCTGATGGCAATAACCTCGGCGTTTTTTGTCGCTTCTAACATGATTATCCTGCGAAAAATCACGCAAATAGATCCACCGTCGACCATCATGTCCTATCAGGCCATATTGATTACACTCGTCATGGCAGGCCCCGCCTACTATTACTGGCAAACCCCTAACCTGGATGAACTGCTGATTATTGTCCTGGCGGGCACGCTAATGTCGATCACCCAATACCTGACCATTCAGGCCTTCAAGGCCGGTGAGGCTGCAGCAATCGCGCCGATGGAATATGTGCGATTGCTGTTTGCGACGGCCTTGGGGGTTTATTTCTTCGACGAGGTGCCGACCCTGTGGACCTTGGCCGGTGCCCTCGTCATCATCGGCAGTACTTTTTACACAATGCACAGAAATGTCGTTCGGAAACAAAAAATTGTTGCACCGACAACGGATGAATAACGGACATAAAAACAGGTTTTGGCCCTTTGACTCCGGGTCGGACGTTCACTGGCGCAACCGACCGACAACCCTGCGGGCCAGACGACATCGATAGGACAGACAGATTTACGACGTAATCATTATAGGCGCAGGCGCTGCCGGATTGATGGCCGCCATTGAATGTGGAAAAAGGGGCCGTCGCGTTGTGCTCCTTGAGCGATCCCGCCAACCTGCCGAAAAAATTCGAATATCGGGCGGGGGTCGGTGTAACTTCACCAATCGCCACACAACCGCGCGCAATTTTATCTCTGAAAATCCCCGGTTCTGTATTTCCGCCTTAAACCGTTACGATCAGCACCAGTTTACAGACCTCGTGAAACGGCATCACATCGCCTATCACGAAAAAAAACTCGGCCAGTTGTTTTGCGACGGGTCATCGAAACAGATCATAAATATGCTCCTGGAAGAATGCGCCGGTGTCGGCGCCGAAATAAAAACAGATGTGAAAATTGTGAAAACCGAAAAACCGTCGGACTTTCGAATTCATACAAACATTGGGATTTTCCAGGCGGCTTCCGTCATCGTCGCCTGCGGTGGTAAATCCATTCCAAAAATGGGTGCCACATCCTATGGTTACGACCTCGCCCACCAATTTGGTTTACAGGTTGTCGAAACGGAGCCGGCACTGGTTCCCCTCACCTTCGACGGTGCTGGGGCTGAGGCAATGAAGGAACTGGCCGGCATCGCTGTCGACACCAAGGTCACATTCGGAAAAACTACGTTTGCCGAAGCTATGCTGTTTACCCATCGCGGCCTCAGCGGGCCGGCAGTCTTGCAGATTTCATCCTATTGGCAGTCCGGCGTGCCACTTACATTTGACCTGTTGCCGGCCGTCCGGCTTGGCGAATTTCTGACAATTGCCAAATCGACCACACCAAAAGCCAAGGTATCTGCAGTCCTTTCGGGGCTGCTGCCAAACCGTTTGCTCAACGCGCTACTGAGTGAATTAGGCATTTCGGGACAGTTGGCTAACCTGCCGTATAAGACCCTCAACCGTTTGGCGCATCGGGTCAACCACTGGCAGATCGTACCAAGCGGCAGCGAAGGATACCGAACGGCAGAAGTTACCCGTGGCGGCGTAGACACCCGTGAATTATCGTCAAAAACCATGGAAGTCAAATCGGTACCCGGATTATATTTTGTCGGCGAAGTGGTAGATGTAACCGGTCACTTAGGTGGATTTAATTTTCAATGGGCTTGGTCTTCTGGCCATGCAGCAGGTCAATATGCATGATCATCAGATGATTTTACCAATGCGCCGACCCCATCAATTTGGGTCGCACCGAAAGGTCGCAAACAATAAGGTCAACAGAGTTATATCAACCAATGCGATGCAATGGATAATTTAGGACAGATAACAAGTAACGAAGTAAAAGAACTTCGATTACTTTCCTTTCAGTTTTGGAATCAAAAAAATCAATCCCAAAATAGCGATACCCGCAGCAATAGCTAACCCAGATAGATAGTATACTACCATCTTTTTTACCGCTCCCACGGAATTTCAGATATTTTGTACATATAGTGTAGCACGAATAAATATCAAATTCTTTTTTTATTTATCTTTGCTTTTTTTTTGACTAATTCTTAAGGGATTCGAACGGACGGATTGCGACTCAATCCTCTTGAGACGCAACCGAGTCACCGCAAACGGCTGCCGGTCGTGGGTTCCCGGGTCAAATAAAAGGATGTTTTTGGGGAATAGAACCCGGCCAGTTCCTTAACCAGGCATTAGGAACACCCGATTAATGACGGCCGTGCCCCAGTACTTACTCGAGCGTTTCGTTGAAAGTTGGGAAATCCGGTTCATTTTCCTCAACCACGCCGTTCTTGATCAAATACTCACGGTGCTGCCGATAAGCGTTTTTTTCCACCGTATAGGGATCAAGGGCACCTTTGGTAACGGCTTGAATATCGTCTTGATTTTTTGAATATTCAACTCCGCTGCTGGAAATTGCGCCAACCAATGGCAAAGGGCTAGCCACGGCCGTCACTGCGGTGCCAAGCGCGTCACGGGTATTGCTTGGCCCCAACAGCGGCAGGACAATATAGGGTCCCGCATCCGCGCCATTAACCGCAGCGGCCTGCCCCAGATCTTCGCGGCGTTGCTCAATTCCCATTTCTGTTGCTTTATCCTGGGTTCCCCCCAGTCCAGCCGTGGAATTCACCAAAAACCGTTTGGTCGCATTGCCGGCATTTTCCGTATCTCCCGCCAACAGACTGCTAACGGCCGTCACCGGTTCGGACAGGTTTGACGCGGCATTGCCAAGGGCGTCCTGTACCGCATTCGGCGTAATCGCCTGATAACCGTCAACAAGAGGGTCCAAAATGGCCCCGCGGACAATCCGGTTAAATCCAGAGGTAAACCGATTTAACGTCTCAAACGGATCGTTGTCGTCCTTTTCAACATCCGTTTCCATTTCTGTTTTAGGAGCGACCTGATCCTCAGCAGCAGCGGCCTGAGCAACATAACCTGCTGATATAACTAAAAAAAACATAGTCACGAATAGCGATTTAGCTAACATCATTTTTCCCGACACGACCAAAACTCCTTTCGAAATTCCTAGGGTATTATTGTAACCAAATTCAATTCAGATGGAAAGACCATGTCAACTCAAGACGTGGAAACCGGCCCTTTATACGCTCATTCAAGGGGCAATTTTTTGTAACAATGCCATAAAAATACGGCGGCGGCTGTCCGCTCAGGCCGCCATCTTAAACCAATTTCATCCATTGCGTCCGGCGTCGGTCGGTCGGTTAACTTGAGCAGACGTTTTGCCGCTTCTGCCAACGCCAAATCTCCAGCTGGCCATATATCAGGCCGCTTGAGGGCAAACATCAAATAGATTTCCGCCGTCCAGCGCCCAATCCCCTTAATCGCCGTCAGTTGCAACCGGACATCGTCATTTTCGGCCCGCTGCAGGTTTTCCAGATTTAACGATCCATCGATGACGGCTTGCGCCAAACCAACCGCGTAGCGGGCCTTTGGCCGACTTAACCCACAGGTTCTTAAGGTCTCATCCCCGGCGGCGACGACCGCATCAGCGGTGCATCCACCAAGCCCCGATTGCAGCCGACACCAGATGGCGGCACCAGACTGCACCGAAACCTGCTGATCGATGATGATCCTGAGCAGGGTAGGAAACCCGGGATCACGATCCCGGGCCGGCGGCGTGCCAATCTGCTGATGGGCACGCCTGATATCCGGGCAGCTCGAAATCAGCACACCCATGGATTTTTCCATGCGTTTTTCGGCCGGTGTCAGCGCAGTTCCTCCACAGGGTTAACGCCAAATACTGCCAGGCCAGACGCAATGACCAGAGCAACCGATTGAATAAGCGCCAACCGGGCAAGGGTCAGTTCCCGGTCATCCTCATGGATAAATCGCAGGCGCGCATCATCTTTGCCTTTGTTCCAAAGACTATGGAAGTGGGTCGCCAATTCATTCAAGTAGTAGGCAACCCGATGTGGTTCCTGAGCCTGTGCGGCGGTTTCGACCAGGCGCGGCCAATTGGCCATTGTCCGGATGAGTTCCAGTTCCGCCGGATCCTTAATGGCGGCAAAGGAGATATTTTTAAGGTCGAGATCGCCAATATGGTCAACTGAAAGTATTTCCAGGGCGTTGCGCAATACGGAGCAACAACGGGCGTGCGCGTATTGCACATAAAACACCGGATTATCTCGCGACTGCTCAGTCACTTTTTGCAAGTCAAACTCCATTTGAGTATCGCTTTTACGGGTCAGCATTATAAACCGCACAACGTCTTTACCCACTTCATCAATAAGGTCGCGCAGGGTGACAAAATTTCCTGAGCGCTTGGACATCCGCATGGGTTCGCCATCTTTCATCAAATGAACCATCTGACAGAGTTTGATTTCAAGTTCAGCATCGCCGCCGCTAATTGCCGTGGTCGCTGCCTTCATGCGTTTCACATAGCCCCCGTGATCGGCGCCAAACACATCAATCATCTCATTAAACCCACGCCGATATTTGTCCAAATGGTACGCAATGTCGTTGGTGAAATAGGTCCAGCTTCCATCCGATTTTTTGAGCGGTCGATCAACATCATCGCCAAATTCCGTGGCCTTAAACAAGGTCTGCGGGCGCGGTTCCCAATCGTCTGGTTTCATGCCTTTGGGGGGTTCCAGAACCCCTACATATACCAGCCCTTTGTCTTCCAATGTTTTCAGAACGTCATCCACAGCCCCGGCATCGACCAGCGATTTTTCGGAGGTAAAAACATCCTGTTCGATGCCGAGCCCTTTCAAATCTTCGCGCACCAAATCCATCATTCGGGCAACCGAAAAAGTCCGAAATTCCGCCAACCAGTCCGCTTCCCCCCGGTGCAACCATTTATCACCATCCCGTTCGGCCAGGGCTTTGCCAACGGGCATCATATAATCACCCGGGTATAACCCATCGGGAACCGCATGGATGGTTTCTCCTAACGCTTCGCGGTAGCGCAGGTGAGCCGACCTCGCCAGGGTATCAACCTGGGAGCCGGCATCATTGATGTAATACTCGGTAGTCACCTCATATCCGGCCTTTTTGAGAAGCCGGGCCAAAGCGTCGCCGGTAACGGCGCCGCGGGCATGGGCGACATGCAACGGACCCGTTGGATTTGCGGACACATATTCGACATTTACCTTTCGACCACGCCCCAAATCCGAATCACCAAAAGCAATGCCCTGCTCTAAAACATCGCGCATTTGACCGTGCCAAAAGGCAATGGATAAACCAAAATTGATAAATCCCGGGCCGGCAATATCGACGGTTTCTACCGTGTCCAGTAATGCCAAATGGTCAGCAATTTTTGCTGCCAGTTGGCGCGGGTTCTGGCCAGCCGCCTTGGCCAGAACCATGGCGGCGTTGGTTGTTAAATCACCGTGGGCGGCATCGCGTGGCGGTTCGACATTGATTCGACCCAATTGCAAACCTTCCGGCAGCTCCTGAGCTTCGATCATTTCATTGACAAGTGTCACAATATTTTCACGAAAGATTTCAAATAAGTTCATGGGACGCCCGACTTTTCGGTGGTTTTTCTAAAGCAAATAGGGTGCAGGTCATACTCCAGCACAGACTTATGATCAAGCAACCAACTTGTACCCAGGCCACAGGGATGCGACCATGGCGATGATCAAAAGGAAGTCCGATGACGCAAACGAATACTGATGACCATAAAAAACGATTGCTGGCCATGCGTAAAGAACTGGCCCACCTCACCCTGGCCACACAGGAGAGCCGAAAACCGGTTGAACTGGATCAGACCTCGGTCGGCAGGCTGTCACGCATGGACGCCCTGCAATCCCAGGCCATGCAACTGGAAACGGAACGCCGAAGGAACCTTGAGCATCAGCGGGTTGAAAGCGCCTTGAAACGCATTGAAACCGGTGAATTTGGCTTATGCATAACGTGCGGTGACGGCATTGAAGAAAAACGCCTTGCCCACGACCCAACCTTTGCAACCTGTATCGGTTGCGCCCAGTCTAACGGCTGATCTAACGCGCAAAGCGTCTTTTGAGTTGGTCTTCGTTGGGTACATGGCGTTATTTCGTACGGTCGCCACGACACAACCATACAAACCGCCCAGAAAGTGTCGACAAAGCAAAAATACTGGTCAGCAAAATAGCCTCAAAAAGCCCGGCCGGCCCGCGCTCGAGATAAAGCGATAAGTACCAGCTGAGCGGGATCAGAACACCTATATAAGAGACGGTCTGAAGCGCCGATGGCACCCAAACGTCCTGTCGCCCGCGCAATACATTCGCCATAACCGCTTGTCCACCGTCCAGGGCAATGGCGACGCCGCACAGAAAAATCAACGGAACCACATAGTTAATCAGGTTTTGGTCGGACGTATAAAAAGTTGCTATCTGACCATCAAATATGCAAACGGTGGCTCCGGCAGTGCCAAGCAAAACCGTGCTTGTTGCCAACCCGCTCCACCCCGCCAACATGGTATCAGGAAAGTCTTTTCGGCCGAACGCAATACCAACCCGAACCGACGATGCGACCCCGATGCCTAAAGCAATCATAAACAACAGGGAAAGAACATTAATGCCAATGGAATAGGCGGCAACAGCTTCTTCCCCCATCCAACCGGCAAAAATATTCAACGAAGCAAAAGCTGCCGCCTCGACCCCGATGCTCACCCCCGTGGCATAGCCAAGGCGCCGTTGGTTGGACCACGACGCCCAGCCCAGGATGGGCTTTTGCCGCACCCGGTAAAGCGCCTGCTCCTTCATGGTCCAGATATAAATCAGGGCGGCCAATCCAAGGAACCAACGAGATATACTGGTCGCCCAGGTCGCACCAATGGCACCATGGGCCTCCATGCCCCAGCCACCGGCAATAAACCAGGAATTTAAAGCAAGGTTGAGAACATTGGCACCAATCATAATATACATAACCGGCAGGGGTTTACGTATACCCTCAAGAAAAAAAGCCGATGTCATATACAGGAGATAACCTGGCAAGCCGACCCCCATGACCTGCATAACGGCGCCGCCTTCGATCGTTAGCCGTTCCGTTTGCCCGGTTAAACCCAGTAAAAAAGGGCCAAAGAAGGTGATCAGGACAGTTATCAGCCCGAGGCCAAACGCGTAAGGCACGGAGCGTCGCCAGATGGTCCCACATTGCTCATAATCTTTGGCTCCAAAGGCGTTTGACGTAAGCACTAGGGTGCCCATCGTCAGTCCCATGGAAATTAACATTATCGGAATGATCAACGCGGCACCGATGGCCATAAACGCCAGTTCGCTGGTGCCGTATCGGCCGACCATTACCGTGTCGACAGCGGCCATCGCTAATATGCCGGCACGGGAAACAATAATTGGCGTCGCCAGGCGTAACAATTCCGACACATGCCGTCGAATACGGGCGAACAGCCAGGATTGGCCGGATGCAGCCGGTGTGTCGTCGTCGACCATAAATCGCCCTCAAGCAGCAACAAAAACTTATTTTTAAGCCTATACACCCAATTTTAGGTTAGACCAGCACTTCCCCTATCCCCTATGATTGGCTCTGCGTTCATTCGTCACGGGTGAACAGTACCCGAACATTTTTATGGACGTTCCAAATGGCGACACCGGACGCGTCGACATCGCCCGTTGAAATAGACAGATCGCGCAGGGGCATATTCTGGATGTTGTTAACCATGTTCTTTTTTGTGAGCATGGATACCATCGCCAAATATCTCATTCAAAACCACCATGTCTTTCAAATTGTTTGGGGCCGTTACTTTTTCCACTTTATGGTGCTGGTGGTCGTACTGGCACCTCGACTTCGCTCCTTGCTGGTGACACAAAATTTAAAACTGCAACTGGCGCGCTCTCTGCTTCTTTTGACAACAACCTGTAGCTTTTTCACGGGATTACAATATGTCCATCTGGCCGATGCCAGTGCCATCATGTTAACCGCGCCAATCTTCGTTACCGCGCTTTCCATGCCGATCCTCAAGGAACATGTTGGGCCGCGCCGCTGGGCGTCGGTTGCCGTTGGTTGTGTAGGTGCGCTGATTATCATTCGACCGGGCAATGGCCTGTTGCAACCGGCCGCACTGTTCCCCCTGACGGCGGCCATCCTTTACGCCTTTTATCAGGTAAGCACGCGCTTTTTAAGCCATTCGGATTCGATTTTAACAACCCTCATTTACAGCGCGTCCATCGGCGCACTGATCATGACGGCATCGGTGCCGTTTTTTTGGCAACCCCTGTCGATCGAAGAATGGGGATGGATGTTCATGCTCGGCGTCATGGGTGGCATGGGCCATTTCACGCTGATAAAGGCCTATACCGTATCCCCCCTGGCCACGGTCGCGCCGTTCACCTATTCAAATCTTCTGTGGGCCGTCGGCTATGGATATTTAATATTCGGTAATCTGCCCGACCTGTGGACGGTGGTTGGTGCGACCGTCATCATTGCAAGTGGACTGTACATATTTCACCGGGAACAGATTAGAAAAGCCCGCTAAATCAGGCCCTGAGATCAGTCAATTCGCGTCTTCACAGCCGTCAGCAATTGATCCAGATAGGGCTCAACGACGTTTATTTTGGCCATTTCTTCAACCGTAGATGCCAAATAGTCGCTGCATTTGCCATACTTGCCGGCGGCGCCAGCGATGATTTCTGCCATCTCCGAAATCGACATTCCGCCGGCGTACTGGGGGTGGGATTTATCGACAACAAAAGTCAGGGCTTTGACCGTATCTCCCGATTCCAGCCGTAAATCCGCCCACAGGGCCTGATAGATTCCGCTGATCATTTCCCGGTCCCACAGGGCAAGCCAATCCGCCGGTTCATTCGCCGCCAGCAATCGGTATGCAATGCCCTTGCACGACGCCCGCGCCGGTTCGATGCACAGCCCCAACCCGGGTCGTTCCGGTGTACCCCGTGCCAATGTCGTCCAAATATTAAACTTTCGCTGCCAGCCGTCAAAAATCGCGATTTCGCGACGGTCAAACTCAAAACAGGGGTTCCACATCAACGAACCAAAAGCGAAGACCCAGAGGTCCTCGGCAGGGCGGGTTTCCTGAATTGCCCGCAGCCGCAATTGCCGCTCGGCTTCCGAGACAAAATAAAAAGGCGATTTGTATGACGGTTCGTTGTGGTTTGACTTATCCATCCAACTGCCTTTCCAGAAGGTTTTCTAGAAAGTTTGCTCCTTGGTTTTTCGAAACGTGATGTCGCTCCAGTCTTCCTGCGCTTTGTTAAGATGCCAGGCATTTCGCGCCATGAAAACCGGCGAGCCATCATGATCGTCAGCAATCGATGCGCGGGTTGAATCCAGAAACTTTTTCAAGAGCAATGTGTCCTCGGATTCAACCCAGCGGGCGGTGTAGAGTTCAGTCTGTTCGAAGCGAACGGGAACATCATATTCACTGCGAATTCGATCCGCTAAAACCTCAAACTGCAATACTCCTACCACACCAACAATCCAGTCGGCACCGATGATCGGTTTGAAGACCCGGGCCGCGCCCTCTTCCGCCAGTTGCTGCAAGGCTTTGCCCAAGTGTTTGGCCCGCATCGGGTCTTCCGGTCTCACTTTTTGCAGCATCTCCGGTGCAAACGACGGTATTCCGGTAAATTTAATCTCTTCTCCTTCCGTAAGACCGTCACCAATCCGCAAATTGCCATGATTGGGAATGCCAATAATATCACCGGCGAAAGCCTCTTCCGCCAGTTCCCGGTCCCGCGCCAGAAATAAAACAGGGTTATGAATATTTAGAGTTTTACCGGATCTCACATGGAGCATTTTCATTCCCCGTCTAAAGCGTCCGGAACAGATTTTTACAAAAGCGATACGATCCCGGTGTTTGGGATCCATATTGGCCTGAATTTTGAACACAAACCCCGATACCTTTTCCTCCCGGGGATCCACGTCGCGCCCCAGTGCCGGCTGTTTTTGTGGCGACGGCGCGTCCTTACTCAGTTCTTTCAACAACTCGCGCACACCGAAATTATTTATGGCGCTGCCAAAAAACACCGGCGTCAGATTTCCCTCCCGGTAGGCCTGCAAATCGAACGGCGGGCACAAACCTCGCACCATTTCAACCTCGTCCCGCAACTTTGCGACCGCATAATCAGGCAACAGTTGGTCGAGTTTCGGATCATCCAGACCCTGACAAATTTCGCCCTCATCGGGAATTTCGCCTTTCGATTTACCGATCAAAACCAATCGATCATTTAACAGATCATAACAGCCCAGGAAATCCCGGCCCATGCCAATCGGCCAACTGGCCGGTGTCACATCCAAAGCCAATGTTTGTTCAATCTCATCCAATAAATCAAAAGGGTCTCGGGCTTCCCGGTCCATTTTATTAATAAATGTGAAGATCGGCAAATTACGCAGGCGACAAACTTCAAAGAGTTTTCGGGTTTGTTTTTCAATGCCGCGCGATGCGTCAATCACCATGACCGCAGAATCAACGGCGGTCAAAGTCCGGTAGGTATCTTCGCTGAAATCTTCGTGACCTGGCGTATCAAGGAGATTGAAGGTACAGCCGTCGAATTCGTAAGTCATCACCGACGAAGCCACTGATATGCCCCGTTCGCGTTCAACTTTCATCCAGTCCGATGTCGCCCGCCGTTGTTCGCCGCGGGCCTTCACAGCACCGGCAAGCTGGATCGCACCGCCAAACAACAAAAGTTTCTCGGTGAGCGTTGTCTTTCCCGCATCCGGGTGCGAAATAATGGCAAATGTACGCCGTTTTGCGATTTCTGAATTGATTAAACTCAAGGATTATTCCAAATCAAGGGCTGTGATTGGGTGAAACACCCCATTGCGGCGAAATTAGAGGTAAAATCCAAATTTTCCAGGGCTAATTCGGGTAGTGTTAGACTCGCTACCGTACGCCGTTTAAAATATCTCAAATTGAATAATGGATAAACGGGGGGACACAAAACGATGAATGCCAATGGTACCGTACGCAAAAACTCGGATCGACGAGACAATGACCGACGCGACGATGAAAGGCGCGACGATGAAAGGCGCGCCCAGGAAAGACGAGAGAAAGAAATTGCCGTTGAAAAAGAACGGCGGGCGGAAACCGAAAGGCGTGAAACAGGTCGACGCAGTACAAATGACCTGCGACGCCAGGGTCCGCGCCGGGCAGACCTTGATCGCCGGGATTAGTTCTGTGGAACAGATTTAGGAGACATCTGTTCTCATCCGATGAAACGATGCCCCCTGATGGGGATGACGCAATAGGTACAATCCAATCCAAGCAGGACGATACACCGGATAAAGGAAATCCATATGTGACGGAATGATAATACACTTCACCCGTCAAACGGTCCGTCATTTGCGATTTTTAGATGTTCGGGCAATCGAAATAGGCCCCATCAAGCCATACGTGTCCGCTAATTAAATGGGATTGTATCTTTCCGACGATTAAACTCGTCCAACAAACCGCTCAACTTCGCCGGTGGCGCCACCAGGAACTCCGGTTAATTGAAAATACTGGTTCGTAGTGGCGAATGGACTTGGCCTCAACAACCTTTTTAATTTGATTATCCAGCACATAGACTTTTTTCTTTTTGGTTTTTGGCTCCCTTAATATCGCCACCAGCACGGCATGGCCTACTTTCAAATTTAGGGTCAGGACTCATTAATTTCGTGCAATTCTGTTTGTCCGTAAGCTTACGAATACAAGAAAACAAGCGCAAGGACATGCCGGGCTATTCGAGCCTTGTTTTCGCAGAAGGCGTGAGCTTCCTGACAAACCCCTTGGGGCGGGGCGCTTTATCACTCTGGCTTCGTTGAAAAAACTTGAAAACCATGAGGTTTCCTGCGTCTTTCCGCCTAACCGATAAGATAAATTACCTCCGCAAAATGGATGAAATTAATGGGTCCTGACCCTAAGGTGTTTGGAATTACAGGTAAGTTTTTTCTTGCTCTTCACTTCCTTCGAATATCGGACCAGGGCGGCGCGCCATTTTTTAAAAGGTTTTAAATTATTTGAACGGGTTTAGACACTTTGGAAAAAACTGCGGTGAAATTTTGACGCCGCATCGGCACCATTGGGCACCATCGGCAGCAACAGGCCGACCAACGCCCCGGCAACGATGGCGAATCGCCTTATCCGTATTCGATTTTTAAAAGGCTTCGCGGCTGATTTCGGAAGAGCACGCAGACGGTGATGAAACATAAACACTCCGATACCCCTCATGTACGACGCCCTCTATATTAGACTTTTCAGTGGTTTGCAGGCAACCACCTAAAATCAATATTGCGCAACGGTGAAGTCAAAAGGGGATTCCCCTTGCGTCCTTAATTCCAACCCGTAAGATATTGGAAATTAATTACTTTATTGGGGAGCGGGCAATGGCCCAGACGACGGAGGAGGACGACGGCTCGGCCACTGAAACCGTTGCATCGTCCCCCGCAGGATCGGAAAAACCAAAGATAAACAAAATGGCTATTGCCATTGTGTCAGCAATCGCCATTGCCGTTGCGGCGGCGGTTGCCGGGGTTTTTGTCTTTGTCGAATCTGAGCGCCAACGCGATATCCAGGCCTGGCAGGTTCGGCTTGGTATTATTGCCGACAGTCGCACCGCTGCGGTCAATGAATGGGTTGAACTCAATTTTAGCCATATGCGCGAGTTAGCGCAAAACGCCTCCTTACAACTGTATTTGTCAGACATTGCCGATGCCGGCACGCAAGGAGGTCCGGCGCCGGAGCCGGTAATTATCGCCGAACCGGAACCGACACTGGGACTGGAAGAGGAATCCGACGGATTGGAGGATCTATCTGGCGACGACAGTGCCGCCGATTTTCGCGACGAAACCAGCGGTGAAGATGCAGCATCTTCCGCCACTTATCTGCGCAACCTGTTAAACGCAACAGCCGAACGAATCGGGTTCAAAGCCCCACCCCCTGTCGGTGAAATTGCGGCAAATGTAGAACGCGTCGGCATCGCCGGTATCGGTTTGTTGAATAAGGACGGCAATGCCGTCGTCAGCACCCCTGACATGCCGCCCGTATCCGGGCGCATCCGCAAGGCTGTCGCCCAGGCACTGGATGGTGAACCCGCAATCATTGATCTTTATCTCGGTGCAAGTGGCGAACCGACGATGGGGTTTGTACTGCCCATATACGGCATTCAGGACGATAGCGAAGGCGCAAAAGGTATTGGCGCGGTCGTTGGATTGCGTATCGTTGGCAAGGACCTGTACGACAAACTCAAACAACCAGGCGACACCACCAAGACTTCGGAGACCTATTTGGTGCGGGCAAAAGGGGCCACCGTTGAATATTTGACGCCGCTCATTGACGGGACCGAGGCCCTCAAACGGTCGATGTCTTCCGATACGCCTGACCTCGCCGGTGCCCACGCCCTGTCACGACCCGGTGGATTTGCAATCGGCGTCGATTATGGCGGCACGGAAGTTCTGGCGGCATCCCGGCAAATCGCTAACCTGCCATGGGTTCTGATCCGCAAGATTACCCGAGACGAATCTCTTTCCGCAACCGACAATCGATTGACTGTTATTCTCGGCGTATTCATCGGCATCATTATCATTGTTACGCTGGCCGTTTTATATGTTTGGAAAAAGGGTGCATCCGTTCGCGCGACTCAGGCTCTGCATGAAGCGGAAATCGCGCTTGAGCGATTTGGCAACATCAGTAAATTCATGCGGGTGGTTACGGATAATCAACCCAATCACATTGTCGCCGTTGACGGCGACACCCATTATACCTTTTCCAACTTACCTGCCGCACAGGATGCGGGCTTGGAACCTGCTGACATGATGGGCAAAACCATGGCAAGCGTCATCGGTCCCGTTAAGGCGCAGGTCTATGCCGAACTGAACAAAGAAGTTTTGCGGACCATGGAAAACCGTTCGGAGACGGTCACATTTGGTGATGAAGACGGCAAAGACGAAGATAATCCGCTGCAAGTTGTTCGCGTCCATCAGGTCGCCCTAAAGGGCGATCGTGACTTTCCACCCGCCGTTTTGATGATTTTGAGTGATATTACGGAACTCACCCACGAAAAACGCCGCGGCGAAAAAATGATGCGCCAGTTGACCGACACATTGGTTGGTGTTGTTGATCGTCGAGATCCGTTTTCCGCCAATCATTCCTACCGGGTTGCCGAAGTGGCGCGCGCCGTCGCGCAAGAGATGGGACTCGACGAACTGCAATTAAAAACCGTTGATATCGCCGGCAATCTGATGAATCTGGGAAAGATATTCATCCCCGAAGAGGTCCTCACAAAAACCAATGATCTGACCGAAGAAGAACGGATGCTTCTTGGCAACGCCTACTTGACCACCGTCGATATGCTGGACGGCGTTGAATTTGACGGGCCGGTTGTTGAAACCATTCGCCAGTTTGGTGAAACCAGTGACGGCAAAGGGCCGCTCGGGCTTAAGGGCGAGGAAATCATTATGACCGCGCGCATCCTGTCGGTTGCCAATGCCTTCGTTGGCATGGTCAGTACCCGTGCCTATCGGGGTGCCATGCCCTTTCAAAAAGCCGCCAGCATTTTGCTGGAAGATGTTGGCACCCGATATGACCGCAAACCGGTTTCTGCCCTGCTCAACTTCCTCGATAACCGGGGTGGAATACGCCGCTGGGCCCATTTCAGGGAATCCCCACCGGAATAACATAAATCGAGGCCGTGACTAAAGCGTGCCTTTTCCTTGATTTTTCCTTGCGAAATCTGGCGCAACTCTTACCAAACAGCAGTTTTTTGGGTCGACCCCGATGGGTCGGATTCCCTGAGATCGGCTATTGCTCCGGCAACAGAAACCGGCAGAACCCGTCCCAGGGTAAATTATTTATCCCAAATTATCGATGGTGATCGTAACCTTGCCGCCATCCTCAGAGACCGAATAACCGTCACTGATATCGCCGTCGTGATTGGCATCCAGATCATCGCGTTTCACCCCATCCAGGGTCACTGACGCGCCTTCAACCCCCTGGAAGGAAACCACAACGTCGCCATCATCATTTTCCGTCAAGATCAGATCATCCATATCAAACTCCTGTCCTTCAAAGACCAGGGTGTCCTGCTCAAAGATATCGGTAATGATGTCATGGCCGCTTTCCGCGTCGAAAACAAAGGAATCGCTGCCTTCTCCGCCTTCCAGGGTGTCCGCACCGGCACCGCCGACCAGATAATCGTTGCCGTCGCCACCGATCAGCACATCGTCGCCGAAACCACCAAGCAGATAATCATTGCCCTCACCACCTTCCAACACATCATTGCCGGTACCGCCGTCAAGTGTGTCATCACCTTTGCCACCTTCTATGGTGTCGTCACCGGCGTTGCCAAAGAGGATGTCGTTGTCTTTACCGCCGTCGATGAAATCATTGCCATCGCCGCCCTCGATGTAGTCATCGCCCCTATCCCCGTCGAGGATATCGTCGCCGGCACCGCCGTAAAGTTGATCATTACCCTTGCCGCCATCCAATTCATCATTTCCGGCACCGCCGTAGAGGACATCATCGCCGTCATCACCGTCGATTTCATCGTTGCCGGTTCCACCATAGAGGACATCCTGGCCCTCTCCACCTTCGAGTTTGTCGTCGCCACCGTGACCAAAGATAGTATCGTCACCGTCTTTACCGTCAATGTCGTCATTTCCGGCACCACCATGCAGGATGTCAGAGCCGTTTGAGCCCTTTATGTCCTGCCCTTCCTGGGACATCGGCGTGATCGACAGGGTCGCCGTGGTCGTTGCCGTATCGCCATCATCTTCCGTCGCAACCGCCTGTATGGAGAGGTCAAAGGCATCTGTAACCTCGTTCGATACGGATATCGTAAGTCCATTCATATCGTCAGAGCTGACTTCGTAAACGCCCGTCGCAATCAGGGTGCCAGCGGACAGCGTTGCCCCAATGGGAAGGCCGGAAATACGAACGGAAAGATCTTCGGAGCCGTCCGTATCCATAAGGCTGGAAGAAATGTCGAGCGGATATTCGATCGCATCGACTTCGGGGCTTTCGACATTAAACGAAATATCATCGAAATAACCATCAGCATCCTGATCCGATGTCGCGACCCGAACCATAATCATTTCTATGGTCGCTGAGACCGCACCGTCAGGAACGGCACCGGTTACTGTCAGGGCATTCATTTCGTTATCACTGGTATTTTGGCCAGTTGTCGCTTCACCGACGATATTGCCGTCCGCATCCTTAAAGACAACTTTCAACTCGCCTGTATCCTGATCATTGTAACCACCCATTTGCGCTGACATGGTGAAGATGGAACCATCAACCGCAAGACCGGAAATATCAATGGTTTGTTCGGCGTGGACTTCAGCGCCTCGTCCATAAAAGAAACGTGTACCTTCGGCGCTTTCATTTTCTCCGGCCCAACCGGAATCATAATCCTGGATCCGCAAATCACCCATGGTCGTTGTCCATGCGGTTTCGCCGCTCTCCGCATTGCCATTTTCAATCAGGTTGCCCGACGAACTCCCGTCACTGCTGACGTCGACGGCATCACCCAGGACAACAGTCAAAGTCGGTTGATCAGCGACGCCCGTCACTGAGACCGGCAATTGGCTGGTTGTTGTCGCCGTATCGCCATTTGCTTCTGTTGCAGTGGCGGTAACCGTCAGATTAAAATTGACGTTAGAATCGGCTGGCGGGGTAACGGTCAGACCTTGAAGTTGCTCACCCGACAAGGTCCAACTGCCGTCCTGGTTTTCCGTGCCGGCCGACAAAGAGGCACCGTCAGGCACACCCGAAATCGTAATCGAGAGTGATTCCGAACCGTCGTTGTCGGTTAGTGCCGCATCAATATCCAAGGCAATCGCCGTGTCCTCGTTACCCAACGCATCGCCGACGGTTAACGTCGGATCTTCTGCCTGCTGATCTGCACTGACGATGGATATTGTCTGCGTGACACTGGCCGTATCGCCATCGTTTTCCGTTGTTGTCGATGTGACCGACAGATCAAATTCGCCGATATATGAATTTGGCACAGAGATGGTTAAATTAGCCAATTCATCCTGGGTCAGGGTCACCGAACCATCGTCATTGATTTGGCCCGCTGACAACCGGGCCCCTTCCGGCAAACCTTCGACCGAAATCGACAGGGTTTCCGATAAATCCGTATCAACTAAGTTGGTCGCGATATTCAAAGGATAGGAGGTCGCATCATCCGTTAGGGCGATGTTATCCAGATAAACGCCCCATTCGTTGTCGCCGACCAGGTTAAACGTCAATCGATCCGAACCATCTCCGGCACCACCGACCAACTGAAAATCATGGGTAACAAATCCAGCCGTATCATCGGTAATCGTAGCGACCAGTTCACCGCCCCAAAAAACCTCAAAATATCCGTCACTATCGCCTTCGCGATTGTCAGAATCGAAGGACAAATTGTAGGTGGAACCGGCTGCAAGCCCCTGAATATCCTGATAGATATTACTGTTATCACTGAGGCCTGTATCTTCCCCCTGATCATTCATACCGCCATCAAGTTCCAGCTTAAAATCACCGTCAGACACGGATTCTGAATTGCGGTAGCTGTATTGATTGCCGTGGATTTCAAAGGAATCAGCCGTCGTATTCCAGCCCTGCAGAGTATTAAAGTTAGTGGCTTCATCAACATCCATGGAACCGGATACGGATTCAAAACTGCCATTAACGATAAAATCTGCGCCCTCGCCAACGGTCGGTTCACCGACCGTGACACTCAACGGCGGCATATCTGCCACACCGGTCACGGAAACCTGAAGGGTTGCTGTTTTATCAGACGTATCACCAGACACCGTATCCGCCGAGGTCGCCGTAATCGTTAGAGGAAAATCATCATTCGAGTCGGCTGGCGGGGTGATGGTTAATCCGGCCAACTGGGCTTCGGTTAACGTCCAGGTGCCGTCGTCATTCAACGTGCCCGCCGACAATACAGCACCGTCGGGAACATCACTAATGGAAATGGACAAGGTTTCCGTTTCATCCGTATTGGTCAGGGACGCGTCAATATTCAGGGCAATGGCATTGTCCTCTAATCCAGCGGCATCCTGTACGCCGAGGTCGGGGCCATCGGCGACACCGGTAATACTGACGGTAAAATCACCTGTAACCGTGTTTGTATCGCCATCGTCTTCCGTCGTCGTTACCCGCAGTGACAGGTCGATCACACCCGAAAAATCTTCCGGCGGCAAAATACATACCGATGGCAGTTGCTCCGCCGACATGGTCCAGACACCATCACCCAAATCGACACCGGGGTTCAAGCGCGCCCCGTCAGGAACACCGGTTATCTGAATGCTGAGGGTTTCCGAACCATCCGTATCAACGCTCATCGCGCTGTCCAGGTTCAATTGGGTCCAGGTGTCCTCGGTACCCTGTTCGTTTCGAACCGTGACTTGAGGTGTATCCGCGACCCCTGTTACTGTCACCGTCATGGACGAAGATACGGTTTGGCTATCGCCGCTGGTCGTTTCCGTGGATGTTGCCGAAACGGTGAGCAACAGGTCATCATTGGAATTGGCTGGAGGGGTAACTGTCAATCCATCCAACTGGCTACTGGTTAGCGACCAGGTCCCATCTCCATTATCCGTTCCACTGGACAACACCGCACCCGATGGCACGCCAGAAATCATAATTGCCAGGGTTTCCGACCCATCTGTGTCGGTAAGCGCCGCGTCAATGTTAAGGGAAATGGGGTTGTCTTCAAGTCCACTAACGTTTTCCACGTCAAGATCAGGCGCGTCGGCGACACCGTCATGAGAAATACCGTCCGTGGCAAATGCCTGAGCCGTATCGCCATCGTTTTCCGTCGCCGTTGCGGTTGCCGTTAGTTCGAAATCAGAACTTACACCGGCCGGAATAAACAGGGTCAAACCGGCCAGGTCTTCCGGGTTGAGGGACCATGAACCATCCTGATTTAGTACACCGGCGGAAAGCGTCGCCTCTGCCGGCAGGCCGTTGAGGGAAATCGAGAGGGTTTCAGAACCGTCGGTATCGGCGAGTGCAGCCTCAATGGTAAGCGGGAATTCGGTTCCGACGTCACCGCTCTCACCACCGTCACCACCGTCACCACCTTCTCCGCCCTCTCCGCCCTCTCCGCCCTCTCCGCCCTCTCCGCCCTCTCCGCCTTCTCCGCCTTCTCCGCCTTCTCCGCCTTCTCCGCCTTCGCGGCTTTCACCGACCGCCACACCAGCGCCGATTTCCAGAGTTATGGTCGGTTGATCGGCAACACCGACAACGTTGACAGCAAGTTGACTGGAGGTCGTTGCTTCGTCGCCGTCGGCTTCCGTCGAAGTTGCTGTAACCGTCAAATTAAAATCGACATTGGAATCAGCCGGCGGGGTAATCGTCAGCGTAGCCAGTTGCTCCGCACCAACGCTGGCCACACCGTTTTCAACAGAGATAAGTGTCGTGCCCGCCATCAAGACGGCACCTTCAGGGATTTCACTAATTTCAATGGACAGCGTTTCAGATGCATCTGTGACGGCAGAGCTGATATCCAGCGCAATGGCCGTATCTTCATTGCCGGCAGCCGATGCCACTTCGAGCGCAGGACCGTCAGCGACGCCAATCACATCAACCGTGAACGCCTGAGACGCCGTTGTTGAATCGCCGTCATCTTCCGTTGTGGTGACGTTTAACGTCATGCTGATTTGACCGGAAAAATCTTCTGGCGGTAAAATACAAACCGTCGGCAGGAGTTCGGGCGTCGTCGTCCAAACACCATCCCCCAGATCTGTTCCCGGATTGAGACGCGCCCCTTCCGGAACTCCTGTGATCTGAATGCTCAAAGTTTCAGAACCGTCCGTATCAACACTGGCACCACTATCGAGGTGAAGTTGCGTCCAGGTATCTTCATTGCCCTGTTCGTTCTGGACAGAAACCTGTGGCATATCGGCGACACCGGTTACGGACACCGTTAATTCACGACTTACCGTTGCCGTATCTCCGCTGGACGTCTCCGTCGACGTTGCGGAAACATTTAACACCATGTCGTCGTTTGAATCTGCTGGCGGTGTAATCGTCAGGCCGGTCAGTTGCTCACTCGACAGCGTCCAGCTGCCATCCTCATTATTTGTTCCTGCAGACAAGGTTGCACCATCCGGGACACCGGAAATGGTAATGGATAGTGTTTCTGAACCATCTGTATCGGTAAGCGCCGCGTCAATGTTAAGGGAAATGGAGTTGTCTTCCAGTCCACTAACGTTTTCCACGTCAAGATCAGGCGCATCGGCGTCACCGTCATGAGAAATACCGTCCGTGGCAAATGCCTGAGCCGTATCGCCATCGTTTTCCGTCGCCGTTGCGGTTGCCGTTAATTGGAAATCAGAACTTACACCGACTGGAATAAACAGGGTCAAACCGGCCAGGTCTTCCGGGTTGAGGGACCATGAACCATCCTGATTTTGTACACCGGCGGAAAGCGTCGCCTCTGCCGGCAGGCCGTTGAGGGAAATCGAAAGGGTTTCAGAACCGTCGGTATCGGCGAGCGCTGCCTCAATGGTAAGCGGGAATTCGGTACCGACGTCGCCGCCCTCACCACCTTCGCCACCTCCACGACCTTCGCCGCCTTCGCCACCCTCACCGACCGCCACACCGGTGCCAATTTCCAGAGATATGGTCGGTTGATCGGCAACACCGACCACATCCACATGAAGAGTTCCCGTCGCCGTCGCCGTATCGCCACCATTGGCTTCTGTGGCGGTCGCCGTAACTGTCAACTCCATGTCGACATTTGAATCGGCGGGAGGCGTTATTGTCAATGTGGATAATTGATCATCGGCTATATCTGCAACGCCATTTGTCACAGAAATTTCAATGCCGTTTGCCATCAATACGGCACCGTCAGGTATGTTTCCGATCTGAATGGAAAGGGTTTCAGAACCGTCCAGATCGGTCAGGGTTGCCGAAATGTCGAGCGGAATGGCCGTATCCTCATCGCCTTGCGCATTGGTTACAACAAGTACCGGCGGATCGGCGTTTTCTTCAAAGGAAACCGCAATGGTTCCAGTTACCGATGCAGTATCGCCGTCGCCCAATTCACCGAAACCTTCGGTGTCAGTTGCCGTCGCCGTGACCGTCAGTTGGAAGTCCTCATTATTGCCGGCGGCCGGTGTCAGAGTTAATCCCGGCAACTGGTCGGCCGTAAGGGTCACCGAACCGTCATCATTTACGATACCGGCCGAAAGGGTTGCGCCTTGCGGGATGTTATCGATGGTTATGGCAAGCGTTTCTGACCCATCCTGGTCGTTCAACGCTGACGTGAGATCAAGTGCAATCGGTGTTCCGCTATCAGCGACCACATCCGATGTCGTCAGGTCCGGCGTGTCCGCCACGCTGCGCACATCCACATCAATGGTACCGGTGGTTTCTGCAATTTCACCGTCTTCGCCAGTTGATGTGGCGGTGATCGTCAACTGGAAATCAACGTTTGAATTTTCCGGTGGCGTCACTGAAAGGCCGGGTAATTCGCTCGGTGGAACCGACCACACGCCGTTCCCCATATGGGTTCCAGCGGACAAAGAGGCACCTTCAGGAACACCGGATACGGTGACCGAAAGCGTTTCGCTGTTATCGGTTAAGTTGGCATCAATCGACAACGGAATGGAACTGTCTTCGTTGCCAATCACATCATCAACGACCAGGGTCGGCGCATCGGCGCCACCGATAACATCGACATTAATAATTTGACTGACCGATGCGGTGTCCGTATGCGGGTTTTCGCCATCCGCTTCCGTATCGGTGGCGGTCGCCGTCACCTGTAGCGAAAAGTCTTCTTCTGAGCCGGCCGGTGGTGTGATTGTCAGGCCGTTTAAATCATTAGCAGACAACGTCCAGGTGCCATCGAAATTATTTTCTCCGGCCGACAATTCAGCCCCCATGGGGACGTTGGAAATGGTGATGGATAGGGATTCCGAGCCATCCAAGTCGTTGAGTGCGGAGGTGATGTCCAGGTCTATGGCTGTCCCTTCAGCTCCGGATGCATCTGCCGTCGTCAGGTCCGGTGCGTCAGCCACGCCAATAACTTCGACGTTGAGGGCCTGGGTAACCGACGCAATATCGGACCCATCATGGGATTCTACTGTGACCGAAAGCGTGAAATCTTTGTTTGAATTCGGCTCTGGAACAATTTGCAATTCTGCCAGCTGATCGACCGTAAAGGTCATGCTATAAGTACCGGCCTCAATTTCCGCATCGGTTCTCGGGTTTAAATTTCCTTCCGGTGACATAAACGCGGCGATGGGAATGTCGTTAATCGTAATCGACAGAACCTCATTGACATCCGTTAATTGGGCGTCGATGTTCAGCGGGATCGCCGTGTCTTCATAGCCGACGGCATCGCCGATGTTAACAATCGGATTATCGGCACCGTCGATCAGGTTGATATTAACAAATTTCGTTACCGTCGCGCTGTCGCTGGGACCAAGCTCGCCATTCAATTCCACATCTGTGCTGGTCGAACGAACAACCAGCGTGAACGATTGTTCGGAATCAAGCGGCGGGATTACGCTAAGAGTGGCGAGTTGCTCCTGGGTCACATCGGCGACGCCATCGATAACCGTAATCGGCAAACCGCCGGCCATTAACACCGCACCATCGGGGATGTTTTCGATGACGATGGAAAGGGATTCCGAACCATCCGTGTCGGTGACAGTCGATGACAGGTTTAAATCAATAGGTGTGTTTTCTACGGCGGTGATATCCGGCGTGCCAACGGTGAGGGTCGGGTCGTCGGCGACACCGAACACCGCAACCGTTAACGGCATTTCAATTTCAGATATATCGCCCGCATCGGTTGTTGATGTGGCCATAATATTGAGGACAAAATCCGAATTGGAATCCTGCGGTGCGATAATGTGCAGAACATCAAGAACCCCGGCATTAATCATATCTTCGGTGATCAAAAGGCTGCCGTCAGTTGTCTCTAATGGAATGCCATTTGCCGTCAAAACAGCCCCTTGCGGAATACCTGAAATGGTAATCGACAGGGTTTCGCCGGACACATCCGCTAAGGCCGCATCAATATTTAAGACAATTGGTGTATCTTCAAAACCTTCCGCCGCATGGACTCCCAAATCAGGAGTAGCGGCCACTTCGACATGAAGTGAAGTCAAAATTGACGCCGTATCCCCATCATTTTCCGTCGCCGTTGATACGATGCTAAGATCGAAGTCATCGGGTACCGTACTGGCAACCGTCATCGTCAGGCCGGCGAACTGATCCGGCGTTAAGGTATAACTGCCATCGTCGTTCAGGGTCCCGGCGCTTAAGGTGACACCTGCGGGCACACCGCTAATGGTGACAGAGAGAGTTTCCGACGGGGCACGACCAGCGTCCACATCCGTATCGGTAATCGCAGACGCCAGATCCAACGCGTAGGTCATTTCATCGCCGGCTTCAATCGGCGTGCCGTCGGCCTTAGGCAAGGGACCACCAAGCGCCGCGTTCAGGGTCGGCGTATCGGCCACACCTTGCATATCGACTCGTACCGTTTGGGTGCTGGTCGCCGTGTCACCGTTTTCATCTTCCGTCGAAGTGGCGGTTACAGTCAAATCAAAATCTTCGTTTGAATCGGCGCTCGGCAACAACATCAAGCCCTCCAATTGCGCCGGTGTTAAGGTGTAACTGCCATCATCGTTCAGTATACCCGCATTTAAAGTCGCCCCTTCAGGAATTCCGGAGACATTGATAGACAATGTTTCCGAGCCGTCCGTATCGTTCAGAGAGGCGGACAAATTGAGGGCAAAGGCGGTATCTTCAATACCAACTATGTCTTCGACGGCCAGATTAGGTGTATCGGCAATCGCATTAACAACGACGGTCATGTCGCCATCGCGGGTAATTGTATCGCCATCGTTTTCGGTAACCGTTACTTCCACATGGAGGTCAAAATCAACATCCGAGTTCACGGGCGGCGTTACAGACAATTGGTTGAGTTGATCTGGCGTCAATTGGATAGTGCCGGCCGTAATGACCAGATCGTGGGACACCCCATCGCCATCTACATAACTTAAGGATGCACCTTCAGGGAACCCTGATATTTCGATGGATAATTCTTCCGAACCGTCCGTATCTGTTAACTCCGCATTGATCTCAAGGGGAATGGCCAAATCTTCACCACCGGATACGTTGCCGATTTCAAATACCGGTTCATCGGCGACGCCAACCGGGTCAATATTGATATAGGCGGTCGTCGACGCCGACGACGAGGCGGTGCCGTTATCTTCCGGTTCAGTTGATGTCGCGGTTATTTTTATTTTAAATTCATCATTGGAGTTTTCCGGCGGTGTTATGGAAATATTTCCAAGTAACGCTTCGTTGGATATCACAACCGTTCCCAAGGATTCGTAAACAGGATTTCCCGCCTCGTCAATTATCTGAACGCCTGCACTATCGAGAGCCGGGAAATCTGTATAAACGATGGGCAGTGGGAACGGGTATCCACCTTCCAAGCCGACATATAATACCGCCCCCTCGGGGATTTGCGAGATTGATATGGTCAGGGTTTCCGAAGGATCAAAGGTATTCACATTAATACTAAGGGGGATATTTTCATCCTCCAGGATCTCAGTTCGATCCAAAGCACTTGATTCTGCATCCACAACGTTATTGGTACCCGCCAACACCGAATCACCGCGCACAAAAGTTGCGTCGCCGCCATTGGCACTCACTGACAGGAACGGTGCATCAGCATCCGGGTTGATGGAGACCTGAAGCGTTGAAAACTCGGTTAATGTATCGCCGTCATTTTCGCTTGTCGTTGTTGAAATTGTTAATTCAAAATCCTCGTCGTGATTAAACGGCGGTTTCAATTCCAGATTGGCGATAATCTGGGAAAGTTCATTGGTGGAATAAACCGTTGTATCAAAAACAATCGTATTACCATCGACATCAAAAGTATGGGTTTGCTGAACCCCCTCATCATCCGTAAAAGTCGCCCGCAATAGGGCATTAGGACCGTCAAATCCCAGGTCTTCGATGGATCCCGTTAATTCCTGCCCGAGTTCCGATTGGACCGCATTCAGTTCAGCAAGAATGGATTCGAAATCACTGTTAGCAAATCCCGGCCCCTGTGGAATACCCGAAATCGTCAACGATAGGGTCTCGGACCCGTCCGTATCTTCCGGGCTAATTTGTAAATTCAGGGAAACCCAGTCGTCTTCCACCAAATTGACATCTTCAGTCTGCAAATTGGCCGTATCGGCGACCCCTTCCACCTGCATATTAACCATCAATGCGTCAGTTGCGGTGCCGTCTGCAGCCTGCCCGGCGATAAAGAAAGTAAAATCTTCGTTGGAATTCAGAGGTGGCGTCACGGTCAATCCAGCCAATTGGTCAGGCGTAAGCGTGTACGTGCCATCCTCATTTGGATTAAGCACGTAAGGGCCGCCCCCGTTTGCCGTTCCCGCATTCAAAATCGCGCCCTCGGGCACGCCGGAAATGGTAATACTTACCGCATCAGCGACTTTTTCCAACTCCTCTAAATCGTTTAATTCGAAAGCAGTATCCTCAAGCGTCGGAGCCTCAACTGCCGCAATTGTCAGGTCGGCAAACTCGAGGTTTTCGATACTTGTAAGGGTGTCTGTCCCGTCGGGTCCGGTTACTGTAATCGTCCCGTTTACCGGATCAAACGACAATGCCGAGGCATCAAAGTTCATGGAAAAAACAGCGGTGTCGGTACCGCGACCACCGTCGATGATATCATCACCAGCCCCGCCGGTGATGATATTGTCGTAAGCGTTGCCAAGAATGATGTCATCACCGGCACCGGTTACCACATTCTCGATGCTGTCGAGGGTCGTCACTTCGCCGGTTGAATTCACCGTGATTTCACCAACAACCAGATCAACAATAACGCCCGAATTGACGCTTTCGCCGGCGATGATAACAGTATCTTCGCCCTCGCCGCCGCGCAGTTCATCACCGCCTTCGCTCAGTATAAGGGTGTCGTTGCCATATCCACCGTCAATAATATCAAAACCAGCGCCACCATCGAGAATATCGTCGCCAAGGCCGCCATCGATGACATCGTTACCGGCACCGCCATTTATTATGTCGTCGCCTGCGCCGCCTGAAAGGGTGTCAGCGCCAGCGCCACCATCAATCCGGTCATTACCGGCACCACCATCGACCACATCATCGCCGGCACCGGCGATAATCACATCGTCTCCATCACCCCCATCAATAATATCATCGCCGGTGCCGCCATTAATCAAATCCGCACCGTCACCACCATCGACAATATCATCTCCGGCACCGCCGTCCAGGATGTCGTCACCAGCACCACCGGTAATCGTATCGTCACCGATACCACCGTCGACCAAGTCTATCCCGGCACCGCCGTCGATGGTATCGTTGCCAGTACCACCGTCTATTTTGTCATTACCCAATCCGCCTTTTAGGATGTCGTCACCGGCACCACCGGTAATGAGATCATCGCCCTCTCCGCCATCGATATCGTCGTTACCATCACCACCAACCAGCACATCATTGCCAGCGTTGCCACGGATCGTATCATCGCCCGCGCCGCCATCGATATAATCGTCGCCTTCACCACCGATCAGCAGGTCATTACCGGCGTTGCCGCGGATCGTGTCATTGCCCTGACCGCCATCAATGGTGTCATCGCCATCACCACCATCCATGGTGTCGTCGCCGTCGCCGCCCTCCATAGTGTCGTTGCCATCACTACCGGACATCCGGTCATCACCGCCCCGACCATACATTTGGTCATCACCGGCACCACCGTCCATGACGTCGACACCCGAGCCGCCGATCAATGTGTCGTCGCCATCGCCGCCCAACAAGCGATCGTTACCCGTACCACCGTCCAAATAGTCGTCACCGGTGCCGCCATCCAAAAAGTCGTCGCCCGCACCGCCTAATAAAGTATCGTTGCCTTCACCACCCAAAAGCGTATCGTCGCCCAATCCACCGATCAGTACATCATCTTGCAGGCCTCCGGTTTTGGATTTGGAGGCAAAGGGATCAATGATTTGAGGTCCGATAATCCTCTGGTCGTCGTCAACCGGCCCCACCTCAGGTGGAGCGTTCTGATTTTCTGGTAATTCATCCGGTGGTGTGCCGCCAACGATATCGCGCAAAACGTCAAAATCGAGGCCGCCAACACCAACATCCTTAATGTCGTTCCCCGCCTCTGATGCGTCTTCAGGTCCGCCGGCTGCCGTGTCAAATTCGTCCAGAGCCTGCAGGTCTTCCTCATCCAGGGGCTGAACTTCTTCATCAAGGTATTCTCCCTGACGTCCCTGGGTGCCAAAATCGTTCTGGTTGCCATGGACCAGGGGCAGGTGCTCAAGTGCCGTGGCAAAATCGTTGACCATGGCATCAAGTTCCATGGCACGCACTTGGGCGGGCGCAATGCCAAAGTTCTGAACCAGGGTCGACTGGCTGGCGGCGTTCAGGACCTGCACACCGCCGTCGTTTTGAACCACGACTTCACCGACAAACCCGTCCGCTTCTTCCATCAAAACCACATTCATGTCTTCGCCATTGGGAATTTCGATGCCGACCTGGGTACCCCGGATCCCGATGGTTGCCACGGGTGTATCCAGGGTCATGGCGTCGGGGTCGGTTTTCGCCACCTGGCCGGAGACAAAGGTAAAGACGCCCTGGAGAACGGACATGGACACGGACCCTTCCTGGGTGCCCGGGTCATAGACCATTTCGTCAAGCACCATGCGACCGTCTTCACCCATGGAAAAGGTGGTTTCATCGGCCAGCATAACGCCAACCGCACCATCGGGGCCGGATTCCAGAATATCGCCCTGGAATACCGGATCGCCGACATCAAGTTCGACCCGAGTGCCATCGGTGCGAATTGCAAAGACACTACCCGAAATATTTTCGATATTACCAATTGGTTCGCCGTCGGTTCCGGTGATTACGTTCGATCCGTCCGCCGCATCGGTTCCGGTGATTACATCGCCATCGGTGCTCGCGTCGGATACACCGGCCGACTGGGTATCTGCACTCCCCGTCAGTTGCACAACCATGTCACCAGAAACCTGTGCCCCATCGGGCGTTGTCAGTTCGGGAGGGTTGTCCTGGATATAATAATCCTCGATCACCACCTGCGAACCATCGGGCCCGGTCACGACAAGATCGTCGCCGCTCGCTTGGAACTCTGCGCTGGTGAGAGAAAAACCTTCGGGTAAGGAAATCGATGACGCGTCGCCCGCGTCCAGGGTAACGGTGTCTGAGAGATCGGCCATTTTAACACTCCGCCGGACGCCAGTTATCTGATCATCCGCAAGCGTTTGCGTGCTTTGTTATTTTTCTTATGGTCACAGCTTAAACAAAGTCAGGGAATCAAGTCAAATGTATCCGCCGATATCTGCCGGCAAGATCAAGATCCTGATCTTAGGTCATTTGTCTGATTTATGGCTGACCGTTATCTGCCGTAGAACAAAGTCACCGTATGGCGGGCCTGGGCAAAAAACAACCACCGTTCGGCAACCGCACCAATGGCAAAGGAAATCACTGCCAATACGGCCAAAAGCGCCGAACTCACATTGAGAGATTGCTGGACCGCCACCAACAGGATAATCGGCAGCAAAAAACCAAATACTTTGGCGTAGCGCCGCAGTTTTTCGGCGTGTTTTTGACCAACCCGGAAGCCCATCTCTTTGAGCAGATAATTATCTTCCGTATGGGGTGCCTCCAATTGACGAACCTTGCCGATGGCCCCCAAACCAGTGGCCGTTTCAGCCGTGCTCGCCGCCTGTGAGTAATCAACAAACAGCCAGTATCCGGTTTTGACGGCCCAGGCAACAGCCATTGCACCCGCAGCACAAAGTGGAGCCAGCGAAAACGCCACGCCAAACAGCGCGTATAATGCCACCAGGAGTACGCCGCCACCGGCGAGCCCCATGGTCAAGTAGACCGGTGCCGTCCAGCCGTTTGCCCATTGATGGATCGGCGGCAAACTCCGGTAAATCATGGCCGTGCAGTAAACCGTGATAATCGCACAAACAGCCGTAAGCCAGCTAACGAGGACAAACATCGGATGGGCTGTCATTTCAAACACCCACAAATACATCATTATCAATGCCGGTAAAAAACTAACCGTAGAGGCGACCCCTTCGCGACTTAACCACGATGTTTTCCACTGGCTAAATGCCCGCCAGGCGCGCTCGGGATGGCCCAAATGGAACAGCGAAGACAACAGACCCGCCGCGACCAACCCCAGGCCCACCGCCATACCGACAAACCCGAAAAGCCGGTCGGCAGGAAGTTCCCCTAGGCCGCCCAAGACACCAAATAAAAACAGTAAACCGTATCCGGTACCGGACGAGACGGTAAAAAAAATCACTGAAAAGGCTGGGTGCATATTTAAAACTCTTGGCTTTTGAACTTAACGGGACAGGAACTTATCAACCCACTGCAACAGGGGTTGATCACTGATCGAAAGGGCCTCAATGCTCGGCCCGCTCTCTAGTGCTGCCGCTGAGCGGGCGCGCGGGCGCGGCGGCAGGTATTTGTTGGTCGGTTTATATCCGAGTTCCGGTAACAAATCATAACCACCGCGATCCTTGACCAGCAGAGACACATCGGAGTTGGGGTCCCCCAAGTCGCCAAAATGACGGGCACTTACGGGACAGGTTGAAACACAGGCGGGGACACGGTCGACTTCTTCCAGGTTTTCATTGTAAATGCGGTCGATACACAAGGTACACTTTTTCATGACGCCGGCATCTGAATCGAACTCTCGGGCGCCATAGGCACAGGCCCAGGAACATAATTTGCAGCCAATACACAGGCTTTCATCAACCAGCACAATGCCGTCTTCGTCGCGTTTAAAAGACGCGCCGGTCGGACAAACGGTGACACAGGCGGCATCTTCACAATGCAGGCAGGACCGCGGAAAATGGATGGTTTGCGCGATACCCGTGCCGGTTTCAGGAACCGCTTCATAGGTATGGACCCGGTTAAACCACACGCCATCCTGGGCTTTTCCGTAGGGGTTAAGATCCGTCAGCGGTGCCATATGGCCACCGGCATTCCATTCCTTACAGTTGACGGCGCAGGCATGACAACCGACACAAATGTCCAGATCAATGACAAGTCCAAGTTTGGTCGCAGTTTGGCTGGGAAGTTCGGTCATCTTAGGACTCCCGTTTTTTGCGCATGGATTGACCGTACCGCAAAATATCCGGCGCGACAGCGAGTCCGTCGGGTCGTTTGGCCATGTCAAATTGCGGGAAGGATATTTCCTCTTCATCCGGGCCGGCCTTTTCAATTTGCACCCGCAAATCATACCAGGCGGCCTGCCCGGTAACCGGGTCGGCGTTGGCGTATCGATACCCGCCTTCCCGCTTCGGCAGCAGTTCGGAGATCACGTGGTTTAACAAAAATCCTTTTTTCGACTCGCCCGCGTCCTTATCCAAATTCCAGGATCCAGATTGTTTGCCAATGGCATTCCAGGTCCAGACGGTATTTTCGTTGACCCCGTCCATCAGTCCGACTTGCACCCGAATGCACCCATGGTGGCTGGATACCCAAACCCAGTCATCACCTTCAATCCCTATTTTTGCCGCTGACTTTGGATTCATGTAAAGTTTGTTTGAGCCGGTCACCTGACGCAACCAGGCATTTTGGCCGCCCCAGGAATGGTACATATGCATCGGCCGCTGGGTCAGCGCATGAAAGGGGTATTGTTTGGTGTCGACCATTGATTCCTCAAAGGGTTCATACCAAATCGGCAGCGGATCAAAATAGGCGTCAACCCGCGCCCGATGCGCCTCGGGCGGTTGGATGTCGCCGTGGCCGCGGGCGGCCAGGCGGAATTTCTGCAGGGCCTCTGAATATATTTCCATGACGATCTGGTCGGAATTGCCAACGAACCCCATTTCCGTTGCCCAATCGAGATAGTCCTTGTTGGCCATTTTATAATAACGCTGTTCCGGTGTGAACTTGTGGCTCCAGAAACATTTATTTTCAATATATTTGTCGAGCTGGTTCGGGTTTGGCGCACCGCGTCCGTGCTGATCGCCTTTTTCACCCCGCCACCCCGCCAGGGAGCCGATACCCGGGGCTCTTTCATGATTAACAATATAGTCGGGATAACCTCCGGGATATTTGGCCGAGCCATCGCCATTGACCATCGCCCCCAACCCCAATCTGGCGCCCAAATCAAGGAGCACCGACTGGAACGGTCTGACGTCACGGTCCAATTCCATTATCGGTTGGCGGATCGCGTCCTGGCAGGCATCGGCCTCGCATATGGGCCGGTCCAAAAGCGAAATACAATCATGACGCTCAAGATAAGTGGTATCCGGCAAAACCAGGTCGGCGTAAGGAACGGTCTCCGAATAATAGGCATCGGCGTAAATAATACGCGGGATCTTATATTCACCGGTCTGTTCATTTTTGTCGGTCAGCATCTCGATCATACCGGATGTATTCATCGAAGAATTCCAGCCCATATTCGCCATGAACATCATCAGCGTATCTATCGGATAGGGATCGCCTTTCCAGGCATTGGTAATGACCAAATGCATCAGACCATGAGCTGACAAGGGAAACTCCCAGGAAAAAGCCTTGTCAATCCGTTGCGGGTTGCCGTCCTTATCAACAAGCAAATCCTCCGGGCTTACCGGAAATCCGAGGGGCGGTCCCGGCAGGGCCGTATCCGGCTTTACCTGGCCCGGTTTACCCGCCGGTTTCAGACCCGGCGGGATGGGTTTTGGGAACGGTGGTTTGTGGCGGAAGCCGCCCGGGCAATCAATACTGCCCAACACCATTTGCAACAGATGGATCGCCCGACAGGTATGAAATCCATTGGAATGGGCCGAAATGCCACGCATTGCATGCATGGCGACAGGACGCCCCTTCATGGTTTTGTGTTTGCGTCCGGCCCAGTCCGTCCATTCCACATCCAGCTCTATTTCTTCTTTGAATGCATAATGGGCCAAATCCGCAGCCACCTGCTCGATCACTTGTTGATCCAGACCGGTCTTTTCCGCGACCTGAGCCGGCGCATAGGTATCCTCAAGATAGCGGGCCGCGACAAGGTTAAAGGATGGTCGCGCCTGGCGACCGTCGGCAAGTTCAAAGTCGCCGACAATTGCCGGTGCAACTTCGGGATCCCGGGCGTTTGCCAATTGTTTGGTTTTGCCATCCCAACACAGGGGATTGCCATCCGCATCCCGTGCGAACAAACCATCATCTGCGGCACCGGGTTGATTGATCACCAGCCAATGGGCATTTGTGTAGCGGACCAAATAATCCACATCGATGTTATCGGATTTTAACAACTGATGGATCAAGGACATGACAAAAAGGCCGTCGGTCCCCGGGCGGATATCAATCCATTGGTCGGCAATCGCCGAATAACCGGTTCGAATTGGATTTACCGAGACAAATTTTGCCCCCCGGGTTTTGAGTTTGCCCAATCCAATTTTGATGGGGTTGGAATCGTGGTCTTCGGCAACGCCAAACATCAACAGATATTTAGTGTGTTCCCAGTCCGGCTCGCCGAATTCCCAAAAAGAACCGCCGATGGAATACAGACCGGCAGCCGCCATATTGACCGAACAAAACCCGCCATGGGCCGCGTAGTTTGGCGTGCCAAACTGGCTGGCCCACCACCCGGTCAATGCCTGACTTTGGTCGCGGCCGGTAAAAAACGCCAATTTTTTGGGGTCCGTCGCACGAATCCTCGACAACCAGTCCGACGCCGTCTCCAGGGCTTCTTCCCATTCGATTTCTTTAAATTCGCCGGATCCACGCGGTCCCACACGCAGCAGGGGTTTGGTTAATTTGGCCGGTGAATTCTGGGTCATAATTCCCGCAGACCCCTTGGCGCACAGAACCCCCTTATTAACCGGATGGTCGCGATTACCCTGAATATACCGAATCGACCCGTCCAGGAGATGCACTTTGATCCCACAACGACAGGCACACATGTAACAAGTTGTATATTTCACCTCGTCAGCAATAACAGGTGATGTGTCAACACGCGGCGTTCGTGAACCCGAACCTGTTCCAGACTTCATGGGAATCCCTTTAACTTAATTCGTAATTTCTAACCGAGGCACGCAACTCATAATCCTATTTCTGATACAAAAATAGTCGCTTAATGAGAATTACTTCAAAACTTTAATCAATTGATGCAAAAACTTAGACCTAGTGTACCTTTTTATACCAATAATTCGACGGCCAAATTACCGGAAAGGACGGGTCCAGATTTTAATTACATTTTAATTATGTATTTAAATTATTAAATACATAAAAAAAATATACAATATGTCTTTTTCTTTGCCATTAAATGTACCATAACCCTCCTATTCGCCCCCGATACGGAAAAACCATGGACCATTTAGACGCTATTGAGAGCAAAAGTATTTTCATTCTGCGGGAAGCCTTCAATCGGTTTGAACGCATTGGTATGTTATGGTCCCTAGGCAAGGATTCCAATGTGATGATCTGGCTCGCAAAAAAAGCCTTTTTCGGCCATGTGCCGTTTCCCGTCATCCACATCGACACCGGCAAAAAATTTCCCGAAATGTATACGTTTCGAGATCGATACACAAAAGAATGGGGCCTGGACCTGATGCGTGGGGACTGCCCGCCGATCGAGGAGATGGATCCCACGCTGCCGCCGGCTGCCCGCTCTGCGGCACGAAAAACAGCCGGCCTGAAGAGGTTTTTATCGGCGAATACTTTCCCCGGCATTCTTGCCGGCATCCGGCGCGATGAAGAAGGAACCCGTGCCAAGGAGCGGGTGTTCAGCCCGCGCGGTGAAAATGCCCAGTGGGATGTTCGCGATCAACCGCCGGAGTTTTGGGACCAATACAAAACCGATTTTCCGCCCGGCACCCATGTCCGAATCCATCCCCTGCTGCATTGGACAGAATTGGATATTTGGCGGTATATGCAACGCGAAAACATACCAGCCATTGATCTTTATTTCGCAAAAAACGGCCAGCGTTACCGTTCGCTGGGAGATCAGGACATCACCTCGCCAGTCGCCAGTACGGCGTCGACCTTGGACGAAATCATTCAGGAACTGAAAACCACGACCGTTGCTGAACGCAGTGGCCGCGCCATGGACCATGAAGCGGAAGACACCTTTGAGCGCCTTCGCGCCGATGGATATATGTAAGATGGACACAACAGCCCCATTGAAAATCGTCATTGTCGGCCACGTCGACCACGGAAAATCGACGGTAGTTGGCCGATTGTTCCATGATACCGGTGCCTTACCCGACGGCCGGGTAGACGCCATCAGGGAAATGTGCAAAAAACGAGGCATGCCCTTTGAGTGGGCATTTGTCATGGATGCTCTGCAGGCGGAGCGTGACCAAGGCATTACCATTGATATCTCGCAGGTATTCTTTCGTTCGGAAAAACGGCGTTATGTCCTGATTGACGCCCCGGGGCATCACGAATTTATCAAAAATATGGTTACCGGCGCCGCCTCAGCGGATGCGGCGGTCCTGGTTGTCGACGCGGAACAGGGGGTCCGGGAGGAAACCCGACGGCACGCCTATTTGCTGCATTTGTTGGGGTTACGGCGGGTTGTCGTGGCGCTGTCTAAAATGGATTTGATCGACTATTCCCAATCCCGCTACGCCGAAGTTAAATCAGAGTGCCTGACCTACCTGACCCGGCTTGGCCTCGACCCAGAGCTTATCGAAGTGATCCCGGTATCGGGTCGTGACGGAGATAATATTGTCACCCCATCGCACGCCATGGACTGGTATCAGGGCCCGACCCTGCTGGCCCAACTTGACCGGATTGATGATCCCACCCCGGATCGGGATCTTCCCCTTCGGCTGCCCGTACAAGACGTTTATAAATTTGACAAACGACGCATTGTTGCCGGACGCATTGAAAGTGGAACCTTAGCGGTTGGCGACAACTTGACGTTTTCGCCATCCAACAAGAGTGCGAAAATAAACTCCATTGAAACATGGAATACCGACAATGAACCAACCAGTGCCAGTGCCGGTTCATCGGTTGGCATCACGTTGGACCAGCAGATTTTTGTCGAACGGGGCGAAATCGCCAGTCATTTGGACGCCCCGCCATTTTTGACCAACATTTTCCGTGCCAAACTTTTTTGGCTCGGCAAATCATCGCTGAAAATCGGCAACAGGTATCGCCTGAAACTCAATACATCGAGCTATCTGGTTGAAGTTGAATCCATTGATAAAACCATCAATATCGACGATTTGGCTGAAACCGGCGGCGATCAGGTTGCCCGATATGACGTTGGCGAAGTTATCTTTCGTTCCCGCGGCATCATGCCCGTCGACGCTTTTTCTGATAACCCCAACACCGGTCGATTTGTTTTGGTTGACGACGGGGAACTCGTCGGTGGCGGCCTCATAGATACGGATGGGTTTACCAATCAACGGCAGCGCGTCGGTGTGCGGTCGCAAAACATAGATACCCATGTGCACGGTGTTGATTTGGACCAGCGCTGGCACGTCAATGGGCACAAAAGCGGTATTGTTTGGATTACCGGATTACCGGGGTCCGGGAAAACAACCTTGTCCTTCGGTCTTGAAAAAATGCTCTTTGACAACGGATATCAGGCCTACGTGCTCGATGGTGAAAACATTCGCCAACACCTGTCGGAAGATCTTAGCTTTTCACCAGAGGACCGGACAGAAAACATTCGCCGCGTCGGTCAATCCGCACGCCTGTTCGCAAACGCCGGAATGATTTCGATAACCGCCTTCATCTCACCTTACCGGAATGACCGCGACCGGGTTCGCGCCCTAGCGCCCAATCAGTTTCACGAAATTTATCTAAATGCACCGATTGATGTTTGCGAGGCGCGTGACACCAGTGGTTCCTACAAAAAGGCCCGACGGGGAGAAATTGCCGATTTCACGGGGGTCTCGGCCCCCTATGAAATACCCGTTGCACCGGAACTGGTGATCGATACCGTTCATTTGACGGTCGAGCAAAGCCTGGAGAATTTATTGAACTACGTACGGAAAACCTTTTCGCGCTGATTAAGCGCATTTCCAGGCGAACAGGGCGCACTCTTACCCCAGCCCTTTATTTCGGGACGGGTGTATCGGGTAAGACCCGCGATACTGTTTCGCCATAAAAGAACAGAGCCTTTGGTGAATTTTGGGCTTGCCGAACCCTGCATCACCGACAATTTGCCTTCTGCACAGCCCGATTTTATGCGGGACCGCTGCTGTTACATACGTTTTTGTATGGTATGTTGGGCAAGGAACTTTGACGTCGAGCCGGCATGAAGAAACGCAATGGCGCATCCCAATTCCCGATCCTTTAATTCGCCGATTTCCGCGCAGGCACTCAGGGGAACAATCAATTGCCGTGTATGTGTTGCAGTCGAACCCGCCGGCAGGGCATGGGGCAAATCTGCCTCTTTGCGGGTTATCACGTCATTTTCTTCCGTGCTTTCTTCTGGCTGAAGGAGCACATCGGGCGTCACGCCACGGGCCTGCAGGGTTTCGCCATCCGGTCCATAATAGAGAGCCGTCGTCAACCGCAGGGCCCCTTCAATGGGGAGAGGAATAATGGTTTGCACCGAACCTTTACCAAAGGATTGAGTTCCGAAAACCGTTGCCCGTTTATGAAACTTCAGGGCACTGGCAACAATTTCCGATGCAGACGCACTGCCGCCATTAATCAAGACCACCATGGGCAGGCCATTGGCCAGGTCCCCGTCTTCTGCCGTATAAGCCGACGACGATTGAGGAGTGCGCCCGCGCACCGTAACAATTTCCCCGGCGTTCAAAAAGGAATCGCTTAAAATTATCGATTGATCGAGTAACCCGCCAGGATTGTTTCGCAAGTCCAAAACAATACCCGCAGGTTCCCGACCGTATTCGGCCCGCATGGCGGCGAACGCCTTAATCACGCCGCCTTCCATGCGCTCAGAAAACCGCGATACCCGGATGTATCCGATATCGCCTTCCATGTGCCAACGTACGGCACGCACTTGAATTATCGCCCTTGTTAAGGTGACAGAAAAATCCACAACCCCCTTGCGGCGGACCTTCAGTTCAATATCTGTACCGGGTTTTCCGCGCATATGACGAACGGCTTCCGCCAGGGTTTTACCCAATATGGGATCCTGGTCCACATGGGTGATTAAATCGCCAGGTTTCAGATCGCTCCGTGATGCGGGAGTGTCTTCAATGGGTGAGACAACTTTAACCAAGCCTTCTTCCATCGTAACCTCGATGCCCAGGCCCCCGAACTCACCCTTAGTTTGCACAAAACTTTCCCGGAATTCGTCTCGGTTCATATAGGAGGTATGTGGGTCGAGGGACGCCGTTAACGCATCAAGGGCCGTTTCGACCAGCAGGTCCGGGGCAGTGGAACCCACCGTAAACTTCGCGTTTTCAATTCCCAGAATTGCCGCGTCAATCAGTTCCGCGTCGGGCACGGCACGCACATAGCGCGCCCGCAGGCGCTTATATGCAAACCGAAAATAGTCCAACTTCTCGTCGTCCTCATCGCTCGCATAGGTTTTATAAACTTGCTCAAACCGATTGAATTCACGCTCAGCCTCCTCAGGCAGGGAGGAGCCGGCCCCAACGATACTGAGGACTTTCGAAAGCGGGCTTGCCGGGTCCGTACAGCCACTTAAACCCGACAGCAGAACGAGCGAAAAAAGCATTGCAACGCAAAGTAAAAGGGATCCCGGTGATTTGGCCCAGCGTTTCACTGCTCGTTCGCGATCACGTGATTAACCATCCGCTGTAATTTTTTCCACAAGTTCCGCTAGGACGGCAGCCGATTCGTCATTTTCCACCTGACAGGTTCCCGCATTCACATGTCCGCCGCCGCCGTACTGCAGCATCAATTCACCAATATCGGTTTTCGATGTTCGGGTGACGATTGACTTTCCAGTGGCGAATACGGTGTTCAGTTTATTTAATCCCCACAACACATGGATTGAAATATTGCATTCCGGATGAAGGGCATAAATCATAAACCGGTTGCCGGCAAAAATCATTTCTTCTTCCCGTAGGTCAAGGACAATCAAATTACCATGAATTGTTGAGCAGCGTTCGACCTGATCCCTGAATTTCACTTCATGTTCACGATAAAGTTCGACCCGTTCCTGAACATCCGGTAACGCCAGAATTTCGTCGATCTCATGTTCGCGACAATAATCAATCAATTGCATCATCAATTGATAATTGGAAACCCGAAATTCCCTGAATCGGCCAAGCCCGGTACGCGAATCCATCAGATAATTCATCAACACCCAATCCGTCGGATTAAGGATTTCATCCTTCGAATATTGGGCCGAATCGCCCTTATCGACGGCGTCCATCATCTCTTCAGAAATGGTTGGAAATTTCTCTTTGCCGCCATAATAATTGTAAACAACACGGGCTGCAGACGGAGCATGGGCTTCAATGATATAGTTCTCCGGTCGATCTTCGACGCGCGAAATTTCACTGGAGTGATGATCGAATGCCAAATGGACCCCCGGAACATATGGCAAGTTGGTGGTAATATCACTATCGGAAATCAGGATCGTCCCATCTTGCATATCCTTTGGATGGACAAACTTGATATCGTCTATCAAATCGAGCTCTTTTAATAAGACAGCACAAACCAAACCATCAAAATCACTCCGGGTGACTAATCGAAATTTCTTACCACTATCGTTCATGCCTGCATCCCTTCTTATTAATATTTTGGAGTTCACCCCGGGCGGGGATTGTTCCCTATCGTAGTCTATCGCAACAAACCCGATACCGAAAGCGTACTTGCCCGCATATCGCCATCTGCCTTTTGCAGCATAATTGTTGAAATTTACAGCTCAAGAACTTTTTATTCGATACGCCCTGCAGGGGTTCTGCATATCAAAGGCAACCCAGGTCGCCAAACCCAATAAAACAATGGCACCGGCTTGATGCAAAGCGGCGAAAATGAGCGGCACGACGAGCAGCAGGGTGGTGATTCCCAGGCCCGCCTGCAGACAGACCATCGCCGCAAACCAGCTCATCCGTCGTTTCCATGGGGCAGCAACCGTCGCGCGCAGGGTACTCACCCAAAACCATAGGATGAAGGCAAAGGTCACCATCGCCAAAAGTCGATGGTCAAATTGTACCGTTATGTGGTTCTCAAAAAAGTTAAGATGAAGCGGCTGCAGGTCGAACAGGCCATCTGGAACAACCTCACCGTCCATAAGGGGAAACGTGTTATAACTCAAACCGGCGTCTAATCCGGCGACAAGCGCACCGGAAAATGCGGTGAGGAACACCAGAATCACGGCGCATCGGCTGAAGTAACATAAATGTCGCAGCCCGTGCTGATAAACGGTTGGGCCGTGCCAATACCGTAACCCCAGCCAGAGAAGCCATGAAAACAGGGCCATTGCCAGGAGGAGATGGGCGGCAAGGCGGTATTGACTAACATCGGGACGGTCAACGAGGCCGCTTTTGACCATATACCACCCCAATCCCCCTTGAACTCCACCCAATACAAGCAAGCCGGCAAGTGAAAGCGCCCGACGTCCACCAACCCAACCCAGAACAAGAAAAACCAAAAAGGGAACGAAAAAGGCAACACCAATCACCCGTCCCCATAACCGGTGCAAAAATTCCAGCCAGAAAATACCCTTAAATTCCAACGCCGTCATATGAGTGTTAATTTTTAAAAACTCAGGCGTTTGTTGGTATTTTTCAAATATTCGATTCCATTCGGCATCCGAAAAGGGCGGTAACCAGCCGGTGAACGGACGCCATTCTACGATCGATAGTCCGGAATCCGTCAACCGGGTAACGCCGCCCAGGACAACCATCAAAAACACCATAAAAGCGACAGAAAATAACCATTTGGCGACCCAACGATCACGCTGGTTAATTGATGTGTCATGAACTGTCATAGGTCCGTCCGCAGCCGTCTTAGTCAAAAAAATTCACTCACAGGAAACCTGATTCACCCTGACGGTTCAACGAATTTCAATTTGCACCCCATACCCAGGGCCGCAGCGAAACGCCCAAGCGATGATCTGGGGAGTTCCTGGTTCGACATTATTGCGACACTTAACTCAGTTTTTTTCACGTATTACCTGCGACTGGCTTACCTGCGACTGGCGACAATACCAGACAAAAAAGCCTTTGCTGATACAGACACCTTCGGTCCGATGACGGCCGTTTCCCCTTAACAATTAAATATCGCGGCCCAGGGCCCGCGCCAATAACATATAGACCTTGCCCACATCCGAAGACATAAAGGTTTGGGTTAGCGCACTGCCCTGATCTCTTTTGCTGGCTTCGTCCAGCAGCGTCTCAAATTCCTGCAGATAGCGGCTTACATAATCTCTGAATTCCGTGTCACTCTGATATTTATCACGAATGACCGTTAGCTTGGCTTTTTCGCGGAAACCTAACATTTTTCGGACAAACACGCCGCGCTCACCCTTATTAAATCGCCGCCAATCCTCCTCGGTAACCGTGGTTTCCAAAACCCGGTTCATGTCGACGGCAAGGGATTGTAACCGTTCCGATATAAAAGCCGACTGATGCATGAAATTATCAAGGCCGACTTCGTTTCGGCGTTGTTTAAGAGCTTCAATGAGGGCCTTGGCTTCGTTGGCAACTTCACGCATCTCGCTGGTCCGGCGCTCCAGCAATTGCGAAGCATCACTGGCGCGCTCCACCACCTGGCCGGTGGTTTCATTCAAGGCATTGGAATGGGTTCGAACCTGTTGATCCCATGCCGCAACTTTATTCATCGCGGCGTCAGTCGTTGACGAGAGTTCCGTAGACCTTCGGCCCAAGGCACCACCCAATTGTTCAAGACCCTGTTCCGCCTGTTGATAGGTCGTCGACAGACTATACAGTTGTCGCCTCAGGCCCTCGGTCAGGTTCTCGATTTGGGTTACCACGTTTTCCGCGTTGGTCCCTGCGTCTTGCGCCTGATGGCGAAATGCCTCGGTAATTTTGTTTAATTTCTGGGTATTGGATTCAACCGTTACCGATGCTTCGCCGGCCCGCTGGCTAATGGCTTCACCGACCCGCGACAAACGGGCCACGGATTCTTCCGCCGAATTCGCGAGCAGCTGATTTTGCAAACCAATCGACTGGCCCGCTTCTTCCAGGTTAATCGTCGCCTTGTTCGATACACCTGCAAGTTCCTGGTAATTTTTCCTGAGATCGTTGCCAACTTCTTTCAAATTATTAATCGACCGCGATGACATTATATCCAACTCATCATACTGGCCCCGCAAGGACGTGGCGATTTGCTGAACGTCATTTGATAGGCCATGGGACGCACTTGAAACTTCATCGGAGTGGCGACTTAGGGCATCTGTCACAACCGCGATCAACTGGGTCGCGTTGTCGGCGGTCTGCGTCAAATCATGGGAACGCTCGTGCAGGCTGTCGCTTGTCCGCGCGAGATTGGCAACAGCATCCGAGGAAACAGTAGCCAAATCCGTCGCTTCTTTGTGCAGGGAATCAGAAAATGCCTGCACATGTGTCGACGCTGCATTGTAAGCCGACGTCAAATCCTGGGAACTGCGGTGGAGCAAGTTGCCGACGTCGTCGAACTGGACTCTGGCTTGGCCAAGTGACCCTTCCAGCTCACCGATATGTCCCTTCAGGGAACTGGCAATTCCGTCGAGATTTGAGGCAGCGCGATTGGAGGCTGATGTGGCTTTTTCAACGTGCTCCTGCATGGAGGTCGAAACTTCGGTAATTCTTTGCACGGCTGTCTCAGAGGTTTCGTTCACCTGATCTTGAGTTTCCTTTGACAGGCCCGTGAGCTCAAATAAAGCCTTCGATATGGTTCCATCGATGCGAGCCTGGGTTTGCGCCGTCAGATGAGCCACTTCACGGCTGATGTTTTCTGTTGATTCCTTTAAATGGGCTTGCGTGTGGGCCGTAACCGTTACGACCTCTTGGGTCGCCGTATCAGCCGTGGTTTTGAGATGGGACTGTGTCGATGCGGAGAGGTCAGATATCGTCGCCGATGCGACGGCCGCCGTATCAACGACTTGCTTTTGAACGTCACTTGAAAGCTCTGATATTTTTTCTGTCGCTTTATCGGCCGTGTAGGTCACCTGCTCCGAACTCGCCTGCAGATCGAGGGTTACCCGATCCAGGTTTTCAACGGCACCGCCTGATACCATATCGAGTTCCTGGGCCGTTCCCCGAAGCCTTTCGCCGGCCTGGCTCAGCCGCAGGGTTGACTGATCGGTCATATCCTCAAGTTCCATAGATCTGATCTTGTAAATGTCGCCGATCATATCCATTTGCTCGCGGGCCCGGTCGGACGCGGTTTTTAATTCACCTACCTGGCCCATCATGACCTCGGTTACTAAGGACAAAAGCTGCGCCGCCCGATCCGCACCGGCGGAAAGATTTTGGGTATTTTCATCAAAATGGCTGCGCGCCTGGTCCAGGTCGTCGACCGCCGTATTGCTGGCTCCCGTAAGCGCAACGACACTACCTCTCAGGACGTCGGTCATTTGCCTGACTTTACCAGACGCGGAATCCGACGACGTCATCAGTTCTGTCAAAGTTTCCTGCATCTGGTCACTGACCGCATGCATTCGTTTTTCAGTTCTGTCGGAATAATTTTCAATGTCCTCCGTCCGGCTTCTCAACACCGTACCGGCATCGATCATCATTTTTGCCGCGCGTGACGACAAATCGGCCAGATGTGCGGCGCGCGTATCCAGTACCCGTGCAACCTGGGCTACTTTTTCGACTGCATCGGATGACACATGGGTCAACTCCAAGGATTGAGATTGAACGGTGGCACCCAGGTCCTGCAGGCGCGAAGTTGTTCCTTCCGAAGAGTTGCCCAGTTCAACGATTTGAGCTTGCAATTCATTTACGATATCTGAGGTGCGCTCCGACGCCCGGTCAATTTCACCATTCGCCAGGCCAAGCGCACGACTTGCCGCCAGAATTTCATTTACACCCTTTTCACTACTGAGTGAAAGAAACCGCGCCCGTTCAGACAATGTGTCTGAAACCGTCGACATTTGATCGACCGCCTGTTCGGTGGCACCGACCAAATCTTCTGCCCGCGATTTCAGTGACTCGCCCGAAGCATCGATACGCAGAACGCTTTGGCTGGCAATGCGTGCCAGCACCTCGGCTTTCTCAGTGACCGTTTCGCCCACATCTGAGATCTCTCCACGTGCCGCTTGCGCAGCCTCACTGAGGCCAACACTGCGCGCGTCCAATTCCGCACCCGCCTTCTCCACCTGCTGCAATACCCGCTCTGCAATCGCTTCTAACGCGTTCGAACTCGAATTCAGGCTTGCACCAACCATTTGCACTCCGGCTTCGGTTTCCGTCGCCAAATGGCTCATATCTTCTGCCTGTTCACGGAAATCCCTGCGGACCCCCTTAATCTGTTCCGCGACTTTTTCAGACGTCAATTCCATCGTTTGCGCCTGCGCCCGGAAAGATTCCCCCATTTCCCGAATCCGCAACGTTACATGGTCGGCTGTATCCATCAGCGCATGGGATTGATTGTTGATTTCCGTCTCAATGGTTTCGGTTTTTCGCGAAACCAATTCCGCCGTTTTGGTCAACAGATCGGTTTGCCGTCCAAGCACTTCGCCCATTTGATCAACCTGAGTTGTCGCCCGATCCGTATATTCAGACATATCACGCGTGTGTGTGGCGACAGTCTCGGCACCGCCGGAAATCAAGGAAACCGCAGCCTCCGTGTTTTCGGTTATGGCCTCGATGTTTGAACGCAGCGTGTCACCCGCTTGATCCAGCCTGATCGCGGCATTGGTCGCAACCTTATCCAGTGCGCGGGTGCTTTCGGTTAACAGCTCCGCCGTAACGCCCGCACGTTTCTGTACACTGTCGGCCGTTTCGTCGAGATTTGTTGTCCGGTCCGCCAGGGTTTTTGTCAGGTCTTCGGCGCGGGTTGACGCCCGTTCGGCCGACGCCGTCAATTCCCGTGACCGCTGCTCCATTAAATCACCGGTTTCCCGCGCCGTATCGATGACTTCGCCCGTCACCATCTGCAAATCTTCGGTTTGCCGGCGCAAGGCGTCGGCAACCGCATGCGCCCTCAGATCCGCATCCTCGGAAACTTGCGACAGCTCGACGGTTCGTTGACGGATCAATCCGGTGACCGCCTCGCCGCGGCGTGCCGCATCTTCGGATGCTTTTGTCAGATCCCGCGCCTGGCGTCGCATGGAGTCTGTGATTTCATTGATGCGCGATTGCGCCCGGTCCGACGGATAAATCAATCGCCGCAAATGCCAGCGCAACATATCGGTTTCCCGTCGCAACTGCTGACCGCGTTCAAAAAACGCCACAACCATCCACAGCAACGCCAAAGGCGTGAGACTGCCCGCCGCAAGTCCGCCGATTTCGTGCGGCAGGAGATTGCCGATATTCTCCCATCCCAATCCGGTATCGACGAAGGAAATTACACCGGCGATCCAGGCCACGGAAACAACCACACCCAACAACGCAACAAGTCGATATTTCAGATAGAAGGCGGGCTCCCAGTCATCAAAATCGTCTCGAACCGGTGTTTGTATGCCATCGGTCGCGCCCCCCACACCGGCGTTTCTCGCCGATTTCAGGAGATGTTCGGGCACAACGGCACCAAGCGAGTCCGCTATGGCTTTTGCCGTCGCCTTGTCGGTACTGCCTGCGCTATTTTCAGCCATGTCGCCCTCGACAATCTTATTTGTTAAAATCAGATTGTTATCATACACCCCTACATATGGGGCGTAAATATTATCTAGCCTCAATATATAGAGATATCTGGGGATAAGCCCATTTCATTTGAAAATTCTAGGCCCATTCCCTTCACATAATGAATAAAAATCAAATATCCATGAGATTAATTTTCTCGACGATCCGCTGTACGGCATCGCCGGCCACCCATTTCCCGTAGATGTTTTGCCGGCACTCCTGGCGCGCCGCGCTGTTTTCATGGGGGTTATCTAAGGCGTGCGCAACTGCCGTCGCCAATCCGTCCACCGAGTCCACATCAATAGCAACATTTCGCCAGGCCCACTCCGGCCCATCGGCGTCAAAGAATACCCGGTCCTTTGACCTATTGGGGTTGCTGACCAATACAATTGGCCGATCCAGTGTTAAATATTGAAAAATCACGCCGGACGCGTCGGAAACCATCAGGTCTGATGCCAGCATCGCCGCTGTCAGATCACTTTCGGGATCGTCCATGAGAAACACATTTGGGTTGTTTGCTGCAAGATTTTGCCAGGACGCACGTAATTTTGACGGTTGTTCACAAAAGCTGGGATGCGGTTTGATAAGCAGACAGGTATCGTCCCTCCTGCCACATATCTGCGACCAGATATCCTCCCCAATCATATACATAGAGGTCATAGAGGCCATATTTGTCGGCGCGTAGAGGATTATTTTTTTATCCAGAGGCACATCAAAAGGCAAAGAACTGGCGGCTTTTTTGAATAAAGGATCATTGCCGATATAGCCGGTAACCCACAATCGCTGGCGATCCAATCCACCTGTGTCGGCGATCCGATTGGCCATGAATTCGCTGGTCACACAAATATAATCACCCGGATCTGTAATGCGCGAAAAATAGTTCTTCGATGCCATGGAACGGCAGGTTTGCACATACTTCGCCCTGGGTATTGTTGTTCTCAGGGCACTTGCCTGGTTATCACAAATGACGATCACATCCGGGTCAAATTCAATCAATTCACGCCCATCACCGGATATGAGCGGCCAGTGCTCCTGGCACAGGGCCTCAAACAGAGGTCGCAACAACGGAAAATGAAATCGCCGGTTGATGTGAATTGCAACCCGTTTGGCGGACTTCGATCGGCTAATGTTTTTGCGACCTTTGTCCTCGATACTCAGGCTCAAAAATGCGGCAAGCGCAAAAACATTCGACGGATCGGTCGACAGCGCCTGTTCGATGGCCTGTCTGGCATCCGGAATACGACCCAGTGATTTTCTCGCCAAAGCCAGGTGCGTTAAAACGTCGGAACGACCGGGGTCGAATTTTAATGCCGCCTGCAAATGGGGAATTGCTGAATTCGCGGCACCGGTCCGTCGATATCCGGCACCCAATAGATATCGCGCCTCGACGTCCTCGGGTGCCCGTTCGACGGCGTCCTCCAAGGTCGCCAGCGCCGCCTGTTCATCCCCTGACAAAAACAGGACCTTGCCGAGGCTTCGACGGGCACCGATATGGGTCGCACTCAAGCTCCCCGCATGGCGAAAATAACCGGCCGCTTCCGCTAGTCGCTGTGCGCTCGCCAACATTTCGCCGAACTGGTAATTGGCCTCGACGTGATCGGGATCTGATTTGACGGCCTTTTCAAAATATTCGGCCGCCGCATCCAAGGCTCCCCGCGACTTTGCCGACAGCCCCAAATCGACCAGGGATTGCGCCTCAGTCGTAACCATTGCCGCGCCGGCTGTTGTTTTTTGCTTTACCAACGGCTCAGGCGAAAGCGCAATGAGACCCAATTTTGCCAACCAGGCCAGAGTTCGGGGCAATCGAAAACGCACCGATTCCGGCAGCGGTTCTGCCAGTTCAATTACCGTGCAAAGGCCCTTGTCCGTCAATTCCCTGCCAATTAAATCGATATCCTCATCCGACAGCATGGCGCCGTTTGCAAACTGGTTCATCATGAGGTTGCGGCGTTCTGACAGCTGTTCGACAAGCCCACCGCCGGTGCTGTTCGATAGAGAGACAACCGCATCTCCATTAACGGTTTGTGTTGGGTAACCCTCAAAAAGAGAAAAAGGGTCGTCGCGCAAGGGATGGGCGGGCCGTCCCTTTACCACAGGCGCAGTCTCAACGCTACGGCTTCGAATGTTGGCCAATTCTCGCCATAAATCCTGATAAGAATTGACAATGATACGCCAGTCATAATGTTCCCGGGCCCGTTTCCGACCGGCGTCGCCAAACCTTTTACGAAGTGCCGGGTCGACCGCCAGGGCGGCGTAAGCCTGTGCCGCCGCAGACACATCAACGGCGGTACTTTGTGAAACAATCCCACTGTACTGGTTATAAGACCGGTCCTTCAACTCGTCCGTAACACTGCCTTCCAATTGAAGACTGAGATCGGACCCGGACTCAGGCAATGGCAACCAGGTGGGTATCAAAAAACCATCCGTACCGTGACGTATTGTATCTCTGTATCCATCCCAATCGCTCACCACAACGGGCAGGCCTGCGGCCATGGCCTCAATCGGGGTCAATCCAAAACTTTCCTGAATACTGTCCGCAAGCGACGTAAAAATATCCGCCGCAAACCAAACCCGATCACTCACTGCCTGATCGCGACCGTCGAGGAAAATGGCATTGACGCTTGGACAATACCGTCGGGCTCCTTCGCGGAATTCTTTTTCAACACCGTCGTTAGGGAAACGACCCGCCTGCAGCAAATGTATACGTTTTCCTGACCTCCGGGCGGCCTCTTCGAGCCCCAGATACATCGGCAAGGGATGCGCCTTCGCATGAAAGCTCATACGGCCAAAATACAAGACAGCAATATCGTCACCAGCGATCCCTAGCCCCAGCCGAATGGTCGCCCGCGCATCCTCTGTGGCCGCAGTGCGCGCGTATTTTTCCGTGTCCACGCCAAGGGGAATTACCGGCATTTGTACTTCCGGGCGAAACCGCCCACCCGACCGACGGTTAAGATAATCAGACCAGTTGTCCAACAAACGACGCAATGCCGTTTTTGCCGCGACCGAGGTGCATATGATCGCATCCCAAGGCTGAACGGGGGCGGTCAGCAGGTGTCCGACGCCGTCCATGGCCGTATCTGACGCGATCGTATGCGTCACCCCGCACAGGGAATAAGAACGGGCGTGGGAACTGATCCTCCGTCGCCAGGCATAGATCGATAAATCAGGTCCCGGGACCATCAGTAAATCTGGATAATCCGGCGACTGGCCCATCTGACCCACCGGCACCCCGACACAATCCCTTTCCAGAGCACCAAAGGATTTCACCCGTGCCGCAAAATCCGCCTCATGAGTCGGGTCAATGGACTGACAGTAAAACCGATCAACCCCCGAATGACGGACAAATCCCCTAAAAAACCCTTCCCCTGCCGCATGCCGCCCCATCAATCCTTCGCGGCTGATATCCACCGCGTCGGGATGATGAAACAACACGGCGTTCTCGCGCTTTGGTTTTCGGGCCCCGGTCATGGTCATTAAAACAAATGTTGCCCGCCGGTAACCCAGACTTCTGTCCCGGTTACATAACTGGCATCATCGGAGCACAAATAATAGATAGAACCGGCCACATCAGCTGCCGTTCCCATCCGGTCCAAGGGAATACGCGGTATCAGCACTTCATATTCAGGCTGCACCATATCCGTCTCGATTTCACCAGGAGCCACGGCATTGACCCGCACATTCAAGGCGGCAAATTCCTGCGCCATTTCTCGGGTCATTGCTGAAAGCGCGGCTTTTGATATGGAATAAGCAGACCCGGCGAAGGGATGGATTTTATGGCCGGCGATCGACGTCACATTGACAATCGCCCCCGCACCGCGATGCAAGGCCGCAGCAAACCCCCGTGATAACTTGAGCGGTGCATACAAATTCAGGTCGAAGACATCTTTCCAAGCTTCGATATCCCCGTTCAGGCATCCGAGACGTTCATTAAACTCAGACTTGGGCGACATTCCCGCATTGTTGACCAGGCCGTGTAGCGGTTGATCGCCCAGGGCCGCGTTGGCTTGACGAATAAAATGGGCGAGACTTTCAGAATTTGCCAAATCGGTCGCAATATGAACCGTCCAATTTCGGTCACGTCCACATTCCGGCGGTGCTTCTTCGCGCGAACAGGTGATAATCTGCCAACCCCGCTCAAGGAATAACCGCGCCGTCGCGTGGCCGATGCCCCGGCTTGCCCCGGTAATGATTACGGTTTTTCTTTTGTCTATCATGGCGAAGACGTTAAAAGAAATAATTGGTCGATACCAGCGGCTATAAAATTAGTGTGAAATAAGCCAAGTTTAAGCCATGTGCGCCAGATATGAACTCGACGAAAGTCCCGCAGATATCATCAGCCGATTCGGTCTAACGGATCCGCTGCATGCCATCAATATGTCAATCATTCGACCGACGGATCAAGCGTTAATCATAAAGGCCAGCGGTATTGCGACAGTTTGTGGCTGGGGGTTCCGGGTCAATTGGGATAACAAACCAATGATCAATGCGCGATCGGAAACCCTTCGGGGAAAACCCACCTTTAAACCTCATCTGGAGAACCGGTGCATTGTTCCGGCATCCGGTTATTTCGAGTGGCGCAAGGAATCCAACAAAAAATATAAAAACCGGATTTTCCCATCAGATCAGGCCATCTTTTCCATGGCGGGGCTTGTTGACGGCAACACATTTACCATCATAACCTGTCAACCCGCGCCGGAAATCGCACACATCCACAATCGTATGCCGGTTATTCTTACGCCTGTTGCAGAACGCGAATGGTTAAATGGATGCCAATCCTTCGAACATGTTGCCCATCACCTTGTTCCCTATGATCAAGCGCCGGTAACGGCCATGGAAGAGCCATTGCCGCCGCCGCGCCAGGGGGACCTTTTTCAATAGGGCCCTAAGTTCAATCCTCATCGGCATCGAGAAACGGAAATTCAACCGTGTCATAGGGCCAGGAAACCCGATAAATCTTTTGTTCGCCTGTTTCAATATTCCCCGCATCGTATTGCTCAAACGTTGACGACAGAATTTCCGTGACAAATTTATTAGTAACTTCTTTTATGCAGTCAGGATCTTTTACGTATTCGCGGGAATAGAGTATTCTGTTCAATTTTCCCCGGTTTTCGGCAACAAAAAGCAGTAAATGACTAATGATTTGGTCGGGATTGAGATAGGTCGGTAAAAAAGGAACTGTTTCTTTCAATACCAGATAAATCAGATTTGGCGTTTTTTCTGCACGGGGATCCGCTTCCAGTTTTTCCAAAAGATTTTGAAAATATCCGGCACGTTCTCCATCAAGCTGCGCGAGAACCGGTTCAATAATTTTTCTGTGTAGCATATCTGCGATAGTAATCGCTTGCTGGTCCAGGTCCAGACAAACCCGCCTTTTGAACCGACTCAGTGAGCCATAAACAGCGGCACATTGGCTTTTTCCAGGACACAGCGCGTAACGCCACCCAAAATAAGCTGACGCATTCGGCTATGGGTATAGGCCCCCATGACGATCAGATCGGCGCCAATTGTTTCGACCTCCTTCAACAAGGCTTCGCCAACCGACGTGCCGGACCCAGACAAAGTACGAATAGAACAGTCAATTCCATGATAGGCCATATATTCCGCCATTCCTGCACTGGGGTGACCCGCCGTCTTCTGACTTTCAATTGTAAATATCGACACTTCGTCTGCCGCCTTCAGGACCGGCAGGGCACTGGATACAGCCCGCGCCGACTGGGCACTGCCGTTCCACGACACAACCACTCGTTTGCCTATCTTCTGGGTACCGCCCGGGGGAATAACCAGCGCCGGTCGGCCGGAATCAAATAACGCAGCGTTTAATATTAACGTTCGACCCACTTCCGCTTCAACATTGGGTCTGGCGACAATAATCAAATCAACCAATCGACCATATTGGGCCAGAACTTCATCTTCACGGCCACCGGCTTCGATCCAGGATACGGAAAACCCCTGGGCGGCTGGGTTGTCATTCACCGGTGCCGAAAAAGTTGCCACACATTCGTCGTATTGGGCCCGCGCCCGTTGCGCTCGTTTGTTACATTCGTCTTCAGCGATTCGTGTCATATCGTCAATCATTCCAACTGACATTCCCTCGCCTAAAAGTGGAATCGTCTCGCGTGGATCGGCCCTGACATGTAAAACATGAAGATGGGCAGCCAAATCTTTCGCTAAATGAAAGGCTGATTTCAGTAAAACTTGGGATTCTTCCGTGCTGCCCGCACTGACCAAGACTGTTCGAATTGCCATTTGGCGCTCCTTATTGATTCACCTACACCGGAATATAAACCTTATCACAGATCTCGTCGTATTTGAAGAACCCGTACTCGTTTCTTTTTTAGGGCTGGCCCCGAAGCCCTGGCATTTTAAACACCGACCAGATGGCGCCCGGCAAGCAATGTTTTGTCCTTTGCTCCCGAACTGTCGATGCGGTGCCATAGGATGTGCCCAAGATCAAAGTTTACCTGGCGCTGCAAAACGCTTTCAGTCACATCAGAGACATTGTTTTTGCGGGCTTTGACCCGTTGAGCCCTGATCTGCAGCGGTGCTTCAACCCAAAGACCAACAAACGGAACCCCGTATTTATGGGCAATTTGTTCGACGTCAACCCGTTGTTTTTCCATAGCAAACACACCATCGGCAATAACCGGATACCCCTGCTCCAAGGCCCGTGACAGTTCTTCATAAAAGCGGCCATAGGTCTGTTCCGTTATGGCTTCCGTATAACCTTGCGAGTGAAGGCGCTCAGTGATGCCGATACCCATCATACGTTTTCGAACAACATCCGTACGAACGACTCGCGCGCCAACGGCGCAGGGAATAAACGGAGCCAGTTCCCGTGCCATTCGCGATTTTCCACCACCGGACAACCCACCGACGGCAATCAGGCGCGGGACCGCAATCCCTGGCCGGTTCTGTCGCTTCATCCGTCCGTCCAACGCGGTTAAGGTGTCGGGGTCATCGATCACGCCACCGGTGACATCAAAATACCGATTAAACAAAATATTTGCTGCCGATATCTGTCCCTTGGCGTTCAGTTCGATTAACAATGAACTCAAATCTTCAAGCAAATCCATAGCTCGCGGGGGGCTGCTCGCTGGCGGCCAATTGAGCACAATCCGTTGGTCATCAATCAGGATAATGTTTTTCAAATGGAGATCACCGTGACCAGCACGAATGCAGCCATTTTCCATCCGTCTCCCGTGAATATCCGTCGCCCCGGTCGTTACAGAGTGTGGTATTGAACCTGGATCCTTATGAACATTAGCATTCAAATGAAAGGCCGCGACCACATCGGCGGTATTTTCCATTACAAATCGATCAAGCGGCCCAGCGCCGGCGAGTTGTTCTAAATTAAGCGGAGCCATCACCGGAACGTCACTTGGTTTTCGTCAATCCCCTCCGGGTCTTCATGAACTATGACTTCGGCATTCGGAAATGCGCTGCCCACTTCTAGTTCGACCCGGTCAGAAATCACGTGTGCGTCCTTCAACTTCAACTCACCGTCAAGTTCCAGGTGCAATTGGATAAAGGCCTGTGTCCCCGATGATCGCGTTCGCAAATCGTGCATCCCTAAGACGCCGGGTTGTGACATGACGATCTCACGAATTTTTTTCCTGTCCTCGTCAGGCAGTTCCCGGTCCATCAAAATCTGAAAGGCTTCGCTGCCGATTTTCCAGGCCGTGTGAATGATGTAAGCGGCGATGGCAACGGCGAAAAGAGGATCCGCCAACGGCAAATTCATTTGACTGGTCAGGTACAACGACACCATGACACTGGCGTTAATCAGGACATCGGACTGGTAGTGCAGAGAATCTGCACTGATGGCCACCGACCCGGATCGTTTAACTACATACCTTTGGAAAATCACAAGTGCCAGAGTCAAAACAATGGAAACCACCATAACCCAATATCCGATCTCCGTCCCGGCGATGGTTTTCGGGTTAGCCAGCCGTTCAATGGCCTCAATCAACAGGAATGCGGCCGACCCGGTAATGAAAGCGGACTGGGCCAATCCAGCCAGGGCTTCCGCTTTGCCGTGGCCGAACCGATGTTCCCGATCAGCCGGTTGCAAGGCGTGACGCACAGCCAATAAATTCACCAGACTGGCCGCCGCATCAAGCAGCGAATCAATCAGAGTTGAAAGCAGGCTAACGGAATCGGTGACTGTCCAGGCATACAGTTTTCCGACGATGAGCACGCTGGCTACGGCGACCGACGCGTAGGTCGCCCAACGCATCAACCTGTGCGCGTTGGCTTGCGTATCCTCTGGCGATGTCACGGGTACAACTTTTCCCGTAACCAAGCCGCATTCTCTAATCGAAACACGGTTCGGTCATGGAGCCTGAACTGTTTCTCCTGCCAGAATTCAAACCGAACAGGACTGAGCCGAAAACCGGACCAGAAATCAGGTCGCGGAATGTCGCCAATGTTGAATTTAGCCGTATATTTGGCAATCCGCGCCTCGAATTCAAACCGGTCGGTCATCGGCTGAGACTGTTTCGATGCCCAGGCACCGATACGACTGGCTCGCGGCCGAGACGCAAAATAGGCGTCGGCTTCATCATCATTAATAACCGATACGGCCCCTTCAATTCTGATTTGTCTATCAAGTGACTTCCAGTGGAAACAAAGGGCAGCATTGGGATTGTCCGTCAGTTCCCTGGCCTTTCGACTTGTCAGATTTGTATAAAAATCAAAGCCGTTAACCCCCACTGCCTTTAACAGAACAATCCGGACCGACGGAAACCCGCGCTTTGTCGCCGTCGCCAGTGACATCGCTTCCGCATATTCGGGCTCTGTTTTTTGCGCTTCAGTGAGCCAATCGTCAAACTGCCTCAAAATTTCGTTAATTTCCGTGGTCGACATCCGTACACACTTGTCCCATTGTGGTAAAATCGCCATAACCCTCTCATAAACAATATATGAGAATTTTCTCCGCTGGAAACCCCGAATATAAGATAGATACCTGCGGACGGTAACAGACTTTCAACCGATCAACGCCAGTTTGGTAATCTCTAGACACGACAACGGGATCTGCAGGACTTGCTCAACGAAAAGGATTAAATGGATGAGTCAGCCATATAAACCAGTACGGGCCGCCTTCGTCGCCCTCATGGTTATCGGACTGGGCGCTTGTGAGAGTGCACAAAATGCCCCCAAACAAACCGTCGGGACGTTGCTGGGCGCCGGGGTCGGCGCGCTTGTCGGCTCCCAGCTGGGCGGTGGCAAAGGAAAACTGGCGGCCGTCGTCGTCGGAACCCTGGGTGGTGCATTTCTTGGCAGCGAAGTCGGAAAGTCCCTCGATTCGGAGGACCGGATGTATCTGGAGAAAAATGCCCAGGACACGCTTGAAACCACCCAGGTTGGGACGGCCACAGCCTGGAAGAACCCGGACAGCGGCAACTCCGGCACGTTTACGCCGACCCGCACCTATGTTGCCACTTCCGGCGAGAACTGCCGCGAATTCGAATCCACCATTTACGTTGACGGGAGCGAAGAAACCGCAACTGGCATCGCCTGTCGGCAACCGGGCGGCACCTGGAAGATCACCAATTAGTGCATTTTCGAGATCACCTGTCGCGCTAAGTTGGGAACGACCGGTTCGTTCGGTTACGCGCGGTTAGCAGTGTGATGCCCTCCTTGTCACGAAACCAAACATCAGGCTCAAAGTACGTCACACGAACATGGAAATGCGCTGGCCCAGAAATGCGCTCGTTCAATCGTCCCTGACGGGCATAATATCAAAAGCGACACATTGTCGTTCAAAGTCTGCCGAAAAAGGAATAACCCTGTGGGGAAGTGATGAAGGGAACAGGACCAGCAAACCGGGTTCCGTTTGCACGGTCAAGGTTGGGTAATCTTCTTTTTGGGCCGGTAAATCATATCCCCGTAAGGAAAATTCTATATTGCCTTCATCGCCCGCACCTTTTTCCGGTAAACGCACATAAAACACACCGCTTAACCACCCCTGATGGACATGGGCGGTAATTTCGCCGCCGCGCATAAGACGAATGTACCAGCCAAACAGATCATAGGTTTTTGGCCATTGTTTAATCATCGGATAGGGGGAAGTTTTGTGTTTTTCGTAAAATTGCGCCACTTGGTCCCTGATTATTGTCTCCAGTTCGACCGAAAAAGATGTTTGTTTATCAAAAATATTGCCTACGGACCTGTAGCCGGCGGTAATATGCCCCGGCGCAAATTGTTCGTCCCAATCCTGGTCACGAATACTTTCTGAGATGTCAGCCAATAACCCGCCCCCTGCGGCAGCATTTAACGGCACGCGGTAGGGCGAAACGAGATCAACCGGGTTTTCGCAGAACGGGTAGGTGTTTTCGGTTCGCATTTGATGTGCAACAAATTCACTGGCGGCGGCGGCGCGGAAATTAAAATTTTGATTTTCCTGAATTTTCCTGAGCTGATTGCGAAATCCAGCTAAATCTGACTTAAGATAATAACATTCCAGACACATGGCGCTTATGGCGGCATCCTTGGCGGCACCGTCTGCCCGCTGAAAACAGGTAAGGGCCTGGTTGTAATCGCCAAGATCTCTGAATGTCGCGCCCAGGTTACTTAAAAAATCGGCGTTGCCTGGATCAAGTAAAAGGGCGCGTTCAAAACTGCTAATCGCCTCCTGCGGTTTCGCTAAGCTGTTTTTTACGTTGCCCAAATTGTTATGGGCGGCGGCCAGATCCGGCACCAGGTCAATGGCTTTCTGGAACTTTTCTGCCGCTTCTTCATAGCGACCCACATCCTGATATAGGGTTCCCCAATTGTTATAGGCCGGGGCAAAATCCGGATGCAAATCGAGTGACTTTTGAAAACACGCGACGGCTTGTTCAAAACGACCGCATCGATGCAGGGCTTTGCCCAGGTTGATATAGGTGCCAGCCACCTGGGGCTGCAGATCTATCGATTTTTGAAGCCGGATGGCGGCCGCTGCCGGATCGCCATTTTCCAGTAAGCTAATCCCCAAGTCGTTATGGGCCGCTGCAAAATCTGGATTTACGGCGATCGCATTTTCAAACCAGACGATTGCTTCGCTGTACTGGCCTCTGCCCTGCAGGGCAAGACCTATGCTGCGCATCACTTCAGGGTTATTCGAATCCAATAAAAGGGCTTTTTTGAGGATGGTTTCGGCAGCGTCGAAGGCCCCTTGCCCGTTACAAATATTACCCAAATTAAACAGCGCATCGATAAAATTTGGTTCCAGATCAAGGGCTTTTTGACAGTTTTCCGCCGCCGCGTCAAATTGACCCAAGTCCTTCAATGCGGCAGCCTTGTTGTTATAATAAAAGGCAACGCGCGGCGACGTTGCTATGGCCACATCAAAGAACTCTATGGCAGCTTTTAGCTGCCCGTACTGAAAAGCCAGAACACCCATCATATGATTGGCGTCGCCGTGCCTGGGGTCGCGCATCAAAACCTGGCGGAATATCTGCTCCGCAGCCTGCGGTTTATTTTGCTGGAGACAGTCAATTCCAGATTTCACTAACGCGGCGAGTTCCCGGGCTGACTGCCCAGGCACCGCCGGCCCGGGACGTCCGCCATCGCGGCTCACCCGGTTGTGTTTATTCGCGCGTTTCAGCTCGCGGTTTTTTCGTCTTATTTCCGAACGTTTCATATTTAATTTTTATTGGCAATTTCAGGTAGATACAACAAATAGAAATCCATTGAACAAAGCTTTGCAAGGCGGTTTTATGCTGCGGATGGCGTTGGTGTAGGCCCTTGTGGTATGCCATATTCGTAAGTGTGCTTACACCAATGCGATAAAGGTTTATGAACGATCCATACGAAATACTGGGCATTGATGCAAAATCGTCATTGCCCGACATTAAAAAAGCCTACCGCAAAATGGCCCGGGAACGGCATCCTGACGTGAACGCGGATAACCCCTGGGCCGAAGATGAATTCAAGACCATTACCATCGCCTATGACATTCTCTCCAATGCAACGACCCGCAAACAATATGACCGGGGAGAAATCGACGGCCTTGGCGCTAAAATCACGGTCGGCCATCACCACTCAAATTACAAGGCCTATAAATCGAGTGATTTTAAGGCCGCCGAAAAGAAGACAACGAACCGCCATTCAAACATCAAAATAAACGGCGCGGATGTGGAATACTCCCTTACCCTTAGCTTCCTTGAAGCGGCAAAGGGAGGCGCAAAATACATCAGTACGACGAATGGCAAACGCCTCAAAGTTACCATTCCACCGGGCATTGCCGACGCGCGTTCTCTCCGACTTAAGGGCCAGGGGATGCCGGGGTTTGGCGATGGCACAGCGGGAGATGCTCTGGTTGAAATAACCGTAAACTCCGATCCTATGTTCAGTCGTGTTGAGACAGACATTTTGCTGAACCTGCCTGTCACACTGCCGGAAGCGGTGCTTGGGGCGAAAGTCGACGTTCCGACGATTGATGGCAGGGTCAGTGTAACCGTGCCGCCACGTTCCAATACCGGAACCATACTTCGGCTCAAGGGCAAAGGCTTGCCGATTACCGGAAACGCGAAGACCAAAGATCTGCGTGGTGACCAATATATAACTCTGCAGGTGGTATTGCCAAAAAATCAGGACAAAGAATTTACCGATTTTGTCCGATCCTGGTCTAAATCCAATACCTACAGTGTTGCCCGCATGCGGGCTGATACGGATGAACCTTAAACCTTCATTGCTGTGCCAGTTTTTGACCCAAGGCGACCCAAGTGGCGGTTTTCGTTAAAGTGTAATTGACCGAAAATCCGCTGATGGGGTTCGACCCCGCCCGCCACAGGACCGGCGTCGGTGAACAGGTGTGTTGTAGACGTCGTCTGCGGTGTTAACGGGGGGGCTCAGCGACCGCCTCTGCAACCGCGTTGATATCGACGCCCAACAGATCAGCAAGCACAATGTCTGTGGCGGCTTCCTGCGCTTGGCGCAGTTTCAGGAGCTGGCCGGACAAATTGTTTTGCCAGGTTTCAGCGCCATCGGCGTTTATGAGTTCGAGATCCTGGTCTCTAAGGCCCAGTTGCAGCGCCTGATAAAGATCAAATAACGTGGTTTTTGACAGGTCACGGCCAAGCACCCATCCGCCGCTCTCTACGCGTTGAGCGAATCCGGCAGTACGCAAATTGCCCAGCACCTGCTCGGCGGCATTTTCTCCACAACCAATTTCCCTGAGTATCGTCGAACGCCTGACCTTTCCGCCCTGTATACTGGCCGTCAATAACAGGGCCAAAATTTGTAAACCGACGATAAGACGCGGCCCCGCATGCACGATCCGGCCAACCGGATTGCCGCCGGAACTTCGCCAATCTGACAGCGAAGATGTGAGGACTGCGCCAAACAGGACCACGGTCCACGACAAATACATCCAGACCAGAAATATGGGCACGATGGACAAGGCACCATAAATATTCTGGAAAGTCGGGAACGTTGCCACATACCAGCCAAACACCTGGCGCAGACCGGCAAACATCAAACCAGCCGTGACACCGCCGATACAGGCGGCGCGGACACCGACAGGCCGGTTTGGGATTGCCAGATAAAACAATCCCAGTAAAACAATGATAATGACCGTTGGAATCGATCGCGTAAGCAGACCGATCGGTCCAATGAAAATATCGACGCCAAGCCATTTGGTGGCTGCAAAAAAATAGGTCGATAGGGAAAAACTCGCGCCAAGCAACAGCGGCCCAAGCGTCAACATAGCCCAAAAAACGAGAAACCTGGGTGCCAGGGCCCGGGCTTTTTCGACCCTAAAAATGGTGTTCAAGTCAGCCTCAATCGTCCCAAGAAGCAGCACCGCTGTTGCCGCCAGAGCGATAATACCAACCGCCGAAAGCTCCGAGGTATTTGTGACAAACGTATTAAAATATTCCTGCATGGCATTGGCAGATTGAGGCAGCAGGTTTTCAAAAAGAGCGCTTTGGAATTGTTCCTTAACACCTTCAAAAACCGGAAACGCCGCAAGCATGGAAAAAGCGATGGCGCTCAAGGGAACAATCGCCAGCAGGGATGTATAACTCAGGCCGGCAGCCATCCGCCAGCATCGACCCACCATGAATCGCTTCCAGACAAATCGCAAAAACGGCCTGAGCTGATTTATATGCCTGGATACGGCATCCTGACGGTCTTCAGATGCACTCACGCTGTTCACCTACAATCGTTTGATCATCCCCTCCGCGCATCATACTAATCCCGTAACACCTATGGCAAATCCTCCTTTCACCAGTTCCCGGGGCCCGCCAGGATGTTACAAACTGAAATCTAAAGTGAACGCCGTTGTTTTTGCCATTTCGGGGGTTTTGTGTACGATCTGGCATAGTTGATTCAAAGCCTATTTCATAATACGAAAACGAGGGTACCGATGACTGCACGCGGAAATCTTATGGCCGGAAAAAAAGGTCTCATTATGGGCGTCGCCAATGATCGGTCAATTGCATGGGGTATTGCGAAAGCGGCCCATGATCAGGGCGCAGAACTGGCCTTTACCTTTCAGGGCGACGCCCTGAAAAAACGGGTGGAACCCCTTGCCGCCAGCGTCGGATCTGACATTGTTGTCCCCTGTGACGTGACCGATACGCCAAGCCTCGATGCGGTTTTTGCAGAAGTTGAAGCGCGGTGGGGCAAACTGGATTTTGTTGTCCATGCCATCGCCTATTCCGATAAGGACGAATTAAAGGGCGGGTATATTGATACCAGCGCCGAAAATTTTACCAAAACCATGAATATCTCCTGTTATTCGTTCACCTCTGTCTGCCAGCGCGCACGAAAACTGATGACCGATGGCGGCAGCCTCCTGACTTTGACCTACTATGGTGCCGAGCGTGTCATGCCCCATTACAATGTTATGGGTGTTGCTAAGGCCGCTTTGGAAGCCAGCGTACGCTACCTCGCCGAAGATCTGGGTAAAGAAAAAATTCGGGTCAATTCCATGTCCTCAGGACCGATGAAAACCCTGGCTGCGTCCGGCATCGGCGATTTTCGATATATTCTGAAATGGAATGAATATAATTCACCGCTTCGCCGTAATGTAACCATGGACGATATTGGTGGTGCCGGACTTTATTTGCTGTCTGACCTTTCCAGCGGCGTGACTGGCGAAACCCACCATGTTGATTGCGGATATAATATTGTTGGCATGAAAGCGGTGGACGCACCTGATATTTCTGTGGTTTAACCGAGCCACCATGTCGCATAACTCATTTGGACACCTATTTCGTTTCACAACCTTTGGCGAAAGCCACGGGCCGGCGATCGGCTGTGTGGTCGATGGCACACCGCCGGGTATTCCCCTAAAGGAAAGGGACATTCAGGTTGATCTCGACAAACGCCGACCGGGTCAGTCTCGCTTCACCACCCAACGCCAGGAACCCGATACGGTAAAAATCCTTTCCGGCGTATTTGAGGGCCAGACCACAGGAACATCCATCGGGCTGATGATTGAAAATGTCGATCAGCGTTCCAAAGACTACAGTGAGATCAAAGACAAATACCGTCCGGGCCACGCCGACTATACTTATATTTCGAAATATGGAATTCGCGATTATCGCGGCGGCGGCAGGTCTTCTGCACGCGAAACCGCAATGCGCGTCGCCGCCGGGGCTATTGCCCGCAAAATATTGGGAGCCGAAATTAAAATTCGGGGGGCCCTTGTTCAGGTTGGTGAAAAACATATCGACAGGAACAATTGGGATTGGGACGAGGTCAACTCCAACCCCTTTTTTGCACCGGATCCACAAGCGGTTCCGGTATTTGAATCCTATCTCGACGGAATTCGTAAAAACGGATCGTCCGTCGGTGCCATTATCGAAGTTGTCGCGACCGGTGTGCCGGTGGGTTGGGGTGCGCCCATCTATGGTAAATTGGATCAGGATCTGGCTTCGGCAATGATGAGCATTAATGCCGTCAAGGGCGTCGAAATCGGTGCCGGATTCGAAGCGGCATCCCTGACCGGTGAACAGAATGCCGATGAAATGCGAGCCGGACACAATCGGCCGGAATTTTTGTCTAACCATGCCGGTGGCATACTAGGCGGATTGTCGACCGGGCAGGATGTGGTCTGCCGGTTTGCCGTCAAACCCACAAGTTCTATCCTCGCGTCGCGCAAAACCATCGATCGTTCCGGCCGTGAAACTGAAATCATCACCAAAGGCCGGCATGATCCCTGTGTCGGTATCCGAGCCGTTCCCATCGGCGAAGCGATGATGGCCTGTGTCCTGGCTGATCATAGGCTTCGCCACCGTGCCCAGTGCGGTTAATTTGAAAGTTTGCAAAATCAATGACGATTTATTTAATCCGCCATGGTCAATCTGAATTTAACGCTGAATTTGCCTTGCAACGACCCAATGACCCAATGATTTTCGATGCGCCCCTAACCGACTTGGGCCGCACACAAGCTCAACAGGCGAGCGCAAAAATAGCAGATCTCGGCATCCGGCAGGTGATCGCGTCGCCCATGACCCGTGCCATTCAAACAGCCATGCATGTCTTCGGTGGAGATCACCCGATAACCATTGATCCCCGAATGCGGGAAAAACTGGTCCATAGCTGCGATGTTGGCAGCCATCCTCCCCTGTTACAAAAATTGTTCAATCACCTGTCATTTGACCACCTCGCCACCCATTGGTGGCACGGCGACCCGGCGTTAGAGGGGCGCATACAGGTTGAACCCGACGAAGTCTTTTTAACTCGGGCCCGAAATTTTCGCGCTTGGCTGGATACCTGGGAGGGCGAACCCCTGGCGCTGGTCGGCCATGGCACGTTTTTTGTGGAGTTAGCCGGTCACCATATGGAAAACTGTGAAATCCACTGTTATCGACCCTAAGCCAGCAAAAGTTTCATCGCTTGTTGTTTGGCCTGTGCGGCGTTCACATCACCCAGTGCGTTTAACACGCCGGCCAGTTTTTTCCAGTTCAGGCCATTGTCTGGCGCTGTTTTGGTTCGGTTTTCCAGCATATGACGCGCCGTTTGAAAATCGCCCGATTTTATCGATGCTTCAATCATTAACAATTCAAAGACATCGCGTTGCGCATGGCTCCCACCAATTTCGACAACCCGTCCGCGCAAGCCAAGCAGTGTGGATTGCGCCGACCCGCAGTTGCCGGTTCGAAAATCGAACATCGCCTGACACAACGGTGCCGCTACTTTTTGACGCAATTCTCCACCTATTTCAGGAGAGCTTGAAATCAATTCCTCAACCCGCGTTTTGTCGCCCATGGCGGCAAACATCATGGCAAAATGGACATCCGCAAACATCAAGATGTGTTCGTCCGTCCGGTCTTTTACTTTTTCATATAAATTGAACCACCGGTCGCCGACGTCAATTCCCACATATTCGAGGCGAATTAGGAGGGCCGCGTTATTACACAAGTCGGCATACTCATCGGATTGGGGATCCCACATTTGTTCATCATATAGCCGCAGAACCCGTTCAAAATCGCCAAGTCCCCAATACATCAAAGCCAAATGCCAGATGACGTGATATCGAAAGTTATTGGCGTCCCGCCAATGGGGTTTGTGGCCGGTGATCCACGCAGCGCCCTCTGACCGGCGTTCCTGCATTTCCATAATATGTGCGACCGCATGGATCGCCCATGGGTCGACCGGGTCCATATCGAGACCGGCGCGACCCAGGTTTTCCGCTTTTTCGTAGGACCCACACTCTTCAAAAGCAAACGCCCGCATCCCCAGAAGAAAGCTGTAACCTGGCATCGTCTCGTCCCAAAAGGGAAATACCGACTCCAGGCTTTTAAGCATGGCATTGGAATTACCGCTGTAAAAGTGACCAAAATGGCCGAGCCGCAAGGCAATGCGATCGCAAGGATGGGAATCCAGTATTTCATCCCAAATCCTGATCGCACCGGCCTTGTCGTCGTGCGCCCATAAACCCAATGCTTTGATATGCGCCTGTTCGCGTGGGCTGCCATTTTTGCCAAATTGCAGGGCGTCTTGATGGCTCTTTTGTGCCCGCACCTTTAACGGCGCACTGGCCATGAACATGAAGAAGTAGCCCTTCAGACAATGGGCCATCGGCATTTGCGGGTCGGCTTCAAATACCGCCTTGAGGTGATCGCCAGTGTCTCGCCCGACCCGGTACAGGGCCTCTACCGTCGCCTCAAAAGCCGCTATGGCTTGTTGGTTGACCGCCGTATACTCTAACCCACAATTGTCTTTTAGCATTTTTCACCTTATCGGAAATTCAGTAAAGAAATTTAGAGCGCTGGCCCCATATATGCTAGACAAGAAAATCAATATTTCGGAGGACCCCAGAATGCCAGAAATGATCGAAGTGGATCCAAAAACAGCTAAAGAATGGCTGGATTTGGGTGAAGCCATTTTCATAGATGTTCGCGAAGCTCAGGAGTTAGAAGAGGTTCGAATTCCCGGTGCCCTGCACAATCCCATGTCAGCCTTCGACCCCGAGGCGTTGCCCGATGAGGGGAAAAAAATTGTCTTTGTTTGCGCCATGGGCATGCGCTCGATGCAGGTTGGTCAGTATTTACTGAACACGGAAAAGCTGAGCGAAGCCTATAATCTCACTGGTGGGACTTCCGGTTGGGCACAATTGGGGTTACCGTTTGAACATGAATGAATTCCCATCCAGATCACATAATCTGTCGTTTTTTCGCGGCGATTAAAAATTCCAGATTTCCTTCCGGACCCTTAATTGGGCTTTCCATAAGGCCAACCACCTGCCAATCGGGTAAACGGTCGATCCAATTTCGCGTTTCATCAATAACGCGTTGGTGCAGTTGCGGATCACGAACAACGCCCCGTTCGCCAACCTCATGTTTTGCCACTTCAAACTGTGGTTTGATCAGCGCGATCAAATAGCCGTCGGTACGCGCAAGAGACATTGCTGCGGGCAGAACTGTCCGTACGCCAATAAAACTGGCATCACAGACGATCAAGTTCGGGAGGTCGGTGATGAGCTCAGACGTCAGGTGTCGGGCATTTGTTTTTTCCAACACAACAACCCGCTCATCGGTCCGCAGTTTCCAGGCCAGTTGACCGTTGCCAACATCGACTGCATAAACCTTTTGTGCGCCGTTTTGCAACAACACATCCGTAAATCCACCGGTCGAGGCCCCCACATCGACACAAATACAACCAGTCACATCGACATCGAACTGAAGCAGACCATGGGCCAGTTTGATACCGCCACGAGATACCCACGGGTGATCCTGGCCGCGGACTTCGAGCGCCGTATCTTCGGCAAGTTGCAAACCCGCCTTATCAAGCTTTCGCTCCCGCGCGAAAACCTTGCCGGCCATGATCAAACCCTGGGCTTTGGCTAATCCTTCCACCAGGCCCCGCTCAACAAGCAATTGATCGAGACGTTTTTTGGCGGGTTTACCCGCCAAAATTAAGCCCGCTGAATATTGTTTACCGCTTCTGCCTCGGCATCTCGACCCAAAGCCGAAAGGACACAAGCGACAATATGCGGTGCCGTCAAACCCGCCTGATCCAGTTGATTGGCTGGGCTGTCTTGCTCGAGGAACTGGTCGGGCATGGTCAAATTGCGCACCTTTAGGCCATTTTCAAGCAGCCCATCATTGGCCATAAACTGCATGACATGGGCCGCAAACCCGCCCGCAGACCCCTCTTCAATGGTAACCAGAACATCATGGTTTTCCGCCAAGGATTTGATCATTTCCCGATCAATCGGTTTGGCAAAGCGTGCATCGGCAATGGTCGTCGACAGCCCCCTGGTTTCCAGGTCTTCGGCGGCCTTTAAGGCTTCTTTTAACGACGCCCCCAAACTCAATAACGCAACGGTTTTACCTTCCTGGACAATCCGGCCTTTACCGATTTCAAGGACCGTTCCCTTGGACGGCAATTCCACACCGACGCCCTCTCCGCGCGGGTAGCGGATCGCGCTGGGCCCGTCATTTATGGACACCGCCGTCGCGGTCATATGGACCAGTTCCGCTTCGTCGCTGGGCGCCATCACGACAATACCTGGCAGAGTACAAAGATAGGCCAGATCAAAAGCGCCACAGTGGGTTGATCCGTCGGCCCCGACATAACCAGCACGATCAATAGCGAAGCGAACGGGAAGATGCTGAATGCATACGTCGTGAACCACCTGATCATAGGCCCGCTGCAAAAATGTCGAATAAATAGCGGCAAAGGGTTTATACCCTTCCGAGGCCAGTCCGGCAGCAAACGTCACCGCGTGTTGTTCGGCAATTCCCACGTCAAAACTGCGCTCTGGGAATTGCTCCGAAAACTTATCCACACCGGTGCCTCCCGGCATGGCCGCCGATATGGCGACAATCTTGTCATCAATTTCTGCTTCGGCAATAAGCGCTTTGGCAAAAACGCCTGTATAACTGGGTGCATTGGCGATGGCTTTGTGTTGTTTGCCTGTCACCACATCAAATTTTGACACCCCATGATATTTGTCGCTGGACTGCTCAGCCGGGCCATAACCGTGACCTTTTTCGGTAACCACATGAATGAGAACCGGTCCCGGCTCGACATCGTCGCGTAAATTTTTAAGAACGGGTATCAGATGATCCAGGTTGTGGCCATCAATGGGCCCCACATAATAGAATCCAAGTTCTTCGAACAAGGTTCCACCGGTAACAAGTCCACGCCCGTATTCATCAATTTTTCCTGCCGCCTCTTCAATGGGGCGAGGAAATTTTTTCATGACATCTTTGGCGAAATGACGAACGGATCGGAAAGATTTCGACGAAATTAATCGGGACAGGTAGGCGTTTAAAGCACCAACGGGGGGTGCAATCGACATGTCATTGTCGTTCAATATAACAATTAACCGGGCATCCATGGAACCGGCGTTATTCATCGCTTCGTAGGCCATACCCGCGGTCATCGACCCATCGCCGATTACCGAAATCACATTCCGCGGTATCCCGCCAAGCTCGGCTGCAACGGCCATGCCCAGGCCCGCCGAAATGGAGGTTGAGGAATGGGCCGCACCGAACGGGTCGTATTCACTCTCCGTTCGTTTGGTAAAACCAGAAAGTCCGCCACCCTGCCGCAGGCTATGCATATGATCGCGCCGCCCGGTTAATATTTTGTGGGGATAACATTGGTGGCCAACATCCCAAATAAGGCGATCATGGGGCGTATCAAAAATATGGTGTATGGCGACCGTAAGTTCAACAACGCCCAGGCTGGCCCCCAAATGGCCGCCCGTAATGGAAACATTGCGAACCGTATCATATCGCAGTTCGTCTGCCAGTTGTTTGAGTTGGTCGAGAGAGAAATCCCGGATGTCCGAAGGGCTGCTAACCGTATCGAGAAGCGGCGTCTTATGGTCTGTTGTCACTTAGGTACCTCTAATTCCATCACCTTTAATTTCAAATACTTACATATTTTCCCAAATATTGCGAACATACTTTCACATAATCCCGATCAAGACCTGCGATTTACGATAAAACGAGCAAGTTCCTGCAGGAGAACGGCTCTTTCATCGAAAATATTCAGATGATTTACCGCCTGTTCGACCAATAAATTTGCCTGTTTGCGGGCACGGTCGGCCCCTAATAAAGAAACAAACGTGGCTTTACCAGCAGCTTCGTCCTTACCGGTGGCTTTTCCCACCTGTTCGGCGGTCCCTTCCACATCAAGCAAATCGTCAGCAATTTGGAAGGCCAGGCCAATATCATGGGCATAGCCCCGTAAAACCGTGCGCGTTTCAGCCGACACTTTACCAAGAATGCACCCGGCTTCGCAGGAAACGGAAATCAGCTCGCCGGTTTTCATGCGCTGCAATCGGGTGATTTCCGGGACATCCAGCTCATGGTCCTGGGCAACAAGATCCAACATTTGACCGCCGACCATTCCCCGGTCGCCGGCCGCTTTGGCATAGGCCAGACACAAGTCGGCGCGCACCCTCGCATCGGAATGGGTGGCCTCAGATGCCAGCACTTCAAACGCCTTGGTCAACAGAGCGTCGCCAGCCAAAATCGCCGTTGCCTCGTCAAATTTGATATGTACCGTGGGTCGTCCCCTGCGCAGCTTATCGTCATCCATCGCCGGCAGGTCATCGTGGATGAGCGAATAACAATGGATCATTTCGATGGCCGCCGCGGCGCGAAGGGAGCGGGAGCGGGACACCCCAAACAGATCTGCACTGGCGACGACCAAAAAGGGCCGAACCCGTTTGCCGCCGCCGAGCGCCGAATAGCGCATGGCTTCGAGGAGCTGGTTTTCCGGTCCTTCCATCCGCTGAAGAAGATCATCGAGGACCTCATCGACGGCATCGGCCGTGTCGGTCATAGCTTTTTTAAAATCAATCAATGGGAAATTCCGTTGTAATTGTGTCTATTCGTCATCTGCCGGTTCGGTCGCAATTGCGCCCCCCTTGCCGATGACAATTTTGTCAATTTTGCTCTGCGCGTCCTTTAGTTTTGCTTCGCAGTGGCTCTTCAGGTGAGCGCCTCGAGCGTAAGCGTTAATTGCCTCGTCCAGAGCGCCGCGACCGGTTTCAAGCTCGCGGACAATGTCCTCAAGTTCACTCAATGCATCTTCGAAACTTAATTTTTTAATGTCGGCAGGCAATTTATCGTCGGCCATTGTTATCCCCCCTTTGAAGGGGGCGGAGTTTATGGGGGTGAACCGTCAAGAGCAAGCCTTGCAAGGCCGCCACGCCCGACGTCATATATCCATCAAGGTCCGAACGTGAGCCATGGCGCTGTCACGCAGAGCGTCGAGATCGTATCCGCCTTCAAGCAGCGAGACGATCCGCCCCTCGCAACACGTATCCGCCACATCCATAAGTTCCCGGGTCACCCAGGCAAAGTCTTCCGTTTGGACGTTTAATTGCGCCAGAGGGTCGCGGGCATGGGCATCAAAGCCTGCCGAAATAAGGATCAACTCGGGTGAAAAATGGCGCAATACAGGAAGAATTCCGTTTTGATAGGCGTTTCGAAATTCGGCTGAACCGGCACCGGGAGAAAGCGGCATATTGCAAATGTTATCGGCGACCCCGGTTTCGCTGCGCGCTCCCGTCCCCGGATATGCCGGAAATTGGTGGCTGGAGCCGTAAAACAAACCTGCGTCATTTTCAAAACTGTGTTGGGTCCCGTTGCCATGGTGCACGTCAAAATCAATGACAGCAACCCGTTCCATGCCATGGCGCGCGCGGGCATGAAAGGCGGCAATGGCCGCAGAATTAAACAAACAAAACCCCATTGCCCGTGACGATTCGGCGTGATGGCCCGGTGGACGAACGGCACAAAAGGCGTTGTCCGTTGATTTTGCGATTACCGCATCGACGGCGGTGACGGCGGCGCCCGACGCCCGACGCGCCGCTTCTCCAGACGCTGGCGACATCACCGTGTCGGCGTCCAGACTGACCCGCCCCGCAACGGGAACATGGTCCAGAACACTTTCAATATAAGATGATCCATGTACCGCCTCGACAATTTCGAGACTGATTTCCGGGGCTTCCAACCGTTCCAAATGGATAAATTCGTCGGCTTCCAACCCGCCCATGACCGATCGCAAGCGGTCTGGACATTCCGGATGGTGGTTGCCCGGATCATGTTCAATACAGGTCGGGTGGGAATACAACTGAGTTGCCATTTGGATCGATCCTATTCCGGTCTTATTCGCCTGCGGCTTTGGGGTCGGCAGTCACTTCTTTTAAATATTCGATCAGCTCATGCAACTGGGATTTATCGGTGACCCGCTGAACCGGCATTTTTGTTCCCGGCAGATATTTGTCAGGCCCCTTGTCAAATAAGTCGAAAAGCGAGGATTCGTCCCAGATAAAGTCCAAACCGACCAAAGCTTTTGAATATTTGTAATCGGCGACGCTACCAACCTTCCGCCCGAACAAATTTGAAATATGGGGACCGGAACGGCGAACCCCCTGTTTCGTCAGGGAATGGCACTTTGCGCATTTCAGGAATAATTTTGCACCGGGGTGGGTGCTGGACAGCCAGGGTTTGGGTTCGTTCTGGTCATTCACTTCGGCGCCAATGCGGTCGCCACTGGCCAAATGCCAGACACGGGCCCTTTCATCGGAGCCGGCACTGACAATAAATCGACCATCGGGCGACGCAGCAACGGCCCAGGACATGCCGTCGTGGGCCCTGATTTTACTTAAGATTCTTCCGTCTTTCAACGACCACTGAATGGCAAACCCATCGCGACCTACGGAAACGGCTTCGGTTCCGTTATTTAGAACTCGCAAGCCAAAAACCTGTTTGTCGTGTCCCTCAAGTTTTCGCAGTTCCCTGAATTTCTGGGTATCCCAAAGACGCAAGGAACCGTCTATACTCGATGATATAATCCGTGCCCCGTCCGCTGACGCGGCAAGTTGCGTAATGCCCATCAAATGTCCCTCAAGCTTACCAAGCAGACGACCCGTTGCGGTCTCAAACAACCGGATGGTGCGGTCATGCCCGCCGCTGGCAAAGGTCCGGCCATCGCCCACGAACACCACGGCATTAACCGGCGCAGGATGTTTGATTGCGGACATTTGTTTGCCGGTTTGAGTGTCCCAGAGGATGACCTGGTTATCCCAGCCACCGGTCGCGATGGTGAGGTCATCAGGGCTCAAGGCCAGAGCCATTACCTTATGTTTGTGTCCTCGTAACTTAAATATTTCTGTTTGATTTTGCAGATTCCAAATGATCGCCGACGTGTCGTCGCTTGACGTTGCCGCCCTTTGGCCGTCGGCAAAGTAGACAACGCCCGTTACCGGACCCTCATGACCGTCCAATCGGCCAATTTCTTGCTGGTCTTCAAAATCCCATAAAATGGCAGAAAAATCGAAACTGCCGGTCAGGACCCGTCGGCCATCTGGCGAAAAATCGATCGCCCTGATGATGCCACCGTGGCCAACCAAGTCAGCCGCAGCGGGCAAGGGCCAATAAAAATACGCCAAAAGACCAATAATAAGGGTAATGAATTTCATATCGCGGATTTCCGAAAACCGAACAGAACAAGTTTCAACTATAGAAATATTCCCATGCGCAAAGATATAAAAAACCACGTGAGCCGATTTCAAAAGCTTGGCGTTGGCTGTCGTAAAACGGGATCTGATTCTGTTTGTATAGTGTGTTTTGAATGACTAAATTGCGGTCAACCCTGTACCCATGACATGGATTTTTCATCCTATACGATTGTTGTATGCGGCTGGGACGCTTATATGTGTCTGGGAAACCCGATCAAATATTTTTATAACCCGCACCTAAAAGCGGGAGAGCAAAAGGACGGAATTCATGCAGACCACCGGACTGTCGCCTGTTATTGGACATCACAAATTGGCCTGTGCCAATTTAAAATACCCGCTCCTGGGCCTCCTTGCCCTGGTCGCGTTGACTGGTGATGCCGTTGCACAGGGCGCAAAAAAACCCGACGGTGGTCGCCCGGCAACGATGGTTCAGGTCGACGCCGTGAAAACAGCGCCCTATGTCCAGACGATTCCCATTATCGGGCGATTTATTGCCCGTCAGGCCGGGGTCGTTTCCGCCCGCGCCAAAGGTGCCATTAAATCCATGGACGTCGACGTCGGTGATCGGGTGGAAGCCGGTTCCGTCATGGCCGTATTGGTCCGCGACCGACTGCAATGGGAGCGCAATCTATACGCTGCGGAAGTCGCAAATTATGCGGCGCAAGCTGAGACAAAAAAAGCCAAAACCCAATTATTGCGTCAGGAGTTAGGTCGCCTGTTGTCCTTAAAAAAGTCGCCGGCCTTTTCCCAGGCCCGCCTCGACGATAAAAACCAGAACATTTTGGTTGCCGAAAGTGAGGCGGCGGAAGCGAAAGCCCAGTTGCGCAAGGCCCAGGCCAATCTGAAATTGCGTCAGATCGATTTTGACGACGGAGAAATAAAAGCCCCCTACGGCGGGGTTGTCACCCAAAGACATACCGCCGTCGGGTCCTATGTAAATGTTGGCTCTGCGGTTTTTTCACTGATCGACGACACCACCCTGGAAATCGAAGCCGATGTCCCATCCGATCGGGTTGGCAGTTTAAAAACCGGTGTTATGATCAATGTGCTGCTGGATAAAAAAAGCACCATCAAGGCTGCGGTTCGGGCCGTCGTACCGGAAGAGAATCCACAAACCCGAACCCGCGCAGTGCGGTTTGAGCCCATTGAAATGGACGGCGTTGAAAATCTGGCTGCCAATCAGTCCGTTACCCTAAATCTGCCGTCCGGGACGCAGAGCAATGTATTGTCCGTACACAAAGACGCCGTACTTAACCGGCGCGGCAACCAGTTGGTAGTCCTGGTGGACAAGGGCAAAGCCAAGTTTCAACCGGTCGAACTGGGGGACGCCACCGGCAACCGATTTATCGTCGATGGCGGTTTAGACGAAGGCGATCTGGTCGTCATCCGCGGCAATGAACGCCTTCGACCCGGCCAGGCAATTCGTTACGAAGGCATGCCGAAAGCGGCTCCGGGTCAGGCGAAATCAGCAGGTGACGAACCGCAAAAAATTAAGGGATAGAACTGATGAATATCATTCGTCTTGCCATTGAACGTCCCGTCGCAATTATGGCGGCGGTGTTAATGGTCGTCATGTTTGGCCTGGTGGCACTGCAGGCAATCCCGATTCAACTGATTCCCGATGTCCGCAAACCCATTATTACCCTGACCACCAACTGGGCCGGGGCTGCGCCAGCCGAAGTCGAACGGGAAATCATCAACCGCCAGGAAGAGGTGCTGCGGGGCCTTGAGGGTCTGGAAAAAATCATTTCCACATCAGAAGACGGTCGGGCCCAGGTGACACTCGAATTTAAGATCGGTGCCAATATGGATAAGGCGTTGCTGTTGGTTGCAAACCGCCTGGACCGGGTTGACGGTTATCCATCGGAAGTCAAACAGCCGACCATGAGTACATCGGGTTCGGACGACAACCCCATTGCCTGGTATATTCTAATCAATACCGCCAATGATATTAAAAACATGCATACATATGGTGACTTTGCCGAAGATGTCATTCAAGACCGTCTGGAACGGGTTGGCGGGGTGTCGCGTGTCAACGTTTATGGCGGTTCAGAGCAACAGTTGGAGATTATCGTTAATCCGGCAAGTATGGCCCGCTATGGGTTAACAGTAACCGAAGTTGTCGGTCGATTGCGCGCCGCCAACGCCTCCGTATCGGCGGGCGACGTCGACGAAGGCAAACGGCGTTATGTGGTCCGCACCGAGGGCGAGTTTAGTAAAATCGAACATGTCCGTTCGGTCCTGTTGCGCTCGGAACAGGACGCCGCGTCCGGTCGCATGGCACGGGTGACGGTCGGAGATATTGCCGAAGTCAAGTTTAACTACAAAGAACCCGTTGCCCGAATTCGATTTAACGGGCAACCAGCGATGGCCGTGAATACGGTTAGCGAAAACGGTGCCAACGTTATTCAGGTCATGGAAGGCATCGTCGAAGCCGTTGACGAATTAAACGCATCGGCGCTTCCCGAAGCCGGCCTCAAGCTGATCAACGTTTATGATGAAACCGTATATATCAAATCCTCCATTAACCTGGTGCAACAAAACATCGTTGTCGGCGGATTACTTGCGGCATTTATGTTGCTTTTGTTTTTGCGCTCCGGCGGTGCCACATTGGTGGTTTCCCTGGCGATCCCGGTATCGGTTATTGGCGCTTTTGTTGCCATGGCAGCGCTGGGTCGATCCATTAATGTGATCTCCCTGGCCGGCATCGCTTTTGCCGTTGGCATGGTTGTCGACGCGGCCATCGTCGTCCTCGAGAATATATTCAGGCATCGCGAACGGGGAAAATCCAGGGCCGAAGCCGCCTATCTTGGGGCCTCTCAGGTATGGGGAGCCGTATTGGTGTCGGCCCTGACGACGGTCATGGTCTTTATTCCGATCCTGGTCATGGAACTGGAAGTTGGTCAATTGTTCCGTGACATTGCCGTTGCCCTGTCGGTTTCGGTTATGTTGTCTCTGCTGGTTGCGGTGACCGTAATACCGGCATTGGCGAACCGGCTGTTGGGCAAGGACGGTGACGTTGCGATTAAACGGATGCGGATCCCAATCCTTGATGATTTTGCCGAGTTGTTTGTCAGAGCCGCCGTTGCCTATACCCGCAGGATTACCGCAAGTCGGGTGCTCGCCTTGACCGTCGTGACGGTGATCTGCGGATCAGCCGGATTTGTGACATGGCAACTGCTGCCAAAACAGGACTACCTGCCAACGGGAAATAAAAACCTGATTTTTGGCATGATCCTGCCGCCGCCCGGCTACAATCTGAAAACCACGGAAGATATCGCCGGCCAGTATGAGAGCCAGGTTCGCCCGCTTCTGGCAACGGAAGACGCGCCTTTTTCCAAACCCGGTGAAACGCCAAAACTCAGCCGGTTCTTTTTTGTCGCCTTCAGGGGACGGACCATATTGGGTGCCCAGGCCGCCGACCCTGAGCGGGTCAAGGAACTGTTACCGTTTATGCGTCGTGCAGCCTTCCAGGAACCAGGTACCTTTGGCCTTGTCGTCCAGCAGTCACTGTTTGGCCGGGGTATTGGCGGCAAAAGAAGTGTTGATTTTAATATTTCCGGCCCCGACATGCAGGACATTATGGACGTCGCCGGTAGAAGTGCCGGCATGATCGAACAAATCATGCCGCGTTCCGAGGGCACCCAAATGCGACCCATTCCCGGTTTGACCCTGGGCGCACCGGAAGTCAGAATTTTACCAAACCGGACAAAACTTGCGGACAATGGCGTCTCGACCCGGGAACTCGGTGATACCATCGATGCATTTAACGATGGATTGCGGGTTGCGGAAATAACCGTCGGTTCCAGTCGCATGGACCTGGTCCTTAAAGGCCCGATCAATGACATCGACGAAACGCAGGGCATTGAGAACCTGCCCGTGGTCACCCGGTCCGGAAAAATCATCCCGGCCAGTTCCCTGGCGGATGTGATCGTAACCTCCGGCCCCACCCAAATCCGCCATATCGAACGCGAACGCACCGTAACCCTGCAACTGCAACCCCCTGGAAATATCCCATTGCAGGCAGTTATCGATGAACTGAACGAAAAAGTCATCGTTCCCATCAGGGCCCAGGGGTTGCCGGCTGGCGTAAACATTAATTTGAGCGGCACCGCCGATCAGTTGAGTGAAACCAAAGAAGCCATCCGGGTGAACCTCCTGATGGCACTGGTTATCGTTTATCTGGTTATGGCCGTATTGTTCGAGAGTTTTTGGTATCCGTCAATTATTATGTTATCGGTTCCCCTGGCAACGGCGGGCGGCGTTCTGGGGCTGGCTCTGGTCAATCTGCAAACCTTCCAGCCGCTTGATATGCTTACGCTTCTGGGGTTTGTGATCCTCATCGGTATTGTTGTAAACAACGCAATTTTGCTGGTGCACCAGACTTTATACCACATTCGAAGCGAGGGCATGGAGGTCGCCGACGCCGTACTGGAAGCCACCAGCAACCGCATCCGTCCGATCTTTATGTCGACCCTGACCAGCGTGTTTGGAATGATGCCGCTTGTCCTGTTCCCCGGTGCCGGCTCTGAGTTGTACCGGGGTCTGGGCTCCGTGGTTCTCGGTGGCCTCACTTTGTCGGCGGTGTTGACGCTGCTGATTGTGCCGCCGCTTCTCACGTTGTTTGCGGGTATTCTTGAACGCAACCGTTTCGCAAAACGGGCGCACTCAAACGAGCCGATGGCGCAAAAACCTGCAGAATAAACCTGCCTGCAAAAAAGAAAAAGGTGCCCTGTTCAATCAGGGCAGTATTAGTCCTGTTTGGTCAGGACAATTTTAAACACGTCACCCTCAACGGTCGACGATGTCAATTCGTGCCCCGTGTTTTCACAAAACACTTCAAAGTCCTTGGGTGCCGCCGGGTCCGTCGCTAAAATTTCCAGTACCTCACCAACAATCAATTCCTTGATCGCCTTATTCGCCTTTAATACGGGCAAAGGACAACTTAAGCCTTTTAGATCCAAAACAGTCGTATTCATGCAAGCCCCCCCGGCCATTAAGTTCTATACCTTAGAACTTAATGCAATGCTCGTCGTCAGCAAGCCTTTCCTCGAAAAAAGTATCCACAGGACGGATGGCTTTTTACCGACTTCGCTAATGCCTTAAGTTTCGCTCATGTACCTGAGTTAAAGCTGTTCCTGGCGCATCCAACCCAGGGGGAAACGCCTCTCTGTATGAATTTTTGCCAAGTGAGAGATATTTCGCTGAAAAATTGAATGTTTTGGCAGATTGATGTCCGGTTATGCCACAGGTACGGTCGCGGTGCGTGGTCGAGTGCTAGGAGCGAGATGGGCCATCAACGGACACTGCATGAAGACTGTTGGGGCTGCCTGTCTGTAGCTCAGGCAACCAGTTCTCCTGACAGGACATCGAAGATAGCACGAATCCGTGCATTGGTTTTAAGCTCGCGATGCGCAACAAGCCAGACCGGGACATCGACTGAGATTTCCTGCGGTAGTACGACCTCGACTTCAGGCGTGATATCTCCAAGATCCTTAAACATGACCGCAAGTCCAACCCCACGCTTGACCAGCTCCCACATGGCGACACCGCTATTTGCAATGATGCTGAATTGCTCAGAGGCTACGGGAACGCCCATAGTAGTTAGCATTTGAAGAACCCGTCCAGAAGTGTCGCCGATAAAGGTTGTGCTCTCGCTGAATTCTTTGATCGTCGCAGGGCGGCCAAGCTGGTCGAGATAGGAGGTCGCCCCATAGAGGTTTCCTTTCGTTGTCCGTAACCGCTTTGCATACAAATCGGGATGTGTGGGCTCAATGTTGCGGATTGCGATATCAGCCTCGCGTCGACGCAAGTCTTGCACTTCGTTGGATGATACGATCTCGACCTGAACCTTAGGGTAGGCCAATCGAATACGCTCGATGATTGGAGGAAGGATATAGGCACAGAATACATCGCTTGCGGTGACGCTGACAGGACCAGCGATTGTCTTATCTTGCCCCAACGCCGAAAGACTGAGTTGGTCCGCCGCGTCCTTCATGGCTTTTACATGCTGAACCATCGCGTGCCCGTTGTCAGTAAGTGCTAGGGATTTCCCCACTCGATCAAAGAGTAAGAGGTCGAGATCGCTCTCTAAGGCGGCGACGTGCCGCCCAACGGTGGGTTGGGACAAACCCAAGCGGGCGGCAGCACCGGAGAATGAGCCCATTTCGACCGTGGCTAAGAACGCTTGCGCTTGAGACCAATCGAATGCGGAAGTTCTGTTTTTCATTCATATTTGTATAACATATATGCAAAATTTGGCAATTTATTATTCGGTTATGCATATATATAAGATGCACATATCAACCCAAGAAGGATACGGACATGCGAGACCTGACAGAATTTGGGAACCCAATGGCTGTGAAAAAGTCTTGGTTGGCTAGCACGGAAACCACTCAATTCCGAATTATCAGTATTGGGCCCTTCGGCATTCTCCGGACCCAAATCCAAAGTAGGGGAATATGAGAAAAGTGCTAACCACACGCGAATGGACAATATTAATTTCGATTATTGTATACTCGTTTATTCCGGCATTTGGGGGAATGGTCAGGATTCTTGAGCTTGCCGGTGGCCTGGCCCTAATGCCTGAAAACCCACGCGCCTTGGCTAACCCTTTGCCAATTATTTCACATATCATGGGGAGTATTGTGTTCTGCGTCGCAGGCGTGATCCAGTTTTTGCCAAGTATTAGACTCCATTGTCCGTCTACCCATCGTGCGATGGGTTGCATCTTGGTCATTGCCGGATTCGTATCTGCAGCTTCCGGATTGTGGATGACCTGGTTTTTCTCCTTTCCTGACGTGCTGCAAGGAAGCCTCCTATTCTCTGCGCGGATCATTCTGGGCTTCTTAATGATTGGATTTATTGGTTGGGCGGTCGCGGCTATTAGAGCACGCAACTTCTATAAACATGGGGCTTTAATGCTTAGAGCTTACGCAATTGGTCAGGGCGCCTCGACGCAAGCTTTATTTGGAATAGGGTGGATTGTCATCTGGGGCACTGAGCCTGCAGGTTTGCAGAGAGATGTCTTTATGGTGCTTTGCTGGCTTATAAATATGCTAGCCGCAGAAATTTTAATCGACAGATTAACCAGGAACATACGTTCTTCGATCCCGGAGCCTATTTAAGCAGGAAAAACAATCGAGCGAATTATCGTCGCATGAGTTTTCATTTTGATAATGGCTTTTCAGGGCTGTCATCGTGTCAATGAGGAATACGTTATGATTAGGAAAATGATTAGGAAAATTACGGTTGCCCTGCCGCTCTTTATCGTAACCGGGTGCGGTTTGGGACATGCTCTTCAAGATGCCGGTGCTGGAAATGAACAATACCGGACCTGTGTTCTCCGTCAGGTAGAGAATTATTCAGCGCGTTACAGAGTTAGTGAACTGGCCGTTGGGAAGGCGACTGAGTATATTATTTCTGCATGTAGACGACAGGAAGAAGCCTACGTCGTGGCGATGACCAACTTGGCGATGACAATGACAGGGAATATGGTTTCCCGCGAGAAATTCTTGCAAGATAAAGAAGCTACGTTGCGCGGTGAACTACGGGAATTAGCGGCCAGCCTGGTTGAGCAAGAACTTTAGCGATCCATGACCGATATGGGTCACCTGGCACCGACCCGCTGGCCGCAGAAACCTGTCCGTTATCAGTACCTCAGTGGCCAAAAATTTCAAAATTTACGTTTGTGCCCGCCAAATGTCCACACTATCCTCGGTCTATAGACGGAATCCGTGAGGGTGGTATAGTGCCGAGAAGGGCTAGAAGGGGACATTTGGGCTAGCCCCCAAATCGTCGCGGTGTTTAGAAAGTTGACTTAGTTCGCGGGTTCGCTGGGTCTCCTTGCGCATTCCAATGAAAGCGGCCACCCATTCCGATGGAAAGCGGCCACCTGTTCCGATCCAAAGCGGCCAGTGATTCCGATTAAATCCGGCCACTGATTCCGATTGAAAGCGGGTGGGATCATCGATATTCGCCTTGAATAGCAGGGCTGTTAATGGGCCAACGCCAGGGGCTGACATGAGGCGATGGCAGATCGGGTCATTCCTTGCCGCGATCATCAGAAGTTTGTCCAGCGCCCTTGTGTGTATCATAATGAGCGCGCGCACTTCCAATAGTGGAGAAATGGCAATTTCGA
>JAJFII010000036.1 GCA_021775095.1 Rhodospirillales bacterium
CGCTGCCCTTGCCGCCAACCCGGGCCATGTCGACGCCCACTACAACCTGGGCAACACGCTCAAGGAGCTCGGCCAATTGGACGCCGCCATTGCGAGCTTTCAGCGGGCCCTCGACATCCAACCTGACTATGCGGACGTCCATTATAATCTGGCTGCGGCGTCCAAGGACCGGGGCGACCTGGATGCTGCCGTTGCCAGCTATCGCCAGGCCCTGGCCTTTAAACCCGATTACGCCGATGCCCATAACAACCTGGGCGCTGCGCTCATGGAGCAAGGATTACTGGCTGACGCCCTTACCAGTTTTAACCGGGCCATTGCCCTCAACCCGGACTACGCAGACGCCCACAACAACCTGGGCAATGTGCTCAAAGATTTGGGCCGACTCGACGAAGCGGTGCTCAGCTACCGCAAAACCCTTACACTTACGCCCAAAAACGCAGCCCTCCACAACAAACTGGGTCACACACTCGTAAAACGGGGTAACCTGGATGGGGCCATCGCCAGTTATCGCAATGCCCTGACCCTCAAACCCGATTTTGCCCAAGCACACCATAACCTTGGCGTTGCCCTTTATGAACAAAACAAATTCGACGATGCCGTAGCCAGTTACTTTCAGGCGCTTGCCCTTGAACCCGATAATGCCGATGCCCACAGCAATTTGGGCAACGTGCTCATGGATCTTGGCCGGCTGGATGAAGCCATCGCCAGTTACCGCCAGGCCGTCACCATCCGGCCGACATTTGCCGCGGCCCACAACAACCTGGGCCTTGGATTGATGGCGCAGGGCAAACCGGAAGATGCCGTATCCAGTTATCGTCAGGCCCTGTTACTCACTTCCAATTTTGTCGAAATCCACGACAACCTGGGCTTGGCGTTGACGGAACTTGGACACTTTGATGAAGCCGTTCGCTGCTATCAAAGGGTCCTGGAGCAAGCGCCCAACCGGGCGGAGACACACTGCAACCTTGGGGTCACCTTTTATCAACAGGGCAATTGGGAGGACGCCGCCGCCTGTTTCCATAAAGCCCTCGAGATTAAACCCGATTATGTTGCCGCTCATAACAATCTGGGCAATCTATCCTATGTACGCGGTGAGTTGGGAGACGCGGAGACCAGAATTCGCAAGACCCTTGCCATCGAACCGACCGATGCCGATGGCCATAACAATTTGGGCACGATTTTATATGAGAGAGGTCGGTTGAATGAGGCTGTTACCAGCTACCGCAAAGCCTTAGCCATCAAACCCAGTTTTGGGCAGGCGCACTATAACCTGGGTGTGACTTTCTATAAACAAGGAAAGTTGGACGAAGCCGTAAACCGTTACCGCCAGGCCCTCGCCCTCGAACCAGAAAATGCCGATGCCCACAGCAATTTAGGCACTGCGCTCGCGGGTCTCGACAGGCTCGATGAGGCCGTTGCCAGTTTTCGCCAGGCCCTTGCCATCCGACCGACATTTGCCGATGCCTATAACAATTTGGGCGTGGCGCTTAAAGATCAGGGAAATCTCGATGACGCGGTTACAAATCTCCGCAAAGCCTTGGACCTTCAAGCCGATTATGCCATTGCACACAGCAACCTGCTGTTAACCGAGCAATATCGTCCGGGTCACGATCTGGCATCAACTTTAAAATTACATGAGGAGTGGGATGAGCAGCACGGGCGAAAACTTCGCGCAGACTGGCCGGAGCACCGAAATTTTCAAGCTCCTGATCAACGCTTAAGGATCGGTTTTGTCTCTCCTGATCTGGGGCGCCACGCCATCGGCTATTTTATCGCCCCTTTGTTCGAGAACCTGGCAAAAGATAAAATCGAAACCGTCGTTTATTCAGACCGTCTGGCCGATGATCTGACGGCCAGGATTGAAAAAAACACAAGTATCTGGCGTCAAGTTCGTGGGTTTTCCGACGCAGCACTTACGCAAGCAATCATAGACGATAAAATTGATATCCTGATTGATCTTACGGGCCACTCGGCCGGTAACCGATTGTTGGTGTTCGCCCGCAAACCTGCCCCATTACAAGTTACCTGGGCTGGGTACACGGGAACAACCGGCCTGTCTGCGATAGATTATTTGATATCTGATCAATACTCGACCCGCAATGATGAAGAAAAATTTTACAGTGAGATCGTAGTCCGCATGCCAGATGGATGGATTTGTTATGACCCTCCAGATTATGCGCCTGAGGTTGGTCCCTTACCGGTTGAGAATAACGCCGGTGTGACTTTTGCTTCTTTTTGCAATCCGGCAAAAATCAACGAAGAAGTTGTATCCGTCTGGGCGGGCATCCTTGCAGCACTATCCGACTCCCGTTTACTCATTAAATACAAAGGAATAAATTCCAAAAATAGTATCATGCGTTTGACCGCCCTGTTTGAAGAAAAGGGCATTGATCGCTCAAGACTGACACTCGAAGGCGTGTCACCGCATGTGGAACTCTTATTGCGATATAACGATGTCGACATCGCCCTCGACCCCTTTCCCTATTCCGGTGGGCTGACAACGCTTGAGGCGTTGTGGATGGGTGTTCCCGTTATCACGGTTCCGGGTAAAAGTTTCGCCAGTCGGCATTCTTTAAGCCACCTATCGACCATCGGGCTGGCGGAACTCGTCGCTAAAGATGGCGACGACTATGTAAAACTGGCCGTTGAACTTGCCGGAAATACCCGGAGACTGGCAAAATTACGGGCGGGACTACGTGCAAGAATGACAAATTCCGCAATCTGTGATGGAAAGAAGTTCTCCGTTGGTTTCACATATATAATGAAAAAAATGTGGCGTGATTGGTGCCTGTCGAATGAAGGTGGAAAACTAAAACCATAAAATGACCGCCCTGACCGTGTGCAGCGAAAAACCAGCCGGCGGAATCAAAACCTACGGCCGCAACCTACAAGATCTTGGCTTTATTGCCACCTGAATCCGGCAAATGACCAACAAAACAAGGGTTTTTAATTTAAAAACTTGGCCACGGTGTCGAGAAATGTCGGTACGGATATGGGTTTGGCAATATACCCTTCACAGCCGCCTTCGCGAATCTTCTCTTCGTCGCCCTTCATGGCAAAAGCAGTGACTGCAACAACCGGAATGGACTTCAAATCGTCATCGGCCTTTAACATCTTCGTCACTTCAAGGCCCGATATTTCCGGCAACTGAATATCCATCAGAATCAAGTCTGGTTTATGTTCATGGGCAAGGCCCATGACATCTCGCCCGTCCATGGTCTGTATCGTATCGTAACCGTGGGCTTGCAGAAGGTCATTAAATAACTTCATGTTCAAGTCGTTGTCTTCGACAATCAAAATGGTTTTCGCCATTGCGGCTCCCTATTTACACGTTACGCCTTAGCGGCATACGGCCTTTCAATTGTCAAAACAATACCTACTCACCCAAGCATGTACACGACAGAAGTACCAATGCAGGAATTAAAAAAGGAATTCATCCCTGCTAACACAAATCATGTATCATTCAGGTATGCAAGTCAAACGAAGTAGTTGGTAACCCGCATGCAAAATGGCTCCCGTACCGGTGGTTGGGCGCACATCTGTACCACTGAAAGTGCAATCCATCAGTCGCCGCGCACGTCCTCAACCATTTCCCGCAAATTTTCAAGATCACTGATCACCAGGGCATTTTTTTCCCGCACCACAATGCCTTTTCGCGCCAGATCATTCAAGACACGGGCCACCGTTTCCCGTGTCGTACTGACCCGGCTGGCAATATCCGCATGGACCGGAATAGGTGAAATAACAGCCTTGCCATCATCATCCATAAGATTTCGCGCCTGACGCAGTAAATCCGCCTGGACCCGGTTGTTTGCCGCCAATGTACTTAAATCCATGATCCGCAGCGTCGATGCCCGAATCACCCGGGTTAATCCACGCATTAGGTTTAAGGCGATAGCGGGGTATTGTTCAAGCAGGCTCAGAAACCGCTCTTGTGACATACAAGCGATATAACAAGGTGTAATTGCCATGACACTGGCGGACCTGGGTTCGCCATCAATGGCTGCAAGTTCACCAAAATAACTGCCACTTTCCAGGTCATCAAATGTCACTTCACGACCAGAATACGAGTAATTAACAACCCGAACCGAGCCTTCTATGACAAAAAAGATGTCGGTCGCCTCACTTTGGCGGTCAATTATCTGCTCACCGGATGCATAGCGCCGCCAACTGCACTGAAGTGCAACTTTTTTGCGAACTGCCGGTTCAAGGTCTGCAAGCAAATCAATACTGGCAAAGTCATTCGCTTCACTATCGGACATTAAACTCCCCCATCACGCCCGAAGTTAACACCCTTCGGGTTCTGGCAGACAGTTTAGCCAATAAAACAGCAGATGACGAGGGCGCGGTGAGGCTTTTTCAGGTCGGGCGACGGAGGCACCTATGAAATTTTAAGTAAAACCAGTGGTTAAACGGGCTTTTTCCTAGGGGATTTCTTGCGGCTCAGCGGGCTGGCACCCGATTTGTCTGCACTGTGGCTCTGCGACCGTGAGGCTGTGGGGGGTTTTTTCTTACCTTTAACCGTCTGTTTTTTCCAGGGTTTTCCCCGTTCGGTACCCTCGGTCGCACCTTTTCCTGCGTTCCACTTTGAAAATTCGACGCCCTTGCTTTTGTTTTTTTTGCCGCCCGATCTAACCCTATCCTTGACGTCGTCACCGGCACCTGTGCTGGCAAAGGTCGATTTTGCGGGTTTATCCTTTTTCATCCAGGGTTGTGTAGCGGCGCTACGGTCTTCTCGTTTCGGCACCCCATCCGTTGAACCGCTGGCTAATGCCGACTTGGGTCGTTTATTTTTATGATCCCAGGGTTTTTTCCGCTCTCCCAGGGCATCGTGTTTTGTCGCTCCCCCCCTTGAACCAGGCGCCAAGTCCTGTTTTGATTTTTGGTCTCTGTTATTGCCCGGCGCAGAAGTTTCAGAGTAATCATCGCGTTTTTTGGCAAATGTCCGTTTTGGCCTCGCCGCCGGTCGCTCATCAGAATTTGCGTCTGATCCACGATATTGCGGTTTTTTCCGTTCATAACGCCCCTTGGTATCAGACGGCGCGTCCGGCACGCCTTGCAAACGGGTGATACCGATATTTTTTTCCACTTTTAACCCTGGACCGATCGCTTCAAGGAATTTTTCGACGCCTTCCGGTGCCAGTTCAAAATGAGTTTCCGACTGGTGGATACGGATCGCGCCAATTTCGTTTTTTGTAATATGACCGGCACGGCATAACATCGGCAACAACCAACGCGCTTCGGCCTGTTCATTACGACCGACCGACAGGCGGAACCAGACGCCATTTTTAAAATCGTCGCGACGCGGTTTTTTATTTTCCAGTGGCACGGCGTCCAGTAGTTCTTCCGGTGCCGGTTGGCCGGCCCGATGTAACCTGAGGAAAGCCGCTGCCACATGTTCGGCACTGTGGCGCGCCAGAAGATCCTGCGCGAAATCCCGTTCGTCCTCGGCCAGGGTTTCGGTCAGTGCCGGATCATCAAGGATCCGTTCGCGATCACGCTTGGTAATGTCTTCCAGGGACGGCGGCTTAACCCAGTTGGCCTCAATATTGGCATTACCCAACAACCGTTCCGTCTTGCGCCGCGCGTTGTGGGGTACGATCAATGCGCTGACCCCTTTGCGACCGGCCCGCCCGGTACGTCCGCTTCGGTGCAACAAGGCTTCCGCATTACGTGGAATATCGGCGTGGATAACCAGATCCAGATTTGGCAAATCAATACCGCGAGCTGCGACATCCGTGGCCACACAAACACGGGCGCGGCCATCGCGCATGGCCTGCAAGGCGTGAGTTCGTTCGTTTTGACTCAATTCGCCCGACAAAGCGACAACCGAGAACCCCCGGTTGTTGAGGCGACTCGTCATGTGGTTAACGGTCGCCCGGGTGGCGCAAAACACCAGGGTATTTTTTGCGTCATAAAATCTCAGGACGTTGATAATTGCGTTTTCACGATCATTCGGCGCAACCACAAGCCCCTGATATTCAATATCCAGGTGCTGTTCACGTTCTGCTGTCGTCGATACCCGAACCGCATCGCGCTGGTAGCGGGTTGCCAGATTGGCAATTGACCGTGGCACCGTGGCCGAGAACATCAGTGTCCGGCGCTCCGCCGGCGACGCATCCAGAATATACTCCAGATCATCGCGAAACCCGAGATCCAGCATTTCATCGGCTTCATCCAGCACGACGGCACGAATTTGGGTCAATTCAAGCGACCCGCGCTCGATGTGATCACGCAAGCGACCGGGAGTGCCGACGACAATTTGTGCGCCACGATCAAGGGTGCGCCGTTCCGTGCGCATATCCATACCGCCGACGCACGACGCAATGGTCGCCCCGGTTTTTTCGTATAGCCATTCCAACTCCCGTTTGACCTGCAGGGCCAACTCGCGGGTTGGTGCAACGACCAAGGCCAGGGGTAAGGATGCCCGATCGAAATGTTGAGCACCCTTTAGCAGGGTGGGCGCAATCGCGATCCCAAATGCGACCGTCTTGCCGGATCCGGTCTGGGCCGAAACCAGGGTATCTGCATCTTTTAACTCCGGTGCCGAAACTGCTATTTGCACGGCGGTCAGGACATTATAACCACGCGCCGTCAGTGCCTCGCTAAGGGGCGGAACGATGCCTTCAAAATCTGTCATTTTTATATCTACCGGAATGCGAATTTCTAGCGCCAGGTTTAAGATCAATTGGTTCAGGGAGGCGCACGTCTCACGACCAAGCAGGAGACGGAACAATTCAGGTGTGGCGTGTTGTACAGACGCGCCCGTGGCACGTCAACAGGCCATTGCCAAATTCATAGCCAGACAACGGTCCCTTGCATGCCATTGCACCTCTTATTATGGTCTGCGGGCGTCTTCCGTTTGCAGAAAGCCTGTTGCACCAATGGTGAAATCCCCCAGATCCTCCGTAAACGCCAATAAATCCCCGCCTGGAGGCATTGCGGTCATATTACCCTGTTATCGGGAGACCGCTCACATCTTGCCGGTCATCGCCGGAATAGGGCCTGAAATTGACGCGATTTATGTTGTTGATGACGCCTGCCCGGATCAAACCGGTGCCCTCGTCGAGAAGGAATGTAGGGACAAACGGGTTCGTGTTATCTATCAACAATCGAATACGGGCGTTGGCGGAGCCATGGTACGGGGTTATCGTGAAGCTTTGAATGACGGTTTTGACATTCTGGTCAAGATGGATGGCGACGGGCAAATGGACCCAAAATTGATCCCTCGATTGCTCACGCCCCTCCTGCAAAAACGAGCAGACTACGTAAAAGGTAACCGGTTCCACAAGGTGGAGTCCCTTTCAGCCATGCCGAAATCCCGGATTATCGGCAACATTGGCCTATCTTTTTTGTCGAAACTCTCGAGCGGTTATTGGTCAGTGTTTGATCCGACAAACGGATTCACCGCCCTGCACAGAGCGGCTGCAGTCCGCCTGCCCCTCGAACGTCTGGCACAGGGCTATTTTTTTGAATCTGACATGTTGTTCCGTCTCGGCATGATCCGGGCGGTGGTTGAAGACATGCCCATGGATGCCGTATACGGGAACGAGACAAGTGGCATCAGCATTCCAAAAATCATACCGGAATTTATTGCCAGACATTATATCAGCGCCTGCAAACGGATCTATTTTTCCTACTTTCTGAGCGATTTTGGATTACCGGGCCTGCAACTGCTGCTTGGAAAAATACTGCTCGCTTTCGGCGTAATATTTGGGTCCATAAAATGGATGGAAAGCACCTCAACCGGCATCCCAGCCACCGCCGGCACCGTCGTCCTGGCCGCCCTGCCGGTTATAATTGGAACTCAGTTGCTGTTCTCGTTCCTTAATTTCGATACCAAAAACATGCCGACCAAGCCGCTTCAGAGCGAGGACACTCTGTAATTTGCGGCGGATCGTGCGAAAAATCCCGTAAATGCCCCTGCCTTTCAAAATGAACCACTAACATGAACCGTTCAGGCAGCGTAAGTGATATCCAGCAAAAGTCGTCGCTCCTGAATTTCCCCTTCGATAGATCGAAACGACCTTCGGCGGTCGTCAACGAAACTTCAGCAGGTGTCGGGGCTGGCCGATACTTCTGATACATCAGCGATAAAAATCCACATATTAAAGAGACCTCCTCCACAACCATGACAAAATGGGTTCGGATGTGACGGAATAATGGAGGACGCAGTCTTTGGTGGGCCCGTAACGTCAGAAAACGGGTTTGCCCCTTTAATACTTTTATCCGACGACCCCGCCGTTAATTTGCAGAAGTTGGCCATTAATAAATTCGCCACGCTCGGAGCACAAAAGCCCAACCATAGCCGATATGTCCTCATGATTACCGAGTCTGGTGACCGGAACTTTTTTGCGGATCACCTGCATTGCGACAGATTTGGAAATATCCATATCCTGATCAGGAAAGGTCCCTAGTGATATGAGGTTTGCCGTGATGCCCTGCGGACCAAATTCACGGGAGAGCGTTTTGATTACCCCCCAGTTGGCAGGTTTCGACATGGCGACATGGCGACATGGCGACATGGCGACGCCCGACGGTGCCTTCGAGGGAATTTCTGCCGGCAAAACAAAAATCACGGTCCCATGGGTGCAATTAAGAGGATGCAGATCATTGGGTAAGAATGCGCGTGCAAGCCAAACAGCGGCGTAACTGTTTACGTTCGTGACTGCTGCAAGATCATCATCAGACATCTCCAGAAAAGAAGTGCTGGGCCGGATGACCGCATTGTTAACCAATACATCGATTGATCCAAATGGCTCCAGAGCTGCGTCGATCCTGCCTGCAACCGCACTTTTGTCGCCAATGTCGGCCATGGCGACGATGGCATTGGATCCTGCGGATCGGACTTCTTTCGCTACCCGCTCACAGGCTTTCCTGTCGCTTGAGCCGTTAATCACAATATTGAACCCATGAGTTGTCAATTCGATGGCGCAGGCGCGTCCGATATTGCCGCCCGCTCCGGTAATTAAAGCGGAACGCATTTCCTCTTTCATAGGGTGGTCCTTGAAAGGTGCGATTTGAAAAAAGTGCGCTGGGTTCAGGTATCGCTCACCGGCTGGATCGTCACCGACAGTTTGCCAATTCCTTCTATTTCCGCGTCCACCACATCACCAATTTTCAAAAATTCCTTGCGCGGTACGCCAACACCCGCAGGAGTTCCTGTAAGGATGATATCGCCCGGATCAAGCGTCATAATTCTGGAAGCGGTGGCAATCTGCTCTGCAAGCGAAAAAATCATGTCGCCTGTTGTATCATCCTGCTTGATGGCACCGTTGACGGATAACCTCAAATGCAGGTTTTGCGGGTCGGCGATGTGACTGGCGGGCACGATCCTGGGACCCATTGGACAACAGGTATCCTGAGCCTTGCCGGCGACCCAGTCGAGCTTGTAAAACGTTTCCGGTGCCCGGTTAAGATCACGTGCCGAAAAGTCGATGGCAACGGTATATCCGCCAACGTAATTCAGTGCGTCGCTTACAGAAACCGCACGGGCGCGCTTGCCAATTACCGCTGTCAATTCAATTTCCCAATCAAACATCTGTGTGTCCAAGGGCATTTGAACAGTACTTCCTTCGCCGACAACCGCATTGCGGGGCGGCTTCATAAAGAAGAACAGGCGCTGGTTTTTCTTCGTAGCGCCTTCGACACCCATTTCCGCCAGGTGACGAAAATAATTGGCACCGGCACACAGGATCTTTCCCGGATACAGCAATGGTGCAAGACGGATTTCGCTGTCAACCCTGTCCTGTTGGTCAAGCGTTACTGATGCTTTGTTCAGCAATTCGTGTGACAATTCCCAATTGTCGAATAGCGCCAGCACCGAATTATCGGCGGCACCTTCGCCGACCCGCCGCAAACTTGCTTGAAGATCATATAGGCCATCGTCTACCTCTATGCAGGCGACGGGACCCGTCTTGGTGGCAACGGTCGCCAGCGACCAGAGCGGCGTTGAATTGTTCTGTCGGGGCATTCTCGAAAACAACTTTCGAATTGCTGGGGGAAATCTATTAATAACGCTACGTTTTACAATTGGCCGGTGTCAATTTAAAAAGTTGATCGCGATACTTAAAACAGAGGGAGGCATGCTGATGATTATTCGATCCGCCGTTTTGGAAGGATCCGTCAAGGTCCCGGACCAGCCCGAATTCGACAGGTATATGAAAGAACAAGTTGTGCCCGCTATTGGCACATTTCCCGGAATTCGAAATGTTGAACTGCGCCGTATCGCCAAAGCTGACAACGAAGCTCCGGCGATCTATATGATCTTTGACCTGCATTTTGACGATCTGGCTGCCATGAACACCGCCCTGGTCAGCGAGACACGCAGTCGGGTGCGCGACCAGATCAAAAAGGGCATGGCGCCGTTTGACGGACGCGTCTACCATATTGTCTTTGAAAAGATGGTTTGAACCCTGAACGTGAGAACGGGCGATGCGCACCGCCCGAAAAGAAGGCACTTATCTATATTGAAATAGTTTTTCCCAAGGCCAAACAACTTGCGGTATATTTTCGCAATCAGGCGTGTTAATGCATTGAAATTGCACATATTAATTTGAAATTTCGTCGCCAATTCTTAAGAACCCGCGCCGACGAGAGCAACGGCCTGAACCATCGATCCACAGCAAACCGGCGGCGGCATCCTATCGCAGAATTTGTGAGTGGGTAGTCCTTGCTATTGCGTTCTGGGTACCTTAACGTTTTCTTCCTGTTGGTCGTGTGCCTAATTCACTTATTGATGGGGTTCTCGTGATTTTGTTTTTTAATTGCGACTTTTGTTACCAGATTTTGTGCTACCTGACTGCGGTCGACGACCCATGCCCCCGCCCAGCAAGCACATGGTAGAGCCCGACGGTCGACTAGCATCCCCGCTTCTTGAGGTTCGCAATCTGCGCGTCGAGTTCCCGACCCGACGCGGTACTCTGGTCGCCGTTGATGGGGTTTCCTTCGCAATAATGCCGGGGGAAATTTTGGGTGTTGTGGGTGAATCAGGTGCTGGAAAATCGATGACGGGAAATGCCATTATCGGACTCCTGGAGCCGCCGGGGCGTATCGCAGAAGGCTCTATCTGGCTGGATGGTGAACGCATTGATAATTTGCCCTATGAAAAAATCCGCCGTATTCGCGGCAAACGGATCGGTGCTGTCTTTCAAGATCCTCTGACCAGTCTAAACCCGCTCTATACAGTTGGTCGGCAATTGACGGAAACCATATGCACCCACTCGGACATGCACCATTCGCAAGCGCGAAAAAGAGCCATCGAATTGCTGGCTGAAGTTGGCATTCCAGCACCGGACCGAAGAATCGACCAATACCCGCATCACTTTTCCGGTGGCATGCGGCAACGTGTTGTGATTGCCTTGGCACTCTGTGCCAATCCCGAATTGATTATTGCAGACGAGCCAACAACGGCCCTCGACGTTTCTATACAGGCGCAAATCATCGCCCTCATGAAACGGTTGTGCCACGACCACAACACGGCTGTTATGCTTGTGACCCACGATATGGGCGTTATTGCTGAAACCTGTGATCGGGTCGCCGTCATGTATGCCGGTCGCATTGTCGAAATCGGCCCTGTCCGGCAAGTCATCAAGTCGGCAAAGCATCCCTATACGCACGGCCTTATGGGTTCCATCCCGGGCTTCGGCAAAGACGTCCGGCGTTTGACTCAAATAGATGGATCCATGCCCGGGTTAACTGATACGCCGTCCGGTTGCGCTTTCCACCCGCGCTGTCCGCAGGCGATGGATAAATGCCGCAAAGTCAGGCCTGATTTGGTGCCCGTGGAGCAAAGCCAAATCGCATGCTGGCTGTTTGACGAAGCAAAAGAGATGGCCAATGCCTGAGCTCACGGATAAGTCGCCGGCTTTGCAGGTCACAAAAGTTGCGCGGTATTTTGACGTCTCACCGCCGTTCCTGAACCGTTTATTAGAAGGCGCACCACGGCAAATACTCAAAGCGGTCGATGATGTGTCCTTTGCCATTAAAAAAGGGGAAACTTTCAGTCTTGTCGGCGAATCCGGCTGCGGCAAATCAACAATGGCACGTGTCGTGGTGGGGTTATATAAACCGACCAGTGGTGCCGTCGCCTTTGATGGCGTCGACATGGCATCGTTGCGAACCCAGGCGGAAGCGCTGCCGCTCAAACGGCGAATGCAGATGATTTTCCAAGATCCATTTGCGAGCCTGAATCCCCGGTGGCGAGTCTCCAATATCATCGCCGAACCCATTCGCAATTTTCATATGATCGAGCAACCAGCAGATATTCAAAAACGTGTCGACGAATTGCTCGCGTGTGTTGGCATGAGCGCCAGAGATGGCAAAAAATTCCCGCACGAGTTCTCAGGCGGTCAACGCCAGCGCATCTCTATTGCTCGGGCGCTGGCCAGCCAGCCTGAATTTTTGGTATGCGACGAACCGACGTCGGCATTGGACGTGTCTGTGCAGGCGCAAATACTCAATCTGATGAAAGACCTGCAGGACGAGTTCAATCTTACCTATTTGTTCATCAGTCATGATCTGGCAGTGGTTCGCCACATGGCGAACAACATCGGCGTCATGTATCTGGGCCGCCTTGTCGAAGTGGCGGCGGCCAGGACCTTGTTTACCAGACCCTATCATCCTTATACCCGCATGCTGTTAGAGAGCATCCCGGATCTCGAAATGACCGGCACCAAGACTGCCCCTTTGGCGGGCGAGATTGCCAACCCCATTCATCCGCCCAGCGGTTGTTACTTTCATCCGCGCTGTGGTTTTGCCAATGAGCGCTGTAGGCGTGATTTACCGATCAGCAAACCCACAAAAGATGGGGCTCTCGTCGCCTGCCACGGCGTCGAAGAGGGACGGATCCCGGAGTTTAGGGAGGTAAAAACACCGGCACCTGCTTAACAACAAAAACAACCTGCTTTAAAGGACCTGGAATATGACTGCCACGACTTGTATCCGGAACGCTGCATGGGTTGCTGCCTGGGACGACGAAATACAATCGCACCGCTATGTGCGCGAAGCCGATGTGGTCTTTGCGGGAAATGCGATCACTTTTGTTGGCAAAGGGTATTCGGGCCCCGCCGATAACGAAATTGATGGTCGTGGATTGTTTGTTATGCCGGGCCTGATTAACATTCATACCCATTGTATGTCAGAACCGGTCGGTAAAGGCATCGTCGAGGAAGTCGGAAATCCCAAGCTCTACATGAGCGGGCTCTATGATCCCAAACCGCTTTTCCTGGCCGCTCACAATATGGACCTAAAAGAGGGCCAGCAGGACGGCCTGAAGGCGGCTTGCACGGTTGCCTATAGCGAACTTTTAATGAGCGGTGTGACGACAGTGGCTGATCTGTCCATGATCTATGACGGATGGCTGGATTTGATGGCCAGCAGCGGAATGCGGATCTATGCCGCACCCATGTACCGGTCCGCCCGATGGGTCACCCACAATGGTCATGTCGTCGAGTACGAATGGGATGAAGCCGCTGGTCAACGCGCTTTCGAAGACGCTGCTGATTTTATCGCAACCGCCGACGCCCACCCCTGCGGACGCATCGGCGCGATGGTGACACCCGCGCAAATCGACACCTGTACGCAAGCGCTGTTGCACGACAGCATGGCTTTAGCGAAGGACAAAAACTGGCCACTGCAAATTCATACATCGCAAAGCGTTGTTGAGTTTCATGAGATGACACGGCGCACCGGCCTGACGCCTATCCAGTGGGCCAACCAAACGGGCATTTTAGGGCCAAACACAATTCTCAGCCATGCGATTTTTATCGATGAACATTCGTGGGTCCACTGGCCGACTCGCGACGATGTCCGCCTCTTAGCCGAAACCGGTACGTCGGTTGCCCATTGCCCATCCGTGGTAGCGCGCTACGGCCAGACCTTACAAAATCTAGGTCGTTATCTCGGTGCCGGTGTCAACATGGGACTGGGGACGGACTCCTTCCCGCACAATCTGATCGACGAGATGCGCTGGGCTGTTATTTTGTCGCGTATCGCAGCCGAAGACATCGAAAATCTGCGAACCAGTGATGTTTTCAACGCCGCGACGGTTGGCGGCGCCAAGGCACTTTTGCGCGATGACATCGGACGCTTGACGGCGGGAGCAAAAGCAGACTTGGTTTTGGTCGACCTGAACCATCCCTCCATGCGCCCGGTGCGCGACCCTATTCGCAGCCTTGTTTATACGGCCATGGAACGGCCCATACGCGATGTGTATGTGGACGGGATTCTGGTCGTGGAACAGGGCAAGGTTCTGACACTTGATTATGAATCCGCACTGGATCAATTGGATCTGGCCCAGCGGGCCGCCGAAGACGGTGTGCCGACGATGGATTATGCCAAGCGGACATCGCGCCAGGTTTCACCACTGACATTACCGCTAGACGACACATGAGGCAGAGCATGGACTGTTTATTCACGGGGTTCGCAATGAGCCGGAAAATTCCAGGTTCGGCGATTTTTTGTTCGATCAATTTTCGAACCACCGATAAAGAAGGGGAGTTCATTTCGAATGACTAAAACGACCTGTATCAGGAACGCTGCATGGGTCGCAGCGTGGGATGAAGGTGTTCGCACTCACGTGTATTTAAAAGATGCCGACGTGGTGTTCACGGGCAATACGATCGACTTTGTCGGCAAAGGATATGACGCCGGAGCCAACGAAGAAATTGACGGCAGCAACCTGTTTGTTATGCCCGGTCTCGTCAACTTGCATTGCCATCCCTACAATCAACCGCTGTTCAAAGGGTTCCGTGAAGAACTTGCAAGCAAGAAGCTCTTTATGAGCGCCCTTTATGACTGTACGGCCGTTTACAGAACAGACGATGAAGGCCGTCAGGCATGCGCCGAATACGCCCTCAGTGAGCTTCTGTTGAGCGGCGTCACAACGATTACGGATCTTTCTTTCAGCTATCCCGGGTGGTTTGACTGGCTCGATAAAAGCGGTTTGCGCGCCTACGTGGCACCCATGTACTGCTCGGCCACCTGGCATACGGAAGACGGCAACAAAGTGGACTACAAATGGGACGAGGCAGCAGGACGGCGCGCCTTCGATGCGGCAGTCAAACTGATCGAGGATGCAGAGAATCACTCCAGTGGTCGCCTGTCTGCAATGCTGATGCCGGCCCAGGTCGACACCTGTACGGAGGAACTGCTGCGTGACAGCCTTGACCTGGCCGAAGAAAAAGGCTGGCCGATTCAAATTCATGCCGGCCAATCGGTCGTCGAATTTCAAGAGATGACCCGACGTCATGGCGTTACCCCCATTCAGTGGTTGAACCAGATCGGGTTTTTACGTCCCGGCGCGATTCTCGGGCATGCGATTTTACTCGATACCCACTCGTGGCTGTATTGGCCGACCAAAGATGATCTGGCACTGATCGCGGATACGGGAACTTCGGTAGCCCATTGCCCGGTGGTGTTTTCCCGATATGGCATGATTATGGAAAGTTTAGGGGACTATATTCGAAGCGGCGTCAACGTCGGCATTGGTACGGATACCCATCCCCATAATATGTTAGAGGAAATGCGAACAGCTGCCATTCTTTCGCGAGTTGCCGACAAGCAAACCTATGGCATTACCACTGCAGAAGTTTTCCACGCCGCCACCGCGGGCAGTGCCAAAGCGCTTGGCCGCGACGATATCGGACGACTGGAAGTCGGTGCCAAGGCAGATATCGTCTTGGTGGACATCACCCACCCAGCCATGTTGCCGGTCCGCGATCCCCTGCGCAGTTTGATGTATACGGCAGCCGAAAGAGCCGTCAAAGACGTCTATGTGGATGGTGTAAAACTGGTCGGTGATGGCGAAGTGTTGACATTGGATCAAAAAACAGCCGGAGAAAAACTGGAAGACGCGCAGAAGCGCGCAGAAAAAGGTGTGCCGACGCTGCACAGCGCCAACCTGACAGCTGAACAGGTTTCACCACTTAGCTTGCCAATTGGCAGTTAGAATTTTGACAGGCGTACGAATTATAAGGGCTCGGTTACAAGGGCTTAATCAAAAATATTTTGCAATATAATGTGTAGAATCAAAGGAGATAGTTATGCGTAAACTAGTTTATGGACTTGCGGCGGCGGCGGCACTTATTGTTGCGGCGGCACAGCCAGCGGATGCGAAAGTGCTTAAATGGTCGTACACAGGGGACGTCAACTCGATGGATCCTTATGCACTGCGGGAAAGTTTCACGCAGAGCTTTTTGCTGAATATCTACGAAGGGCTGGTCCGCTATAACGACAAGTTGGAGCAGGAACCGACATTGGCAACCGGTTGGGAGATCCTTGATCCGACGACCTGGCGCTTTACCCTCCGCAAAGGAGTCAAGTTCCACAACGGCAATGACTTCAATGCCGATGACGTCATCTTTTCCTATCGGCGCGGTGCGGATGAGAATTCGCCGTTCCGAGGCAATCTTCACGCCGTCAAGGACGTTGTCAAAGTTGATGATTTTACCGTCGACGTCAAACTCAATTCGCCCTACCCGCTACTTCTTAACGATCTGACGGCATGGTACATGATGGACAAGGAATGGGCAGAGGCGAATGGAGCTGCAGCTCCTGTCGACCCGAGCAAGGGGCAGGACGGCCACGCAAGTGCCAATGCCAACGGTACCGGCCCGTTCATGCTTAAATCGCGCCAGCCAGATACCAAAACCGTGCTGGTCAATAACCCCAATTGGTGGGATACGCCGAAACATAATTTGACGGAAGTCATCTTTACGCCGATTTCCTCCTCGGCCACCCGTGTGGCCGCGTTGCTATCGGGCGAATTGGACATGATGCGTCCGGTTCCTTTGCAGGACATCGAACGGGTCAAAAGAACCCCCGGATTAAGCGTCCTGCAACAACCTGCCATGCGTGTTGTCTTTCTGGCTATGGATATGGAAAGCGACGAATTGAAGGAATCCAATGTCAAAGGCAAAAACCCGCTGAAGGATATCCGGGTCCGTAAAGCGCTTTATCAGGCGATCAATATTGACGCCATCCATAAAAGTGTAATGCTGGGTCGTTCGCGGCCAACTGGCGTCTTGCTGGCAGAAGAAACCAAAGGGTACGATCCAGCGGTCGACAGCCGCTTACCTTTTGACCCTGAAGCGGCGAAGAAGTTGTTGGCAGAGGCCGGTTACCCGGACGGCTTTGAAGTCGGGTTCGATTGCCCTAACGACCGCTATGTAAACGATGAGCGGATCTGTCAGGCGATCGTCCCGATGTGGGCCCGTGTTGGTGTTAAGGCAAATTTGTTGGCACAAACCAAAGGGCGGCATTTCAAGAAGATGCTGCAGCCCGGAAACAGTTCCATTTTCATGTTTGGTTGGGCTTCATTGCCGGTAATGGATGTCTCAAGCCTGTTCACCAGCGTTATCTCCACCCGCAGTGGAAAACTGGGTGGGTGGAACCCGGGTGGCTATTCCAACAAGCGCGTTGACGAATTAATCAGCTTGGTTGGCCAGGAATATGACAAGGAAAAGAGACAGGCCTATATTTCCGAAGCGCTAAGCCTTCATAAAGCGGACATTCCCCACATTCCGCTGCATCAACAAACACTGGCATGGGGTGTACGCGACGGCGTCAATGTCATCCAGGCCGGTGATGAATATCTTCGTTTGTGGTATGTAACCATAGACGATTAGGACCTGCACGAGAACGGCCCGGGCAATCTGGTCTGGGCCGTTTCCTTTTAACCTTGATTTGGTGAAATTCTTCCATGATTGCTTTTCTAGTTCGTCGACTGCTCCAGTCGTTGATGGTCATGTTGTCAGTGGCTTTGATCGCATTTTCCCTTTTCACCTATGTTGGTGACCCCGTACATGGCATGGTCGGCGAAGACACCAGTGTGGATGAACGCCAACAACTGCGTGAAAGCCTGGGGCTTACCGACCCGTTTCCCGTGCAGTTTGCCAATTTCGTTGGTCGGGTTGTGCAGGGTGAGTTCGGTTTTTCATATCGCAATTATCGCCCGGTTGAGGAACTGATCGCGCAGCGGCTGCCGGCGACCCTGGAGCTGAGCATCACCGCAGCCCTTTTGGCGCTGCTGGCGGCGATCCCGATGGGGGTTTATACAGGATTGCATCGCGACAGTATGCTGAGCCGGTTTTTTCAAACGGTTTCTCTGGTTGGTATTTCCGTGCCCACGTTCGTCACAGGAATTCTTTTGATCCTGGTGTTTTCTGTCATGCTCAACTGGCTGCCATCGTTTGGTCGTGGCGAAGTCGTAGACATCGGCTGGTGGTCAACAGGTCTGCTAACGACATCGGGAATTAAGGCCCTTATATTACCTTCCATTACCCTGGGGCTGTTTCAAATGACGTTGATTATGCGTCTCATACGCTCGGAAATGCTCGAGGTATTGCGCACCGATTACATCAAGTTCGCCCGCGCCCGGGGCCTGACGAACCGCGCCGTCAATTTTGGCCATGCGCTCAAAAATACCTTAGTGCCGGTAATCACAATCACCGGCCTGCAACTGGGCTCACTGATTGCATTTGCAATTATCACCGAAACTGTTTTTCAATGGCCAGGCATGGGCCTGCTGTTCATCCAGGCGGTGATGTTTGCTGATATCCCTGTGATGGCGGCCTATCTGGTGCTGATCGCCTTTTTCTTTGTGATGATTAATTTGATTGTTGATCTTCTCTATTACGTGGTTGACCCCCGGTTACGGGTTGACCGCTCGGTCGCCGGATCGGCGGGAGGGTAGGAGAAAATCATGGCCACATTGCAAACCAAACCAACGGACAAAACCCTCGAGCACGTCCCGGCAAGCCTGTTCCATCGTATCGTGGACAGTGATATCTACTATAGTTTCGTACATTCACGGGTCACCATGGTTTCCGCAGCAGTGACACTGATTTTTGTATGCGCTGCGATTTTTGCGCCCATTTTGGCGCCGCACGATGTGTTTAACCCAATTATCCTCAATCTCGGGGATTCCTTCACACCGCCCCTGTGGATCGACGGCGGCAAAACGGCGTTTTTGCTTGGCGCAGATGATCAGGGTCGCGATATATTATCGACCATCATGTATGGGGCCCGCATCTCCCTGCTGGTCGGGTTCGCATCGGTCATATTCGCCCTCGTCGTCGGAGTGACCCTGGGGTTGATCAGCGGTTATGTCGGTGGTGCCGTTGATGCCGTGATCATGCGTATTGCGGATGTCCAGATGAGTTTCCCGGCAGTGCTGATTGCTCTGCTCATTGATGGCGTGGCACGTAACATGTTGCCGCGTGATCTGCACGATAACATGGCCATCTACGTGTTGGTGTTTGCGATTGGCATATCCCACTGGGTTCAATTCGCCCGTACGGTGCGCGGTTCAACCATGGTCGAAAAAGACAAGGAATATGTCCAGGCCGCCCGCGTCATTGGGGTCCGCCCGGTCCTTATCATGATTCGTCACGTGTTGCCTAATGTATTGGGGCCGGTTCTTGTGATCGCCACCATTGGCCTGGCGCTGGCCATCACCACCGAGGCAACTTTGTCGTTTTTGGGGGTTGGTGTGCCCCCGACCGAACCCTCGCTTGGCACTCTGATCCGGATTGGCAACGATTTCCTGTTCTCCGGCCAGTGGTGGATCACTATTTTTCCGGCCATTTCGTTGGTTATCCTGGTGTTGGCGGTCAACCTTCTGGGCGACTGGATGCGCGACGCCCTGAACCCGAAACTGCAGTAACCGAACAGCCTCACATGGGTCTTCCGGCGCAATATAATCCGCCATAGCGCGTGCCTAATAATTAATAGAAAGGACACAAAGGATCAGAAGATGACCGAAATTCTCATTGAAAATGGTATCGTCATTACCATGGATCCGGCGCGCCAGATCCTCGATAGGGGATGGCTTCTTATTCGTGATGATCGCATCGTAGCCGTCGGTAGTGCCGCACAGCAGGTCCCCGCGTCAAACCCGGACGAAGTGATCGATGCGTCCCGCAAAGTGGTAATGCCTGGTCTGATCGACAGCCACGGTCACGCCGGACATGCCCTGGTGAAATCCTTGGGTTCGGGCGATGTGGTGGCCTGGACAGAAGCCTGCTTGAAACTTTATGCGGTGGGGTCAACGGTGGCGTTCTGGAAAACAGAGGCCCGTCTGGCGTCGCTTGAGCGGCTTAAGGCCGGGGTTACCACATCCATCAGCTTAATGGGTGGAGGAACAGATCTGTTGCGGAATGATTCGCCGAAATATGCGCTGGCCTATGCCGAAGCCGTCGGCGAAGCAGGTACCCGTGCCTATATCGCGATGGGCCCCAACCGTCCGCCCTATCCGCACCGGTTTGTTCACCATGAAGACGGAACGGAGCGCATTGTCGATTTGGCCGAACAAATTGAAGTAGTCGAGGGCATCTTGAGCGACCATGGATCCAGCCATAAAAACCGTGTGAATTTTTGTTTAACGGCACCGGTATTCGGTCCAGGGAAATCCAATGCCGGGTTGGAATTTTCCGCTATCAAGGAAATCTTCGACGGCGTAATGGATCAACGCCAACGCCACAATGTGCTGTTTACCCAGGACGGCCATCAACAGGGAACGCTGGCCTTTGCCGACAAGCTTGGCGCGTTAGGCCCGTGGTCGCTGATGTCCCATTGCGTTGACCTGGATGAGGAAGATATTGCCTGTACAGTGGAACGCGGCAGCACAATTGTTCATAACCCAAGCGCCATCCGGTCCATAACGGGCCGATGCCCGGCACCGGAATTGATTGATGCCGGTGCCCGCGTTGTTCTTGGAACCGATGCCGGGGCTCCGGACCGCGGTTACGATATGTTTAAACATATGGCCCAGTGCATGCATTATCATCGGCGTCACTTTCGCGACCCGAAGGTGATGCCTGCCGGAAAAGTTTTGGAAATGGCGACGATTGATGCCGCTGAAGGGCTTGGACGAGGTCGGGAACTGGGTTCTCTTGAAGCTGGAAAAATCGCCGACGTAATTCTCGTGGATTTGTTTAAGCCGCATCTTGCACCGATCAATATGCCGGTCATGCGGCTTGCCCATTTCGCCAACGCAGCCGATGTGGATACGGTCATTGTTGACGGTCGAATTGTCATGCGTGACCGGAAAGTAACCCAAGTTGATGAATGCGCCGTTCTGGAAGAAGTCGAAACCGAAGCGGCTCGAATAATCAGAGATAATGGTTTGCGCGATTTACTTGAACCGCCAGACAACTTTTGGCGATCATCACGATTAAGCTAGGGTGAGGACCCTGGAACTCCGCGTGTAAATATCCATCATGAGGGAAACCGTTGTATGACCAAACCTGCCCCGCTACTCATCCGGAATGTTCGGCCCATGGCCGGCAGCTCTGCCAATATTTTTGTTCGTGACGGCGTCATTGCTGATTCCGCCTCCTCAGGCGGTGAGGTGCCAGGTGATATAACCGTCATCGATGGCCAGAACGCGATCCTGCTACCGGGATTTGTCGATGCCCACACCCATATTGACAAGACATTCTGGGGTTTTCCCTGGCAGCGACATACCGCGGGTCCGCTAATTACTGATAAAATCGACAATGAACGGCGTGTGCTTCGCACCTTAAATTACCCGACGTTTGAGCAAGCCAGTAATCAGGTTCGCCAATCCATACGCATGGGAACAACCCACATTCGAAGCCATGTCGATGTTGAAACGGAAACCAAACTGGCCGGGATCGAGGCCATACTGGAAGTTCGCGACGCCTTTGCGGACAGCGTCACCATTGAGATTGTCGCTTTCCCGCAGCGTGGTCTGTTGACCTTGCCGGGGACCCTGGAACTTATGGAAACCGCGATCGCCGCCGGTGCCGACCTGGTCGGTGGTATTGACCCATCGAGTTTGGAACGCGATCCGGCGGGGCATTTGGATGCGGTTTTCGGCATTGCTGAACGACGCGATGTTGGCATCGACATCCATCTTCATGAGCCGGGTGTGCTCGGTGCCTTTTCCATTGAACTGATTGCCGAACGGACCAAGGTGCTCGGCATGCAGGGACGGGTAAACATCAGTCACGCGTTTTGTCTGGGGATGCTCGACGATGCCTATTTGGGCACCTTGACCGAAAAACTGCTGGAGGCACGAATTTCTATAATGAGCCACGCGCCCGGGTTTATTGAATTCCCGCCCCTGCGACGGCTGCATGATGCAGGTGTTTTGATCTGCTCAGGTTCGGACGGCATCCGCGATTCCTGGGGGCCCTATGGCAACGCCGACATGCTGGAAAAAGCAATGATGCTCGGTTACCGCAGTAATTTCCGACGCGATGAAGATCTTGAACTGACGATCGAGATCGTCACCAAAGGTGGTGCTGCAGTGATGGCCCAGGACTCCTATGGCCTTGAGCCGGGATGTAACGCCGACCTGGTTTTGGTTCCCGGCGAAACGCTAGCCGAGGCTGTAGTGTCCCGTCGCCCCAGATCGCTGGTTATCAAGGGCGGAAACATCGTTGCCCGAGACGACAAATGCCTGGTTTGAATCCGTTCCCGATTTTCACCGCTAAAAAGACGCCGGTGGCAGACTGAGCGGAGAAACCTCCAGGCTGGTCCGCCCCAGGTAATCCTTTTTTGGCACGTTGGCTTCCATTCTCGCCTGGCACTCTGCCATTTTTCCGGCGGCTGCATCTCGGTTAAGTGTCAGGACCTGATGATCCTTAACCACCAGATTACCGTCAATGTAGACATCCTTCACGGCGCGTTCAGCGGCCGAGTGAATAAGGCTGGCAATCGGATCGCGTACCGGAACCATGGCGGGGTGATTGGCATCGACAACGACGATGTCGGCTTTTGCACCGACCGCAAGTTTGCCAATGTCGTCGCGCATGAGGGCGCGGGCACCACCAACAGTGCCGGCGTGAAATACATCGGAGGTCGACGCGACATGACCGTCGCGGCTGGCAATCCGTCCCAGTACCGACGCATATCGAAGATCTTCCAGCATATTATGGGGGATCGTATCCGTGCCTATTCCCAACGTGACACCGGCCTCTTTGTATTTGCCGAAATGCTCGAGCATCATGCCATATCGCATGAACGGAGTCGGACAATGTGCAACAGCCGTATGACTATCGCCAAGCAAGTGCAAGTCTTTATCGGAATGCCATTTGACCCAGGAGTTTTGGTCAATTGTCATGGCATGACCGAGAATTGTTCCCGGCCCCAAAAGCCCCAGTTTATCCAGATACTGGATTGGCGTGATGCCATGGCGTTGTACCATAACCTGATGCTCCAGCACCGCCTGGGCGGCATGGGTGGTCCAGGGTAAATTTCTGTCGCGTGCCGCTGCATGGCTATCAACCAGCATATCGGCGTTGTTATTATCGATTTGCATTGGCGAAATCACACCGGAAAGCCGTCCGGAAGGGTGGGCGACCATCTGGTCTACAATTTTTAATGCAGCGTCAAAGTTGCGTCGGCCCAATTCCACATCTTCTTTATACTTAAGCTCATGCACGTTGTCCCGATGCCAGTGCGACGTATTAAAACTGGGGGCGGCAAAAAGCCGCAGTCCGCTGCGCTCCATAACGTCGATCCAGCCCGGATAGGGAAAGGTAATATCGACCAGCGATGTCACGCCGCTTAACATCAGATCGGCATAGGAGAGTTCACAGCCAACCTGCAAATCGTCGCGTTCGATGCCATAGGAACAGGACCTTTCAAACAGGCCACTCATAAAGTGTTCCCGGACACTGTGATCTTCACGGACTCCGCGGTAAAAGATTTCGCTGGCGGGATGCGCGTGTATATCCACAAGACCTGGCATCAAACACAAGCCAGAACCGGCAACAACACGCTCGGCAGGGCCGTCGTAGGCCGCTCCCATAAAGGAAATTTGATTTCCATCAAAAACCAAATCCCCCCCTTTCAGGTAGCTGTGGGACTTCTGATTTTCATCCCAGGCGACAATCCAGTCAACATTCGAATAGTGTACAATGCTCATTTCGAACCCTATGCTTGTTCGTTGAAATTCTTCGGATAAAGGCAGTTTCCACTTAGGCTCCGGACCCATTAATTTCATGCAATTCTGTTTGTCCGTAAGCTTACGAATACAAGAAAACAAGCGCAAGGACATGCTGGGCATATTCGAGCATTGTTTTCGCACAAGGCGTGAGCCTACGGACAAACCCCTTGGGGCGGGGCGCTTTATCTCTCCGGCTTCGTTGAAAAAACTTGAAAACCGTGGGGCTTCCTGCGTCTTTCCGCATAACCGATAAGATAAATCGCCTCCGCAGAATGGATGAAATTAATAGGTCCTGACCCTAACTATTCTGACCTCAAAACCGGCGTAATACTACCGAAATGTGAGTAATCCGGTTAACATCCGTTCGGGTGATTATGTCCTTTCGTCGTCGCCCGGTGAATTGAAGAGCCGGGGCCATTGATGACCGGGCCTGCCGGGAAAGTACCTGCAATTTACAGGCCTATTGGCCTATACATGAGAGGAGATTTGTGAAGCCCGCGTGAAATTAAAAATGGGAATCTGTTCAAATGAAAAACCTTCTTCTTCGACACGTCAGACGCTGGGGCGACCCCGTCCAGGACATTCTTATAAGGGAGGGCCATATAGCCGCAATCGGTACGGACCTGTCGGGAGGTCCAGGGATTAAAGAAATTGAGGGGAACGGCGCGATCGCCCTGCCGGGGCTGGTTGATGCCCATACTCACATGGACAAAACCCGCCTTGGATTACCCTGGCGGCCACACAGCGCGGGCCCAACCATTAAAGATAAAGTGGATAATGAGCGCAGTATCCGGCGCGAGGAAGGCCATGATCCGGCGGTGCAGTCCGCTAACCAGGTGCGGCTTGCCCTGTCAAAAGGAACAACCGCCATCCGCACCCACGTGGACGTGGCACCGGATCTTGGGTTAAAACATGTCATGGGCGTGCTGGAAACCCGCGAGGCGTTTAAAGATGTAATCGATATTGAAATTGTCGCCTTCCCGCAACAGGGCCTGATTAACACTCCCGGCACGGCCGAATTAATGCAGGCCGCCATCGAGGCGGGGGCCGATCATATCGGCGGCATCGATCCGTCACTGATTGAACGGGATCCCGTCGAACACATAAACGTAATCTTTGCCATTGCCGATCGAAATGGTGTGGGTATTGATATTCATTTACATGAACCAGGTGAACTGGGAGCCTTTTCTATTGAACTGATTGCGGAACGGACACAATCACTGGGCATGCAAGGCAAGATCGTCATCAGTCATGGTTTCTGCATGGGGGCCATAAGCGAGGGAAGGCTGCAGCATCTGATCGACCTTCTGGTCGAAAATGACATTGCAATCATGACCCATGCACCGGGCGGTTCACCGTTTCCACCGATCCTCAAATTAAGGCAACGGGGAGTCCGTGTGTGTTCTGGAAACGATGGCATCCAGGGCGCTTGGAGCCCTTATGGAACTGCCGATATGCTGGAACGCGCTTTTCTGCTTGGCTATCGGAGCAATTACCTCAAAGACCAACACATCGAAGAGATGTTACGAATTTGCACCCAAGGCGGTGCATCCGTAATGGGGTTGGGAGGCCATTCGATTTCCGTTGGAAACCCGGCAAACATTGTCCTTGTTGAGGGCGCATCTGTTGCCGAAGTGGTTACCGCTCATCGCCCCAGAAACCTGGTCATTTCAAAAGGACGGATCGTCGCTGAAAATGGCGTTTATACGAATTAATGGGACAATGCAATTTTTGTCTAGCCGGTTACTCACGGGTCATATTTGAGACGTAGAACAAGTGGTATCAAACCGCGTACCGCGGTTTGCCACATGGTCAATAGGTGTTTTTTTGCAAGTGCGAACAATCGCAGTCAGTTCCATAATTCAACCCAGGTCTTGGTTTGCTGCTGGCGGATAAAGCATCGGGAATTCGTCACCCTGCAAGGGATCTCCATGCGCAAGTTTGACCTCTGAAAACGGTGGCGACGTCACCAGATTGTCGACCCGTCGAAATCGCGCTTCGTCGCCAACCAGGCGTAGCGAAAATGCCCGGCGCCCGGTGGTGTTACTGTTGTTTGGGGGGGCTCCGTGAATTGTCCGGTAATCAAACGCCACCGCGTCACCGGGCGACAGATGCCAACCGATAATGTTAAAATCCCCGCGTCTGTTATCGATATCAGGAATCTCATCAAGACCGTCATTTTCGTTCAGCGCCTGACCATTAAAACGTTGCGGGCGATAATACTTTCCCGTCCTGTGGGAACCGGCGACAAATTCCACAGTTCGGTCGCGCGGCACCGGGTCCAGGGGAATCCATAAGCTCACCGTTTTATTTCCGTCAATGCAATAGTAGGGGTAGTCCTGGTGCCATGGCGTGGCGATATCCGTTTGCGCTTCCTTGACCAAAACGTGCTCATGAAACAACCTGACACAGGCCGTATCCATCAATTGCGACGCAATATAGGCCACCGGAGACTGGAATATGAAGAATTTGTATTCGGCGATCCGTTGCCAATTGCAATAATCACTCAGAAATCGACCGCCGGTTTTTTCATCTCGATAGATTTTTCCATCGGGACCCGGCTGCGCCATATTTGTCGCGACACCGTGACGCAGGGTTTCGACCCAATCGGTAAATGCGCCACGGATAACCGTAGCACCATCGCGGGCAAAATCGTCAATTGTCTGATCATTCAGTTGCATAGTCACCCCGATCAGGCTCGTCAAACGTCGAATCCAATAATTTTTGTCACGTAAGGACGCGAAAGAAAAGACGGTTGCAGTCTATTCACAGGAAATTTTTCCGCCTATCGTGTGGAACCAGATTGTTCTTTGGCGGGTAACCAGATTGTCATGAGGGTTTTCACAATGGTTTTGCCTGTGGCGCGGTTATTAGGATTGGCCGGATTGATTTTAATCGCCGGGCAACGCACAGGATCTCCTGCATTTGCCCACACCATAGATCCCTTCTATTGCGAGGCAGGCTGTTACACAGACGAAGTAAAAAACCTGGTTTGCAAGGCCAGCAAAACCCACTTCAATTCTCCTGACCTACCCCCCAGTTAACCGGTCCTCGTTGGGTTATTTAAGGACCAGCCAAACCCATGGAACTCAGGCGGTTTTCAAGCCCATTCGGTGATAAATTTCCGCCGGGCATTCATGCGCCTGCAGCAGGTTAATCATGCCGGCCTGCAAACGCGCTTCGATTTCCGGATCGCGGATTGGCGTATTTTGTCCGGGGTCGGTTTGCGTATCGAACAATTTTGTACCGAGATTTTCGATCACCCGATTGTTAGCACCCGGGACCCGGCGCGAGTCTTTTAATGCGTCGATTTTCATCACCGGCGCACCTTTTGTGAAGCTGAACTGGCGCGTGAGTTCCGCCGTTTTTAATTCTTCTATGGTCATTCTCGAAACAATATGTGTGGGCATCAGCGTATATTCATGCAATCCGGTTGCGTACAGGTCGTCGGGATAAATGTAGTAGTCATAACGGCCGTCTGTCACCCCGATGGGCCCGCCAAACATCCCGAAAATACAATAGTCCCGGTGCGCGTGGTCTTCCCCGCTGATCAACCCGAGGACCGATTGCCCGGTCACTTCAGCTGGGGCCGTCAGTCCAAACATTGCAAGCATCGTCGGCATTAAATCGTAGGTCTGGGTCAGGGCATCGATGCGTGTCCCGGCCTTGGCGGCAAACTCCGGGTGGTGAATGATCAATGGAATATGGGAAATTTCCCGATAATAGGGCTGCAGATTTTTACCCCACCAATCGTGTTCCGCCAGCAAAAAGCCGTGATCTGTAGAAAACACCAAAGCCGTATCGTCCCACATCTTATGGGCGTCCATGTAGTCGAGAAGTTTGCCAAAATAATGATCACACATGCTGACCAAGGCCGCATAATTAGCTCTGATTTCGGCAATCTCTTCAGCGCTGTTGGTGGATTTTTCGTAGAACGGCCAATTGAGCAAATCACCGTTCCATCCGGTTTTAAAGGCTTCTTTAAATTCCTCAGGCGCTTCAAAGGGTTCGTGGGGATCAAAACATTCCACCTGAAGAAACCAGTCGTCTTCATCACGATTGGTATCGAGGAACTCAAATGCTGACGAGAAACAGCGGGGCATTGGTCGTTTTTCTTTGGTTTGCAGGCCCAGTTCCCTATTGATCAAATGCTGAATCCGCCCCCGGTTCGGATCGTCAATACGACCTGACTCCATGGGATAGTGCATCGAGCCATATTTCTCACGAAACCTCTCCACCGGCGCCTGCACCATGGCTTTCCAGGGATCGTTTTCCTGGCCCCGGATAAAATCATAACTTGAATAGCGGTTGTGGTAGGTAGCACCGCCATCCTCAAAATAATGACCATGGTCCGTTATCATGTGGGTATAAATGGCGTTTTTTCCCAATATATCGGGAAATGAATTATCGAAGGGTTCGAGCGGGCCCCAACTGGAATGCATGAAATTTAATCGCCCGGTATGTAGATCGCGTCGCGCAGGCATACAGGGCAGGCTGCCAACGAAGTGATTGTTGAACGTCACACCCCGCGCCGCCAGGCGATCAAAATTCGGTGTCGGTATATTACCGCCGCCATAACAGCTGAGCGATTTAACGGTCAAGGAATCAAACAGGCAAAAAATTACACGCATCATACGCTCCTTGTTGATAATTGAAGGCCCGGACAGCGCCGGTAAAGTTAGGTTTGAGGACAAAAGAGACGGGCATCAGCACTTATTTTACGGCCCCCTGGGTCAGGCCGGAAACCAGTTTTTTCTGTAACGGCAGAAACAGCAGCAAGGTCGGCAGGGTGGCGATCGCTGACCCGGCCATCAGCGCCCCCCAATTGACCGTATCTTCGCCAAAATACTGATACAATCCCAGCGGCAGTGTTTTCTTTGATTCGTCAGACAACAGGGTCAGTGCCAGCAAATATTCCGACCAGGCCTGCAGAAACCCATAGGTCGCTGTCGCCACCAATCCCGGCATGATCAACGGCATGATAATCTGCGTGACAATCTTAAATCGCGAAGCGCCATCCATAATCGCCGCTTCGTCAAGGCTCTTGGGAATAGTCGTTAAATAACCCACCAGCAAATAGACCGAGAACGGCGTGATAACGGCCGTATAAATGAAAATCATACTGAGATGACTATTCACCAAACCGTTGCGGGCGAACAGAATAAATATGGGATTGATCAATATGATCCATGGGAAAAGTTGGCCACCCATAATGGCCCCAAAAACCAATCCGCGCCCCCGAAAACGAAACCGTGACAGGGCATAGGCGGCAAAAAGTGAAATTGCGCAGGCCAGGGCCGTTGCCGTCAGGCAAACCAAAAAGCTGTTGATGACATAAATATGGTACCCTTCACTGAAGATATAAAAATAGTTCTTCAAGGTCCATCCGGCGGATCCCGAGGCAATGGAAATCGACAGCGATTGAAATGAGCCCTTAAAAACATAATAGGCGGGGGCCACCATGAACAAGGCAAACAAAGCAAACGCCAGAACGATCAATCCACCTTCAATCGGTCTACTGGGGGGTTTTTTAGCCGGATGATCAACCATCTCAGCCCACCTTGTCCTGCATCCTGCTCAACCCGACGACCCGGAAATAAAGCGCGCCAAAGGCAGCAAGGATTATAGCCATAGAGACGCCGACGGCTGAACTATAACCAAGACGCAGATCGACAAAGGCTTTCATGTAAACTTCCGTGGCCATGACGTTGGTATAGGTTCCAGGTCCGGCAAGGGTCGTCAGCCACACATAAATAAAATTGTTAAATGTCCAGATGATGGACATCAGACATAACACCGAAAGCGTTGGCATCAGATAAGGCAGAGTGACAAAACGAAACTGCTGCCAGCGTGTCGCCCCATCCAGGCTTGCCGCTTCAATTTGATCGTCGGGGATTGTTTGCAGGGATGCCAGCAGCGACACAGCAACCAGCGGCGTCGTGTTCCAGACCATGATCGTGACAATCGTAGGCCAGACCGTGGCCAGATCGGCAGTAAAGGAAATGGCCTCGGAAATGATCCCTGTATACAATAAAAATTCGTTTACCGGTCCGCCGATGGGTTCGAGCATCCAGCGCCAGGCAATAACCGAGACCACCGGTGGTGTTGCCCAGGGGACCAACAAAAACAACCGCGACAAGGTCGAAAGTTTCAGGGACGACAACATTTTAGAATTCAATAATAGTGCAAACAACAGACCTAAGAAAAGGCGCAGGGTCACGGATACTGCCGTCAGCCAAAATACCGTATTAAACGCCACGTTGAAGGAATCGTTGCTCGTAAAAAACTCAATGTAGTTTTCGAATCCAACCCAATCGCCGCCCGTGCGCAACTGGGTAAACTCCATATCCGTAAAGCTCAGTTCGAGATTGTAGAGCGCTGGATAAAAGTAAAAGCTGATAATGACAAAAAACGTTGGAAACAGCATGAAAAAAGCCGAAAAGCGTTCTTGTGCCTGTGCGCTGTATGTCTTCATGTGTGGTTATGACCCTACCACGTCACCCGGGCTCCCATCGTCAATGGAAGCCCGGGCACGTCCTCTAAAACCCCGCCTACGATTTCTATTTATCCATCATCCGGGCAATATCTTTCAGGATACTTTCCGCCGCGTCCTCAGGCGACTTTTGTCCCGATATGGCAGCCGCGAAGGAACGGGCAAGGACATTGCGAATTTGTCCAATCGGTGCTGGCCCCCGGGAGTAAGGCCCCCAGGAACGGGTATGGTTGGCAAATTGGTTAGCAAACCCCTGCTCATGGCTGGCAAATTTGATGGCTGCAAGGCCCGACTTCGTCGCCGGCATCTGATTGCCGTAATACTTAGTCATAATGGCCGGCGAAATCAGATGTTTGAGCAACAACCAAGCTTCTTTCGGGTGTTTGGTTGCACTATTGATAACCAGGGTGCGTCCGCCCAGGTGGGTCAATCCTTTGGTTCGTCCCTGCGGCGTAAGTCCGGTGTCGAGAGCCATCGGTTTGTCGGGGTGGGACGCTTTGTATCCTTCTACTAACCCGCGAATAACAGCGATCGGAACAATCGCCATTGCCTGTTTGTCGTCCAAAATGGGTTGCAGGCCCGACGGGTCGTGCGCCGTACTTTGTGAAAGTATCGATTTTGGTACCAAACCTTCATCCAAATAGGTCTTGTAGTATTCCATGGCCTCAACCAATTGTTCCTTGGTGGTGCCAATCTTAAATCCACCCTTGCCGTCATCATCGACTATGGTTGAGCCGTTAGACCACAGAAAATAATTGACCATAAAAGCCGACTCGGGCACGCCACCAATAAAACTGTACCCAATCTTGCCGGTTTTTTCTTTGATAATACGGCTTGCTGCCAGAACTTCATCCCAGGTTGTCGGTTTGCTGGTGATGCCGGCCTCGCGCATGACATTATTGTTATAAATCATCGACCAGGTATCGGCGGTCCAGGGAACGCCGTAAGGCTTGCCTTCAAAATAGGTCAGGTCATTGGCGACAAAATCTTCGAAACCATGTTTAAATGGACTGTAACCAACCAGTTTTTCAAGCGGAATAAGCGAACCGGACTGGGCAAACTCCTGCACCCAGACGAAGGCCGAATGGACCACGTCCGGTCCCTGACCAACAGCAGATTCCCGAATTAACTGATCACGGGCGTCCTTCCAGGCGATCCGTTTCAGGTCGACTTTAATGCCTGGATTGGCGGCTTCAAACTCATCAAGCGCCATCCGCATTTCTTTGTGCTGCGGATCATTAAAACGAAATTGCAGATTGATTTCCGCAGCCATGGACACGGTCGAAGATAATAACAATCCTGCCAAGGCTAATTTAAGCGATTTTTCCAACATAATTCAGACTCTCCCTATTTTTGCCGTATATTTTGATCAAAACCCATCCTTTGGTTCTATAAAATTAGATATAAAGGATTGGATATGTGCAATCCAGCTCAGAGAATACTAGTATGGTAGAAAATTGACAAGTATCTAGAATTTTTACTAAGTTATCAGATAAGTTTCCTATTAGGCCGAAGCCTCGGCGCCGATGGGGCCCGCCGAGAGACAAGGCAACAGGGAAAATCAGAGTATGGCCAACATTTCCATCGCAAACGTCAGCAAATCCTATGGCAAGGTCGCCGTCATTCACGGCATAGACCTGGAGATCGGCGATGGCGAATTTGTTGTCCTGGTTGGTCAATCAGGCTGTGGGAAATCAACATTGCTCAGAATGATTGCCGGGCTTGAAGACATTACCAGTGGAACCATCTCCATTGACGGCAAGGTGATCAACAACGTCGCGCCAAAGGACCGCGATATCGCCATGGTGTTTCAGAATTATGCCCTGTATCCGCATATGACGGTCGCTGAGAATATGGGATTTTCCCTGCGCCTGCGCAATGAAAACAAACAGGTCATCGACGCCGCCGTTGCCAAGGCCGGAAATATCCTTGGCCTGGGTGAATATCTGGACCGGTTTCCGCGTCAATTGTCCGGCGGCCAACGACAGCGGGTGGCCATGGGCCGGGCCATTGTCCGAGATCCGGAAATTTTTCTTTTCGACGAACCCCTGTCCAATCTGGATGCCAAACTGCGGGTAAATATGCGCACTGAAGTTAAGGAACTGCACCTTGCCCTTGGCGCCACGTCGGTGTTTGTCACCCATGACCAGATCGAAGCCATGACCATGGCCGACAAAATTATTGTCATGGACAATGGCCACGTTGCGCAGGTCGGTTCACCGCTGGAAATTTATGACCATCCGGTCAGCAAATTTGTCGCTACTTTTATCGGCTCGCCGCCCATGAACATACTGCAAGCGACAGCAGGTGATCACGACAGCGGCACAACCCTGCAATTTGGCGACGGACAAAGCTCCTCCATTGATCGAAAATTACCGCCGGGATCACAGGTTTTGTTCGGCTTACGTCCCGACGGCATTACCATTGCCAAAAGCGAAACAGGTATCAAAGGTCTGGTCCGTGTAATCGAACCCACCGGTCCCGAATCGCAGGTTGTCCTTGAGGTCGGCAAAACACAAGTCTATGCGGCCATGCGCGACCGCCCGGACATTAAAATCGGCGATCAGGTTCCGCTCAATTTCAGTTCATCGGAATACCACTTGTTTGACTGCCAAACAGAACGCGCTCTGTGAACCGGTCCATGGCCACTTCAAAAACTTCCCCGCCGGCGTCGCCCATAAATTCACCGGCCTCATGCCTGCAAAGGACCCCTCTGGCCGGGACCGAAATTGCCGTGTCCGGGTTGGGTGTGGGCACCGGACAAATTGGTGGTGGCCGCATCCGCTGTACGGATCAACAAGCTGTTCAACGGCTGCGCGCCGCCTATGACCTGGGATTGCGTTATTTTGATGTGTCACCCCTCTATGGCCATGGCCGGGCTGAATTGCGGCTGGGCACCATGTTGCGTGACCTTAATACCGACGATTACGTGCTGTCGAGCAAGGTTGGACGAATTCTGACCCCAGCGCCAGGTGCAACCCTGCAACCGTCCCGACAGGTGCATCCGCTATCGTTCAATTTTCGCTTCGATTACAGCTACGACGGCACCCTGCGTTCCTTTGAAGACAGTTTGCAGCGTTTGGGTTTAGCCAGACTTGACATGCTTTTTATCCATGACCTGTCGTTGAACTGGCATGGGGAAAATCTATCGCAACGTATGGATGAAGCCTCAAAAGGTGCCTACCGGGCGCTCGATACCCTGCGTCGCGATGGTGTCATTACCGCCATTGGTATCGGATCCAACGATGCCGATGTTTGTGTCGAAATGGCTGAACGGGGTGACTACGATTGTTTTATGGTGGCCGGGCGCAACACCCTGCTTGATCAGACGGCATTTGATCACTTGTTTCCGCTTTGTCAAAAACGTGGCATATCGATTCTTGCTGCTGCGCCTTTTAATAACGGCATTCTCGCCGAAGGTGTGAAGGACAACACCCATGTTGCTGGCGCACCACCAAACCCGCAGTTGGTTCAGCGGTTTAAAGACATAAAAGCCCTTTGTAACGATCACGATGTCTCGTTGATCGCCGTCGCCTTACAACTGGCGGCCTGTCACCCGAGCGTCGTCAGTGTTGTCGCCGGGTTCACCGAAACCAGTCACCTTGTAAGCAATATGGAAATGATGCAAGTCCCCCTTGGCACTGGCATCTGGCAGCGCCTGCACGCGGTGGGCATGATTAGTGATGCGGCCTGTACAGCAGTCCTGAGCGCCGCGTCAGACGGTGACAAATCGAAAGGCTCCCATTGACCAGCCGCTCTTTTTATTCCGCCCGAAAACCGTCTGCCGCAGCCGGTTATGATTTTATTATTATTGGTGCCGGGTCTGCCGGTTGTGTTCTTGCGAACCGTCTGTCAGCGGATAATAATTGTCGCGTCTTGTTGCTTGAAGCTGGCGAATGGGACCGCAATTTTTGGCTGCGCCTGCCCGTCGGATACTTTAAATCGATTTTCAATGATCGGGTTGCCCGACATTTTCCGACGGAGCCGGAAGAAGGCACGTCGGGTCGCAGTATTATCTGGCCGCGGGGCCGGGTCATTGGCGGCTCCAGCTCGATCAACGGCCTTATTTTCATGCGCGGCCAGCACCAGGACTTCGACGATTGGGAACGTCTCGGGGCAACCGGCTGGAATTATAATTCGGTACTGCCGTATTTTCGCCGTCTGGAAAACAATGGAAATACGCCGGATCAGTATCGGGGCAATCAGGGAGAACTAAAAGTTTCCAACCTGCGCAATGAAGACCCCAGCTGCCAGGCCTGGATAAAAGCCGCCCAGCAATTTGGCTTACCGGCAAACTCGGACTTCAACGGCGCCTCGACTTTTGGCGTTGGGCCTTACCAGTTGAGTATCGGAAAGCGCTGGCGGGAAAGCGCCGCCCGGGCGTTTTTACACCCCATTCGTAAGCGCCCGAACCTGACCATCATAACCGGTGCCCTGGTGACGCGGATTGATATCGACAAGGACCGGGCGCTGGCCGTGCACTGGGTCTCGGATGGCAATCAATACTCAGCGCAAGCCGACCAGGAAGTGCTGCTGTCAGCCGGTGCCATCCAATCACCACAGGTGCTGCAGCTTTCAGGCATCGGTCCGGCTGACCTGTTGCGTCAGCACGGAATAAAGATAAATAGAGATGCGGTCGATGTCGGTGGCAATCTGCAGGACCATTACCAGGTCCGAACCATTGTTCGCCTTAATAAACCGCAATCCTTAAATGACACAATCCGTAATCCCCTGCGCCTGGCAGGCATGGGGCTGGAGTGGTTGTTTAAGGGCACAGGCCCGTTAACCGTTGGCGCCGCGCAGGTTGGCGGAGCCGCTTGTACGGAATTTGCGGTCGACGGTCGGCCCGATGTCCAAGTCTATGTAATGCCCCTGTCCGTAGACAAACCAGGGGACCCCCTGCACAGGTTTTCCGGGTTTACGTCGGCCGTTTATCAATGCCTGCCCACGTCACGGGGACGGCTCGACATACAGTCAAGCGACCCCACCGTCGGCCCGCGCATAACAGCCAATTATTTACACGAGGAAATTGATCGCAAAACCATCGTCGCCGGACTCAAACTTTTGCGTGAAATTTACCGTCAACCGGCCTTCAACGCGCTGATCGCAGAAGAAGTTTTGCCCGGTCCGGGCATTGTCAGTGATGCCCAACTGCTGACCTTCGCCCGGCAAAACGGCGGCACGGCTTTCCACGCATCGTGCACCTGTCGCGCCGGCGATGACGACGGCGCGGTGGTCGATAGCAATCTGAAGGTCAAAGGTATTGAGGCGTTACGGGTTATTGACGCATCGGTCATGCCGATGGTGACATCCGCCAATACCAACGCGCCAACCCTGATGATTGCCGAACGGGGTGCCGAGTTGGTGGCCCAGCAATATCGATAGGATTTGGCTTGTTTTCGTGCGACGATGGGGGGTGCGTCGCCCTATCCTATGACCACTGCGCAGCCATTACGCCGTTCATCACCGGCCGCCCACATGTTACCTTTTTCCGGCGTAAATCCAACACCATGGACGCCACCGAAGAACAGGTTTTTTTCCTGCCAGATTTGCGCGTCGTCAAAACCGGCAGCGATCTGTTCACTGATGTCGCGCTCAAACCCCGCCTCCATATCCAGTCGTCGCCCCTCGAGGTGCAGGCGCGGGGCGGCGATGGCGTCCCGCAACGGCATTTGAAATGCCAGCAGGTTGACAAGAACCTGCAAAATCGCCGTGCGAATGCGATTGGACCCGCCCGAGCCCAGGGCTGTAATTCGACCGTCCGAGTGTCGCAACAGGCCTGGTGCCATCATCGAACTGAGGCGAATATCGGTCAACCAGCGATGAAATCCCCTGGGATTGATGTCTTCTTCCCCGAGCATGTTATTGAGCATAATTCCCGTATCAGGCACGATATAACCTGCCCCTTCGCCATTCGACATGGTCAGTGCCGCAGCATTGCCGTCGCCGTCTATGACGCTGATATGGGTGGTACCCCGGTGAGATTTGGGAGCCCCCGAAATCTTAGTGCGGTAAAGCTCAAGCAGGTCCGGCGACAGCAAGTCGTTTGATTTTTGTTCGCCGTCGTCGGGGTTCAATCCGGTTTCGAACCGCGCCGGGTTGGTCATTTCCATGAACTGGACAAGGGTGTCCAGATGGGCTCGGCTGCCCGCCGCCATGCCGTCAAAGGTCAACCCCTGCAACAGGGCGAGAGCAAAGGCAATGAGAATACCGCCACTGGAGGGCGGCGGATTGGTCAAAAACGTCGCACCACAATAACTTGCGGCAAGCGGTTGCCGACGAATTACCTCATACCGTTCGAGATCACGGCGCCGTAACGCCCCTCCCCTTTGACAGTCCCTATCCATTTGCGCCGACAGTTCGCCCTTGTAAAACAGGGCTTCACCTTCATGGGCGATGGCGTCGATCACATCGGCGAAGGCAGTATTGGAAAAATGCTCGCCGGCGGTAATCAGTTTCGAGGTATCTTTTTTTGACGCAAACAACTTACGGCTCTCGGGCGTCGCCATATAGATCGGACCGACCACTTGAAATATCCGGGCCTGCATCTCATTGATCACCAATCCGTCCCTGGCCAGCGCCAGGGCCGGTTCGACCACCCGTTTGACCGGCATACGCCCGAGTTCGCCAACAACATCAAATAATCCTTTCACGGCACCGGGAATGGCAATTGCCGCGCGGCCAATATGAAATTCCTGGTGGGTCGTGCCAAAATCGCAGACAACGGGCGAAAAATCGCGTCCTTCCTCCGGCGCGTGGGCACCCGGAGTCTGTGCAAAAAAATCGTAGATCAGGGGGGTGGCACCGATGGGTGCCGCCATCAAAAATCCACCGCCGCCCATCGACGACAAAACCGGCTCACTGATGGCCGATGCAACCATCGCCGCCATTACCGCATCGAAGGCATTACCACCTTCTTCCAAAGTAATCTGGGCGGCTTTTACGGTTTCCGGGTGGCCGGCGGCTATGGCACCGGTTTTTCGTTTTGATCTGTTCAACTGGTATTCACCCTTTTATGCTGCTCGCCATCGGCCTTGATAGTCAGTCACTATCGCCGGTTTTGCAATGATTGCCCGGCGTAAATTGCAAAGCCTCCCGGCCATTCCTATTTATGTACAACTTATGAATTTCCCTGAGCGAATCTGTTCTATATGCTAGCCGAATATTATTTCCTAAAAGGGTGCCTTATGAAAATTGTTACTGTATTGATTGTTGGTTTGACTATCGGCCTAACACAACCCTCGCCAGCTTATGCCGATGACGGCATGCTCAACGCCCTGTCTCTGATCCCCCTACCTGCGAAAAAGGTCATTCAGGTTCAAGCACTTGACGATTCCGATGATAATCTGGCGCTGCTCGCTGAAATTGAAAAAAGACTGTTGCAAAACGGTTATGAACTGGTGAAAAAAGCTGACATCATTCTCAGTTTTGAAACCAGTGACCAAATCGGTGGCTGGAATTCGGCTTCCAAAGGGCACGTCCTTTCCCTGGAAGCCAGTGGCGGTCGGGGCGGCGGCGAAAACCACAAGGCTCGGGTCAATGTTTACGATTCCAGCACCGGCGGTTTGTTGAACCCAAATCAAGGTGCCCAGAAAGCGACGTCAACCTCCAGCCAGTACCGGCTGGAAGTTTCCGTCGAAAGCCGGACAAACGGCAAAACCCTATGGCGTGCCTGGTCGGTGGCCGACCTGCAATCTGGAGAGGGTTTAACACTAACCAAAAAAATGGTCCCGCTGCTGATCGACAATCTGGGAAAAACCGTCCGTAGCCAGGCTTTTTCTATCGAATAAATCCTCGCTTTTGACTAACCTGCCGCCGACCTTTCTCCCTGCCCTAGGCGGGACGGGCTCCTTACATATCGACATATCGGACAAAGGTTTTATAATTCGATATTTCTAGAATTATAGTTGTAATTTAGTCGGCCCCGTGCCATAGTGCGTCCATGGAAATGGATCAGGCGGCAAAATGTTTAAGTGAACTGGGTAACCCGACCCGACTTGCGGTTTTTCGCTTGTTGGTTCGCGCCGGCGACCAGGGCTTGACGGTAGGCGGCATTCAGAAACACCTGGAAATTCCCGCATCAACCCTATCCCATCACCTTTCCCATCTGGTTTGGGCGGGATTGATTCTCCAGGAGCGTGACGGGCGAACCCTGCATTGCCGGACACAACCGGGCGTGATGGATGAACTGGTCGGATTTTTAAGGGATGAATGCTGCAAGGGATTTGGCGATATGACAGAAGTTAGCGCTGTGAAGACGGCCGGATAACCGACCGTTTTTTATTAATCAAATATTTCGATAAATATCGAAGTATTTTATAGTCAGGTGAGATCATGACAATTTTGCAACAGCTGCAGGCGACCCACCTCCCGCCCTACTTTCGGCGGTTGACCCCTGACCGGGTTATCCTGGCGATGGTTACGTTGGTCGCTGTTATCACCGTTTTCGATCCGCCCCAAACCCTCGACAGTTTGCAATTCACCGTTCGTGCCCTGGTTTCAATTCTGCCGTTTTTTATTCTTTCCATTGGCGTTGCGGCCTATGCCAAAGCCAGCGGCGCCGAACATCTGATTGCTGCAATTTTTGCCGGCAAACCGCGGCGCATGATTTTCCTGGCCGCCCTGTTCGGTGCCTTGTCACCGTTTTGTTCGTGTGGAGTCATCCCCCTGGTCGCCGGCCTGTTGGCGGCCGGTGTACCGCTAGCACCGGTCATGGCCTTTTGGTTAAGCTCGCCCCTAATGGATCCGGAGATGTTTATCATCAGTGCTGCGGCCATTGGCCTGCCGTTCACGGTCGCCAAAACCCTTGCCGCTATTGGCATTGGGTTATTGGGTGGGTTTCTAACTCATATCCTGCAAAAATCGGGCGGTTTGGCGCAGCCGTTGCGGATTGGTGATACCGGTACCGGTTGCAGAGTGTCCTGTCGCTCCCGACCGACCCCTGCAGTGGTAAATTGGAAACCCTGGCGGGACCCAACGAGCCGGGCGGCATTTTGGAACTCTTTCACAGACAACGGCTGGTTCCTCGGCCGTTGGCTGACTTTGGCTTTCCTGATAGAGAGCCTGATGGTCGCCTACGTGCCGGCATCGACGATTTCAGGGTGGTTGGGGAGCGACGCCTGGTGGACAATCCCGCTGGCGGTTGGCCTCGGCATCCCGACCTATCTAAATGGATTTGCCGCCGTACCTTTGATCGCCAGCTTAATCGATATGGGTATGATGCCCGGTGCCGCCATGGCCTTTATGATTGCCGGCGGTGTTACCAGTGTTCCGGCCGCCCTGGCAGTATTTGCCCTGGCCCGCAGGCCGCTATTTGCCTGGTATCTCTTTTTATCCTTAACCGGCGCTTTGCTGTCCGGTCTTGCCTATCAGGCAGCCATCAATGGGTTGGTACTTCCCTGAGCGGTTAAAGCCGGAGACGATGATCCCGATGACTGGTATTGCGTGCGAGGCAGCCCAGATCTGCTGTATGAAACGATCCCACCGGGCTCTCAACGGTTCCGCCTGAGATGTTGTTGCAAGCCGCCGGCACGCACTCCTTCGTTGTTTTGCTCACCCAGCCGCACGTTTAAAAGTTTGCCGGCCGGCGGTGCGCCGTTCACTGCGCGGCGGGTTATCCGTCCATTAGACTTTCACCTTGACGCGACAGCTCAAGGGCGCTCATGGCCCAGCCTGCCAATTTATTCAGTTCGTCCTGACCAAATCCAAAGTCGCCCGCAATGGTGCCGATCATATCTGATTCAGCGTCATGCAGATAATTGTCGGCATAGGCCAGGGTCAACAATTCCAGCATAGCGATCACCCGTGATTTGCGGTCTGTGAATGCCGAAACGTCCGGATCGGCCAGAACGGATGTCATGTCCGGGTTGGCGGTTAATCCCAAACGGTCTTTCAAGTCATTCAGGGCCTGGCGTTCACTCAGGTCGTCCTCACCGTCAATCATGCTGATGCGTTGGGCAAGAACGAGAAAAGACGCTTTTTGTGTTTGGTTCAAAAGATGAAGAAACATGCCGGTTGCTCCCTGATTTTGTTGCCTGATGTGAACTCAAACAGAATTTGTCGATCAGGGAAAGAGCCGATCCGCAAGCAACCCCATTTTCCTGTGCAAAAACCATGGAGGTACTTGATGAATCCGGGTAACACCGTTAGGAAACACCAGTCTTAAGATGCACATTTTATTCCGTTGACCGAATTCCTGAGGAAGGCTCCATGACCGAAACACAAAAGATGGCCCTTTTGCCAGCTGGCATGGCCGACATCCTGCCACCGGATGCCACCTTCGAAGCCGCCACCCTAAACCGGTTAATGACGGTCTTCTCGGGACATGGTTATGAGCGCATCAAACCGCCGCTCATCGAGTTTGAAGACGGGTTATTGGCCGGTTTAGGCACTGCTATGGCGTCACAGACATTTCGGCTGATGGATCCGGTTTCCCAACGCATGATGGGGGTTCGCGCCGACATGACGCCGCAAATTGCCCGCATTGCCGCAACACGATTGAAAAACTTCGAACGTCCCCTGCGCCTGTGTTATGCCGGTGAAGTGTTGCGGGTAAAAGGCACCCAACTGCGCCCGGAACGGCAATTTACTCAGGTCGGTGCCGAAATCATTGGCGCCGCACAGGCTCAGGCCGACGTCGAGGTAATTCTCATGGCCATCCGGGCGTTGACGGATCTTGGTGCCGACGGTTTGTCCGTGGACCTGGCCATACCAACCTTGGTACCTGCCCTGTGTGAAGAATTTTCGATCCGTGGCGACGTCGCCAACCAATTGCGGCTGGCGCTGGACCGCAAAGACGCCGCCACCGTCGCCGGCCTGGCCGAACAGATCGGCCCGTCAACTGCGGCCCTGTTGGGCGCGTTGTTAAATGCAGCAGGTCCGGCTGAACAAACCTTAAATGAATTAAACGCCATGAAATTTGGTCCGGCCGCAGCAAAGGAATGCGAAACCCTGAGTGAGGTCGCACGCCTGATTAGCGACGCAGTTCCCGGCATCCAAATCACCATCGACCCCGTCGAAAATAGGGGCTTCGAGTATCACAGTGGTGTCACTTATACATTTTTTGCCCGCGGCGTCCGCGGCGAACTTGGCAACGGCGGTCGGTACCTGGCGGAAAACGGCAGCGACACCGGCGAGTTGGCGACCGGATTCACTTTGTTTATGGACAGCATCCTGCGCGCCCTTCCGAGCCCACAACACCAATCGCGGGTTTATGTGCCCCAGGGTACGCCGTCGGCGCAGTCGGACAAACTTCGCGCCGACGGGTGGTCGGCCGTTGCTGGTCTGGCTGAAACTAACGACGTCAAACAGGAAGCCCAACGCCTGCGTTGCACCCATGTGCTGCTGGCTGGCGACATTCAAAAACTGTAATTCGATTAAGGAAGGTTAATTCAAAATGGCCAATGTAGTTGTGGTTGGGTCCCAATGGGGCGACGAAGGGAAAGGCAAAATTGTCGATTGGCTTTCCGAACGAGCCGATGTTGTCGTTCGTTTTCAGGGCGGCCATAATGCCGGGCATACCTTGGTGATTGACGGCGTCGTTTACAAACTCAGCCTGTTGCCATCGGGTATCGTGCGCCCGGGCAAAGCGTCAATTATTGGCAACGGCGTCGTCCTGGATCCATGGGCCCTTTTGTCAGAAATTGCCTCCATTCACAAACAAGGTGTCGCCGTCAGCCCCGACAACCTGAAGATTTCAGAACAGGCCGTGTTGATCCTGCCGCTGCACCGGAACCTCGATCTGGCTCGGGAAAAAGCCGCCGGTTCGGCCAAAATTGGCACCACCGGCCGAGGGATTGGCCCGGCCTATGAAGACAAAACCGCGCGCCGGGCGATTCGCCTTGGCGACCTGGCAGACTTAGACGAACTGCAGGGTAAAATTGACCGGTTGTTGTTCCATCATAATGCTTTGCTCCGTGGAATGGGCATGGAAGAGGTCTCCGGCGAGGTCTTAATGCGCGAACTCGTCGAGGTAGCACCCAAGGTCCTGCCCTATGCCGGAGCAGTCTGGAAGGACATGGATAAAGCCCGCCGTCGTGGCGACCGGATTCTATTTGAAGGTGCCCAGGGAACCATGCTTGATATTGACCACGGCACCTATCCCTTTGTAACCTCATCAAACGTGGTTGCCGGTCAGGCAGCAGTCGGGTCCGGATTGGGACCAAAAGCCATCGATTTTGTCCTGGGTATCACCAAAGCCTACACTACCCGCGTCGGTAGTGGGCCGTTTCCAACCGAACTGAAAAACAACATCGGTCAGCTTTTGGGCGAACGCGGGCACGAGTTCGGTACCGTCACCGGTCGCCCTCGACGCTGTGGCTGGTTTGATGCCGTTCTGGTCCGCCAGGCCGTCAAGGTCAACGGCATCACCGGAATTGCCCTGACCAAGTTGGACGTTCTCGATGGGGTCGGCGATTTGGATGTCTGTACGGGTTACCGGATTGATGGCGAAATTTATGATCACCTACCGGCGTCAACCGTCCGCCAGGCGAAGGTTGAACCGATTTACGAGACCATGGAGGGATGGACGGAAAGCACCCAGGGCGCACGCTCGTGGGCGGAACTTCCGGCGACATGCATCAAATACATTCGCCGAATTGAAGAACTGATTGAAGCTCCCGTCACTCTGCTTTCGACTTCTCCGGAGCGTGACGATACGATTTTGGTTAACGATCCCTTCGCCGATTAACCATAAATTAACCCTTGCTTCGAGCGCAAAATCAAAACACCGTTGTAATTTATGGGTTTTATGGCTAAAATCTGCGGTGATTGACCAATGTCGGCCTGACAGGAACGTTTCGGCCTGCATTAGGGACTAGGAATTTGTGACCATGGCAGAACAGCCTTTGGAAGCGGATGAAGTCGCAGGTGTGGTCCCGCCAGAGATGGCGGAGATGTTTGAGCCTGCGGATGCTCCGGCAGAAAATGCACCGCAACGCAGTGGCGCGGGCGGTCCTGTGATTCTTAAGGACCGCTACATGCTCGACACGGCTACGCCCTTAACGGAATTCGATTCGCCGTCCGCAAAGGCCTACATGGTTGAGGACAGACGCGACCTGGGACGCAAGCTGTTTGCCTTGATATGTTCACCGGAAATCCCAACCCGCCTGTCGACCATTCGCAAACAAAAGGAAGATGAAAGCCCCGGTCGCCTTGACTTGGTTGATTGGGACGTCATTTACTGGCCCCCCCTCGGCCAGCGGACCATGGCCGTTATATATGGACGTCCCCTGGGCGGCCGGGTACAAAACCGCCTTGCCCGCAAGGAAACAAAAATCACCGAATACGACGTTCCGCGCAAATTAGCAGAACCCCTTGCCAGTGTGCTGCAAAATATGGCGGCAAAAGAGGCACCCCACCGGGCCATTCGCGCAGATAACATCTTTTTCCTGGATGAAGATATGACCGAAATCGCCGTCGGCGAAAATGTCACGTCGCCACCTGGTTTTGATCAACCAACCATATATGAGCCGATTGAACGGGCCATGGCGGATCCAACGGGCCGCGGCGTTGGGACAACCCACGATGATATTTTTGCCCTCGGCGTGACCATCGGCATCCTGGTACTTGGTCACAACCCGGTCGCAAAAATCAAGGACGATGATTTAATTCTGGCGCGCCTTGATCAAGGCTCCTATACGGTTATTTTTGGCAATTCGCGAATTCCATTGCCATTGCTGGAGCCCTTGCGCGGCATGCTCAATGACGACCCGGCTGCGCGCTGGGACTACAACGAAATATCCAACTGGCTGACCGGACAAAGGACTACTGCCGCCAAGAAAAAACCCATTAAAAAAGCTGAACTGCCGTTCTCGTTCCGGGGCAAAGAATACGTCAGCCCGCGCGCTCTGGCCCGTCACTTCTCGGAAAAAATTCCGGACGCCGTTAAGGCGGCCAGCGACGACACGTTTGAAGTCTGGCTCAAACGGTCCCTGGGTGCGGCCGAAATGGCCAGCGCCGTGAATAGCCTTATCCAAAACGCCAAATTCCATAAAGACGGCTACCAGGGAAAGGACGAATTCGTGGTCTGTAACCTATGTATGATTTTGGACCCTTCGGGGCCAATTCGCTATAAGTCTGTGGCCTTCATGCCCGACGGGTTCGCGCCAATGATCGCATCGGAAATGTTGCATAACAACCAGAGCCAGATGGTTGGTGAAATCCTCTCCCATGACATCACGTCGACGTGGTTTAATCTTCAGTCTCCGCCGTTCCCTGGAACCTCCGAATTACGTGCCAACTTTTCCACCTTGAAGGGATTTCTCAGCATTAAGGAAATCGGATACGGCCTGGAACGGGCGCTCTATGAAATCAACCCCAGCCTGCCCTGCCACAGCCCATTGATCGCTCATGACTATGTTTTGCTGATCGAGCATGTATTGCCGTCGCTCGACGCCGCTGCAGGCCATGCGGATACCAATCAGCGACCCATTGATCGCCATATCGCGGCGTTCATTGCGGCCCGATTTGATCAGGATATTCATCCCCATTTGAAAGCCCTGGGAAGTGACGCCCGTGACACGTCAATTATCGGATTGTTAAGCCTCTATGCATTTTTGCAGTGGAAATTGCGGGAACAGCAGGTTTTAGGCCTGGCCAGTTGGGTCGGTGGACTATTAGGTCCGGCTATAAACAGCTACCACAATCGCATTACCCGTGGCGACATCGAAAAGGAAATTCCGCGTCTGGTTCGCAAGGGCAGTTTGCCGGAGTTGTTTGACCTGGTCGATAACGCGGAACGCCGCAAAGATGACCGCGACGGATATGCCGAAGCGCGCGCCGAATGGTTAGCGGCGGAAGAAGAAGTGCGCGACATTGAAGGTGCCGGCGACGAACGCATTACGAAAGCAGAAAGAGCAGGCCAGCAAGCCGCTGCAGTCCTCGCAATCGTAATCACCCTGACGGTGGTTACGCTTCTGCTTATTTTACAAACTTGGTAACAACGTCAGATTTGGATTAGGCACGAATGGCAAGAGCAGCAACACGAAGCCCAGCGAAAGGACCAGGCATAACCGCCTGGCTGTGGGCGGGTGGGCTGGTCACCATGTGGGGTATTGTATCTCCCTCGTCGCTGCTGATCATTTCCCTGGGCATGTTGCCGGCCCTGGTCGCCTACTTTTGCGACCGTACAGAGCAAAAATATGCGCTTTTCTGTGTTGGCGGACTAAATTTTAGCGGTGTTTTTCCATTCCTTCTTAAATTGTCCGACGATCATTCGTTCTCTGCGGCGATGAACATCATGAGTAATGTCTTTTCCCTGGCAATCATTTTCGCAGCGGCCGGATTCGGCTGGATGATGTTTATATCGATCCCCCCAGTGGTCGCGTCCTTCCTGACAGTCCTGGCCGAGGCACGGGTCAAAACCCTTAAATCCATTCAGAAAAAGATTGTCGACGAGTGGGGCAACGGCGTGTCGACGACGGACCAGGGAGCGGCGGCGGTGGTGCCACATATGGCCGATGACGAAGATGCTGACTGATCTAAGGCTATATTAGGGTCAGGACCCATTAATTTCATCCATTCTGCGGAGGCGATTTATCTTATCGGTTAGGCGGAAAGACGCAGGAAACCCCACGGTTTTCAAGTTTTTTCAACGAAGCCAGAGAGATAAAGAGCCCCGCCCCTCGGGGTTTGTCCGTAAGCTCGCGCCTTGTGCGAAACCAAGGCTCGAATATGCCCAGCATGTCCTTGCGCTGGTTTTCTTGTATTCATAAGCTTACTGACAAACAGAATTGCATGAAATTAATGGCTCCTGACCCTAGCTTATACCCGCATCTCCGCAAGGGTATATCCGCCGTATTCGGCAACCCTGAAACACCGCTTTCGATCGCATATTTGCGTTTGCCGGCGCGTCGAAATCATTTGAAAAGGCTGCTTGAAGCCAATAAGGAAAACCTGATTTAGCAGGGCAACTGACGTTGAATAGACGCGTTTCTCACGGATTTTTGCAGTTTCTCAAAGGCCCGGACTTCAATCTGGCGCACGCGCTCACGCGAAATTCCATATTCCACGCTTAAGTTTTGCAATGTTGTCGGCGAATCCTTGAGGCGCCGCTCAGAAATTATGTGGCGCTCACGTTCCGTCAGATGGTCCAAGGCGACGCTCAGCAAGTCATGGCGGTTCGAAAATTCCTGTGACCGTCCCAACACGATTTCCTGATTGTCACTTTCTTCTATTAACCAGTCCATCCACTCCCCGTCGCCTTCATCACGCATGGGGGCGTTCAGGGATTGATCGGGAATCGACAGTCGACGGTTCATGGCAATCACTTCGACCTCCGCGACCTGCAGTCGGTTCGCGATGTGGGTAATGTTTTCCGGTAGCAGATCACCCTCCTCCATGGCATCGATTTGGCTTTTGATTTTTCGAAGGTTAAAAAACAGCTTTTTTTGGGCCGCTGTCGTCCCCATTTTTACCAGGGACCAGGAATGCAGGATATATTCCTGAATCGACGCCCTGATCCACCACATGGCGTAGGTCGAAAACCGAAACCCACGCTCCGGATCAAATCGCCGAATGGCCTGCATTATTCCCACATTGCCTTCCGATATCAAATCGGCAACCGGCAATCCATAGCCACGGAAACCCATGGCAATTTTGGCAACCAGACGCAGGTGGGAGCCAATGATCTGCCTGACGGCTTCCGGATCCGCAGAATCGCGAAACTGTCTGGCCAGCTTAGTTTCCTCTGCGGCATCCAGCATTGGGTAGCGTCGAATGTGCTGCAGATAGCGTGAAAGGTTCTGTTCTGGAGAGACCCGAAAATCCCGATCATAAGAACCCATGAAAATACAACCTTTCATCGCAAGATACAGGCCACATCAGCAAAGCTGAGCAGGCGTCAGTCAAGGATCGGATAATAACCCAGTTGGATAGTCAAGTATAGATTTATTACACGTTTTCTAATAGACCCATCAACTCATTGATTTCATTAGATACATCCACCGTAAACCGCATGAATTCACGGCTTTTCGGGTGAATAAAACCGATCAAATGTGCGTGAAGAGCCTGGTGTTTAAAGGCGTTAATCTGGTTTCGCACGTCCACTGACGCCAGTTTCAGTTTATTTCGACCGCCACCACCATATACGGGATCCCCGACAATGCTGTACCCCAGGTGCGACATATGCACGCGAATTTGATGGGTTCGCCCGGTTTCCAGTCGACATTCCAGCAAACTAGCGGCCCGCCCCAGTACCCGCTCAACCCGATAGTTGGTGGCCGCATATTTGCCACCAATTTCTAAAACAGCCATTTTTTTGCGGTTGTTTGGGCTGCGTCCGATCAGGCTTTCAATCCGGTCTTCGCGCGGACTGGGCACGCCCCAGACAACGGCCTTATAGGCGCGTTCCAGCGAGTGGGCCTCGAATTGCCCGGCCAAATGGCGATGCGCCAAATCCGATTTTGCAACAACCATGACCCCGCTGGTGTCCTTGTCGAGACGGTGAACAATTCCCGGCCTGGCGACGCCGCCGATTCCGGAAAGACTGTCACCACAATGAAATAACAAGGCGTTAACCAGCGTTCCGTCCCAATTGCCGGCGGCCGGGTGAACGACCAGTCCAACGGGTTTGTTCAGGACCAGGAGGTGTTCGTCCTCAAACAGGATATCCAGGGGAATATTTTGCGGTTCCGGATCGGCTGCGGCAACCGGCGGAATGGTTATGACAAAGGTTTGGCCACCGATTACTTTTGCCGAGGGGTTTATTTTTTTGGCGTCCAAACTGGAAATATGCCCCTGGTCGATCAACGCCTTAACCCGACTGCGGGACATACCAGGCATCTCTTCGGTCAAAAACCGATCCAGACGCATCCCATCCTTGTCTTCTGATACGAGCAGGGTATATGTGTCTTGATCGGTCACTAATCAAACGCTCCGGTTTTTTAAAGGTCTCTACGAGGTGGGTAGAATAACATGCGCTGGCTCAAATCTCTCGTTATCGTTCTTGGACTGTTGATTGTCCTCGGCGTCCTTTTACTTGGTTTTGGCTTCTACAAAAAGACCACAGATCCAGACTGGAACCTTTTTGGCGGAATCGCCGTTTCTCCGCCCATTGGTCAGGCCGTTGTTAACGCGCCACCTGCAGCAGCCCTGGGTCCCGTTAAACCGAACAGGGAACCGTTAACTGCATTTGGCACGATCTCCCTAAACCTGCCAGCGGGTTGTGTGATTACCCGGTTCGAACCGCGCCGCCAATACGCCTACCTTGAAATCGGCCCGACCCCCGAATGCAACAGAATTGTCCTGGTCGATCTGAAGCGTGGTGTCATCCTTGGCGCGATCAAACCGTAACCATGATCTCAATACCACAGGCCTTTCTCAAAGTGATTGTCGATGCGGCGGAAGCGGCTTATCCACAGGAATGTTGCGGGCTGCTGGTCGGTCGTAACAACGGTGCCGCATCCTGTGTGGTGACGCGCATTGTCGAAAGCCCAAATATCGCGGACGGCCCAGGGACTGACCGCTTCGAGGTCGACCCGCAAATTCGATTTCAGCTCATGAAAGAGCTTGATTTGCCAGCCAATCAGGAGGGACCGCGCCACCGGATTCTCGGCCATTACCATTCCCACCCCGACCACCCGGCACAACCCTCGGAAACCGATTTGAAAATGGCCTATGAACCGGATTTGATCTGGTTGATCACATCCGTGGTCACCGGCCAGGCCACCCTGACGACGGCCCATACGGTTTCAGCCGACGGCGCTCAGTTCAGACAAATTCCCCTGCACACCACGGACTGGCATGCCTATCCCGTTCGCACACCACCCGGCAACGCAGCCGTTAAATCCTGACATCTGTTCACGGGACCGACTATTGACTTTCTCTTGAGTAACCGCAGGGTGTTGGTAATTAACCTGAATTTTCCCCTTTTTTTCCACTGACGGGAGGCCCCTCTTGAATTTTGCCAGCGACAACACAACCGGCGCGTCACCACAAGTCATGGACGCCATTGTCCGCGCCAACCAGGGCCAAACCATGCCCTATGGAGATGACGCCTATACCCGGCAGGTACGTGAGCGCATATGCGACCTGTTTGAAACCGATGCCGAGGTTTTTTTGGTGGCGACGGGGACTGCGGCCAACGCCTTGTCCCTATCGGTGCTGATGAAAAGTTATGGCGCGGCCCTGTGTCATTGGGACAGCCACGTTTATGAAGACGAATGTGGGGCCCCAGAATTTTTTGCCGACGGTGGCAAATTGATTCCCATAACCGGTGCCCATGCAAAACTTGATCCTTCTGACCTCGCCCACCACGCCAGCCGTGGCGTTGGTGACGTCCACATGGTTCAGCCCCAAGCCGTAAGCGTGACCCAGGAAACCGAGATCGGCTCAGTTTATACGATCAGGGAAATTGAAACCGTCAGCGAGGTTTGTAAGTCTGCTAATTTAAAACTGCATATGGACGGAGCGCGATTTGCCAATGCCCTGGTTGCGCTCAACTGTTCTCCCGCTGCCATGACATGGCGGGCGGGTGTTGATGTTTTGTCCTTTGGCGCCAGTAAGAATGGTGCCTTGGCGAGCGAAGCCGTTATTCTATTTGATAAGTCCCTGTCCCAGGAATTTGCCTATCGTCGCAAACGGGCCGGACATCTGTTTTCGAAAATGCGTTTATTGGCCTGCCAGATGGAAGCCTATCTGGAAAACGATTTATGGTTACATAACGCCCGACACGCCAATGCCATGGCCAAACGCCTGGGCACCGGATTGTCGAAAATTGATGGCATTGAACTCAACCCAACCATTGATGCCAATATGTTATTTCCAAAATTCCCGATCGAATTGAGCCAAGCACTGCTCGACCAGGGTTTCCAGTTTTTCAGCGATCGATGGGAACCGGGAATCGTTCGTCTGGTGACCGCCTTTAATACCCCCGTCGAACACGTCGATGCATTGCTCGATGCCATCCGGAGATTTATGAGCGACGCTGACAAAGCCCCTTAAAAAAACATTTCCATGGAAAACAATCGCTGATGTATTTTCGGGCCATTAGGGTGCCGGCCCGCAGCGTCCTGTGGGACTCAAAACCAACGGTGCCCTTTGTGCACCGTTGGGTGCGCGCCAGTGTCGCCGCCGATAATTTCGTGCATGTGAAATCGACATAGTCCGTTATCATAGGCCCATTGTTAACCATTATGGGAAGTGTCGACTTTTGTCTTTATCAGATGTCCTTAACCAAGCCGTACACCGGCATCAGTCCGGTCAGTTGCAGGCGGCTGAAAAGGGTTATCGGCAAATTCTGGCGCAGCAACCCGACCATGCCGATGCCAATCACCTGCTCGGACTGCTGGCCTACCAGGGCGGTTTTTTTCAGCAGGCGGTCGACTTGATCTCGTTGGCTATTGATAAGGACGCTTCCCAGGCCATATACCACAACAGTCTGGGACTGGCCCTACGGGACCTGGACCGGACGGATGACGCCGTATCGAGTTTTCAGCGTGCCATTGTGATCGCCCCCACCTATACGGAAGCGCTCAACAATCTGGCACAAATCCACGTCAATCGGGGTGACGACAGGGCCGCCATTGGATGTCTTGAACAGTCCCTGGCCGCCAGCCCGCAACAGGTTGACGCCTGGGGAACCCTTGGCAATGCCCTTATGAAAGAGCGACGTTATGAGGAGGCCAGTTCGTGTTTACGCAAACTCCTGGCGCTCAACCCTGAACATGTCGGCTCCCATTGCAATCTGGGTGTCGCCCTGCAACAACGGGGCCTCTACGATGACGCCATTTCCGCATACAAGCAGGCGCTTTTATGTGATCCAAACCACATACCAGCCCATATCAATTGGGGTTTGGCGTTGCAGGACTTACACCAACTGGACAGCGCTCTCGAACGCTTTCGCTGTGCCCTGGCGATAGACCCAAAGTCGGTTGACGGGCTTAGTAATTTAGGCGTCATATTGCAACAACTAAACCGCCTCGAGGAAGCAAAAACCTGTCTGGCGCAAGCCCTGGAAGAACAACCCGATCATGCAAAATCGCAGGCAAATATGGGGGCCGTTCAATTGCAACAAGGATACCCGCAAACCGCCGCAGACCACTTTTCCCGGGCGCTTGAACTGCAGCCCGATTTTCCAACCGCCCTCAGCAATTTACTACTGACCCGATTGTACCTGGAACAAACAGATCGCGCAGAAAACCTTGCCCTGGCCCGCCAAATCAATGGCATGTTTCTGCCAACGGCGCGCCGCCATCACGGCCTTAGCACGGCGGATCGATCCCTGCGCATCGGTTTTGTCTCCGGTGATCTGCGCCGGCATGCGGTCAGTTGTTTCCTCGAATCCGTCTGGACTCACTTGAACGGCGAACGGCTTCAAATCTACGCCTACGCGACCTCGCCTACGGAGGACGAAGTCAGTGAACGCCTGAAATCCCGATCCCATACATGGCGCAATCTGGCAGGCTTCTCGCTCGAGGACCGGTGCACACGCATTGCCGATGACCAAATTGATATCCTGGTCGATCTGGCAGGCCATACGGCAAACAATAACCTGGCATTATTCGCACAAAAACCGGCACCCATTCAGGTGAGTTGGCTCGGCTATTCAGCAACCACGGGCCTGGATGCCATGGATTATATTCTGGCCGATCCGCACGTGCTTCCTGCCGGCGAGGAAAATCAGTTTTCTGAAACGCCCTGGCGGTTGCCCGAAAGTTTTTTGTGTTTTACGCCACCAGAATGGGAACTCGCCATTTGCGATAGTCCGACACTGGCGGCCGGGCATTTGACCTTTGGCTGTTTTAATAATCTCAGCAAACTGACCGACCAAACGATTGCCTGCTGGACCGGTGTTTTACGGGCTGTGCCTGACAGCCGGTTATTACTGAAAGCCAAACAGTTGGGGAACTCCGCTTATCGCTCGGCCCTGCTTCGCCGGTTCGAGCGCGCCGGGCTGGAAACAGGCCGGGTAAAATTGATTGATCGAACGCCCGGATTGGACGCCCATTTAACGGCCTATAATCAAGTTGATATTGCTCTCGACCCGTACCCTTACACCGGAACAACAACAACCGTTGAAGCCCTGTGGATGGGGGTGCCGGTCCTCACTTTAAAGGGTGACCGATTTGTCGCGCATGTGGGAGAAAGCCTGCTGAGCAATGTCGGGCTGGAGAGTTGGATCGCCTCATCCGAGGCCGATTTGGTAATCAAAGCCACAGCCTTCGCCCGCGACCCCCTCGCCTTAAACGCCCTTCGCCATGGCTTGCGCCGGCAATTGCTGGACTCCCCGCTCTGTGACGCCCGAGGTTTTTCCGAACACCTGGAAGCGGCGTTCCGCCGCATGTGGACAATCTATTGCCAGGATCAATCAGCCCCGGCACCTCGGGCCGACGACTAAAACTTTCGCGAACCAACAACCAGTGCGTCAATTTCCGCCTCACCCAGGGCGATGAGGGCTTGCAGGCGATGAAAGCCGGCAACCAGGACGTAGCGCCCCTCTCCCTTACGAATGTGAATCGGTGTTTTCTGACCGTCTTCAAGAATACTCTCAGCAATTGAATCAACTTTTTCAGGCTCAAGTGACTTGTTCCACTTAATTGGAACGTAAATTTCTTCAATGGAAATTTTGACGGGTTTTAACATTTTTGAGCCCCCTAGAGTTAACACCTGAATATCATGCCAAATCGCCTGTTTAGGCAAGTCAGAATCATCTGATGACCGACGATTAGGGTTGTCGTTGTCTTTGCGGGCCGCTAACAATGTCTCCTGAGGGCAACCATCGCCATCGCAGGAAGGAAATTACAGGTATGTTCACTTTAAAATCCATAGCGGAAGATGCGACTAAGGGAATTAGCGACCTTCTGACCCATCCCTTAACACCAGAACAGGCAGATCAGGTTAAAACGCTTATTGAGAAAACGGTGATCAAAGCCATGTTGCAGGGTCAGCATCGGGCGGTTGATGCGGCGCTCAATTGTCCGGAAGCAGACCAGGATACGGCGCACAAAATTGCTACTGCAATTCGCCATAAAAATGACGCGCTGATTGCCAATTTGTCCAGCCTGCGTTAACGGCGTTTTATCGCTTGTATTTGGGTTTCCAGTTCCGACAGGAACCGGGAACGATCCTGTTTTGTAAAACTGGCGTTGCCACCTCCGTTAATTTCACCTGTGTCGCGCAAATCGGTCATAAGATCACGCATGGCGAGCGCCATCCCAATGCTATCGGGGGTAAATTTTTTGCCGGTCGGTGCAAGGCCAATGGCATGCTTTTTGATGCAGCGGTCAGCCAGCGGAACATCTGAAGTTACGAAGATATCACCGTTGCCAATATGATCGACGATCCAGTCATCCGCCACATCGGCGCCTTGCGAAACAACGATCTGCTCGACCAGTGGGTTGTCGCCAATACGCAACCAACTGTTTGATACAAGAAATACCCTAAGACCGTGCCGTCCGGCGACGCGAAACACTTCGTCCTTTACCGGGCAGGCGTCACCATCAACAAAAATTTCAAGCATCAAAAACGCCAGCGCCCGCTGGATATTGATTTAAGTCAAGGTTGGTCATCATCGCATATGGTATCCGTTAAATCCTGGGACGCACTCACTGGGCGTTTCGCCGACAGGTACTTATCTGGGAAACAACTCTGGACCTTCATATGTTGAATAACGAAGAACTGCAACTGGTGCGAAGGTCTGGCCTGTTCGACGGCCTCGACATTACCAAACCGCCTGGGGTCTTGGATACCTGTAAAATCTTAAAATTTGCCGGCGGAGATCATCTGTTTGAGGAAAATGACCGCAGCCGGGGTATTTATTTTATCATCGATGGTATCGTGCAACTGATTCGCGGAAACAAAAAATGCAAACCGGCCATATTGAGTTTACGCCAACGGGGTCAATTTGTTGGTGTTACCGCCAATCTCTGTAGGCGCTGCCACTATGCCACCGGCAAGACTGGACGGGCCAGCAAGGTTCTGTTAATCCGTGGTTCAGCCCTGACAACCCTGTCGCGCAGATATCCGGTAATCCACGAACGTCTGATAAGCGCAGTTGGTGAAAACATCCTGCAAATGGCCCGACATTTCGAACGCCTGCAACAACTGCAAACGACGGAACGGCTGGCTGATTTCCTCCTCACCTCGGTTACCGGCGATGCCGACGAGACCGAACTCACCCTGCCCTGCGACAAGGGAATGATCGCCACTTATCTGGGCATGGAACGGGAAAGTTTTTCCCGCGCCCTGGCTAAATTGCGAAACGTTGGTGTTATCGCGGAAGGCCGCCACATTCACCTCACCAATGCGACGGCTTTAAGGGAACTGCGCGACAGTCTATCGTGAATCCATAGGCTCAGGGTTTAACCAATAATTCATTTTCAAGCAACTGTTCGAGATTATTTTGTAGAAACTTCAGTAAATAGGTTTGCTGCAAATCGCGCAGGTCGTCGCGGCAAAACATTTTGAACCAGCCCGGTAAAACCAGATCACCAATAGGATATTCGATTTTATTTTCAATATGATGGCGTTGTTCGGCCGACGTGGTGTGTAAAAACCGGCATCGAGGGTTATTTCCGGTAATCCTGACATCGGCCAACAAATCACCATGAACGTTCCAAACGGCGGCGTCCAGTTCGTGGACCGGGCATCCGCGCCCGCCGGCAATCGCATTAAAAGTATTTTGCTCAAACAGCAACCAGGGGGATTGCAGGCGGGTTTGCCGCGACCAATCGGCGGCAAACTCAAAATCCCTGACAATCAGGAAACCGGTGTTCATGTAAGCCGCGTCCGGGTTTTTATGGTAGGCCCGTACCAGGGCATGTAGCGGCGTCATATCATGGTTCGCCGCCGCGAAGGTTTCAACGGTCTGGCCGAGGCTCAGGTTTGAGGCATCACGGCTCACGGCAACCCCGGATCCGGTGGCTGTCATGGCTTCAACCAGGTTTTCAATTTGTTCGTGAACAGCGGCCACAAGCACCATATCGGCGTCGATCCAGACGACCGCATCGCAGGCGGTTGTATCAACAAAATGACACAAGCTCGCTTTATACATCCAAGGATGCAAACCCCGCGCCAATTGGTCCGGTTGTTCAAGGTACGTCCCCTTGGATTGCCAAAGTCGGCGTTCGCCATCAGTCATTCCAAAATCGCAAATATGCAAGGTCTGGTCCGGCATGTGGTGCTTGAAGGATTCGCTAAGCAGGCCGGTATTCAACAAACGGTTGGCGTCGGTTCCGGTTAGATAGGCGATTTTTGGCTTTGAATTAACGGTCAATTGATTGCGGTCAAGGGTTTTTCTCAGCCCGTGCACTCCGTATCCGTTAACGGCACAACCTTGGCTTCGCTGTGTTTTAATTCTTCCCGAAGCACCGCGTGCCCCCGCCGGATACACAACGATACATATTGCGCCGGTGTCATGCCGGCAATTGCCGCCCAGGTTTCAATCCGTTGCCAGTCTCCGCCTGGCAAGGCGGTCATCAGTTCGTCCGTAAACTTCATTTATGCCTCCTTGCCACAGAATAACCAGTGACTCCTAATATTTTCTTGATGTAGGGTTAGGACCCATTAATTTCATCCATTCTGCGGAGGTGATTAATCTTATCGGTTAGGCGGAAAGACGCAGGAAACCCCACGGTTTTCAAGTTTTTTCAACGAAGCCAGAGAGATAAAGCGCCCCGCCCCAAGGGGTTTGTCCGTAAGCTCACGCCTTGTGCGAAAACAAGGCTCGAATAGGTCC